>NZ_LT629787.1:2530670-3163337 GCF_900105655.1 Halopseudomonas salegens
GGCTGCAGGTATCCAGCCAATCAGTGTGATTTGCAGGACCAGGCAAATAATCCCGGCGAAGGGCCGGCCAATGGTGAAGAACTGCAGCCAGGGCAGCAACAGAGCCAGTAGCAAACGCATACATCTCTCCTTGTCGTGATCAGATATTGAACTGCTGGCCGCATTCTAGCCCGACTTGTCTGCGGCTGGCACTGCGAAAGCCCTGCAACCCGAACAGCCTGTAACTGCTGGCGGCAGCGGAGAGCCCACTTTCCCTGTATATGGTTCTCCGTCTGCAACACGACTCCCGCAGTGTCAGCCAATGCCACCGAAAGGGATTAGTAACCAATGCGAGGGAGAGGTAAGCGACGGTTAAATAATCAATGGTAGTGCCTGGAGGCGTTGGCAATGCGTTGAGCCATGTCACTACCCTCACACTTGTCAGCAATATCGCCCACGGTCACCACACCAACAAAATCCTTGTTCTTATCGTTGTTCAGCACCACAAAACGTTGCACACCATTGTTTTGCATGCTCTGAAGAACCGTTTTCACGTCGTCATCCTGAAAACAGTACAGTACTTTGCTGCTCAGAATACTGCTGACACTCTCGTTGGGTGACTTGCCCTCAGCGACAGCTCGCACGGCAATATCGCGATCAGTAACGACACCCACAATCTTTCCCTTGTCAGCAACCGGAGTGAAGCCGCGTTGGTTGTCACGCATGCGCTGAGACGCTTCCAGGATACTGGCATTGGCATCGAGATATTCAGGTTTACCGGTCATCACATCTTTGACTTGCATAAGTCCTCCCCATTCGTTCCGAGGAAAATCAGTTCAGAGCGTGGCGTTTATGGCCAATATCTGACTCCCTGAACTCATCTCGACAGAGTCAGCGGCTAAAAGTTTCATATCCTTGAGTACCTGCAAGCAAGCGCATCCTCATGGAAACCGGCAGCTTGATTATCGGTTGGCTGACTTGATGCACACAAGGGAACTGCTAGCCTTCCAATAATCAGAATATCCAGCGCAGACTGCCAATGTGCTGACAACAGGTTTGCCAAGCTGACAATTTGAACAGAAAGGAAAGCGCAATGGGAACTCGGAATCAAACCGCTCGCGCAACGAAACCGGTTTATATTATTGATGGTGCCCGCACCCCTTTTCTGAAGGCCCGCGGACGGCCAGGCCCCTTCACGCCGGTTGACCTGGCCGTGCAGTGCGGCCGGCCTTTATTGCTGCGCCAGCCCTTTTCAGCCGAGGCGTTTGATCAGGTCATCCTCGGCTGTGTCAACGTGATCTCGGAGGAAATGAACCCCGCACGTGTCGCCGCCTTGCGCCTCGGCATGGGCGAGCAGATGCCGGCGTTTACCGTGCAGATCAATTGTGGCTCGGGCATGCAATCGATCGACACGGCAAGCAAATATATTCGCGAAGGCAGCGCCGATCTGATTCTGGCAGGCGGCACTGAGGCGCTGAGTCATTCCCCCCTACTATTGAGACAAGGGGCCGTCGAATGGCTGAGCGACCTGCAACAGGCCAAAAGCATGACAGCCAAGGTGCAATCACTGGGTAAGTTCCAGCCGGGCATGCTCAAACCGGTCATTGGTATTGAGCGCGGCCTGACCGATCCGATCGTCGACCTGAACATGGGACAGACCGCCGAAGTGCTGGCCCATCTGTTTGGCATCACCCGGCAGCAAGCCGACGAATATGCGCTGGAGAGTCACCAGCGCCTGGCTCATGCCCAGGACGAGGGCTGGCTGAATGATGAAGTGGTGCCGGCCATGTCCAGTGATGGCAAGCTGTACCCGGCCGATGACGGTGTGCGCAAGGACAATACCCTGGGCTCACTGGCCAAGCTCAAGCCGGTCTTTGAACCGCCCCACGGGCAAGTGACCGCCGGCAACAGCTCACAGATTACCGACGGCGCCTCCTGGCTCATCCTCGCCTCGGAAAAGGCGGTGAAGGAACATGGCCTCAAGCCCATCGCAAGAATTGTCGACAGCCACTGGGCCGCGCTGGACCCCAAGATTATGGGTTTGGCCCCGGTGCTCGCAGTGACCGAGCTGCTCGAGCGACATCAGCAAACGAAAGACGATATCGATCTCTGGGAGATCAACGAAGCCTTTGCCGCGCAGGTGTTGAGCTGCCTGGCTGCCTGGGAGGATGCCGCCTTCTGTCGCGACGTGCTCGGCCTCGACCAGCCCTTCGGCAAGATTGACCGCGAACGCCTGAACGTCGACGGCGGCGCAATCAGTCTCGGGCACCCGGTCGGCACCAGCGGCAACCGCATCGTGCTGCACCTGGTAAACGCCATGCGCCGCAAGAAACTGCGGCGCGGAGTTGCTACCGAATGTATTGGTGGCGGACAGGCCGGTGCCATGCTGATCGAAATGCTAGAGGAGACAAGCTGATGACAGGCAATGTGTATTCCGCGCTGGCTCAGCGAGACCGCGAATTCGGCCCCTTCGAGCGCGCGCCGCAACAGACTGACGGCGAGAGGCGTAACTGGCACCTCAAGCGTGACGAACAGAATGTCGCCTGGCTGTTGATGGACAAGGCCGACACCAGCACCAACGTGCTGTCCGAAGATCTGTTGCGTGAACTGGACGGGGTGCTCGCCCAGCTGGAAAGTGACCTGCCAACAGCGCTGGTCATCCGCTCGGCCAAGGAAAACGGCTTCTGCATGGGCGCAGATATCAGCCAGTTCCGGGATCTTGATAACCAGGCCCAGGCGATAGAAAAGCTCAACGAGGCACACAAGGTTGTACAGCGACTGGCTGACCTTAAATGCCCGACCATCGCGGTGATCCATGGGGCGGCCCTGGGTGGCGGCCTGGAACTCGCGCTGTGTTGCGACTACCGATTGGCCGTGCACGGCGCCACCTTCGCTACCCCGGAAATCCAGCTGGGTCTGCATCCTGGCCTGGGCGCAACCGTTCGGCTGCCAGCCCTGATTGCCCCTGTCGAAGCAATGACCATGATGCTCACCGGCAAGAATGTACATGACGGCAAGGCCAAGTCGCTCGGCCTGATCGACCAACTGGTGGAAGAGCGCCATGTCGCTGCCGCCGTTGCCGCGGTTGTTAATGGTGATGTCGACAAATCCGCGCAGAGCATCTGGACCAGCAAGCCCTTCGAACACAGCCTGCCGCGCCAAATGGCCGCCAGGAAAATGCGTGCCCAGGCAGCCAGCAAGGCACCGCCAGAGCATTACCCTGCCCCGGAGGCACTGATTGCGCTGTGGGAAGAACATGCCGACGACCCGCAGAAAATGCTGCGCAAGGAAGTTGAATCCTTCGCCACGCTGTTGCAGACCAGCACCTCACAGAACCTGGTACGAGTGTTCTTTTTACGCGAGCAACTCAAGGCCCAGAGCAAGGTAGCCGAGGACGTCGACGACCTGCCGGAGCTGCGTCATATTCACGTGATTGGCGCAGGTGCCATGGGTGGCGATATAGCCGGCTGGTGCGCGCTGCAGGGCTTTCGTGTCAGCCTGTTCGACATGAAACCGGAGATGATCGCCAAAGCAGTCGGCAAGGTGGCCGGGTTATGCAACAGCAAGCACCTCTCTCCTGCCGAGACCCGTGATGTGCTCGACCGCTTGATTCCGGATCTGGCCAACGACGGCCTCAGCCGCGCAGACCTGGTGTTGGAGGCCGTACCGGAAGACCTCGAACTCAAGCACACCGTCTACGCGGAGGCCGAGCCGCGACTCAAGCCCGGCGCGATTCTCGCAACCAATACCTCCAGCATCCCACTGGAAAAACTACGGGAAAAGCTGCAATCCCCCGAGCGACTGGTCGGCATTCACTTCTTCAACCCGGCTGCCCAGATGCAACTGGTTGAAGTGGTCGCCCATGATCAGGCCAGCGCCAGCACCCTCGCCCAGGCCCGTCGCTTTGTCGGCCAGATTGAACGGTTGGCCGCACCGGTCGCCAGCGCGCCAGGCTTTCTGGTCAACCGCGCGCTGACGCCCTACCTGGTAGAAACCATCTGCCTGCTCGATGAAGGCGTAGCCGCCGAAGCCATTGATAAAGTCGCGCTGGATTTCGGCATGCCCATGGGCCCGGTCGAGTTGGCCGATCAGGTTGGTCTGGACATTTGCCTGAGTGTTGCCGATATGTTGCGTGAGCGTCTGGATACCGAACAGCCGGCAACACCGGACTGGCTGCGCAACAAGGTCGACGATGGCGAGCTGGGCAGCAAATCAGGTAAAGGCCTGTACACCTGGAAAGATGGCAAACCGCAGAAGCGTGACAAGGTCGAGCCGGCACCTGAAGACACCCTGGACCGGCTCATTCTGCCCATGCTGAATGCCTGCCAGGCCTGTTTGCGCGAGCAGGTCATCGAAGACAGCGACCTGCTGGATGGCGCCATGATCTTTGCCACCGGCTTTGCGCCCTTTCGTGGCGGCCCCATGCACTATGCCCGCGAGCGGGGCTATGAGGAAATCGCAACTCGCCTCAATGGCCTCAAAGACCGGCATGGTGATCGCTTCACTCCGGACTCAGGCTGGAACGCCGAGGAAAAGCCACACCAGCAACCGTGACTGCCTCGTTTCACACCCTGCAACGAGTGGAGCGGTTACGCCAGGGTAGATTACCTGGATAACTGCTGCCACCACCGTTCCAGCTGATTCGGGAAACGTGCAGTCAATGGCAGGTTATCCAGCTGCCATTGGGGCGGCAACGGCTCAACCGGTTGTACCTTCACCAACAAACCAAGATCAGTACCGCCGAAGGGTGAGCGAATATCGGGGGGCAAACGACTGACCTGTTGAGCCGTATCGATAACCCGGGCATCCAGCCACTGCTTGTCTGGCAGTTGCAGCGCCAAAGGTTGACCGGGGTAAGCGAGGTCGCGATGACGGGGATCGAGGAATACATGTATCTCGGTGGTCTCTGATGAGGAAACTTGCAACAGCAAGGTACCAGGTCCAACACTTTCCCCTTCACTGACCTCGACAGTCTGAACGCGTCCATCAACTGCGGCAGTCACCTGCAACTGCTGCAGACGCTGCTCGATCGCAGCCAGCTCGTAGACCGAGCGTCGAGACTGAATCTGCTGTTCGGCCAATGGCTCCGTACTGCGCTGTAGCGCAGCCACCGCAGCCTGCCGGTCGTTAAGCGTATCTTCAGCCTGCTGTAGCTCACCTCGGGTTGCAGCGCCCAGGGACACAAGGCGCTGTAACTCTGAAACCCGTGACTGTGCTCGTGCAACCTGCTGTTGCAAAGCTCGTTGCTGCTGCTCAAGCGGTGCACCACCTGTCGACCGGGTTGGGGTAGTAGCATCAAGTGCTTGTCGCTGCGACAAGAGCGCAGGATTCTCCAGGGTAACCAGTTGGGCACCCGCGCTTATCTGCTGGCCGGGAATAACATGCAGCTGCGTTACCACTCCGCTTTCCAGTGCGCGCACATCCTGAAGCAGCTGAACAGTGCGGGCCGGTACTTCAAGCAGCACCAGACCACTGGCCAGCTTGAACAGAAACCACAAAAAAGGACTGGCAACGATCAACAGTATCAGATACCACCGCAGGCGGTAGGCCGCGCGTTTTCCCGGTGCATACATGACCTTGAGTCCACCATCGACTGTCGGATTCTGCTCTTTCTGGCTGGAAAATCGAACTTTCATGGCACCTGGCTTCCTGCTTCGATGATGTTGAGATAGTGCTGCCAGTCTTGCCAGGCCAGACCGGCAAGATCGTGCTTGCCGAGTTGCCTGCGCAAACGCGCATTGAGGGCTTCAAGCTCGCCATGAGATGAACCCTGCCAACTGTTCTCTTGCGGCAGTGTGGACTCGACACTTTGCGCGAGGCTGACCTTCAGCTCTGGCCAGGCGTCCGCAATTGCTGCAGTGCGTTCTATGACCGAGCTCTCGGCAGTGCTGTAAAGCATGATGGTGACTGCATCGATATCCAGATCTGGCAGTGCGCAGGGAATACAGTGTCCGGATCCTCGGGCGGTTGGAGCAAACCAGCGATGATGGCCGACCAGCGTAACCGGCCAGGGGCTGACGTTGCTGACAGCCTCGAGGGTCTGTAACCAGTCGACCAGCCGCGTGTCCGGCACCGGCCAACCCAGTTGCTCGACTTCGAGATCGAGATGCAGGTGGTCAAAGGGCAGAGCCGCAAATCTGTCGATCAACTGCAGCAGGTCGGCGCGATTCTCGGCTGATATCCAGGCAGGATCACCAAGCAGGAGATCGACAATGAAGCCGTGTTGCCGCAGCTGTCGAATCAGTTGCTCGATGTTCGGCGACAGCTGTTCAAGCCGCGCTACCTGTTCAGCATCGAACCCCAGATAAACATGATTGAATCCCGCCGACGTCAGTGCGTTGATCTGTTGTTCGCGGTGTCGTTTATCCAACAACAAGGTACTGTTCCAGATGTAGGCAGACTGCCTCCAGCCAGGTTCCTGATGCGATGCCGGTGCGGGCCTGTCAGCCTTTGCAGACCATTCCACCTGTTTTGTGGAAAGCAGAGGTAGCTGTTGCTCGGCCAGTGTCTCCAGCTCGGCCAGCAAACTCCAGGCTGCATGCCAGTCATTGATCAACTCGAGGCCGATGTCCGCCTGCTCAAGGCGGGCCATTCGCAACCCCATGAATTCGCTGGCATTGTTGATGCGCTGACGCTCTTGCTGCTCCAGTATCAGCTGCCTTGTGTAGTCGAGCTGTAGCTGACGCAGCGCAATACTGTCGAGTTGTTGGCGATATTGTTGCAATGTCAGCTCAAGCGTTTGAGCGAGGGATTGCCTGGCATCAAGATAGCGCTGGTGGGCTGCCCTCTGCTGAGCAGCAGCTGGTGTTTCTCGGCTATCAGCAATACCAGTCAGCGGGGTTTCGAACGTAATTGCGGCCACCAGCCCGCTACCGCTGCCACCAATATCCGTACGGCGATCATAACTCTGCGCCAGGCTGAAGCTGGCATCAACCCGATCAGACCAACGTTCCCGGGTCAGAGGCTGCAACCCCTGTTGTTCTGCCTGGTGAACCTGCAACGCCGGATGTTCTTCCAGCAAGGGCAGCCATTGCTGCAGCGGGGCTGGCTCCAGCGGTAGCGCTTCGACCTGAGCCTTGGTGTCAGCAGCAAGGGGCTTGCCGTGAAGATAGCCTAGCCTTTGCTCAAGCTGTGCCATGCGCTGTTGCAGGTTGCCGCAGGGGAGCATCAGGCTGCGCCAGCGCTGCTGGGTCCATAACTCCTCGGACAGCCTGAGCTCCTTGTGCATGACCCGTGTTGCCACACGGTCGTGTTCATCGCGCGCTTTTATCCGCTGCCTGGCGCACCAGTCATCCAGTGCCTGTTGTTGCCACCAGTCTATGTAGGTCTGACGCAACAGCATGCGTTGTTCAGCGCGACTGAGCTCCGTCATCTGTTGGGCCTGGGCCAGTGATACTCGGGCATCGGTCACCGAGGCCTTGCGTGCCTGCATGCTGCCAAGCAAGGGATAACGTAGCCCCAGTTGTGCACCATAACCCTCAAACTCCTGAATGCCTGTCGTTTCCACCTCCCGGAAACGACCACTGTCGACGCCACCAAACAGGCTCCAGCCCGCTGTCGCCCGGCGCTGTTGCAGCTCCGCATCGATGCGTTGCTCTTCATGCTGGCTGGCCAGAGTGGCAGGGGTGTCGTGCATACCATCAAGCAGTGACTGCAGGCTTACAGCCATTAGCTGCTGTGGTGACAGCGCTATCGCAATCAAAACGCTGCCAAGCAGCAATTGCATTGATGGTCTGCCACCCATATCAGAACCTCTTGCCTTTTTTCAGCACCCACCAGGGCGCCATGCTGGTTTCCTCATGCCCGCGCCGCAGGACCTCATTCATTGTGCAGACCACACCCCAACAACGCAGCCCGAACATGAAAACCGGGAACAGCGGAACCACAGCCAGCAACCTCAAGTCGTCACGTGGACGTTCCGACACCAGTAACAAGCCCAACACATAAAGGCAAAGGGTCACAGCCAGGTAGACCAGATAAACCAGTGTGGTCAAAATCAGCAATGTCTGCACAGGAAGCAGCACCAGTGCCGCAAGCGTGTAGCCGACAATCATGAAGGGCAGTACCAGTTGAAAGAAGAAACCGGTGATCAAGGTCATCAGAAAATTGGGCCAGCCGAGCAGTCGGGGAGTCATGCTGTGGGAATGCTTGCGGATGTACAAGAAAAACAGATCGCCATCCCAGCGCAGTCGTTGCATGAGAAATTGGCGCAGGGTCACGGGTGCATCCGTATGCCCGACAGCCGCCGGTTCAAAAGGAATACGCAGAGGATGCCGGGCAAAATAACCCTTGATGCGCAAGGTAATATCCAGATCCTCCGCAGAATGCGTATCCCACCCCCCTATATGCAGCAGAAACTCACGCCGGAAAGCACCAAAGGCACCAGAGATGTTGTTGACGGTATTCCATTCTGACAGGCCTGTTTTGCTGACATGAATCGACAGGAAATACTCCAGCGCCTGAATCCGCGTAATCAGTGATGCGCGCATATTGCGCACCCGCAGGCTTCCGGCAACGGCAGGTACTCCGGGGTCGACGAAATGTCGGGTAATGCTGCTGACCATGGTGTTGTCAAAGGAGGTGTCACCGTCCAGCGCCAACACTATATCGCCCGTTGCCTGTTGCAGGCCGGCATTCAATGAAGAGACTCGCCCCCCACGCTGCCACTTGGCAATCGGCTTCAGATGTCGACGGGGATGGATGCCGGAGTCAATCCGGTAGTCGCGAATGACTTGCAGTGTTTCCTGATTGACCGCAGCCCCATCGATGACGGGTATCAGCTCAATATCACCGGGATAGACCTGTTCGCAAAGCGTTTCCAGCGTCTTAAGTACATCTCGGCCCTCGCTGTAGCAGGTGATGATGCATGACACTGTGGGTGCATAGTTTGCCGCAGCAGGAATAGTCGACATTTTACGCGAATACCAGCGCACCACCCCCGCAGCGATCAGCAGGTTCATCGGCAATTCGATCAGCAGAAAAAACGGGAACAGCAACAACAGCAGCCTGGTGACGCCATCGGCACTGGCCACCATGCTGATGATTTCATGTAATGTCAGTATCGGGGTTTCCACCATCAACCCATCTCACCCGCCAAGCGTCCAATCAGCAGCGGTGCATCCTCTTCAGCCAGCAAATCATGTGGCAGAGTGAGGGCTGACGCCTGTACATCGGGAGCACTGTCCCGGATCGCCAACAGGCTGGTGAAGTCGGACAGGCGCCTGGACAGCACATCGACGCCGTTACGGTCAGTATGTGGCAACAACAACCAGAGCAGATTCTCGCTTGAACGACTGCATCGATCGGTATCCCTGATCGCATCCTTGATACGCTCAATCAACTCATCCATGCTGGCTTGCCCTTCCGGTGTACTCAGCAGTTGTTCAAGATTGCTGAATCTAAGGGCAAGCAAGGAGCAGGGAGGGGTATCTGGATAACGACGCAATTGCTGTATCTGCCAGTCAAGCAAATTCTGGAAAGCGTTCTGGCTGATCAGGTTGAGACGCCCGAAGAACTCGTTGCTGCCGCTTTCGGAAAAGCCCTGGCGACAACGTAGCCGGGCATTTTCCGTCAGGTGGTAATGCCTGATTTCACGGACTCGCAGAGCATCCGGTTGCTGCTGATGGTCACAATCAAGGCAGCGCGCCTGGACGTCCGCATCGATAAAGAAGCTATGACAAACGCGACAACTCAGATTTTCCAGGGGGTCGGTCATAATCGCTGCCGATGTGTCTGAGTCTGGTCAGACAGTTGGGGCACAGCATCATGCCGTCCTTGAGAAAGTTCTCCTGCGCGGCGACATGACCACAGGTAAAACAATGCAGAGCCGGCTCTCTGGCTATGTCCAGTGCGTTGCATTCCGGGCACAGATCAACATAATTCAGGCGAGCCGAGTTGCATTTCGAGCACAGGCGTATGCGGTCGATGAGTTCGCCGGCAGCAAACCATCCCTGCTCGCTCATCAAGCGCAACCAGGCCATCTCGTTAACCGGCTGATCATTTGCAAAAGCGCTGATCAGCGGATAACTGTACATGTGAGCAACGGTGGTGTTCCGTACGGGTAGCAGGCTGGCATGCGGACGGGTCCAGAGCCAGGCAACAACCCGCTCTTCAAGGCGTTCAGGGCGGCGACCCAGATTGAAAGCAGCCAACCGACTCGCAATGGCTTCACAGGTCTTGGCAATAATCTCTGGTTTCTGCGGCAGAGGCCCGTCACACAGCGGATGGTCATTGTCCTGTGAACGAAGCGTGAAAGCCGGCACAAAACGATAAGCGTCTTCGGCGCGCAGTGCCAAAAGAGCCTGGTCAAACAAGTCCGCATCAACATCCAGCACCACGGCATCAACGGCGGGGTCAACTGGCAATTCGGCAACGCTTTGGCACTGAAACCAGTCGCTTGGTGTATCGGCACTGCCTTTTCTGGCGATCAGGGCTACCCGGGGATACTGCATTATTTACCGCTCTTTAAAGCCATTTCAATTTGCCATTACAGCATAGGATGATTTTTTATGCACACAACAGGCAACTGACGATTACACATTCAGCAGGTCGTCTTGCCGACTCAGCCAGTCAGAGCAGACTGTCGCGGGCAGCAAGCTCTTGCGCCGTTTGCACCTGCCTGTCACGGTCGATACTGTAAAAGCAATACGCGCTTACCGAAGCAAAACCAAACAGGCAGGCCGAAAGATTCAGCAACGCCAGCCGTGTTACGTGCTCCGGCAAGACCTGACTGGGCTCGGCCTGAACCGGGAAACCGATCAGATCCAGACCAACGCCCGCAACCAGATAGCCGACCGCAGCAGCCATCTTGCCGGTAAATGCCACAGCGCTGAACAGAAAACCCTCTTGCCTGCGCCCGGTGCGGAACTGGTGCTCCTGGGTGACATCCGCCATCATGGACGCGCCAGATGTCATCGCCAACCCCGCTGCCATACCCGAAACAAACAGCACAAGAAATATCAATGGCTCGAAGAGCACATTGTCTTGATCCGGGAATACACCTGCCAACCGGGATACAACCGCGATATTGCTCGCCAAGGGACCGATCAAGGCTGCCACGATGATGGTACGCTTCTTGTCGAAGCGTCGATGCAAAGGTTTTGCCAGCAATATTCCCACCGGCCATCCAGCCAGCAAACCAATCGCCAACAGAGCGATCGCTGAACTGGGCAGTTGCCAGAAATAAACGTTGAGATGCATGTTCAGCGTTTGCACGATGCCGATTGACACCGCGACCAGCATGGTACCAATGAACAGCGCTCGAAATGACCGGTTATGCCATGCTGCAGCAACATCTTCACGCACAGGAACACGTGCCAGGCTATCCGAGGCCCTGGGCAGCGAAGCAATACGGTCACGCGTCCCCCAGGCTGACAGCAAGATAGCCAGCACCATGATAATGGCCCCTGCCAACGCCACCTTTGGATAGCCGGCAGGATTGAGCAGACCATTTTCGAACTCGACACTGTCCGGAAAAAACAGCGACAAACCGACTACGGCAACCAGTGCTGCGGCAAGTACACCGCATATCCCCCGCCAGGCCGCAACCGATGTACGCTCCTGATAGTCAGCTGTCAGCTCCGCTCCCAGAGCCAGATAGGGTACGTAGTAAAGGGTCATGGTGCCGCGGACCAGGATCGCAAAGCCGGCCAACCAGCAAAAAAGCCCCAACTGAGAAAGTGACGCAGGCGGCATGAACAAGCCGAACCAGGCAAGCCCCAAGGGCACTGCTGCCACCAGCATGAAGGGGTGGCGACGACCGAAGCGCGAGCGCCAGTGGTCTGAGACATAGCCAGCCAGCGGATCAGTCACGGCATCAAAGATCAATGCGATCATCACCGCAATCCCGGCAAGGGTTCCGGACAGCCCCAGTACCTGGGTGAAATAGAAAAACAGGAATATATCGAAGCCGGTAGCCTTGATGGTTTCGGCGACCTGGCCAAGGCCATAGGCGAGTTTTGTTCTTACGGGGAGCAAGACGCTGGAATGCATGTTATTTGATCTTGTTATGTATCCGAGACGTTCTGACGGTTCAAATCATCAAACCGTCCCTTCGGCTGGCAAAGGGGCTGTCGCTTTTATCGTCAATGCCTTTTGGTCAGCGCCGGGCAATATAACAACATCATAAGCACCGGATTGCCAGTCTTCTGACAATGTCAAATGGCGCGTTGTCGATGGCTACCGTAATAGCCTCTTCAACCCTGCCTGTCACTCGCTGTATTGTGTCTACAATTAAAACTCCGATGGCTGTGAAATGTTCAATGTCCGATTCTCCTCGCTATTTCAACGATTGTGACGCCCTGGTCGATGCCATTCTGCAGCAACTCGGCAACAGGGTAGTACTTGGCCTGCCCTTGGGACTGGGCAAGGCCAACCACCTTATCAACGCATTATATCGACGTGCCTGTGCCGATCCCGGCATCTCACTGAGCATTCTGACTGCACTGACTCTCGAGCGTCCGCATGCCGGGAGTGAGCTGGAAAAGCGCTTTCTTGACCCGATCTCTGCGCGCCTGTTCGATGACTACCCCGCACTTGAATATGCCCGCGCGGTTCGCTCCGGTGAATTGCCGGACAATATCGTCGTCAAGGATTTCTTTTTGCAGTCGGGCCAGTGGCTTGGTTTCCCTCTGGCCCAACAGAACCATGCCTCAATCAACTATACCCATGCACTGAACGAGCTGCTCGACTCCGGCGTCAACCTGATCCTGCAGCTCATAGCCCCCCAGCACAGTGACTACAGTGGTCCTGAACCCCGTTTCAGCCTCGGCTGCAATCCGGATATCAGCGCGGACCTGCTCGATCGGCGGCGACAGGATAGTTTACCCATCCTCAGCGTTGCTCAGGTCAATTCCCGGTTGCCGTTCATGGCCGGTGCTGCCGACCGGCCCGACAGCGATTTCGACATGATCCTGCAGGAGCCCGGCTACGAATTCGAGTTGTTCATGCCGCCCAACAAACCGACCTCGGCTACCGACCATGCGATCGGTCTGGAAGTAGCCAACCTGATCGAGGACGGTGGCAGCCTGCAGATCGGCATCGGCTCGATCGGTGATGCCATTACCCACAGCCTGGTACTTCGCCATCAACAGAATGCACTGTACAAGGATTTACTCGACAGACTTGGCAGCCAGCGACCTACCCGGTCTGCGGCACAGTGCGAGCCATTTACGCAAGGGCTGTACGGCGTAACCGAAATGCTGGTGGAAGGTTTTCTCGAGATGATCACGACCGGCATCATGACCCGGGAAGTGGACGGAGCGGTGGTGCACGCCGGGTTCTTTGTTGGCAGCCCGACCTTCTACCAACGCCTGGCAGATATGCCCGCGGCAACGCGCAACAAGATCGCCATGATGCCAGTGTCATTCACCAACGACCTCTATGGTGATGAGCAGCGCAAACGAAAGGCCCGTACCGCCGCACGCTTCGTCAATAGTGCCATGATGGTGACGCTGGGCGGTGCAGTGATCTCGGATGGACTCGCTGACTATCAGGTCGTCAGCGGTGTTGGTGGTCAGTACAATTTCATTGCTCAGGCATTCGCCCTCGAAGACGGCAGATCCATCATTACTCTGCCCAGCACGCGCACCCGTAAAGGTATACGCCAGTCGAACATCGTCTGGGATTATGCGCATATCACCATACCGCGGCATTTGCGCGATATCGTGGTAACCGAATATGGCGCAGCAGACCTGCGCGGCAAGACCGATGCCGAGGTAATCAACGCCCTGCTGGCAATTACCGACTCGGCGTTCCAGCCACAATTGCTGGAACAGGCAAAAAAAGCCGGAAAGGTATCGGCCGACTACGAGATCGCACCGGCACACCGCAACAACACCCCCGAACGTATCCATCAGGCGCTGCAACCCGCCAGGGATACCGGGCAGCTGCCTGACTTTCCGCTGGGCAGCGGGCTTACCCGGGAAGAGGAACACCTGGCGGTCGCGTTATCCAGACTGTCATCCCTGGCCGGCAACAAAAGGGCACTGCTACCGATAATCGCTGCCGGACTGAAGCGGCGCCCGGGGCCGACGACCCTGGCATGCCTCGAACGTATGCAGCTTGCGCAGCCACGCGGATTTGCCGAAAGGCTGTACCGCGCACTGCTGCTGGGGACGCTGGAAACCCAAAGAGCCTGAGCCTTGTCAGTCTGAGCTACCTAATTGTCCCTGATTGCACGTACATCGAAGTCCACTGTCAATTCCAGAGAGTCGGGTTCATCGCCCTCAGGTGTGCCCTGGAGAGTCAATGTACCCTGATATTGTCCGACGAAATGGGCCGAATCTCCTTCAACCTCGCTGACGCTGAGTTCCCAATGTTTCGGCGTATCCTGGTTGCCATAGTTCGGCATAAAGCGGTTGGTATGGAAGTAGCTTGCCTCTGGCGGGCTGATCAATTCGCCATTCATCAGCACGAAACTGATATTCAAAGTACCCTGAGTAGCAAAACGCTTTTCAACATGGGCTTGCAGAGAAACGTTCAGCATGCCGGGCCCTAACTCGGAGAAGCCTGCGGTTGATGCGCCATCCTGCTTGACCACGTGCCAGGTCTGAGGTTCGCCATCAAGCGTGCCTTCAATAGTGTCGGCCAGCACTGCAGTACTCGACAGCAAGGCACACGGAAGTATCAGAGAGTTCAGCACAATTTTTTTCAGGGTATTCATGAGTATTCCTTCAAGATTTGTTGACATATTCAGCCTTGGCCCGGCTTGCACATACTTCAGGCCGCCATTCCGTGCTTTAGATGCACGCCGCTTCCGGGGTCTGGTGACTGGCCCGGAAGGCTTGCTGAACGGGATCGAGGGACTGAGCGTTAACGCTGGCTGAAAGAAGAACAACTGTTGAAAAAACAACGAATGTACAACGCACTGCACTTGACATCACCGACATCCTGTCCTGATCAATTGAATGGCCAACGGCAAAACCCGATATAAATAATAGACCACAATCTCCGATTGCCCTCCCTGGCTATCGGTAACAAACTGTTTAAATGCTGGGCAACCCGGACAACGCCATCGCCAGCTCTTCCTCACTGTACTCATGATCACTCAACTGACCCGCAAAGTAGGCAGTATAAGCCGCCATATCAAAGTGGCCGTGACCACACAGATTGAACAGAATAACGTCCTGTTTGCCTTCACGCTTGCAGCGCAAAGCTTCCTCGATAGCACCTTTTACCGCATGATTTGCTTCCGGCGCCGGTACAATCCCCTCGGCACGGGCAAAGAGCACGCCCGCTTCAAAACATTCTTTCTGCGTATAGGCAACAGCCTCAAACAGGCCCAGTTCCTTGACATGCGACACCAGCGGGGCCATGCCGTGATAACGCAAACCGCCTGCATGAAAGCCCGGCGGGGTGAAATGCGCACCCAGCGTATGCATCTTGGTCAGCGGCGTCATGTGCGCGGTATCACCATAATCATAGGCATATTTGCCACGCGTCAGTGAAGGACAGGCCGAGGGCTCAACTGCCACCACGCGCGACTTCTGACCGCCACGCAGAGCATGACCGATAAACGGAAAAGCGATCTGTCACCGCCGGAGTAATACTGACCCACCAACGTCGACTTAAAATTGACCCACCTGAAGCAAAATGGCCGCCTAATCAAATGACCAGAGCGGCGGCCGATGTTGACTCAGGAGAGACTCGTGGAAATTCATGTATTACATGGCCAAGGCAACAGCATTCGCGCCATCGCAAAGCAGCTCGGAGTGTCGCGCAATACGGTGCGGAGGTATCTGCGGGATCTGACGGTTGTACCTAGCTATCCGGACCGGGCTGCTCGCCCAGCAAAGCTAGAGCCCTACAAAACCTATCTGTTAGCACGGATCGAGGCGGCCAAACCGCACTGGATACCGGCAACGGTTCTGTTCAGCGAGATTCAGGATCGTGGCTATGCTGGCGGAATCACTCAGCTCAAGAACTATCTCGCCGAGTTCAAGACGGCCGTGCCTGATCCGGTAGTTCGTTTCGAGACGCCTCCAGGCAAGCAAATGCAGGTCGATTTCACGACCATCTCTCGCCACCGGCGCACGATCAAAGCTTTCGTCGCCACGCTGGGATATAGCCGCGCTACCTACGTCCGGTTTTCCGAGCATGAGCGTCAGGATGACTGGCTGCGCGGGATCGAGGAGGCATGCCATTACTTCGGCGGGGTACCCCAGGAGATCCTGTTCGACAACGCCAAGACCATCATGATCGAGCGTGATGCTTACGGCGAAGGCCAGCATCGTTGGAATGCGCAACTGCTGGCGACTGCGCGTGATTATGGCTTTATCGCCCGCGCTTGCCGACCCTACAGAGCTCGCACCAAGGGCAAGGTCGAGCGCTTCAATGGTTACTTGAAAAACAGCTTCATCACGCCCCTGGCAGCCACTCTGAATCAGGCTGGGCTTCGGCTGGATGTGGCCACGGCCAATGCCCATATAGGTCCCTGGCTCGAGCGTGTGGCGCACCAGCGTATCCATGGCACCACCGGCATCAAGCCTCAGATATTGCTGGATCAGGAGCGCTTCCAGCTCAGGCCATTGCCACGGCGGGCAAAACGGGGCTTAGAGCACATACCCGCCGCCGCACGGCCTGTGCCCAGGGAGAGCTTCCAGCATCCGCTGAGCACCTATGATCGGCTGCTGGAGGCACGTCCATGAACCTGCAACATCAGCGTATCCAACACGCCTGCGCGAACCTAAAGCTCGACACGTTAGCCAGCGAATGGTCAGCCATGGCCGACCGTTGCGCCTCGCAAGAAGACACCTTGGCCGACTTCCTTGAGCAGCTATTGCGCTTGGAACTGGACGCACGGTCCCTGCGCTCCCGTGAGACCTTACTCAAGTTTGCCGGCTTCCCTGGGCGCAAGCTCTTCGAGGACTATGACTTTAAATTCGCCAGCGGAGCGCCGCGCAAACAGCTGAACGAACTGACAAGCTTGGCCTTCGTAGAGCGAGCAGAGAATGTCGTACTCCTCGGCCCCAGTGGCGTTGGCAAGAGTCATCTCGCCATCAGCCTAGGTCACAAAGCCGTCGCTCAAGGCATCAAGACACGCTTCATCGCCGCAGCCGATCTGATGCTGCAACTGGCAACAGCCCGCAAACAGGAACGCCTAGAGCAATACTTGAAGCGCAGCGTGCTAGCTCCGCGGCTGCTGATCATCGACGAGATCGGCTATCTGCCGTTTGGCCGCGAAGAAGCCAATCTGTTCTTCAATGTCATCGCCAAGCGGTACGAGCAAGGCAGTGTCATCGTAACCAGTAACCTGCCGTTCTCGCAGTGGTCCCATGCCTTCGCCGATGACACAACCTTGACGGCAGCGCTGTTAGACCGGTTGTTACACCATGCGCATATCGTGCAGATCCGTGGCGAAAGCTACCGCTTGAAGGACAAGAACGCTGCGGGTATCGCGCCGGTCTCGGGCAGCAGCCAAGGTCTATTAACCAACAATTAATCGCCAAGGGTGGGTCAGTTTTAAACCGACGATATCGCCGATAAGTGGGTCAGTTTTGAACCGTCGTTGACAGATCCCGGCAAAGTTGGACCCGCCGCCGGTACAGCCGACAATCACATCCGGCCAGTCACCCGCCATTTCCATTTGCTGCATGGATTCGATACCGATAACGCTCTGGTGCAGCAATACATGATTGAGTACCGAACCAAGGGCATATTTGGTGTCAGGGTCCTTAACCGCCAGCTCGACCGCTTCGGAAATGGCAATTCCCAGGCTGCCCGTGTGATCCGGTGTTTCCGCCAGTACCCGACGACCAAACTCAGTCAACTCCGATGGCGAAGCGATACATCTGGCACCATAGGTTTCCATGACTGCACGGCGATAAGGTTTCTGCTGAAAGGAAACACTGACCTGGAATACCGTCACATCCAGATCAAACAATGAGCCCGCGAATGACAGCGAAGTACCCCACTGCCCAGCACCGGTTTCGGTGGTCAGGCGCTTGACCCCGGCTTCCTTGTTGTAGAACGCCTGCGGAATGGCCGAGTTGGGTTTATGACTACCCGCCGGACTGACACCTTCGTATTTGTAGTAGATCTTCGCGGGCGTACCCAATGCCTTTTCCAGACCATAGGCACGATAAAGTGGTGCCGGACGCCACAGTTTGTAGACATCACGAACCGGCTCGGGGATGTCTACCTCACGTTCAGTGGTCATTTCCTGCTCGATCAGCGCCGGAGTAAACAAGGGGTCCAGATCACTGGCAGTGACCGGCTGATGGGTTCCCGGATGCAGCACCGGCGGCAAGGGTTCGGGCAGGTCGGCCTGAATGTTGTACCAGGCGCGCGGCATTTGACTTTCGTCGAGCAAGTACTTGGTGGGCATTGCGGAATAATCTCCCTGTCAGTTAACGGGGAAATATCCCATAGCTGCCTTTGCAAGCCAATGACCCAGATCAGTAGAGGTTCACGCGAGATGAACAAAAAAGGCTGCCCAGTCATTTGCGACTGGGCAGCCTTTCCGATCAAGAACAGGTAACCATCCATGGTTGATGTCGTCCGTGATGGCAGAACAATACTGTGAAACCATCCGAAAACAAACCGGCAAAATGCCAGGACGTGAACTGTGTCACAGTATATTTGCGTTAACGCTGGCTACCTGCCCACAGCGTGCACATTTATCGCTTCGGCGCACCGGTAAAACGCAAATATGGCAGCTTGATATCCAGGGTACCGAATTTCTCCTTGGCTTGATCATTGTTCAGGCTCAGGGCAACGATTACATCTTCGCCAGGCACCCAGTTAGCCGGGGTGGCAATCGGCACACCATCAGTAGCCTGAACAGCATCCAGGGCGCGCAGTATTTCCGCAAAATTACGCCCGACAGTCATCGGATAAGCCATGGTCAGACGTATTTTCTTGTCCGGCCCGATGATGAACACAGTGCGCACCGTGGCACTGTCAGCCGGAGTGCGGCCATCGGGCAGGTAGGCATCCGCCGGCAACATGTCATACAGCTTGGAAACCGTCAGCGACCTGTCATCAATAATCGGAAAATCAGCAGGAGCTCCACAAACAGTCTCGATATCACGCTGCCACTTCTTGTGCTCGTCAACACTGTCAACAGAAACACCCAACACCTTGGTATTACGCTGGGCAAACTCCGGAGCCAATCGGGCAACGGCCCCGAACTCAGTGGTGCACACCGGGGTAAAGTCCTTCGGATGAGAAAACAGAATCGCATAGCTGTCACCGATCCACTCATGCAGTGACAACTGACCAGCAGTGGAGTCAGCAGTGAAATCCGGGGCAATATCGTTAATACGAATAGACATCTTGGCCTTCCTGTTTGGTTGAAGTGAATGAACGCGGCATGCTGTTGCTTTCAGGTGGAGTAAGCGTAGCAGATCGTAACCCAGGCGGCATTCAAGCAACCATCAACTGCAGCGGTTACCCTTTATACTGGGTTGGGCAGTAAGCCCGCAGCACGGCAGGGTGTCTGAGTGCCGCATGCTTGGTCTTGCGACCGGACACTCGTTTGCGCCATAGCCGAAACGACGACGGCCGCAACGTTTGGCGCATCAAGCCAATAACCTGCGAGTCATTCAACGCATATAAACGCGCAATGGCTTCAAAAGGCGTTCGATCCTCCCAAGCCATTTCGATGACACGGGACAGGTCTGCTTCATTCATGCCCAAACGGGTTTTCATATAACTATCCCGACAATTTAAGCAGCTACCACCCTTAAGTCATCCATGATCATTCGCTGCATCGGGACCATGCAACGCCTGCAGTTTCAGTCCGGCAGCCAACAAACCCAACCCGAGAGCAAGAAAGCTGCCAGGGGCCCCGTAATAGAAAATGCCGTCAAACACCGCTAACACCAGCATTCCAAGAGTAACCATCAAACCCAGCAATAAAGGTGGTTGAGCACGACGCCCCATGTGACAAATCACCCAACTTCCGCGCAAGAAATAATAGCTGATCAAGCCAAGAATCGCCGCCGTCGTAATCAGTCCCCACTCCAGCAGCAGCTGGAACAGCCCGTTATGTGCTTGGATAATACTGGCCTCTTTCCCCCAGACCGACACAAAACCGTTGCCGCCCCAGCCGAACCAAATCCGCTCCTGGATAAATGGCCATAACACCGACCAAATCCACAGTCGTCCGGAGCTCAGTGCATTCACCGAAGTCGCCGCGTCAGAACGCCACAGGGCATCAAACCAGCCTACGCCTCGCACATCGACACGGAACAACAGCGACATGGCCAAAGCCAATATAACCAGATAAGCCATGCTGCGAAGCCGTTGCCAACTGAAACATGAACAGAAAAGTACCAGACTACCGGCCAACATAACCGCAAGCGCAGCTCCACGCCCACCATTCCAGAATAGAAGTGAGAACCCAAGCAGTACCGCTACTCCGGCCAGATAATGCTGAAGCAAGCGGGCAGAAAAGAACCAGTAGGTCGCAACAATGGCTGCAAAGCAGAGAAAATATCCCATATGCCGGATATGTCCGAATAGCGGAGGCTTGGAAAACCAGTCATAAAGCCGTGGCTGGTCCACTGTAAACCAGAGCATGGCTACAGCCAGAGTGCATACCAAAAGCGCAGCGAATACCGACCAGAACAGATAAACCGGACGCCAGCTATATTGACGACTGCAAGCATATACCGACCAGGCAAACAGCAGATGTCCCAGCATATGGAATACGCGATCACTCGTTGCCATCACCTCGTCCACTGACGCAGCAAGCGCGTTGGACAGCAGCATCAGACCCAATATCAGCAAGACAATGACAAAATACGGCCACGAGTGTTGCACCAACGCCGGAAAACACCTCACACACAGAGTGAAAAGGGAAAATTGCAGCAAAAAGATTTGCCACTCGGCCAGATAAAGAGCTTGGCCATTGATTACGCAAGCGGCAAATACGACCAGCGACAGCCATACGGCAAGCATGCCCTCTCGGCCAGGCACATATCGCCCACCCTGAGCAGCCCGCAGCACCCAAAGCAACAGCATAATCGCCAACAGATGAATCAACCGCGGCCAAGACAGCCAGGGTTCTCCTTCCAGAAAGGAAAACGTATGCATCAGCAGCGCCAAAATGCCGATCAGGCACAGCAAGAGGTTACCGAGCCGCAGGGTACCCAGTGCCGTTAGCTGCAAGGCAAGCGACAATACCACCATACCGACCCAGGCATAACTCAACCATCCCGGACCATAAAAATGCAACGTCGCCAAACCAGCCATGACCGCTAACAAGAGACAACCAAGCACCTCAGGCCAAATCCGATTGAAACGCGATAGCAACTGCTCCATCAGTTATCCTCAGTCCAGTTCAGGTAGCTTTGTCGGTATTCATTTATGCGGCGCCGATCCTGCTCGTCCACGTCAATAAAAGTCATTGGTTGCCCTTGCGCATCCAGCCCTACGCTATAGAAAGCGCTCTCTCTGGCAGAAAACCAGGTCACACGGTCACGGCAACGCAGGCCAATATCCTTGGCCGTTAACAACTGCGGTAGCTTGTCCGCTTTCAACACCAGCTCCCCGTCTATCAGATCATAGAAAATCGCCCCTTCACTGGCCACATCCATATCATCCAGGGTTGTATAGTCACTGGCGGCCTCGATGCGCAAGCCGGTTTCAACAAAGAAACACGGGGTTTCAGGCATGACAAGCAAGTCACTCGTTTGTGCGAAGTGCTCAATAATGTCTCGAACACCATTCAGAGAAACATGCTGCTTTATCTGTTGCGGCTCTCCAACTGGTCGTCCATCCAGAAAACGCACGTAAGCCAAGGGAATGCGATTCTGATGGTCACTGAGCAAGTCCGTGCCATGCCCGTAGCTCTGTACCAGAAAGGATTCACCGTTCCTTTGCAGGTCGGCTTCCAGTTCGCCCAGCGCCTCACCATGGTCGGCCAACACCACCACCAAAGCATTCTGCAAGACGCCACGCTGTTGCAAACCCGCTAATAATACCGCCACCTGGTCATCCACGACCTGCAGGGCGCGAATATAACGTTGAAACATCTGGTTTTCATGCTGGAACACGTCACGCGTATGCCTGGATTTGAAGGGGAAGTGACCACTCTGAAAGTGTACCGCCAGCATCAGGGGCTGCTCTGTGTGTATTGCTGCCAGCACATCTTTCACAAACATGTCGGCTGAATAACTCGAATAAGCCGCTACGTTATTCCAGCTCCATGGTAACAACCACCGCGATCCGGGCCACTGCAACAAGAGATTGCCCAACGGATTATCCACCAACCCATGGACCAGAAAATCCAGGGCACCCGGCATTGGCCCCACCACTTGATCAAAACCGAACTCAGCACCCATATTATTGAAACGGCGCTCATCCATGGCATAAACGCCTTGGTAGTCTTGGCTGGCCAACGTCTTGAAGAAATTGTCGTGCAGTGCCGGCTGTTTTCTATCACTCAAATTGAACACACCACGGTGTTCGGCAACCTCAAGCCCGGTCAACAGGCTGACCCAGGCAGGAAAAGTACGCCCGAGGGGGGTATAGGCACGCTCGTATTGATAACCAGATGCCATCAGGCTTGAAATGTTAGGCAACTGCACCGAATACTGCTCTGCAGTATAGGCAGACAGAGAGTCTACTCCGATCACTACAATGTGAGGTCGGTCAATGTGCTGCGACAGCACACTCGGCTTGATCGCATACAAAAGACCGTATGGCAGCAAAAACACAAGAGCCAGCAATAGCGCCGCTCCCGCTATACATTTGCTCTGAGCCAGCTGGCGTAGCAAAGCCAACAGCAACAATACTGAACCCGCGATAAAAACCGGCATCGGAGACGGCAGAAAGGCGACTGCATAGCTGAAAGCCGAGTCGGGAAACAACACCAGGCTGGAAGCATAAACATACAGGATCAATAACAGGTCGATGAGCAAGCGAATGCCCCGCATCGAATGCAACGAAGCTGGCAGCAATTTCAACAGAAAGCGCCGGCATAACCAATAAAAGCTGAAATACAGAAAAAGAAGCAGTAGCAGATACCAGGCCAGGCCCGATACGATCTCGAATGAATAAAAAAAACTTTCGTAGGCTTGGTGATCTGAAGCAAGGAAGCGAACCAGCCAGGTATCGAAAATCAGGGGCATGAAAACAAAAGAAAGGAATGCAAGGAACGCAATAAACGTTCTAGAGATTGATAGCATCACATCGGCATCGCATCTTGGGCCCATAAAAACAAACCCCGGAGTACCGGGGTTTGTTTGTCACTCAAATAACTAACTTCAACCGCGGCAGCTACCCGGTGCCCACTCAGTGCGGCCGGTCACATCACATTCCCACTCGGTAATATAGTTGGAAGTGATAGTCGGAGTCAGTACTACTGCAAAACCAGACATATCACCCTGGCCGGTAGCGGTGATCACACCAGCAGTATCTACCGACACACCGCTGACATACTGGCTATTCTGCGTAGAGTCACAAGTGCTGTAGGCGGAAGATGCGGCACCTGACTGCACCAGCTCACTCATGCATGTACGAGCACCACTAGCGGCCAGTACAACCTCAGAAGCCTTGGCGCGGTTGGTATAGTCCTGATAGGCCGGCAGAGCGATGGCAGCCAGAATACCGATGATCGCTACCACGATCATCAGTTCGATAAGGGTAAAACCTTTTTGAGCTTTCATTTAGACTTCTCCTTGGAATCAATTCAGCCAAACGGCTATGAATAATCAAAGCATATTGCGTGCCAACGCCTGTTATTGCTTCGTGGCCTTCTGCTTCAATGCATCTGGGGCCACATTGTTACTGGAAGCACGTTGCATTCGCCCCTCAAAAGTCAAATTGTGACAATTTTCGTCACTCTCATTGCATACCTGCTGCAACAGAAGCTGCTCACCTGTATGCCACCAAGTCAACAGCATATAGTGTGCATGCCGTCTAGACTGTACTATAGTTGCAACGATAAATGCCTTTAAAGGATTACCCTTAACTCTATGGAAACGCCAGCCCTTTCCGGCCTTGCCCGGCGCATAGTACAAGATGAATTGCTGGATGCTGCCGCTGCCGCCAAAGCCAGCAAACAAGCTAGCCAGGATCGCATTCCGTTCATTACATATCTTGTGCAACACAAGCTGGCCAATTCACGCGATCTGGCCATGCTCTGTGCTGAAGAGTTCGGCTATCCCTTCTACGACCTCAGCGCGATCGATACCGAAAGCCTCCCCGAGCAAACCCTGGTCAGCGAGAAGCTGATTCGCCAGCACAATGTGATGCCTCTGTACAAGCGAGGAAATCGGCTTTTTATCGCATTGTCAGACCCAACCAACCAGCAAGCGTTGAGTGATATACAGTTCAATACCGGCTTGATGACCGACGCAGTTATTGTCGAAGATGACAAGCTGCATACCGCCATTGACAAGTACCTGGATAGCCCCACCGGCGGTTTGGGTGATATGACGGACCAGGAACTGGACGATCTGGACGTGCAGACAGTCCGCGAAGATGGGGACAACGATGCCGCCCAGACCGATGCTGATGACGCGCCCATCGTTCGATTCGTCAATAAAATGCTGCTTGATGCCATCAAGCTGGGGTCATCGGACTTGCATTTTGAACCCTATGAAAAGATGTATCGCGTTCGTTTCCGCACCGATGGCATCCTGCATGAAGCTGCAAAGCCACCCGCGCAACTGGGCGTTCGCATTGCGGCCCGCCTGAAAGTCATGTCATCCATGGACCTTGCTGAGCGACGCAAGCCCCAGGATGGCCGTATCAAGATGCGCATCTCCAAAAACAAGGCCATCGACTTCCGTGTCAATACCCTGCCCACACTGTGGGGTGAAAAGGTAGTACTGCGTATTCTGGATTCCGAAAGCGCCAAGATGGGCATTGACGCATTGGGCTACGAGGATGATCAGAAGAAAATGTACATGGATGCGCTGGCCCGCCCTCAGGGCATGATTCTGGTAACTGGCCCGACCGGTTCGGGTAAAACCGTATCCCTGTACACGGGCCTGAATATCCTCAATACCATGGAACGCAATATTTCCACGGCGGAAGATCCGGTGGAAATAAACCTGGAAGGGATCAACCAGGTCAACGTCAACCCCAAACAGGGGCTGGATTTTGCTCAGGCACTGCGCGCTTTCCTGCGTCAGGATCCCGACGTCATCATGGTGGGGGAGATCCGCGACCTGGAAACGGCGGAAATTGGTATCAAGGCGGCACAGACCGGTCACCTGGTGATGTCCACCTTGCACACCAACAGCGCTGCTGAAACCCTGACTCGCTTGCGCAATATGGGCGTTCCCTCATTTAACATTGCCACCTCGGTCAACCTGATCATCGCTCAGCGTCTGGCGCGCCGCTTGTGCAAAAGCTGCAAAGCACCCATGGACGTACCCCGTGAGACGCTGCTCGAAGAAGGCTTTACGACCGAGCAGCTCGATGCCGGCTTGAAGATATTTGGCCCCGTGGGTTGCGAAAACTGCAAGGATGGTTATAAAGGACGTGTGGGCATTTACGAAGTGGTTAAGGTGACGCCAGCCATGCAGCGTATTATTATGGCAGACGGTAACTCCATGGAGATAGCCGATGTAGCCCGCAACGAGGGTTTCAAAACCCTGCGCGAGTCTGCCCTGTTCAAGGCGGAACAAGGGGTAACCAGTCTGGCGGAAGTTAACCGAGTGACCAAGGATTAAGTCATGGCCCAACAAGCAGCAATAAAAAAACCTGCCGCGGCAAAAAAGAAAGCCAAGGAAGCAAAGGTCTACCCATTCAAATGGGAGGGCAAGGACCGCAAAGGCACCAAGGTATCCGGTGAAATCCAGGGAACCAACCCGGCACTCATCAAGGCACAACTGCGCAAGCAAGGCGTGCTGGTCACCAAAATCAACAAAAAGTCGACGCTTTTTGGCTCCCGGGCCAAAAAGATCAAACCCCTGGATATTGCCTTTTTCACCCGTCAGCTCTCGACCATGATGGAGTCGGGCGTGCCCATTATCCAGGCTTTTGACATCATTGCCGAAGGCTCGGAGAATCCGAATTTTACCAAGCTGATCAACGAGATCAAAAACGATGTTGCTGCGGGCAGCACCCTGGCCGACTCTTTGCGCAAGCACCCCAAGTACTTTGATGACCTGTTCTGCAATCTGGTTGAATCCGGTGAGCAGTCCGGTCGCCTGGAATCCCTGCTGGATCGTATTGCCACTTACAAGGAAAAGACCGAGGCACTGAAAGCCAAGATCAAAAAAGCCATGACCTACCCCATTGCTGTAATTGTGGTAGCTATTATTGTCACGGCTATTCTGTTGTTGAAAGTAGTACCCCAGTTCAAGGATGTGTTCGCGAATTTCGGTGCAGACTTGCCTGCCTTCACATTGATGGTGATCGGGTTATCAGAATGGTTGCAGAGTTGGTGGTTTATCATTTTGATCGCTTTTATTGCCATTGGTTACGTTTATTCGCAACTCAACCTGCGATCGAAAAAATTTCGTGACGCGCAAGACCGTGCTTTGCTCAAGGCCCCCATTGTCGGCAAGATTATTTATGAAGCGGCAGTAGCCCGGTATGCTCGCACTCTCTCTACTACCTTTGCGGCTGGCGTACCACTGGTTGAAGCGCTGGATTCTGTTGCTGGTGCAGCAGGCAATGTCGTCTTCTATAACGCTGTTATGCAGATAAAAGAAGACGTTTCTGCCGGTTCTCAGCTGAACTTTTCCATGCGTTCGACTGGTGTGTTCCCCAATATCGCGATCCAGATGGCGGGCATCGGTGAAGAATCTGGTGCATTGGACACCATGCTGGAAAAAGTCGCTGATTACTACGAAGCCGAGGTCGATAACAAGGTGGACAATCTGACCACCTTGATGGAACCCATGATCATGTGTGTGCTGGGTGTGCTGGTCGGTGGTTTGATTATCGCCATGTACCTGCCCATCTTCCAGCTGGGTAATGTCGTTTAATGGAAATATTGGACTATTTGGCCAGCCATGCGCTGGCCTTTATTTTGCTCACTGGCTTGCTGGGTCTGATTGTCGGCAGCTTTCTCAATGTGGTGATCCATCGTCTGCCGCGCATGCTCGAGCGCGAGTGGCTGCATCAATGCCGGGAGATGCTGGAGCCCGAGAAAGAGCAGCCAGCTGAATCAACGTACAACCTGGTGTTGCCGCACTCCCATTGCCCTCACTGCCAGGCAGAAATCAAGGCCTGGCAGAATTTGCCCGTCATCAGTTATCTGCTGTTACGCGGGCGCTGCGCCAACTGCAAGGCGCCGATAAGCTTGCGCTACCCACTGGTTGAGCTGTTAACCGCGGTCATGTCGATGCTGGTGGCCTGGCAATTCGGTTTTGGCTGGCCAATGGCAGCCTTCCTGCTACTGACCTGGGCACTGATCAGCGTGAGCATGATTGACGCCGATACGCAGCTATTGCCCGACATCATTGTATTGCCGATGCTTTGGCTCGGTTTGCTACTGAACTCGACGGGCATGTATACCGACATGCAAAGTGCGCTCTGGGGCGCGGCGGCTGGCTACCTGACCCTCTGGTGTGTGTTCTGGGTATTCAAGTTGATTACCGGCAAGGAAGGTATGGGATATGGTGACTTCAAGCTGCTGGCAATGCTGGGGGCCTGGGGTGGCTGGCAGATTCTGCCGCTGACCATTTTGCTGTCCTCACTGGTCGGTGCGATTCTGGGCGTCATCATTCTGAAAAGTCGCGGCCAGTCGAACGCAACCCCCCTGCCCTTCGGCCCGTATCTGGCGATTGCCGGCTGGATTGCCTTGATCTGGGGTGATGAGATTACAGGAACATACCTGCAGTTTGCCGGTTTCTGAACCGGCACTGCCCAGTACCTAATCCGGTAATGACCAGTCGATCGGCAATTTGCCCTGCGCCTGCAGGTACCGGTTCGCCGCAGAAAAATGCCCGCAACCGATAAAACCTCGATGCGCCGATAGTGGTGACGGGTGGACCGACTTCAGCAGGCAGTGCCGCGCCGGATCAATATGTGCGGCTTTTTTCTGCGCGTAGCTACCCCAAAGCATGAACACCAGACCTTTCTGTTGCGCAGCCAGTCGCTCAACCACGCAGCTGGTAAAGGTTTCCCAACCTTGCTTGGCATGACTTCCAGCTTTGCTCTGCTCGACAGTCAGCACCGCATTGAGCAATAACACTCCCTGATCAGCCCAGGCCTGCAAGCAACCGTGATCAGGCAACGGTAAATTGAGGTCTCGCCGCAACTCTTTGAAAATGTTCTGCAGCGATGGTGGCGGGCGTACGTCCGGTGGTACCGAAAAACTCAACCCATGCGCTTGCCCGGGACCATGGTAAGGGTCCTGTCCGAGGATAACCACGCGCACCTGGTCAGGGCGGGTACTGTTCAGCGCATTGAAAATCTGCGGGCCTGGCGGGTAAATAACCTTCCCGGCAGCCTTCTCAGCCCGCAGAAAAGCTTTCAGCGCCTGCATGTATGGTTGCTCGAACTGGTCACCGACCAGCTCGAGCCAAGCCGACTGCAGTGCTCCGGAAGGTTCAGGCATGCTTATTCAGGCAGCGGTGCTTGTGGCAGGGTTGCTTCGCGATCGCAGCGCAAAAGACGCTCGCGATCATCCAGAAGCACCCCGGAGAGAGAATTGTGCCGCACACCATGTACGACCAGCAGCCCATCCGTGCATTCAGCGACGAAATCCGACGGCGAACTGCGCAATACATCGCCATCACCACTGGTGACCAGTCGGAACTCCTGCACAGTCAGACCATCAGCAGGGCTGACGTGATTGAGAAAACCATAGAAGTGCATGGCCAGCACCGTACAGATAATGGTGACGATAGCGGTCAAGGCAACCACTTGCTTGGTATTGTAGCCTTCCGGCGCGGAATCGGTCATAGCTTTTAACCTCGATGAGTGCAGCTTAATCAATCGTGCTCTGGTCGCATGTGCGGGAACAGAATAACGTCGCGAATAGATGGCGAATCGGTCAACAGCATCACCAGCCGGTCAATCCCGATACCCTCACCGGCGGTGGGTGGCATGCCATACTCCAGCGCGCGGACAAAGTCGGCATCATAGTGCATGGCCTCATCGTCACCGGCATCCTTTTCCTCAACCTGAGCCATAAAGCGCTGCGCCTGATCCTCGGCGTCATTCAGCTCCGAGTAGGCATTGGCAATCTCGCGACCACCGATAAACAGCTCGAAACGGTCGGTCACGCTGGGGTCATCATCACTGCGACGTGCCAGCGGCGAGACTTCAAAGGGATAGCGAGTGATAAAGGTCGGCTGCTCCAGCTGATGCTCGACCAGCTCCTCGAAAATCATCGTCTGCAACTTGCCCAGCCCTTCATAACCCTTGATCGCAGCGCCAGCCTTTTTCGCGATGGCGCGGGCGCGCTCCAGGTCGTTCAGGTCATCGGCGGTGATCTCCGGGTTGTACTTGAGAATGGCATCAAATACCGACAAGCGCGCAAAGGGCTCGCCGAAATGGAACACCTTGCCCTGGTAGGGTACGTCGGTGGTGCCGAGCACCTGAGTGGCCAGACCACGCAGCAGCTCTTCCGTCAGGTCCATGTTGTCTTCGTAGTCGGCATAGGCCTGGTAGAACTCGAGCATGGTGAACTCGGGGTTGTGCCGGGTGGATACGCCTTCATTACGGAAGTTGCGGTTGATCTCGAACACCCGCTCGAAACCACCCACTACCAGACGCTTGAGATAGAGCTCGGGCGCGATGCGCAGGAACATGTCGATATCCAGCGCATTGTGGTGGGTTTCAAAGGGCTTGGCCGCGGCGCCACCGGGGATGGTCTGCAGCATCGGCGTTTCCACCTCGAGGAAGTTGCGCTCGAGCAGGAACTGTCGGATATAGCTGATCACCCGTGAACGGATCTGGAAGGTACGCCGGGTATCCTCATTGACGATCAGATCGACATAACGCTGGCGGTAACGCTGTTCGGTATCGGTCAGGCCATGGTGCTTGTCCGGCAAAGGGCGCAGGGACTTGGTCAGCAGGCTGACTTCGGCCATATCCACATAGAGGTCACCCTTGCCGGAACGCGCCAGATTACCGCGCACTGCGATAATGTCGCCCAGATCCCAGGTCTTGATCGCTGCCAGGGTATCGGCATCCAGTGTCTTGCGGTTGACGTAGACCTGCAGGCGGCCCGTCATGTCCTGAATCACCATAAAGGCGCCACGATTGAGCATGATCCGCCCCGCAACCCGAACTTCCGTGGGGGTCTCGGCCAGGGCTTCCTTGCTGTGCTCGGCATATTGCTGCTGCAAATCCTGGCAATAGCTGTCACGGCGGAAATGGTTCGGGAAGACGCCACCCCTGGCTCGCTCGGCGGCCAGTTTTTCCTTGCGCAGGGCAATCAGGTTGTTCTCTTCGTCATGCTGGGCTTGCTGGTCGTGCTGCTGATCGGTCATCTCGGGTCTTCCTGGGTAAAACGGCAATTGGCAACGGCTGATTAAAGTCCCTGTTTCAGACTGGCCTCGATATATTCATTCAGGTCGCCATCCAGCACGCGATCACAATCGCTGCGCTCAATGCCGGTGCGCAAATCCTTGATCCGCGACTGGTCAAGTACGTAGGAGCGAATCTGGTGACCCCAGCCGATATCCGACTTGGTGTCTTCCATGGCCTGGGCCGCAGCATTGCGCTTCTGCATTTCCAACTCGAACAGCTTGGCCCGCAGCATCTTCATCGCCTGATCCTTGTTCGCATGCTGCGAACGCTGGTTCTGGCAGGACACCACCACATTGCTCGGCACGTGGGTGATTCGCACCGCCGAGTCCGTGGTGTTTACATGCTGACCACCAGCCCCGGACGAGCGATAGGTATCAATGCGCAGATCCGACGGGTTGATATCGATCTCGATGTCGTCATCAATTTCCGGCGCGGCAAAAACTGCGGAAAACGAGGTATGCCGGCGATTGCCGGAATCGAAAGGACTTTTCCGCACCAGGCGGTGCACGCCAATTTCAGTGCGCAGCCAGCCAAAGGCATATTCGCCGCGAACATACAGCGTGGCGCTTTTGATACCGGCGACATCACCTTCGGACAGTTCGACGATCTCAGTATCAAAACCCTGCTTGTCCGCCCAACGTAAATACATGCGCAGCAGCATATTGGCCCAGTCCTGCGCTTCGGTGCCGCCAGAGCCGGCCTGAATATCCAGGTAACAATTATTGGCATCCATTTCGCCGCTGAACATACGGCGGAATTCGAGCTTGCTCAATAAAGCACCCAGCCGGGCCAATTCACTTTCAATATCGGCCACAGCGCCGCTGTCTTCTTCTTCGGCAGCCATTTCCAGCAGCTCGCTGGCATCTGCAAGGCCGCTGGCCATGTCATCCAGGGTTTCCACGATCTGCGCCAGTTGCGCCCGCTCGCGGCCCAGATTTTGCGCCCGTTCCGGTTCGTTCCAGACGCTCGGGTCTTCCAGTTCGCGCTCGACTTCGGTCAGACGATCAAGTTTGTGATCGTAGTCAAAGATACCCCCTGATCGAGTCAGAGCGGGTGCGCAGGTCTTTGATGGTATTCTGAATCGGATTGATTTCCATGGCGACAAGTTCCAGTCGGGAAAAAGCCGCCATTGTAGCGGAAATCAGGCCTCAAGTGCACCGGCTGATCATCCCGATCCTCAGAGCTGAGCGCCCTTGACACCCAACAGCCTGGCCAGCAACAAAGTGCCCACGCCCCAGGCAGCATTGACAATAAATCCGAGCGCAAACACCACGGGGATGCGTGCCAACGGCAGGCTGTAGCCCTTGAGCGGGAAGACCACGACGATGGCCACCAGCGTCAGCGCCAGACCACCGAACAACAGGGCTTTCAGCCAGCGGTGACGCGCCGACAACCGGTCCAGCGCCAGAAACATCACCAACGCCCAGAGCCCGCCCCAGAAACTGGACGACAGCACCGATGGCACCCCCAGCGGCTGGGTCGGCGCCATCGAATAGGGTGCGGAGGGGAAAATCCCCAGCACATAGAGCAGCCCGGCGACCGTTTGATGAAAGCACAGCACGGCAAGAAAGCCGGCGACAAAGATCAGGATCCAGCGTTGCATGGCACATCCTCACAGTTTGCTGGGGTATAACCCCTTGTTGTTATCGTCATTGGCAGCATTTGACTCATATCAGTCGTACACAGACTGCCGTGTACTATTCTAGACGCAACCCTGAATTGCGCGGAGAAATGCCTGTGAGCCAACTGTTGCCCGATATGACCACTCTCGACCAACATGCCGACCAACAAGCAGACTTTGCCAACTGGCGCGCCGGGCACGGAGTGATCAGCCACAGTGCCGAGACCCAGGCAGCAGTCTACCGCCTGGCCCACCATCTGGTAGAAGGTGGCAAGCAGCCCGATCTGGCCAGTGTCTACCGCCAGATGCGCGCGCTTGACCTGCTGACCAGCGCGGGGCTCTGGCTGGTTGTGCATATGACTTATGCCAAACGGTTACGCACCGATGGTAGCGCCCTGACCGCCGAAGACTTCAAATCACGCCCTGAAGGCCACACCGGTGGCGCGCTGAACATGGTGCCGGGCTATGCCGCCTATCTGGCAATCAACAGTCTGACTGGCCAGACCCGAAGCTGGCTGATGGGCCAGGGACACTGCGTTGCGGCCATTGATGCCATCAATGTACTGACCGGCAACCTGCATCCAGAGCAGGCGGAGCGATACCAGGGCGATGGCGGCCTGGACCGCCTGCTGCAGGATTTCTATGGCTACGCCCAGCAACCCGATGGCAACCCGGCGGCGCCACTCGGTAGCCACGTCAATCCGCATACCGCTGGCGGCGTCATTGAAGGTGGCTACCTCGGCTTTGCCGAACTGCAATATGCCCACATGCCGCTGCCCGGTGAAAGCCTGGTGGCCTTTCTGTCTGACGGTGCTGCTGAAGAGCAGCGCGGCAGCGACTGGATTCCGCGCTGGTGGCGCGCTGACGACTGCGGGGTTGCCCTCCCGATCATGATTGCCAACGGCCGCCGCATCGAACAACGCACCGAACTGGGCACCCAACAAGGCGTGGCGGCCTTTGCCGAACACCTCAAAGCCTGCGGCTTCGACCCGATCCGCTTTGACGGCCGCGACCCGGCTGCCTTTGTCTGCACCTTGCTGGAAATGGAATTGCGCCTGGGCCACCGGGTCGATGAATACCGCCGAGGTCTGCTCAACTACCCGCTACCTGTCCCCTACGGGATTGCCGAAACGGTCAAGGGTTTCGGCTTTTACGGCGCTGGCGAAAATGCCGCACACAACCTGCCTTTGCCGGCCAATCCGCAATCCGATGCCGCCGCCCGCGAGCTGTTCAACCAGCATGCCGGCAAGCTCTGGGTGGCGCCTGACGACCTGCAGGCAGCGTGTGCTGCACTAGGCACTCACCAGGCACAGCAGCGCCCGCTGGAACGCGACCATGCTCTGGCGCAGCGCCTACCTGCGGCACCTCATCTACCAACACTGAACTGGAGCCAGCAAACCCAGTCACCCATGCTCGCGGTGGATGGCTTTTTTACCGAACTGGTCGCCGCCAATCCCGACCTGCGGGCTCGCGTCGGCAACCCCGATGAACTGGCCAGCAACAAACTGGCCGGGGTGCTTGCTGCCCTCAAGCACCGGGTCAGCGACCCGGAAAATGCCAATGAGGATATCCATGGTCGAGTGATTACCGCGCTCAATGAAGAGGCCGTGGTGTCTGCCTGTCTGGCCAACAAGAGCGGCCTCAACCTGGTCGCCAGCTATGAAGCCTTCTGCCCGAAAATGCTCGGCGCCATCCGCCAGGAACTGATCTTTGCCCGCCACCAGAAAGAGGTCGGCCGCCCTGCCGGCTGGCTCGGCTTTCCGGTCATTGCCACCTCGCATACCTGGGAAAACGGCAAGAACGAACAATCCCATCAGGACACCACCTTTTGCGAAGCACTGCTGGGGGAAATGAATGACGGCATGCGCGTGATCATGCCCGCCGATTACAACAGTACCCTGGCGATTCTGCCCGGGGTCTATCAGACACGCGGCGTGATCAGCTGCCTGGTGATTCCCAAGCGCGACCGCCCCACTCTACTGAGCCCTCAGCAGGCCGAGCAACTGGCAGCCGACGGTGCCTTGCTGCTGGACAGCTTTGCGGCACAGGGTGAACCGATACAATTGATTGCCAATGGTGCCTATCAACTGGGCGAGGCCCTGCGCGCGGCCGAGCGCCTGCGCGAACATGGACGAAGCTGGCAATTGATCTACCTGCAGGAACCCGGGCGCTTCCGCGCACCGCGCGATCACTGGGAAGCCGAATACACGGTCAGCACCGCTACCCGCGAAGCGCTCTTTCCGGCGAACCAGCAACGGGTGGCGCTCACGCATATGCGCCCGGAAGTCTTGCGCGGACATCTGACTGAATTATTGGGTGACACCCGTCGCTGCCGGGTACTGGGGTATATCAACCGTGGCGGCACCCTGGATGAACCGGGCATGTTGTTTACCAACAAATGCACCTGGGCGCACGCCCTGGTTGCCGCTGCCGAACTCAGTGGAGGCACGGCAAGCGATTGGCTGAGCGCCGAAGAACTGGCTAGCGTAGAGGGTCGGGGCGACCCACAGTTGTTACGCTGATAGGGCTGGGAGCCACACCACTATGTGGCCCGGCTTGACTCAGGCTGAGCAGCAAGGGTTTGAGATCACTGGCCGATTGCGGTCTGCTGAACCAGTAACCTTGCACCAGATTGCAGCCTTCACCACTGAGAAAATCCATCTGTTCGGAGGTTTCAATACCCTCGGCAATCACATCCATCGACAAGCCCTTGCCCAGGCCGATGACTGCTCGACTGATCGCCTTTAGTCGCTCGTCGTCCGGCGCCTGGCTGATAAAACTCTTGTCGATCTTGATGATGTGCAACGGATAACGGTGCAGATAGCCCAGCGAGGAAAACCCGGTACCAAAGTCATCCAGCGCGATGCGCACACCCGTGCTTTCCAGCTCACGCATGGTCGCCAGGGTTTCCGGGCCGTCCTGCATCAGCAGGCTTTCGGTAATTTCCAGCACCAGACTCTTCGGCGGCAAACCCGTGGCGGCCAATACCTCGGCTACCCGCCCGGCAAAATTCTTTTCCAGCAACTGGCGACTGGACAGATTTACCGAACAACGCAGCCCCGGCAAACCGTGCTCTTGCCACTCCCGCACCTGGGCGCAGGCCTGCTGCAGCACCCAGTCACCGACTTTGACGATATCGCCGGTTTCTTCCAGGATCGGAATAAACTCATCCGGCCCGATCATCTTTTCGCCCTGCCACCAGCGCAGCAAAGCCTCAACTCCGACCACGCGCGAGCGACCCGCTCCCACTTCAACAATCGGCTGATAGAACAACTCGAACTCACCCTTGCCCAGGGCATCACCCAGCGCGGTTTCCAGTTTCAGGCGTTGGTGCACTTCCTGCTGCAGGCTGGCATTGAACAATGCCAACTGTGATTTGCCATAGGCCTTGGCGCGATAAAGCGCCAGATCCGCTTCACGCAGGGCATCCTGCTCGGCATCATGTCCGTTCAGCGGTGCAACACCGATGCTGGCACTGATATTCAGACGGTTGCCGCTGGCAATCAGGGGGTATTGCATACCATGCATGATACGCTGGGCCACCCGTTCGGCATCTTCGGCATGCGCCATGTCATCCAGCAGCACGACAAACTCGTCACCACCAAAGCGGCACAGATGATCGCCCGGGCGCAGGCAGCGCTCGATCCGCGTGGCGACCTGCACCAGCACCTGATCACCGACCTGATGGCCCAGGCTGTCATTGATCAGCTTGAAACGATCCAGGTCAATGAACAATACCGCTGCATACCGCGCCCCGGGTTTGGCCTGGCGCTGCAAGGCCTGTAACAACAACTCATTCATGCGTTCGCGGTTGGGCAAACCGGTCAAGGGATCATGCAAGGTGGCGTGCATCAACTCGCGCTCGGCCTGCTTGCGCTGACTGATATCGGTTTGGGAGCCTGCCAGCAAACGTTCGCCATGCTGGTCCCGCGAGACCAGGCCGCGAATCAATACCCAGATCAACTGGCCCCAGCGGTCACGGATCTGGCATTCCAGGTGCAGGAACGCCTGACGACCTTCCAGGTGAGCAGTCACCGCCGCCAGAAAGCTCTGCTGCTGAGCCTCGGGCATACGCGCAGCCCAGGCATCCAGGGTGCGCGGAACGGTGGCGGCGTCCAGCCCCAGCATGTCCTGCCAGCGTGGCGATACTGTCAGCCGGTCATCATCCACATGCCATTCCCAAAGACCGTCATTCGCGCCCTGTACCGCCCGCTGATAACGTGCCTCGCTGTCCTCCAGCGCCATTCGACTTGCAGCGGAGTAGGTATCTACCGCCAATGACATATCAAAAAACACTGCGCGACGCAGGCTCCGATACAGTTGTCGGGCCAGCGTCGGCTGATCGGAAAAGTGCGCATTCAGCGCTTCATGCATGTAATCGAGGTAAAAATGATAAGCCCCCAGATACCACTTGAGGTCAACGCCGTTGCGTTCATGCTGGATGCCATACAGAACCCGCAGGCGGGCGTATTGCATATCGAAAGGGCCACGCACCAGCTGACCAAAATAACGCAGCTGCTGCTGTTTCAGGCCATTTTGCTGCTCCACACGATTGAGCACCCCGTTCAACCGTTCGAAAGGAGCCAGGTGCGTCAACAGGGCATCCATGCAGGCTTGCTGCAAGCGGTCAATCAAAGGCAAATGGCATTCAAAAACCTGCAAGTCAGCGGCGTCCAGCTGCAGCAACTGCAAGCGCTGGCACAAATCGCTGCTCGACAACCCCAAGCTGGCCTGGATTTCTTCCAGGCGCTGTTTCAAATCAGGCACTTCCTCGCTCCCCTGGTCCTGCTTCCATGTCTGGCGGGACATCAGCGCTGGTCACCTGTTACGGATATGTAAGAATTATTGTGGCATCCATAAGACCCAAAGCCTGCCGGCACCTCAATCACCCGCTTGGGTGATGCAAGCCTGCGGCAAGCACTAAACCAACTGGGCTACGATAGCCTTTAGCCAGCATGGCTGGCAAGCTCAAGCTGACTGATTCAGAGCGGTTGCAGATGACGCGCCAGAAGTTGCAGGCTGCGCCGACCGCGAAATTCGTTGACGTCCAGACTGAAAGCGACACGCACGCGCTGAATGCGCTCATTCGGCCAGACATCAAGATCAATATTGAAGGCAATGGCATCCAGCAAGCGCTCCTGTCCGGGCAAACGCAGCAACATCTTCAGATGGCGCTCGCCGACCAGCCGCTGCTGGATCAATTCAAACTCGCCATGAAAGCCGGGCTCGGGAAAGTGCTGCCCCCAGGGGCCAGCCAGCTGCAACTGGCTGGCCAGCTCGAGGCGAAACTCATCCGGGGCCAACTCACCATCAGTCAACAAACGGCCCGTCAGGTCATCCGCGCTCAGCTGGCGACGCACCTCCTGATCAAAGGCGCGCTTGAATGCGGCCAGATTAGCCTGAGGCAGTGAGAGTCCGGCGGCCATGGCGTGACCGCCAAATTTGCTGATCAGACCCGGATGATGCGCCGCAACGGCATCCAGTGCGTCGCGGATATGCAAACCGTTGACCGAACGTGCCGAGCCCTTGATGTCTCCATTACCGGCATCGGCAAAAGCGATTACCGGGCGGTGATAACGCTCTTTCAACCGCGAGGCGAGAATACCGATCACCCCCTGATGCCAATCAGGATCAAACAGACAAAGCCCATACGGCATTTTGGCGGCATTCAGTTCCATGGCTGCCAGGGTCTTTTCCGCCTGTTGCTGCATCTCGCGCTCGATCCGCTTGCGCTCGCGATTCAGCCCGTCCAGTTCGCCAGCCATACCGCGGGCATCAGCCAGACTGTCACTGAGCAGGCATTCTATCCCCAGGCTCATGTCATCCAGCCGCCCGGCCGCGTTCAGCCGCGGCCCAAGGATAAAACCCAGGTCACTGCTGGTCAGCCGTTCGGCATTGCGACCGGCCACTTCCAGCAGCGCGGCAATACCCGGGCGGCAACGACCAGCACGGATACGGGCCAGCCCCTGATGCACCAGAATGCGGTTGTTCGCATCCAGCGGCACCACATCGGCTACCGTGCCCAAGGCGACCAGGTCGAGCAACTCACCCAGATTCGGTTCGGCGCCCGGCGCAAAGTGCCCCTGTTCGCGCAAATGCGTACGCAGGGCCAGCATGACATAGAAAATCACCCCGACGCCGGCAATCCCCTTGCTGGGAAAGTCGCATCCGGGCTGATTCGGGTTGACGATGGCATCTGCCGCCGGCAACTGCTCGGCCGGCAAATGGTGGTCGGTCACCACCACCTGCAAGCCGGCTGCCTTGGCAGCGGCCACACCCTCGATACTGGAAATACCGTTATCCACGGTGACCAGCACATCGGGATGGTAACGCTCGGCAACGGCGACAATCTCCGGCGTCAGGCCATAACCGAATTCAAACCGGTTAGGCACCAGATACTCGACCCGCGCCGCGCCCAGCGCACGCAGCGCCAGTACCGCAACGCTACTGGCAGTGGCGCCATCGGCATCGAAATCTCCCACAATCAGGATCGACTGGCCCTGCCTGATCGCTGCTGCGAGCACCTGCACGGCAGCGTCCATCCCTTTGAACAGGGTAAAGGGCAGCAGTGCCTGCAGGCGTTTGTCCAGCTCACTGGGGCTCTGCACACCACGGGCAGCATATAAACGTGTCAACAATGGCGGCAATTCACCCAGATCAGGCAATTGCGACGGTAGCGAGCGGGTTTCAATCTGCATGGTCAATCAACGCTGCCCCTGCAGCCAATCCAGGCTGATCTCGTGTTGCTGGTCAGCGTCGCTGACGTATAGCACGCCGTCACTGATCATCAAGCCCCAGTCGATACTGCGGGGTAAATCCTTGGCCAGTGCTGCCAGTGCCAGCGGCTCGACCTGCGCAATCGACAGGTTTTTCAAGCCGGCCACCGCGGGTAGCAGTTTTCCGGCCCAGACCTGATTGTTGCCATAGGCCAGCAGAGAAACCCGCTCAGCGCGCCGCGAACACCAAGTCAGGCGCTCGGCATCCGGTTGGCCAACCTCGATCCAGTGCAGTACGCGATCATCCAGACTTTTCAACCACAGCGCCGGCTCATCCACATCCGACAGGCCGCGACCAAAGGCCAGCCGCTCTTCATACCAGAGCGCCAGTGCAAGAATGCGCACAGTCATGCGCTGTTCGGTTTCCGACGGGTGCCGGGCCACCGTCAGGCGCACATTTTCATAGACCCCGCGATCGGTGTCGGTGAGGTTCAGATTGATTTTGTACGGGGTAGCTTGCAGCGCCATGGGGCGAATTCCAGAAAAAATGTGCCCGCAGTATAACCTATTGGCCGGGCCTCATTTGGCCGGACGAGCAGCGCTGCAAAGCCGCCACCCAACCGAGCCAGGCAGAGGTATCAGCCGGTGCCACCCACGGTGATCTGGTCAATCTTGAGCGTCGGCTGGCCCACCCCGACCGGTACTGACTGGCCATCCTTGCCGCAGGTGCCCACACCGCTGTCCAGCGCCAGATCGTTGCCGACCATGGACACGCGGTTCATCACCTCCGGGCCGTTGCCAATCAGGGTGGCGCCTTTGACCGGCGCGGTGATTTTGCCATCTTCGATCAGATAGGCTTCGCTGGTGGAAAACACGAACTTGCCGCTGGTGATGTCTACCTGTCCACCGCCAAGATTGGCACAGTAAATGCCTTTTTTAACCGAGCGAATGATCTCTTCCGGGTCACTCTCGCCGGCGCGCATATAGGTATTGGTCATACGCGGCATCGGCAGATGGGCATAGGACTCACGGCGACCATTGCCAGTGGCCGCGACGCCCATCAGGCGGGCATTCAATTTGTCCTGCATATAGCCCTTGAGAATACCGTTTTCGATCAACGTGGTGCACTCGGTCTGATTGCCTTCATCGTCCAGACTGAGAGAGCCCCGCCGCCCCGGCAGAGTGCCGTCATCGACGATAGTACACAGCGACGAAGCAACCTGCTCGCCAACCCGGCCACTGAAAGCCGAACTGCCCTTGCGGTTGAAATCACCTTCCAGGCCGTGGCCGACGGCTTCGTGCAGCAGCACACCCGACCAGCCGGACCCCATGACCACCGGCATACTGCCGGCTGGTGCAGCAATGGCTTCGAGGTTGACGCTGGCCTGGCGGACGGCTTCACGGGCATAGCCCATGGCGCGCTCTTCGGTATCGAAATAGCGGTAATCGGTACGCCCGCCGCCACCAAAACTGCCACGCTCACGGCGACCATTGTGCTCCATGATCACACTGACATTGAGACGCACCAGCGGACGTATATCGCCCGCCCAGGTACCGTCACTGGCAGCAATCATTATCGTGTCATGCACCCCGCCGAGACTGATGCTGACCTGGGTAATGCGGGTATCCAGGCTACGGGTGTAGGTGTCCAGCCGCTGCAGAAAAGCTACCTTGTCGGCCTGATTCATGACCTCCAGCGGGTTGTCCGGCAAATAGAGCGCGCTGGCATCACTGCGCCGCCAGGCGCAGACACTGCCGGCCTGGCCGGCACGGGCAATCGAGCGTGCCGCGCCAGCCGCCTGACTCAGCGCTGGCAAGCGAATATCGTTGCTGTAGGCAAAACCGGTTTTTTCCCCGGACTGGGCGCGCACGCCGACGCCCTGATCGACATTGAAACTGCCATCCTTGACGATACCGTCTTCCAGTACCCAGGATTCGCTGATCTGGTGCTGAAAATACAGATCGGCTGCGTCCACACCGGGGGCGGCGACCAGGTGGCCGAGAACACTGGCAATGCTGTCCGGACTCAGCTCAGCGGGTTGCAGCAGGCGCTGTTCGACATGCGACAGAGTATTACTCATCAATCGGTACTCCTTGGACCGGAGACAGCTCAACTGCGATCCGGGTTGACCGGTCGAGGCTGGCCGACCGGTGGAAAACGGCGGTGCGCAATTATCGGCATCTTTGCCCGCACCTGATGTAAATGCTGGTGATTCAGCTGGCCCACGATTACGCCTTCGCCGCTCGGCAAGTCGGCAATCACGCTGCCCCAGGGGTCAATCAGGCAACTGTGTCCAAAGGTCTCACGGCCATTGGCATGGCGTCCACCCTGATTGGCAGCCAGCAGGTAACACTGGGTTTCAATCGCCCGCGCGCGCAGCAACACCTCCCAGTGCGCGGCACCAGTAACCGCAGTAAATGCTGACGGCACCGTGATCACATCGGCTCCAGCCAGACGCAGCGCCTGATACAGATCAGGAAAGCGCAGGTCATAACAGATCGACAGGCCAAGGCGGCCCACCGGGCTGTCTATGCATACCACCTGACTGCCGTAACCATAATCCTTTGACTCCTGATAGCTGCCATGATTGTCAGCTACCTGCACATCGAACAAGTGCAGTTTGTCGTAGCGGGCGACCTCGCTTCCCTGATCATCAACCACCAGACAGCAGGACATGGCCTTGCCATCATCTGTCCGCGGCAAGGGGATGCTGCCAGCCACCAGCCAGACGCCATGCTGACGCGCCTGATCGGCAAGAAAACGACGAATCGGCCGCTCTGGAGACAACTCGGCCTGTGCAATGGCGACCAGGCTGCGATTGCCAAAAGCAGCAAAGCACTCGGGCAGCAGCACCAGCTCGGCACCCTGTTCGGCCGCTTCTGCAATCAGCCGTGCGGCCTGCGCAAGATTGTCGAGCACGTTTTCGCTGCTGATCATCTGTATGGCTGCAAGGGATGTCTGCATGTTTATTCCTCCAACGCCGCTTCATTGTCGAAAGCCCGGTCGAACTCAACGCTTGGCTGCTGCCAGTCACCACTGAGCCGATACTTGACCGAGGCAAAGCGCGCGATACGGTCGCCCAGAATGCGGTCTGCAAGAAACAGCACCCCGCCAATTTGTGGTGCACCGGCCAACAGGGCAGCCAGCGGCAAATTGTTGGTGATCGGTAAAGTCACCAGCAAACCCATGTCGATCTGATCGGATGGCAAATCCAGCTTACCATCCAATTGCAGGCGTGCGCTTGGTCCATCCAGTATCAGCGGGCTGCGAGTCTGCATGACGCCATCATGGATATCCAGCTCGCCCTTGAGTGAGTCATAGGCCGTGCCTCGACCAAAGATGTCTGAAAAATCCAGACGCAAACGACGGGTCAGCGCAGTGAAGTTCAACAAACCAAACACGCGCAGTGCATCAGCGCTACCCTCACCACTCTGCAGCATGCCCTGGCTGGCCTCAAGGCTCAGGCCGCCACTACTCCGGGTAAAGGCAAAAAATGCCGGCGAACCAGGCCATTGCAAGTCCAGGTCGGTATGAAACGCTTCGCTGGTGAGCGTCGGCGCATAATTCCAGGCCACCAACACGTCACCAATATCATCGGTATCCAGCTGGCCGCGGAACTGGGTGCGTTGCGGCTCGGCTTGCCAGTCCAGCGTACCTTGCAATTGCAGCCCACGCAGATCCGCGTCCAGCCCCTGTACCCGGGTGCCTTCAGCCTGCGGGCGCAGGAAGAAACGGACACTGCCGACCGCTTCAGTGCCCCAGAACAACTGATCGATACCCACATTGACCGCCGGCAAGTTGCGTGGATCAACTTCCAGTAGCGGGTCTACCGGCAGCACAGGTTCGATCAGACCACTGCCGGACGGTGGTTCTGCCGTAGCAGGCCTGGGCAAGCGCAAGCGCTGTAACTCGACCACCCGCGGCTCGGACGGATTGGCGGGCAAACTGACCAGACCACGGACATCCTGCTGATCGATATCCATTACCCAGCCGTCATCGCTGTGCGCAGCGCTTAGCGCAAGATCTGTCAGTTCCCAGCCAAACGCATTGAAATCCTCGACATCCAGGCTCAGACGCCTGAGCAAACCATCCTGCAAGAGTGCCGCCGGGGTCAGCTGTTCACCTTCTCGCTGCGCCTGCCACTGTTGCCACTCGGCGACATCCAGCCGCGGAAAACTGGCAGTCAGGCTGATACCCGGCCAGATCGGAGTTACCGCCTGCCCCCGGCGATACCGCAGGTCTGCAGCCAATGACTCACCATCCCGGTGCACTATTCCGCGCCAGTCATCGCCAACACTCAGACGCCACCGCTGCTGATCACCCTGCAGGCTCAACTGCAGCTCCGCAGGCATGCTCTGCTCGGCAGCCAGCCCCAAAGGTTGCGGCAGTTCAAGTGCCAGCCCCTGCAAATCCGATTGCAATTGAATACGCTGCTCATTGGGCAACAGGTCGATGCGGGCTTGCCAGCCCAACATCCCGCTCAGCAAGCCCGGGGGGAGAGGTTCCAGTAGTTTCCATTGGCGCAATTGGTCAATCCGGTGCTGGCCGCGCAGTTGAATGCGCGGGTTGCCAGCATGCTGACGGATATCACCACGTATCTGCTGCCCCAATACGCGCGCTTGCAGGTTGTCGACGGTCAGTCCGGCATTGTCCTGATAGTGGAAATTACCAGCCAGCTGCCGGAACAATAGATCCAGTTGCGGCATTCGCAGTTGCTCGGCATCGACTTGCCAGCGCGCATCGACTTCTGGCGGGGTGCCGCGCTGCAAGGGAATCCCCAGCTGCAAGTCGCCACTCAGCGTCCCGTTTGCCTGCCAGCCAGCGACCGGGTCCCCTGCCAGCTTGCGCAATGGGCTTTCCTGCAACAGGCGCAAAGCATCCTCCAGCGGCCCGTCCATCTTGCCCGTTATATCCAGGTGAGTGGTCAGCTGTTCCGGACGACGCGATTGCAGCACCAACTCAGTAAGCCGGGTCTGCCACAAGCGCGCCTCGGCCCGCTCAATGAACACCCGACCATCTTCCAGCCAAATGCCGGCATCCACCGCCTCCAGGCGTGGCCAGCCGGGCTGGAACAACAGGTCAGCGGACTGCAAGTCGACGTACAGACCTATCTCTCGACCGTCGGCATCCTCCAGCAGGCTGCCAGTGTAGGAAAAAACAGCCCGAGGAATGTCGCCACTGACATCGGTGGCGGCGAGCCAGTCAGAAACTGCAGGATTGAAAGCAGGTGAGCGCGTGGGCAGATAGCGCGCGTAATAGGATGCCTGACTATCTTCTATACTGGCACGCAGATCCATGGTCGGTGGTGTTTCGGCCCACTCCAGCGGCAAGTCCAGCGCCAGGGTTACGGCCATGTCGCCCTCTTCCCCGCCAATGGCCGCTCCCGGGACATCCAGTGTGAAACCTTGCTCGGGCTGCCAATTCCAGAAAACATCTGCGCGCAGTCTCTGGTAGGCAAATGGTTCGGCAAAGAGTCGTGGCAAATCTATCGACCAGTCAGCCATATCCAGCTGCAACTGCCCTTGCTCAGGCGTGCCCTGAAGGACCCCGCTGACCCCGTCAAAGCCCGGCACGCCCTCCCAGGCATTCACCGCAACCTGTTGCAACCGCGCGCCCACCTGCCAGGTTCGCCAGTCACGCCAGTCGCGTTCGCCACTGATCTGAATATCACCTAGACGACCTTGCGGAGACAGGGTTGAGAGTACCTCATGCAGCCGCTGTTCCGGCAACAGGTCCAGGATCAGCCCGGACACGGGCTCCAACATCAGCTGATTGAGCCGGGCACGCCAATTACCTTGATCCCGGTTGCGTTCGATGTGCAAGTCCATCACCGGCAGCTGCTGGTCTTGCAGCCGCGCTCGTTGCAAACGCAACGCCAATTGATCATGCATGCTGAAATGCTGATAACCCAGCTGTACCTGAAGGTCTTCGATCACGGTATCTCTGCGCACTATGCGCGGTACACTGAGCTCAGCCCGAGCATCCTGCAACTCACCCGCCTGCCACGCCAGCCAAAGCTGCCCACCCAGGTCCAGACTACTCAAGCCGGTTTGCTCAACCCAGTTCTGCGGCAGACGATGACGCCACTGTGCAGTCGGCATGAGCAAATATCCCTCAAACCGCGAGCTGCGCCAATCATTCGGCAGCAACTCACCCTGGATCCGGGTCTGCGCAACCTCACCATCAGGCAGCACAACCCTGGCATCCAGTCGCGAATGGCCGGACTGATTGCGCAGGGTCAGATCGCCGCTGCTGAAGGCCCAACTGGGCAGCTGGTAGGGAGAAATGCGAATCTGACTATCGAGCAGGGTGATTCTTCGCTGACTGAGCAGTAGCTCGGCTATATCCTGCAGTGCCATCAGAACCCGTGCATCCTCGCTGATTCCTTTCAGGCGCCAAACCCCTGTGGCGTCTTCAAGCAGCTCGAAAGCCAGCCCGTCAATCTGCAAGGCATCCATCACCGGACGCTGCTGCCACAGGCTGGCAAACACATCGAGCCGCGCATTGACCCGGTCGAGGGCAAAGAGCACAGGGCTGTCAGGGTCAGCATTCGCATGCACGCGCAGTCCCTGCAGTTTGAGCACTGGCTGACTTCCCTGCATTTCACCCTGCATCTGTTGCAGACTGATGGCTCGCCCTGTTGCCTGCTCGAACCAACTGATCACTTGCGGCTGATAGTCAGCAACCGCGGGCACCAGCAAGCGGCCGAGACTGACATAGGCGGCGGCCAGAATCAGCCAGCCGGCCAATAACAGGATCAGCACATCCAGCAAGCGGCGGGTCCAGCGTGCCCAGGCCATGAGAATCAGCGCCCGTTCACATCAGCACCACGTCGTACTGTTCCTGGGTGTACATGGTTTCCACCTGAAACTTGATCGGGCGCTCGATAAAGAGCTCGAGGTCAGCGACATTGCCGGACTCCTCGTCCAGCAATCGGTCAATGACGGATTGCGAAGCCAGCACCATGTACTCGTCAGCCTGATAGGCACGCGCCTCACGCAGAATTTCGCGAAAAATCTCGAAGCAGATTGATTCGGGGGTCTTTTGAATACCGCGACCCTGGCAGCTCGGGCAAGGCTCGCAAAGCACCTGTTCGAGACTCTCCCGCGTGCGTTTGCGGGTCATCTGCACCAGGCCAAGCTCGGTAATACCGATAATATTGGTCTTCGCGTGATCGCGCTCCAGTTGCTTATCCAGAGTACGCAACACCTGCCGCTGATGCTCTTCATCTTCCATATCGATAAAGTCGATGATGATGATGCCGCCCAGGTTGCGCAGACGCAGTTGGCGGGCAATCGCAGTGGACGCTTCCAGATTGGTCTTGAAGATGGTTTCTTCCAGGTTGCGATGACCGACAAAAGCACCGGTATTGACATCGATGGTAGTCATGGCTTCAGTCTGATCAATCACCAGATGACCGCCCGACTTGAGCATAACCCGACGTTCCAGCGCTTTCTGAATCTCATCCTCGACACCGTAGAGATCAAAAATCGGTCGCTCACCCGGATAATGCTCAAGCTTGCTTTCAGCCCCGGGCATCAGTTCCTGCACAAACTGCTCGACCTTCTGGAAGGTTTCACGGGAGTCGATACGGACTTTTTCAATCCGGTTGTTATCCAGATCACGCAGGGTGCGCACTGCCAGTGGCAGGTCTTCATAGATAATTGAAGCAGCCGGTGCCTTGCCAAGCTGCTCGGATACCTGCTCCCACAAGCGTTGCAGGTAGCGGATATCCAGAACGATATCTTCTTCACGCGCGGCCTCGGCTGCGGTGCGCAGAATAAAACCGCCTTTCTCTTCTTGTCGGGTCTGCTCAAGGTTGTTGGCCACGATCTGTTTCAATCGCTCGCGCTCGGCCTCGTCTTCAATCTTCAGCGAAATGCCGACATGCGCTGTGCTCGGCATATAGACCAGATAACGCGAAGGAACCGACAGGTGCGTGGTCAGGCGGGCGCCCTTGGTGCCGATCGGATCCTTGGTCACCTGAACCACGATGGACTGCCCCTCATGCACCAGCGCACTGATGGGCTCAACCGACGACCCCTCACGCTGGGAAATCTCCGAAGCATGAATAAAAGCCGCCCGTTCCAGGCCAATGTCGACAAACGCCGCCTGCATGCCGGGCAATACCCGTACTACCTTGCCCTTGTATATGTTGCCAACAATACCCCGACGCAAGGTGCGCTCGATGTGGACTTCCTGCAGTACGCCGTTTTCGACCAGTGCGACGCGGGTCTCCATCGGGGTGACGTTGATCAGAATTTCTTCACTCATTGGCAATCCATCGAAGTTTACAGAAGGTCAATCAAACAGACTGCCAGCAGGATACCCCAAAGTGTGCCAGAAGGTCGGCAGTTTCCCGCAGCGGCAAGCCGACAACGGCGCTGTAACTACCCTCGATACCCGTGACAAAAACAGCGCCCAACCCTTGAATCGCATAGCCTCCGGCTTTGTCCTGCGGTTCTCCGGTTTGCCAGTAGGCTGCCATTTCACGGGCTGTTATGGTGCGAAAACTGACCCGGGTGCTGACCAGACTGTCGTTCAGTTGCGTACCCCGCGCCACACTGACGGCAGTCATGACCTGGTGACTGCGTGCCGCGAGCAGTCCAAGCATCCGCGCGCCATCACCGGCATCAGCCGGCTTGCCGAGGATCTGCTCATCCACCACTACAACCGTATCCGCCGCCAGTACGACAGCATCAGGGGGAGCAGACTTCACTCCGGCCAGCACCTTGGCTCTGGCGATGCGCTGCACATAGTCGGCCGCCAGCTCACCCGGCAATACCCGCTCGTCAATATCAGTGGCGGCCTGGATACAGGGTACGCCGATCTGGGCCAGCAGTTCACGGCGCCGCGGTGACGCAGAGGCAAGATACACCAGCGCCTCAGTAGACATGGAAACGTCTCCGCACCGCTGCCAGCAACGCCACTACCCAGGGCCAGAAGAAGGCACTGACCAGAGCCGGCAGCAAAAACAGCAACAAAGGCGGTCGATTGCCGGTCAGACTGTTCAGCCACAACAACAGCATTTGCGCGGTGCCCAGCACCGGCAACATCACCAGACTCTGCTGCCACAAGGGAAAACGACGAATGCGCTGATGCAAAACCAGGACCAACCAGGCCACCAGAGTCATGACCAGTGCATGCTGACCGAACAGGTCACCATAGAGCACATCCGTTGCCAGTCCGCTGACCCAGGCTGTCAGCAAACCTACCCGATGCGGCAATGCCATGACCCAGTAGGCCAGCACCATGGCCAGCCATAATGGTCTTGCGGCCTCAATACTCGAAGGCATCGGCATGATACTGAGCAACAGGGCCAGCAAAATACTGGTGGCAATGACCAGACTACTGCGCATCGTCCACCTCCAGATGTTCGCCATAGCCACTGTCCGGGCTGAACACCAGCAGCAGGTAACGACTGCGACTCAATTGTGCGCTGGGCGCGATGCGCACCTCGGCAAACGGCTGCCCCGGGTCACGCTCCACACTGATTACCCGGCCCACCGGATAACCGGCCGGAAACCGCTGCCCCAGCCCTGAACTGACCACCAGATCGTTGATGCGGACATCCGCGGTATCACCGACATAGCGCAGCTCCAGCCACTCATTGCTGCCCGTGCCATTGGCAATGGCGCGCAGGCCATTGCGATTGACCTGAACCGGCAGGCTGTGGGAGGCATCGGTGATCAACAATACCCGCGACGTGTAGGGCATCACCTCGACCACTTGCCCCATAAGACCGGTGGCATCCAGTACCGGCTGACCGAGAAAGGCCCCGTCACGCTCACCCTTGTTGAGCATAACGCGTTGATTGAAGGGGTTGGGGTCGACACCGATCAACTCGGCAACCAGCACACGCTCATCGACCAGTGAAGCGGAATTGAGCAGTTCGCGCAGACGCACATTCTGTTCAGTCAGCGCCGCCAGCTTCTGCAACTGACGCTGGGCAAGCAAGGCTTCGGAGTGCAGCCGCTGGTTTTCCGCGATCAGGTCTGAGCGGCTGGCGGTCAGCTGGCTGATACCCGCCCAGCCACGGGCCGGCAGATCAGCCACGTAATACATGGGTGACAACAACAGTCCCAGTTGCGCTCGCACGGGCTGCAAGGCAGCAAAGCGCGCATCCACCACCATCAGCACCAGTGACAGCACCGTCAGAACAAACAGACGTATGCCCAGCGACGGGCCCTTGATGAATAACGGTTTGATGCTCAAGGCTCCTTTGACTGGTGTCCGCCCTGCGGCCAGGCAAATTCAGGACAGTAGCCGGAAATACAACCCTGCATCCCGGCCTGGCCACCCGACAGTTTGCAGAGGCTGCCGCCGTCGACTGTCAACCTATTCGGTCGACAGCAGATCCATGCTGTGCTGATCCATCATTTCCAGCGCCTTGCCACCACCACGAGCAACGCAGGTCAACGGCTCTTCAGCGACGATAACCGGCAAGCCGGTCTCCTGGCTGAGCAGCTTGTCCAGATCCCGCAGCAATGCACCGCCGCCGGTCAGAATAAGGCCGCGTTCGGCGATATCCGAAGCCAGTTCTGGGGGAGACTGTTCCAACGCGCTTTTGACCGCTTGCACTATGGTCGCCAATGATTCCTGCAGGGCTTCCAGTACTTCATTGGAATTCAGGGTAAAGCTGCGCGGCACCCCTTCAGCCAGATTGCGGCCACGCACATCAACCTCCAGAGTTTCACCCCCCGGGAAGGCAACGCCAATTTCCTGCTTGATTCGTTCGGCAGTGGACTCACCAATAAGGCTGCCGTAATTACGTCGCACATAGGTCACGATGGCTTCGTCAAAACGGTCACCACCGACCCGCACTGATTCAGCGTAAACCACACCATTCAGAGAGATCAGCGCGATTTCCGTGGTCCCGCCACCGATATCCACGACCATGGAGCCGCGTGCTTCTTCAACCGGCAGGCCAGCCCCGATAGCGGCTGCCATAGGCTCTTCGATCAGGAAGACCTCACGCGCCCCGGCGCCCAGCGCCGATTCACGGATGGCACGACGTTCAACCTGGGTGGATTTGCATGGCACGCAAATCAGCACGCGCGGGCTGGGCTGGATAAAGCTGTTTTCATGGACCTTGTTGATAAAGTACTGCAACATCTTTTCGCACACACTGAAGTCGGCAATCACGCCATCCTTCATAGGCCGAATAGCCTGAATGTTACCCGGTGTACGGCCCAGCATGCGCTTGGCCTCGGTGCCCACGGCAACCACACTTTTCTGGTTGCCATGGCTGCGGATAGCGACGACGGACGGCTCATCAAGCACGATACCGCGGTCACGAACGTAAATAAGAGTGTTGGCGGTACCCAGGTCAATCGACAGATCACTGGAAAACATGCCACGAATTTTTTTGAACATGCGCTGAATATACCCCGAGAGAACGCGTGGGTTGGTCGTAATAATGAAGAAGCACGGATAAACTACCTGCAGGCAACGGGCAGTAACATTGACTCACCAAGGGTTCAGGTGATTGCACAAGGCCGTTACTGACCGGACAACATAAGCACGCAGGGCACTGATCGGTACTTCCGGAAGTGTCGCAACTCTAACAATGGCGGGGTTTTTGGGCAAGGCGTGGATGTGGTAAATTCGCGCCCTTGTCCATATTTACGCCAATATCGGGGCTGATCAAGTCGACATCAGCCTATTACTGCCGGAGATGGTCCGGCTGCATGGAGAACAACACATGGCCTTAGACCGCAACGAGGTGGAAAAGATCGCCCACCTGGCGCGTATCGCCCTGAGCGATGAGGATGTACCGGCCACGACGGCCAAGCTGTCAAGCATCCTCGACCTGATCGACAAGATGCAGGCCGTTGATACCACAGGCATCGAGCCGCTGGCACACCCGCTGGAAACCACCCAGCGCCTGCGGGCTGATGAGGTAACCGAGAAAAACCAGCGCGACACCTACCAGCAGATTGCACCGGCGACCGAATCCGGGCTCTACCTGGTACCCAAGGTGATTGAATAAACCCGCCGCGACGAGATTCTTCCCATGCATGAGAAAACCCTGGCCGAACTATCCCGGGCCCTGCACAGCAAAGCGATTTCCAGCGTCGAGCTGACTGAGCATTACTTGCAACGTATTGAGCAACACGACAGCCAACTGAACAGCTTTATCACGGTAACGCCTGAGCTGGCACGAGAGCAGGCGAAAGCAGCAGATGCACGCCTTGCCGCCGGTGACGCCACCGCACTGACCGGTATTCCACTGGCGCACAAGGACGTCTTCTGCACACAAGGCGTGCGCACCAGTTGCGGTTCGAAAATGCTCGACAATTTCGTTGCCCCCTACGAGTCCACAGTCACCGCGCGCTTCAATGCCGCCGGTGCTGTCACTCTGGGCAAGACCAATATGGACGAATTCGCCATGGGCTCGTCCACCGAGTCGAGCTTCTATGGCCCGGTATGTAACCCATGGAATGCCGAGCATGTCCCCGGCGGCTCCTCCGGGGGCTCGGCGGCGGCGGTAGCCGCTCGCCTCTGCGCCGCGGCTACCGGTACCGATACGGGTGGCTCGATTCGTCAACCGGCCGGTTTTACTGCCCTGACCGGACTCAAACCAACCTATGGCCGGATATCGCGCTGGGGCATGATTGCCTACGCCTCCAGCCTGGATCAGGGTGGCCCGATGGCACGCAGCGCTGAAGATTGCGCTCTGTTGCTGCAAAGCATGGCCGGTTTTGATCCGCAGGACTCAACCAGCGTTGACCATCCGGTGGATGACTATACGAGCGGCCTGAACGGGTCGATCAAGGGCCTACGCATAGGCTTGCCGAAAGAATATTTCGCCAGTGGCCTGGATAGTGCGACCGCAGCGGCGATTGAAGCCGCCTGCCAGCAATTCCGTGCCCTCGGTGCCGAGGTGCAGGAAATCAGTCTGCCAAATGCCGAACTGGCCATTCCGGCCTATTACGTCATTGCCCCGGCGGAGGCTTCCTCCAACCTGTCCCGTTTTGATGGCGTGCGTTTCGGCTACCGCTGCGAAGATCCGGCCGATCTGACCGATCTGTACAAGCGTTCGCGGGCCGAAGGCTTCGGTGCCGAGGTCAAGCGACGCATCATGGTTGGTGCCTACGCACTCTCGGCCGGTTACTATGACGCCTATTACCTGCAGGCGCAGAAAATCCGCCGATTGATCAAGAATGACTTTATGGCCGCCTATGAGCAGGTCGACGTGATTCTTTGCCCGACCTCGCCGACACCAGCCTTCCGCATCGGTGAAAAAATCGACGACCCGGTGAGCCTGTACCTGACGGATATCTATACCATCACCGCCAACCTGGCCGGCGTACCGGGCATAGCCCTGCCAGCCGGTTTTACCAACGGCCTGCCGATCGGCATGCAGCTGCTCGGGCCTTATTTCAGTGAAGCCCACTTGCTGAATATCGCCCACCAATATCAGCAGCATACCGATTGGCACACCCGCATCCCGACAGGTTATTGAGACTTAGCGCACCGCATCACCCTTCCCTCTCCCCTTGCGGGAGAGGGTGGCCCGAAGGGCCGGGAGAGGGCGAAAAGCAGCGGACATCACGGCTTTTGAGGAACACACAACATGCAATGGGAAATCGTCATCGGCCTGGAAATCCATGCCCAGCTGACCACCGCCTCGAAGATCTTCTCCGGTAGCGCCACCACTTTTGGGGCTGAACCGAACACCCAGGCCAGCCTGGTCGATCTGGGCATGCCGGGCACTCTGCCGGTACTGAATGCGCAGGCGGTCAGGAATGCGGTCAAATTTGGTCTGGCAATCAATGCCGACATTGGCATGACCAACGTGTTTGCCCGCAAGAATTATTTCTACCCGGATCTGCCCAAGGGTTACCAGATCAGCCAGATGGACCTGCCGATTGTCGGCAAGGGCTTTCTCGACATCACCCTGGACGACGGCAGCATCAAGCGTGTCGGCGTCACCCGCGCGCACCTGGAAGAGGATGCCGGCAAAAGCCTGCACGAAGACTTCCACGGTATGAGCGGCATCGATCTCAACCGTGCCGGCACTCCGCTGCTGGAGATAGTCTCCGAGCCCGATATGCGCAGCGCCAAGGAAGCCGTGGCCTATGCCAAGACCATCCACTCGCTGGTACGCTACCTGGGTATCTGCGACGGCAACATGGCCGAGGGATCGCTGCGTTGCGACTGCAACGTCTCGGTGCGCCCCAAGGGGCAGAGTGAATACGGCACCCGCTGCGAGATCAAGAACGTCAACTCGTTCCGCTTTATCGAGAAGGCAATCAATACCGAAGTTCAGCGTCAGATCGAATTGATCGAGGACGGCGGCACCGTGATTCAGGAAACCCGCCTGTATGACCCGAACAAGGACGAAACCCGCTCCATGCGCAGCAAGGAAGAAGCCAACGACTACCGCTATTTCCCCGATCCTGATCTGCTGCCCGTGGTGATCGAGCCGGCCTTTATCGAGCAGGTGCGTAGCGAGTTGCCGGAACTGCCGCAGGAAAAGCGCGAGCGCTTTGAAAGTGAATTCGGTCTTTCCGCCTACGATGCCAGCGTACTCTCGGCGCAGCGTGAAATGGCTGATTATTTCGAGGCGGTGCAGCAAGAATGTGGCGATGCCAAACTGGCAGCCAACTGGGTCATGGGCGAGCTTTCAAGCCTGCTCAACAAGTCTGATCTGGATATTGCCGAATCACCGGTCACAGCCACACAACTGGGTGGACTTATCCAGCGCATCAAGGACAACACCATTTCCGGCAAGATCGCGAAAATGGTATTCGAGGCGCTGGCCAACGGCGAAGGCGAAAGCGCCGATGCGGTGATTGAAGCCAAGGGCCTGAAACAGGTGACAGACAGCGGCGCCATCGAAGCCCTGCTGGATGAAGTCCTGGCAGCCAATGCCGAGCAGGTTGAACAGTATCGCAGCAGTGACGAGGCCAAGCGCGGAAAGATGTTCGGTTTCTTTGTCGGTCAGGCGATGAAAGCCTCGAAAGGCAAGGCCAACCCGCAACAGGTCAACGAATTATTGAAGAAAAAATTGCTGCCCTGATATTCCCCTTCCCTGCGTCAGCCCGCGGCAGCAGCGGGCTGACGAGCACCGCGACGCTGCGGAAAAAAGCTGTACGACCTCTGGACGACTCTGGTTACTTGGCGCGGCCGGTATAGCATCTATACTGGTTCGCGGAGCCAATACACCAACAAGGACAAGAGTCTATGACGACAGCCACTCCTTCAGCGTGGAAATCCACCATCCTGATTCCGGTATTTGCCCCCGCAGTACTGGTCACCCTGCTACTGGTCATCGGCACCATCAGCAACCCCGAACTGGCTGGTAGCATCTTCGCCAGCACGCTCGCCTTCATAACCGAAACTTTCGGCTGGTTCTACATGCTGGCAGTAGCGATGTTCCTGGTGTTCATCGTGGTTATTGCCATGACCAAATGGGGCAATATCAAGCTCGGGCCGGATCATGCCGAAGCGCAATACAGCTTCCCGGCCTGGTTTGCCATGCTGTTTTCCGCCGGCTACGGTATTGCACTGCTGTTTTTCGGCGTTGCCGAACCGGTATTGCACTATGCCGCGCCCCCGAACGGGGCTGCAGAAACCGTAGACGCCGCCAAGCAGGCAATGCAGATTGCCTTTTTCCACTGGGGTTTCCACATCTGGGCCATTTACGGCCTGGTCGGTCTGGTATTGGCCTACTTCTCTTTTCGCCACGGCTTGCCGTTGTCGATACGTTCCGCACTCTATCCGCTGATCGGTGATCGCATCTATGGCCCCATCGGTCATACCGTCGACACCTTTGCGATTCTCGGCACCCTGTTTGGTATTGCAACCACGCTGGGTCTCTCGGTCAATCAGATCAATGCCGGCATCAATTATCTGTGGCCACCCATTCCGGTCAACGTCACCGTACAGATCATTGCCATCGCCGTCATTACCGCACTGGCACTGATTTCCGTGGTAGCCGGCCTGGACAAAGGGGTCAAGCGACTGTCGATTCTGAATATGGGCCTGGCCATCGCATTGATGCTGTTTGTATTCATTGTCGGGCCATCCATCCTGATTCTGGAAACCTTCCTGCAGAACACCGGCAGCTATCTGAACAATATCGTTGAGCGCACCTTCAATCTGCAGGCCTATACACGCTCCGACTGGATCGGTAACTGGACCCTGTTCATTTTCGGCTGGACCATCGCCTGGGCGCCTTTTGTCGGCCTGTTCATTGCCAAAATCAGCCGCGGTCGGACCATCCGCCAGTTTGTCTTCGGCGTCATGTTCGTACCGACCATGTTCACTTTCCTGTGGTTCTCCATTTTTGGCGATACGGCACTGAATCTGATCATGAACGAAGGCTACACCGCGCTGATTGGTGAGGTGCAGGAAAACAACGCCGTTGCGCTGTTCCGACTCTATGAGCAGTTGCCGCTTTCAGGCATTGTGTCCTTTATCACGGTCATTCTGATCATCACCTTTTTTGTCACCTCCTCGGACTCCGGCTCACTGGTGATTGACTCGCTGGCATCCGGTGGTGCCTTGCATACGCCTGCCTGGCAGCGGGCTTTCTGGGCCATTCTGGAAGGTGTGCTGGCCTCGGTACTCTTGCTGGCTGGGGGGCTGGGTGCGCTGCAGACGATGACCATTGCCAGCGCACTGCCGTTTGCCATCATCATGATCATTGCCGCCATAGGCTTGTGGCGCGCCCTGGTCATTGAAAGCCACCGCAATGTCAGTCTGACCGATGGCCTGCATACCCGCTCCAACAACGAATCAGCCCCGCGCAGCTGGAAGAAACGCCTGCAGAGCCTGCTGCACTATGCCGACCGTGACTCGGTGAGCCACTTTATCGCCACCTCAGTGGCCGATAGCATGCACCATGTCGGTGAAAGCCTGAAAGACAGCGGCTGGCCGGCGAAGGTCGAGCACGACCCTGAGGGCTGCCGCGCCTGGCTGGAAGTAGTCCGCCCGGGCGAGGTTGATTTCATCTATGAAATTCGCATGGTTGGGCATAATCGGCCGACATTTGCCTATCCGGAAATGGATCGCAGCCGCGATGGTGACGAGCACCACTACCGCGCCGAGGTTTTCCTTCGCCGCGGCGGCCAGGCCTATGATATTTACGGATACGATGAACAGGAAATCATTGCCGATATTCTTGATCAGTTCGAGAAATACCTGCACTTCCTGCATATCTCGCCCGGCACCCTGCCCTGGAACATGGCCGAGCATGACGACATGCTGCAACAACCGACGCCACCTGAAGGTGACCCACAGGTGGTTGACAACAAATAACCCCGGGCAGAGGCCTGCCAACAGAATGCAAAACAGCCCCGAATGGGGCTGTTTTGCTGTCAGATCAACGCCATGCAATCACGGCCGGCTTGCCTGCTCTTTCAACGACCCAATACCTCTGCTATAGCCGGGTCCTGGAACAGGCGGGTCAAGGCATCATTCATCACCTCGGTGACCAGACGAGTATTGGTTTCCTCGTTCGGCGCATAGGCAAAACGGTGATTGGACGAAGCGCTGTAGCGGCCGCGATACTGCTCAGCTCCCTTGCGCGCCTGTGCGCTGAACGTTGCCGTCAGGTTGGCTGCGGTTACGTAGGCGTTCTCACTCGGAACGTCATAGGCCAACCCGGACAGGCTGACAGTCAGCCGAGCCGCATCGGGAGTGCCTTCGGCAACCGGCGTGTAGCCCAGAGACCGCACGGCCGTTTCTACTTCCTGACGCAAGCGTGGTAAAACCTGCTCGCTCAGACTCAGGGTGCTGGTCTGCGGGTAGATGCCACCGCGCGTACCAAGCGTTTTGCTCTCCCGCGTATCATTGACCTCCACCACCACCGGCTGCTGCGCGCCCACCCGTGAGGGCTGCATTTGCAGCGCTGGCCGCACATCCAGTGTCTGCGGACTGTGGGCACAGCCCACCAGAACCATCAAGGTGCCAGCCAGCAGTGGCCATGCCATTCGCTTCAACATTGTTGCACTCTCCCATAACAAGGATCTCGAATGCCGCGAGCATAGCATTGACCGCGACCCTCCGGCAGCGCTTTTGACTGCAGTGTCTGCCCATCGGTTCCTGTCATCAAACAGCAATCGGATGGTCCTATTCTGGTTACAGTGAAGTGAGGAGAACCAACATGCGCTGGTGGAAAATCAAACGCAGCAAGCCACGCTGTTACGCCAAACTGGATGCCCAGGGACGTTGTCTGGCGCTATGGCGTCTGGATACGCCACCGGAAGGCCGCCACTGGGTTGAAGTGCGTGATCTGGACACCCGGCAAATCGGCCAACCGGCCGATCAGCTCATCCCGGCTGACAACGATAACCAGGATGACTCCCGGAGTGCCTGGCAGCACACTCAGCGGGCGCCGGCCTGCTCAAGAATGGCCACATAGTCAGCAGCCTGGTCGTGTTCACGCAGCTCAGCAAGAAAGCTCTTGCCGTCGGCATCAACCGCTGCATCGAGATCGTGCCCTGCTGCCTTGAACATGGCGACAAAACGCTCAAAGTCTTCTACCCGCAAGCCACGGTAAGCTCGGGTCAACAGGTGCAGTTCGACGGATTCGTCACCATAGGGACGCGCTTCCAGGAACGCGGCAACCTGCTCATCGGTCATTGGCTCGCCAATCACCTTTTTCTTGTCTTTACGCACACTCACCTCACTGCAATCCGGCATGTCTTTGAAGTCAGGCATTGTAACCAGCCACTCGCGGTTAAGGAAACGCTGAACAATGTCCTTACCTCGTCATTTCAGTGACCTTTAAGCGCATAAATGCCCGGCGCATTGCGCCAGTAGCCTTTGTAGTCGAGACCAAAACCGAAAATGTAGCGATCTTCCACGTCCAGCCCGGTGTAATCGGCACGCATGCCAGGGTAGGCTTTGCGCTGGTGCTGCTTGTCCAACATTACCGCGGTTTTGACCGACTCGGCGCCAGCATCCTTGCAATACTCGACAATGGCGGCAAGGGTATGCCCTTCATCCAGAATGTCATCAAGAATCAGTACTGTCCGCCCGACCAGTGAGTGCTCGGCACGGGCTTTCCAGAACAACTCACCCCCCGAAAGCTTGTTGCGATAGCGGGTAGCATGAAGGTAGCCAACCTCCATCGGAAACGGCAGACGGGTCACCAGTTGTCCGGCAATCACCAGGCCACCATTCATCACGCTGTAAACCAGCGGGTTGGCATCGGCCAGTTCGGCAGTAATGCTATCAGCCATCTGGTCCATCGCCGCTTCAACCTCGGCCTGGCTGAACAGGCAGTCCGCCTCATCCATTACCTGCCTGATGTGTTCCAGATCGATTGCCATGCACTGACCTCCAGTTTGGGTTAGGCCGCCGCTGAAAATGGCCTGCGTTGCCGCAGTTGCGTTTTCAGCATCGCCTTGGGCGAAAAGGGCCGAAAAGTACTGATCTTGCGGCACAAAGGCAAGCTTTTCAGTATCTGGCCGGTGATTTCCGGATGACCGGACAGGCTACGATAGTTTAGGCTATTGCAGTCAAAGTCCGCGCCTGTAGAGAATGTCCGCCATGAATGTGCAAGAAATCCGTCACCCCCTGATCCGCCATAAATTGGGTCTGATGCGTCGAGCCGAGATCAGCACCAAGAATTTCCGTGAACTGGCGCAGGAAGTCGCTGCCTTGTTGACCTACGAAGCGACTCAGGATCTGGCCGTGGAAAGCTATACCATCGACGGCTGGTGCGGCGACGTGGAAGTGGAAAAATTGTCCGGAAAAAAAATTACCGTGGTGCCGATTCTGCGCGCCGGCCTTGGCATGCTAGATGGCGTGCTCAGCCTGATTCCCAGCGCCAAGGTCAGTGTCATCGGCCTGGCACGAAACGAGGAAACCCTCGAAGCCGACACCTATCTGGAAAAACTGGTGGGTGACATCAATCAGCGTATGGCACTGATTATTGACCCCATGCTGGCTACCGGAGGCTCCATGGTAGCAACCATCGAGATGCTGAAAAAAGCCGGAGCGCGGGACATTCGTGCCCTGGTTCTGGTCGCCGCGCCCGAAGGGATCGAACGGGTCAATCGCTCGCATCCGGATGTATGCATCTACACCGCCTCGGTTGATCAGCGGCTGAACGAGCAAGGCTACATCATTCCCGGCCTGGGTGATGCCGGCGACAAGATTTTTGGCACCAAGCAAAAGGATATCGTCTGATGGAGGCCCTGGACACGCGCGGCTGGCGGAGTGCACTGGCCGGTTCGCAGATGCTCTTTGTGGCTTTCGGCGCCCTGGTGCTGATGCCGCTGATTACCGGTATGGACCCCAGCGTAGCGCTGTTCACTGCGGGTATCGGCACCCTGATGTTCCAGTTCACCACCCAGCGCCAGGTGCCGGTGTTTCTTGCCTCAAGCTTCGCCTTTATTGCCCCGATCATGTACAGCAATCAGACCTGGGGGCTGCCAGCCACGCTTGGCGGCCTGCTGGCAGCCGGGCTGATGTACATATTGCTGAGCCTGCTGGTGCGTCTGCGCGGGCCCGGCTTCATTCAACGCCTGTTGCCGCCTATCGTGGTCGGCCCGGTGATCATGGTGATCGGGCTCGGGCTGGCTTCGGTCGCGGTCAATATGGCAATGGGCAAAACCGGTGATGGCGCCGAGCAGATCATTGACTATCCGATTGCCATCAGCATTGCCATGCTGTCATTGGCGACCACTATTGCGGTCGCTATTTTTGCTCGGGGACTGTTCCGCCTGGTCCCCATTCTGGCTGGTGTAATCGTCGGCTACAGTCTCTCCTGGCTGCTGGGCATCGTCGAATTTTCCAGTGTCAGTGAAGCCAGCTGGCTGGCCATGCCCGGTTTTGTGACTCCCGAGTTCAAACTGGCGGCAATCCTGTTCATGATCCCGGTTGCAATTGCCCCGGCGATTGAACATATCGGCGACGTGCTGGCAATAGGCTCGGTGACCGGCAAGGACTATATCCGCAAGCCGGGCTTGCAGCGCACCCTGCTCGGTGACGGTATTGCCACGTCAGCCGCTGCGATGTTTGGCGGTCCGCCGAACACCACTTACTCGGAAGTCACCGGCGCAGTAATGCTGACGCGCAACTTCAACCCCAACGTGATGATCTGGGCCGCCTGTTTTGCCATTGGTCTGGCGTTTATCGACAAATTTGGCGCCATTCTGCTCAGTATCCCGACACCGGTCATGGGCGGTATCCTCTGTCTGCTGTTTGGCTCTATTGCCGTAGTGGGAATGAACACCCTGATCAAGCATCAGATCGACCTCTCGCAACCCCGCAACCTCTGCATAGTCTCGGTCACGCTGGTATTCGGTATTGGCGGCCTGATGATCGGTAACCAGAGCTTCAGTCTGCAAGGTATCAGCCTGTGCGGGGTAGTTGCCATAGTGCTCAACCTGGTGTTGCCACAGCCGACAGCCAGTCGCGAAGCCAAACCTGAAGCCTGACGTTTTGCTCGTCGCTGATAGCTTGAGGCAGAGCGTCAGCGACGCCAACACCTGGTGTTGACTGGCGTGCGCTGCCCCAACTGGTCGAGCGAATAAGTTGCGCAGGTGTCGCCCTCCATAACCCCGCCGATTACAGCGACCGCCTCCAGCAAATAGGTGTCTTCAGTGCGCGTTACCGTAATGCTGTACACCGCAGAACCACTGGTCGGGCTTTGCGTCATCAGACCATGAACCTGACCACCCTCGTAGCTGCCATTGCGGGTATAGTGCCGCTCCAGCATATGCGCATTTTCCAGCAAAACCGAACTGACCTCCGCCCGCCGGGTCTTTTTCACCTGCTCGGTGTACGCCGGATAGGCGACTGCGGCAAGAATACCGACAATCGCCACTACAACCATTACCTCGATCAGGGTAAAGCCTGACTGCTGCCAACGGATCATATCGGGTTCCCTCACATCAACTGGCGCCACATGATGCGGCGGAAGGTATCGAGCAATAAACCGGCGACACCTCCGCTGCCGGCGGAACCCTGGATAATGTAGTGCTCAACCCCCTCACCGCGAACACCGGTAATTTCTCCGGGCAACCCCACACCCGGCCCCACGCCGGCGACCACGACGTCGTAACTGTCTACCCTGCCGTCCTGATTGGTATCCAGAATCGGGTAAGCCATCATCGCACCGGAAAAAATATTCAGCGCCATCAACCAGCCATCGCCTTCGCTGATGCAGGGGTCGGCGCCATCATTTCGGATAAAGCCCGAGGTAAACACCACCCGCTTCGAGCGCACCAGAAATGGCTGGGTAACCCGCTCCCCAACGGCATTGCCTTCATGAATCAACGGCAGTTTCCAGCCCCGTTCATGGCTCCAGTCAACAGCTCGCTGACTGACTTCGCGCACCGGCACACTGATGTTGTCACCATTCAGGTCAAAGGCGTCCTGTTGATATTCTGCACTGATGTTCTGCTCAAGCAGATTGTCTGACGTCAAGCCTCCCTGGTCTCCTGGGCGGTCCCATACCGCATAGAACGCCTGCTCGGTCAGCTCGGTGCGGTCGGCAAACTCTAGAAACTTGCCGGTGCCAAACAGCACCAGACGCCCTGAGTCCGGATGATTCACCCATTGTGGAGCAACCGTAATGGGCTGCCCCGTGTCTGTGGTAAACAAGGGGCTGGAACCCAGAGCATTACCCCAACTTGCCGACGAGCTGCCGCCAAGATCAAACTTCCACAGGTTTCCTGCCAGGTCACCCGCGTATGCGCCAATCACGTCACCCTGACTGTCGGTAACCAGTACCGGCGTCGACAGGCCATTGCCACCACGGGTATCCACAGTAATTTCCGCCACCCTGGCACCATTCTGCAGATTGATGACATAAAGCACTGCATGACCTGACGTGCTGCCGTAGCCGTTGCCGGTGATGGCCACCCACTGTCCGTTCAGGCGGGCAATCTGTGGCTGGGCATAGGTATACCCCATGTGCTGCCAGTCAGAAGAGGTATGCGGGCCGATTTCCCACAAGGCGCCCAAGGCACTGTTGCCCTGCACCGCATCGAACAGACGAATCGCATACAGACCCTGCCCGCCAGCACCCAGGCCACCCACCGCCAGGGTAGTCCAGACATTGCTCGTCCCCAGTTGCGCATCGGCAACAGCGATTTTTCCGTCAACCCCGGAGAGGTGTGTGGCCGCCGTGAAATCGGTACGGGCACGCCCACCCAGCGTGGTGTAGGTGGCGACAGGCAAATAGGCCAACCGATGTTTGCCAGCGTCGGCACTGAACACATGCAACAAACCATCATTGGAACCAGCCACCAGTGAAGGAGTCATCTCGGCAAGTTTGCTGGCGACAAAAGCATTATAAGCGGTTGAAGGCACTGCGGTGCGCTCCCCCGGCCTGGCAAACGCCAGATTGGAGTGAATGATATCGCCCAGTAGATGCCCGCGCGGACGCAACCCGTTGATCTGATTGCCCCGTGCCCAGTCCAGCAGGTGTTGCCCTGCTGCGGGCTGATCGGCAATCCCGGCTATGCTCGCTTCCGTCTGCAGCAGGCTTTGCTGCTCCCTGGCCAGCGTGGCAAACGTGCCCGAATCAAGCTCGGCAATACCAACAGCACCCGTACCGCCGGGCATGCGGTAGGTCTGGTAGCGACCACGGGTTGCGCGCTTGAAGGTATTATCCGTCGACCAGCGCAATTCCCCCGGTTGACCGTTGCCGTCAATGGCCACCGCATCGATACGTCCACTCCAGTCCTGCGGATCATAGCGGGTACGGTAAAACACAGAATCGGCTTGCAGGTCAGGACCGCTGACCGCCCCACCCCCACCCGATCCTGCGGCCGCGTTTATACCCCGCAGTGCGCTGCCGAGGGCGTAACTGAATTGCGCGCTGTCATTGGCCGGATAATATCGCCCATTTCCGGCATTCGCCATGCTGCTCAAACGCGGGTCGTCGACAGTGAAGCCGATGGTATGGGTGCGCATATTCTGTTGCGCAAAGGCTGGATCATCCCAGCTTTGGCCAGCATTGTCGGTACCGTCACGTTCAGCCGTACGCATATCGATATCATGGGCAAAGCGGGCAATATCATTGAGAAAGAAGGTGCTGCCCTCTTCGGCAATATCAATGCTATCGAGATTGCCGAGGAAAGGGTCGTGCCAGCTGCGCAACTTGTCTGCCACCGTTTCACCGGCTGCCAGCACCCCGGCATCCGGTTCGACAGTGCTGCTTGTCGGGAACTGACTATCGTAGGTAGGCAAACCATCAGTGATAATCAGGCCAAAATTACCCTGACAGCGATACTGAATCGGGCTCTGGAAAGCTGCACGGTTACCCTGATCCGGTGATGCCGCTGCCGGAGCCGGAGAGAAGTAGGGCTCCAGACCGCGCATATACCGCGTGACTTCATAGTAGGTTTCCGCCAGTGGCGTATGGGTCCAGCCATCGGCATTGCCGACGTCCGCGGGCACCGGGGAAATGGCATCGATCTGGTCGATCAGCCGCTGCTTGTGAGCCTGGCCAGCCGACGTCGTTTCATTGATCGCATCCACCGGTACCAGCAGGCGACCGCCATGGGTGTCTCGCCGGGTTCCGACACCCGTTGATTCATTAAAGACAAAAAGACCGAAACGCATGTCGCGATTGTCGGACAACAAGCTCTTGACCGCCCTCCTGGCCACCTGCAAGCGCTCAATCCCTCTTCCGTTGTCACCGATGCCAGTGCGCATACTGGATGAGTTATCAAACAGGATGACCACATTCGGCGCGACCGCCGGACTGGCCAGAATCGGTCCACTCAGCGGCGCAAAAGCCGGGACCGATTGCGCTCCAGCCAGACTCATGCCGGCACCGGCACAAATGGCCAACAGGCGCCGGTAGCGCACGGCGCCTGACTCAGGCTTCACTTTGCACATAGATAGCCTCCAGCACTGTTCGTGTGGAGCCACGGAAAGATACCACCACCACCCGATACAGGGTGCCGGGTGCAGGTCTGGCAATATTCACCGGCGTATTGCTTTGCCCCAGATTGATGACCCGGTACCACAAGGTCATGTTGTTGGTCTCAGTCGACGGGCTGATTTCTATCCACTGGTTGCTCGGGCGTGATTGGGTGGCAGGATCATAAATGCTCGCATCGATATTGCAGTCGGCACCGCTACAGGGCGTCGCGAAGCCGGCAAAGTTATCGAACAGATCGACCTCAGCCTGGCGCAAACCGGCTTCCGCGGCCTGCAAGCTGTCGTTACTGAATTTGCTGTTGGCCGCCATGCGCTCCTGGCTGCTGGCGGCTTGCACTGCCGCAATTGCCGCCATGGTCATCAACAACAGAAAGATCAGGCTGACAGCCAGTGCTGCCCCCCGTTCGCTGTCAGGTACAGGTTTCAACACAGAACCTCCTTGCTCAGTTGATACGGTTGCGCAAAGCGACAACCAGACTAAATTCACGGGTTTTCACCCGAGCCGCGCCGAGATCTCCCGGGCTGTCACTCAACTGCAGACCCAGGCGAACACTACGAATCCGTCCGTAGTCACTGCTCGTCAGTGTGTCGACATAATGACCCTCGACCCCGGGCTCATCGGCCGAGCCGGCCAGACCGAAACTGACATCCCACCCGGCAACACCTTCGATCAGAGTTTCGAAATGACCCGCTGCATTGCTGCGCAACTGCAGCCGGTTACTGTCCAGCCGGTATTCCAGCTGCCGTATCGGGATCAGAATATCCCCGGCCATTACCTCGACAGTCCCGCTACCGGCAATACGCAGCTCATCCCGGCAATTGGTCGCAATCAACCACTGCGCGCCATAGTTGCTGACTGCTCGCTGGGTAGTAACCTCAAAGATTTCATTGTTGAGATCGGCAGTGACAAGCCGCAACACGCCGGCGTCGAAACGAATCGGTTGCTGCAGCTCGGCCGGAACGGCGTCACGGGCCGGTGTCGGCAAGCGTGTCAGATCAAGACAGCCGTGCATGTTGATCATGCGTAACTCGCTCGACAGGCGGCTGAGCACAAAGCGCGCGTCTTCTTGCAAGGTAGAGGTACGCTGTTGCAGATCGAAAGTCTGGTGACTGGCGAGGAATACCTGCACGACACCCAGCACCAGTACCAGGCCAAGAACCAGTGCAATCATCAACTCGATCAGGCCCAAACCCTGCTGAGCCCCGCGAAACCTGTTCGTGCAAGCAGGCATCATGGGGTTGATCCCCGGATCAAACTGGTGACGACAAACTCTGCATCCGGCTCATTGGCAAGTATGCGCGCTTCCGACCAGGCAATAGTGATGATGGCGCGGTTGTCAGTGATCGCAATCGAGCCACGGCCACCCGGCAGCTGACAACCAACCGCAGTGGCGAAATCAGCCAGATCAACCGCATGCACACTGTCAGCGCTCATCTCACCGGACGGACAACTGTCCACGGTAGTGGCGTAGCTGGAGAGGTTCTCGGCATTGGCGCGCATGCGGTCAAGCATGTCGTAGGCAATAAAGGTGGATTGCGTGGTATGGCCTGCACTGGCGTTGTAACGCAAGGCATTGAGTTGCAGGACCGCTGCACCCAACACACCAATTGCCAGTACCAATACGGCGACCAGAACCTCCAGCAGGCTGACGCCACGCTGAGAGGTCGCAAAGGAGATATGCGAGACACCAGGTTGCGCAACATGACGCGCAACCAGTGCTGTACCGGCTTTCCTTTGCCGGCTAACCATTATGTGCATTCCGTGCACCCTGGCTGGATGTAAAACTACACTTTACTCAGCCGGGCGACACTGGCAAGTCACAAAATCAATGATAAATGCCAAACCCGTCACAAAGTGGGAAATTCATTACCGCCCCACTAACAATCAGACCGCCTCAGGCTCGGTCCTGCTCCATTGCACCAGCGCCTCAACCCACTGTGGGTGATCATTCAGACAGGGAACCAGCACCAGCTCTTCCCCCCCGGCGGCAATGAACTGCTCACGCACCTGATCGCCGATTTCCTCCAGGGTCTCGATGCAGTCGGCAACAAAGGCGGGGCACATGACGATCAGGCGCTTGACCCCCTGTGCTGCCAGTTCATCTACGCGAGCATCGGTATAGGGCTCAATCCACTTGTCCTTGCCCAAACGCGACTGGAAGGCCTGCGACCACTGATCATCATTCAGGCCCATGCGTTTGACAAAGGCCTTGCTGACCGCCGTACATTGCGCTCGATAGCAGGTGGCATGCGCCGGCGACGGCCTTTCGCAGCAATCCGGAAACTGCAGGCAATGCTGACCGGTCGGATCGGCCTTTTTCAGGTGCCGCTCCGGCAGCCCGTGATAGCTCAGCAACAGATGGTCGAAGGGTTGTTCAAAGTACTCCCGAGCACTGGCGACCAGCGCATCCATGTACTCTTCGCGCTGATAGAACGCCGGCACCACGGTCAGCCTGATCGGCAACCGATGCTCCTGGATGACCCGCTCTGCCTCTTTGACCGATGTCGTGATAGTACTGTCAGCATGTTGCGGGTATTGCGGCATGAACAGAATCTCGTCCACGCCCTGTCTGGCCAGCGCCAGAATGCCGCGCTCAATCGAAGGCTCTGCATAGCGCATGGCCAATTCCACCGGCATATCCAGCTGCGCTTGAACGGCTTGCTGTACCCGGCGACTGATCACAATCAGAGGCGACCCCTCATCCCACCAGATAGACGCATAGGCCTCGGCGGATTTTTTCGGTCGCAACCACAGGATCAGACTGACCAGAAGCCGCCGCGCCGGCCAGGGAAGGTCAATCACATAGGGATCCATAAGAAACTGATTCAGGTAGCGTTTAACGTCAGCTACCTCAGTGCTTTCCGGCGAACCCAGATTAACCAGCAATACCCCACGTGATGACATGACGACTCCCGACTGTCAGTGATTGATAACATCTTTCAGCGCTGTTTCCAGCTGACCGAACTTGAATTGATAACCCTGCTCGAGCAGTTTTTCCGGTTTGGCACATTGGCCAGTCAGCAATAACCGGGACATTTCCCCCAGGCCCAGCTTGAGCAATGGCGCCGGCAAAGGCAGCAGCGCTGGCCGTTTCAGCACCCGCCCCAGGGTACGGGCGAATTCGCGATTGGTAACCGGGTTGGGAGCGACTGCATTATAAGGGCCTTGTGCATCAGGGTTGAGCAGCAACTGCATAATGATTCCAAGCATGTCATCACGGTGAACCCAGGGCATATACTGCGCGCCCTTGCCGATCGGCCCACCCAGGCCAAGTTTGAACGGCAGTAACAGGCGAGAGAGAAACCCGCCATCCGGGGCCAGCACCAGGCCGGTCCGCAACAGACACACCCGGATACCGAATGAGCCGGCACGGCGGGCAGCAGCTTCCCAGGCATCGCACAGGGTATGCGTATATTCCAGATGCGGCGGGCTCTGCTCGGTAAGCACCTGATCGCCACCATCGCCATACCAACCCACCGCTGAACCACTGACCAGAACACCGGGTTTGTGCGTTTGCTGCCCGAGCCATTCGACCAGTTGCTCGGTCAAACTCACCCGGCTGGCCCAGAGAACAGCTTTGCGCTTGGCCGTCCAGGGGCGATCAGCAACCGGGGCTCCGGCCAGATTGATCACGGCGTCCAACGGTTGCTGGTCAAGCTGTTGCAAGCTGGCTATTCCCTGCACCTGGGCACCACAGAGTGCTGGAACCTGATCCGGCCGGCGGCTCCATACCGTGAGCTGGTGACCGTCAGCCACCAGACGTCTACATAAAGCACGGCCGATCAATCCGGTACCGCCGGTTAGCAAGATATGCATGCCTTCTCTCCTGGTTGAATGCCTGTGTGACAGGCACCAATGATTGGGTTGCAATACCTGTGTCCAGCTTGATGCACAGGAAAGGGAAAACTCGACTAGGCAGTCTATGTCATCCGGCGCAGAGATGCTTGCAGCTGCCGGCAGATTGAGCGATGCTATACACACTTACCCCCATGTACAAGTTTTGTCGAGACAATCCTGTATCCACTTTGCAACGGAGTCTGCCTGCCCTATGTCGCAATCACTGAACATCGCCATAATCGGTGCCGGTTTGTCTGGTATCAGTGCAGCCCGCAGTCTCGCTGCGGCAGGGCATGCTGTCGTTCTGTTCGACAAAAGCCGTGGCAGTGGTGGTCGCCTCAGCAGCAAGCGCACTGAATTCGGTAACTTTGATCTGGGGGCGCAATATTTCACTGCCCGTGACCATGGTTTCCGGCAGGAGTTGAAAACCTGGCTGGATGCCCGTTATGTCGAAGAATGGACGCCGAACCTGTACCAATACGACCAGAACGGGTTGCAACTGTCGGCAGACAACCAGCAACGCTTTGTCGGCTACCCGAGAATGACTGCCTGGTCCCGGGGTTTGCTCGAAGGCCTCGAATTGGTCAGTAGTACCCGGATTGAAAAACTTCAGGCACAAGATGACGGACAATGGCTACTGCTCGACGATCAGCAGCAAACACACGGCCCCTTCGCCCGTGTCGTGGTGGCCACTCCGGCGCCACAAGCGGTTCCCCTTCTGGCGCCAGCCAGCCAACTTGCGCAGGCCGCCAGCCAGGTTGAGATGCTGCCCGGCTGGACGCTGGCGTTGAGTTTTGCCGAGCCATTGGACACCCAGGTAGATGCCTGCTTTGTACGCCAGGGGCCCATCGACTGGATTTCCCGCAACAGCAGCAAACCCGGACGCGAGCAAAGCGACAGCTGGGTCATCCAGTCCACACCAGCCTGGGCTCAGGAACATCTCGACACCGACAAAGACAGCATTGCCGGCAGCTTGCAGGCAGCGTTTTCTGAAGTGCTCGGTATCAAGGTGCCGGCAACCCAATTCAGTCACGTGCATCGCTGGCTGTATGCGCGCCCCGGGCAGCAGTGCGAATGGGGAGCACTGGCAGCCCCGGAACTGGGCCTCTACGCTTGCGGCGACTGGTGTCTGGGCGGTCGGGTTGAAAATGCCTGGCTCAGCGGGCAGCAGGCCGCCAGAACCTTGCTCAGCAAGCCCTGATTTAAAGGCAGGGAATATGCACCGGCTCAATCCAGACAAGCTACTGCACTCGAAGTGGACCGCTACGCGGCCGGTCCATCGTGAACGCCATTTCATCGTCACCGCCCTCTACCGTGATGAGCTCGAGCGCGTAGAGAGTGTCGAACTTGAAGCGGTTCTGACCAAGAACTCCCAGCGTATCGACTGGCAACGACTGCGCGATGCTGATACCTGGCAAATGGGCTGGCGCTGAACAGCCGCAAGATTGCAGACCACCGAGACAAAATACTTGTACAAATATAGGACTTGTGTACACTAATTCTTGTACACAGTATTTTCATTGTATAAGAGGTGTCGGCCATGGTTGATTCACAGCGCATTCCCATCGGTATCAGTCAATGCCTGCTGGGCAGCCCGGTTCGCTTCAACGGCGGGCACAAGCACTCACGCCTGTGTACCGCGCAATTAGGCGACTGTTTCGAGCTGGTGCCTTTCTGCCCCGAGGTCAGCATCGGTCTCGGCACCCCGCGCGAACCCATTCGCCTGGTCGGTGAACCCAGCCGGCCCCGTGTGGTTGGCAGTAAAACACCTGCATTGGACGTCACTGACGACCTGCGCAGTTATGGTCGCAAGGTGGCTGCCGAACAAACGCACCTGTGCGGTTTCATTCTGATGCAAAAGTCACCCAGCTGCGGCATGGAACGGGTCAAGGTTTACCAGAGCAACGGCCACCCTGCACAGGGCACCGCTGCCGGCGCCTTTGCTGCAGAGCTGATGCACCAGCGCCCATTGCTGCCAGTAGAAGAAGAGGGCCGCCTGCATGACCCGGTATTGCGAGAAAACTTCGTCACCCGGGTCATGGTTTACGCTGCCTGGCAGCAGATGTTGACCGAAGGCCTGAGTGCCCAACGCCTGCTGCAATTCCATGCCCGGCATAAATACCTGCTGCTGGCGCACCACCCGGAACACTACCAGCGCATGGGCCGCCTGCTCGCCAACCTTGCTCAAGGTGACTTGTCCCCTGTCGCGGACAGCTATTTCGAGCTGTTGATGACTGCGTTGAAGAAAACGGCCAACCGGGGTAGTCACAGCAATGTACTCGCGCACATTGCCGGGCACTTCAAGCGCGTGCTGAACAGTGACGAACGGCAAGAGCTTGAAACGCTTATCGCTGATTACAGGCAAGGCCAGATTCCTCTGGTCGTTCCCCTGACACTACTCAAACATCACCTGATGAAGCATCCGGACGATTACCTGCATCAACAGGCCTACCTGCAACCTCATCCGCCCGGGCTCAGCCTGCGCAACGCCATTTGATCGTGGCTCAGGAGATTGCCCATGCAACCCGATGAACCGGCAATGCTGCCCATTCGCGAAGTGTCTCGCATGACCGGCGTGAACGCCGTCACGCTGCGCGCCTGGGAACGTCGCTACGGTTTGATCAAACCGCACCGCACACCCAAAGGGCATCGCTTGTATTCTGATCGCCATCTGGCCCAGATACACTCGATACTGACCTGGCTTGAGCGAGGCGTTGCCGTCAGCCAGGTCAAGGAATTGCTTGAACGCCCCAACCAGGCCCGAAGCACTGCAGACAGCCCGTGGCAGCAAGCGCAACAGAACCTGCTCAATGCCCTGCTGGCCTTCGATCCTGACCAGCTGGAGCACATATACAACCAGTCTGCATCGCAATACCCGGTACGCACCCTGTGCACTCAATTGCTGGAACCGCTGTTGCAACAGCTTGAGCAACGCTGGCAAGGTCAATTCGGCAGCCAGCTGGAGCAGGTATTTGCGCATACCTGGCTGCGCAGCAAGCTGGCCACCCGGCTGTATCACAACAATTGCCACCAGCAAGGCCCGCGCCTGATACTGGCCAGCCTGTCTGATCAACATTGCGAACCCGGTCTGTGGCTGCTGGCCTTGCTGCTCAGCAATGACGGTTACAGCATCAACCTGCTGGAATGGGAAGTGCCTGCCAGCGAGCTGGGGTTGATCTGCGAGCACAATCAGGCCAAAGCACTGATCATGTTCAGCAGCCAGGCTTTGCCCGCGGCACAACTGCGCCGCCATCTTCCCAAGCTGAGCGATCACCATGACACTCCTCTGTTCATGGCAGGTCCGGCCGCCATCATCCATGACGAGGAGCTGATCGAACTCGGTATTCAACCGCTGGCCGACCTGCCAAGCCGTGCCCACAGCCGGCTGATGACCTGGCTGGAGGAGGACGCATGAGCGCATTGCAGCTGTGCTGGCTTCGCAACGACCTGCGCCTGTCTGACAATCACGCCCTGTGGCACGCCCGTGAACAAGGTCCCGTTGTGGTCGTATGTCTGCTCTGCCCGACTACCTGGCAAGAGCACGCAGACGCACCGATCAAGATGGACTTCTGGCTGCGTAACCTGGCCAGCCTGAGTCACGATTTGCAGGCGCTGAATATTCCCCTGCGAGTGCTTGAGGTGCCGGACTGGCAGGACGCACCCGAGGCTCTGCTGCAACTGGCTGATGAAATCGGCAGCAACGGCCTGCACTTCAATGACGAGTACGGTATTCACGAACAACAACGGGACGACGCCGTAGCCGCCACCTTTGAGCGTGCCGGACGCTCATGTCAGCGATATACCGATCAGCTGTTGTTCGAACCCGGCAGCCTGCTGACCCAGGCCGGCAGCATGTTCAAGGTGTACAGCCAGTTCCGTCGCCTGGCCTACCGCGAGCTGCATCGCAGCTGCCCGCCCTGCCTGCCGCGCATAGCGGCTCAGGACCAGGCACCCTGCGCCAGCGATCCGGTGCCCACCGAGCTGGCGGACTTTCGTGCCAGCGACAGTCAGCGCGCCCTGTGGCCGGCCGGTGAAGCCGCTGCCGCTGAACGCCTGAGCCTGTTCTGTGAGCAGATCATGGCGGATTACGATGCACAACGTGACCGCCCTGACGTCGACGGCACCAGCCGCCTTTCAGCCTATCTGACCGGCGGTGTGCTGTCCGTGCGCCAATGCCTGCATGCCGCTCTGACCTGTAATCAGGGTGAGTTCGACAGCGGCCAGGCCGGCGCCGTGAGCTGGATCAACGAGCTGCTCTGGCGCGAGTTCTATAAGCACATTCTGGTCTGCTACCCACGGGTATCGCGGCACCGGGCTTTCCGCCCGGAAATGGACGCTGTGCCCTGGCGTAACGACCCTGCCGGGCTACAAGCCTGGCAGCACGGCAAGACCGGTTTCCCGATCCTGGATGCCGCCATGCGCCAATTGCTGGCAACCGGCTGGATGCACAACCGTCTGCGCATGCTCAGCGCCATGTTTCTGACCAAGAACCTGCTGATTGACTGGCGCGAAGGCGAACGCTGGTTTATGCAGCATCTGATTGACGGTGACCTCGCCGCCAATAATGGTGGCTGGCAGTGGAGCGCCTCTACCGGCACCGATGCCGCACCCTATTTTCGCATTTTCAACCCACTGACCCAGTCGGAAAGATTTGACCCTCAGGGTGATTTCATCCGCCAGTGGCTGCCCGAACTGGCTGGCCTCACGGGCAAGCAGATCCACCAGCCGATCAAGGCCGATCTGTTCAATGCCATTGATTACCCTGCAGCCATTGTTGATCTCAAACAGACCCGTCAGCGGGCGCTTGAAACCTTCAAATCTCTGGGAGACAGCGCATGACCACAACCGTTGCCGAGCGTTTTGCGCAGGGATTTGCCGCACTGAACAAGGACAACCTGTCGCAACTGGCCGAGCTCTACCACGAAGACATGGTGTTCACCGATCCACTGCACGAAATCCATGGGTTGGCTGCCATGCAGGCTTACTGCGCCAACCTGTATGCCAACGTCACCCATATCGCATTTGCTTTTCACCACTGCCAGCAGCTAAGCGACACCGAAGCCGTGCTGCGCTGGACCATGACTTACCAACATCCGCGCCTGCAACGCGGGCAACCGATTGCGGTCGAAGGTTGTAGCTTTGTGCAATTTCGCGGCGACAAGGTCTGCCGCCATCGAGACTATTTTGATGCCGGCGCCCTGCTCTACGAGCACTTGCCACTGCTGGGCCGGCTGATTGCGTGGCTGAAAAGGAGATTGGCATGAATCCGCAACGTATCTGGCTGACCGGTGCCTCCAGCGGTATCGGCCTGGCGCTCGCCCGCGAACTGGCCAACGCAGGCCATCAACTGGCGCTGACTGCACGGCGCCGTGAACCACTGGATGAGCTGGCTGCCGAGTTCCCCGGGCAAATCGAGGTACTGACCGCCGATATGACCGAGCAGGCAGAGGTCATCGCTGTGGCAGAGGCTATGCAGGATAAATGGGGAGCGCTGGACCTGGCGATCCTGAATGCGGGTACCTGCGAGTATGTTGACGTATCCAGTTTCGACTCTGCCCTGTTTGCCCGCGTCATGGCCGCCAACGTTCAGGGGACCGTGCACTGCATTGAGGCTGCGCTGCCCTTGCTGCGCAAAGGGGAAAAACCCCGGCTGGTCGGTGTTGGCAGCAGCGTAACCTTCTGCCCGCTCCCCCGTGCGGAAGCCTACGGGGCATCCAAGGCCGCCATACGCTACCTCTTTCAGTCACTGGAGCTGGATCTGGCGCAGTGGGATATTGGTGTCAGTCTGGTCAGCCCCGGCTTTGTCGAGACGCCGCTGACCGCCCAGAATGACTTCCCCATGCCCATGCAGGTCAGCAGCGAAAAAGCCGCCCGCAAGATCGTCAAAGGCATCGCCCGTGGCCAACGGGAAATCCGCTTCCCGGGCATTTTCATCGGCTTCCTGCGCTTGCTCGGCAGCCTGCCCAACAGCCTCCGCTTTGCCCTGACCAAAGGCATGGCCCGGACCGATAGCGAGGGGCGTGACTGATGCGCATAGCCATTATCGGTACCGGCATATCCGGCCTGGTTTGTGGCTACAAACTGGCCGCGCAGCACGAATTGACTGTATTCGAGGCCGTCGACTGGGTGGGTGGTCACACGCACACGGTCGATATCGAGATGCAGGGTCAGCCTTATGCTATCGACACCGGCTTTATTGTGTTCAATGACTGGACTTACCCCAACTTTATCCAGTTGATGAACGAGATTGGCGTCAGCTCCAGGCCCACCGAAATGAGTTTTTCCGTGCATGACCCGGTCAGCCGCATGGAATACAACGGCAACAACCTGAACAGCCTGTTTGCCCAACGCAGCAACCTGCTTTCACCGGGTTTCCTCGGCATGGTTGGCGATATCCTGCGCTTCAATCGCCAGGCTCTGCGGGACCTCAGCGAAGAACGCATCAGTGCGGAAACCACGCTCGGGGATTACCTCGTGGCGGAAGGCTACGGCCAGCGATTTATCGACCATTACATCATTCCAATGGGATCGGCGATCTGGTCCATGTCACTGGCCGATATGCTGGCCTTTCCGCTGCAGTTCTTTGTACGCTTCTTCCGCAATCACGGTTTGCTCTCGGTCAGTGATCGCCCACAGTGGCGTGTCATTCAGGGTGGATCGCGCAGTTATGTTGCTCCCCTGAGTGCCGCCTTCGCCGAACGTATTCGCCTGAACTGTCCGGTGCAACGCGTTGAACGCACGCTTGAGGGAGTAACCATTCACAGTGCCGCCGGCAGCGAAACATTCGACAAGGTGATCTTTGCCTGTCACAGCGATCAGGCGTTGGCGATGTTGAGTGACCCCAGTGAACAGGAATTGGCGATTCTCGGGGCCATTGGTTATGCCGACAACGATGTTGTATTGCACACCGACACCCGCCTGCTACCTGATCGCAAGCTGGCCTGGGCCAGCTGGAACTATCGACTCGGTGGCGACCGCCAGCAGCCGGCGGCAGTTACCTACAACATGAATATCCTGCAGGGTATACAGGCGCCGGAAACCTTCTGTGTCAGCCTGAACCAGACTGCCGCCATTGATCCACAAAAGATCCTCGCCCGCTTCAGTTACGCGCACCCACAGTTCAGCCTGTCGGCACAACAGGCCCAGCAACGCTGGCGTGAACTGCTTGGCGCACGACACAGCTATTTCTGTGGTGCTTATTGGGCCAACGGCTTCCACGAAGATGGCGTGGTCAGTGCCCTGCGGGTGGTTGATGCCTTGCAGGAGGAGCCGCTATGAATGCATCCAGCGCACTGTACCGGGGCTGGATCAGGCATCGCCGATACGCCCCGAAAACCCACAACTTCACTTACCGGCTGAGCCTGCTGTGGCTCAATCTGGATGAGCAGGCTGAGGTATTCAAGCTGAGTAGCCTGTGGTCTGGCCGCTGGTGGTCACCCATGCGCTTTCGTCCCGACGATTATCTGCGCCACCACGCCCGCGAGCATGAAAACCTGCAACAGACCGCCCGACGACTGGTCAGTGAGCAACTGGGGCTGCACCTGAATGGCCCGGTCTGCCTGCTGACCCAGGTACGCAGTTTCGGTCTGGTGTTCAACCCGGCGTCCTTTTTTTACTGCTACGACCAGGCGCACAAGCTGCGCGCCATCATCACCGAAGTCAGCAATACGCCCTGGCTGGAACGGTACTGCTATGTGATGAAAACCGATCCCGAGCAGCGCACGCAGAATTTCCAGGTGGCCAAATCCTTCCAGGTGTCACCCTTCCTGCCAGCCGAGCTGGATTACCGCATGCGCTTCAGTCAGCCGGGTAAAACCCTGCTGATCCACATGGAAGACTGGCAGGCCAACGAAAAACTCTTCGACGCCACACTCAACTTGGCCCGCCAGCCGCTGAGCAAAAGTCTGTTGCGCCGCGAGGCCTGCAGCTTTCCGTTCATGGTGCTGAAAACCATAACCGGCATTTACTGGCAGGCACTGCGCCTCGCTCTGAAACGCATTCCCATTTTTGATCACCAGGCCCCGGTACAGATCACCACCGCGGCTACTGCTATCAAGGTCAAGGAGTCTTCGCATGAAAAGCATTGACGAAACGCAGGTCTGCTATAGCGACGACCGGGCAGCAAGTGACGAGCGTGCCAGCCAGTTGCTGGGCAAGACCCGCCATCGAACCGAACTGGTTGCCGACCGGCCAAACTGGATGCAGGCGCTGTCCCGCCGCCTGGTGTTGGCTCAATTGAAGTCACTGCGCTTTGGCTTGCTGACCTTGCACGAAGATGGTCAGGTCCTGCAATTCGGCCAGCCCGATGAAGATGGCCTGCACGCCGAAGTTCACTTGCACAGTGCAGCGGCTTATCCCATGGTGGCCGGCAACGGCAGTGTCGGGGCGGGAGAGTCCTATATTCACGGCTTCTGGACCACGCCGGACTTGAGCGCGGTTACTCGCCTTTTTGTACGCAACCTCAGCGTACTGGATGCCATGGAGCAGGGTATTGCTCGACTGGGCCGGCCGGCACTGAAATGGATGCACTGGCTTAACCGCAACACACTGAAAGGCTCTCGCCGGAATATTCAGGCGCACTACGATCTCGGCAATGACCTGTTCGAGAATTTTCTCGATCCCAGCATGATGTACTCGGCCGCTATTTTCCCACCCCAGTGTGACAACCTGGAACAGGCTCAGCAGCACAAGCTGGAGCGCATCTGTCGCAAGCTGGAACTCAAGCCGGGCGACCACCTGCTGGAGATTGGGACCGGTTGGGGCAGTATGGCCATCTATGCAGCGCAGCATTATGGCTGCCGCGTGACCACCACGACGCTGTCACAGGAGCAATACGCCTACGCCAAGGACAAGGTCACTGAGCTTGGCCTGCAAGACCGCATTACCCTGCTGCTCAAGGATTACCGCGAGCTGACCGGGGAATACGACAAACTGGTCTCGATCGAAATGGTCGAAGCCGTCGGCCACAACTATTTCCGCACCTATTTCGAGCACTGCGCCCGGCGCTTGAAGCCGCACGGCCTGATGTTGCTGCAAGCCATCACCATCAGGGATCAGCGTTATGAGCAGGCGCGCAGGAGCGTCGATTTCATCCAGCGTTATGTGTTTCCCGGTGGCTCGCTGCCGTCGGTCAGCCTGATTGGCGAGCTGACGCGCAAGCATACCGATCTGGCCATGCTGCACCTGGAAGACATCGGCCTGCATTACGCAGAGACCCTGCGCCACTGGTACCGCAACCTGAAGAACGCACGCAGCCATCTGCAGCAACTCGGGTATGATGACTACTTTTTCCGGCTCTGGGAGTTCTACCTGTGTTACTGCGAGGGCGGCTTTGATGAGCGCTCGATCGGTACCGCACAGATCCTGTTCAGCAAACCCGATGCCCGGCCGGACCTGCACTTGCATACCCTGGGAGCCTGAGATGCCAACCAAGCTGATTGCCAATGCCGTCCTGTTTCAGCTCGGCTGGTTTGCCGCGATACTTGGCGGTAGCTCTGTCTGGCTGCTGATTCCGCTTGCTGTGCTACTGGTCCACTTTACCTGGATAAGTAGCTGGGCCGCCGAAGGTAAACTGGTAATGAGCGTTTTCTTTGCCGGTGCAGCGCTGGATTCGTTTCTCATGCACCTTGGCGTATTCGACTTCCCCGGCGAATCCGATCTGGTTCCATTGTGGCTGGCCTTGCTCTGGGCATTGCTGGCCACCACGCTGAACCATTGTCTGGCATGGACTCGGCGCTGGTGGCTGGCAGCCGGCGTCGGCGCCATTGCCGCACCCTGCTCCTATCTGGCAGGCGCTGCACTGGCCGATGTCAGGTTGCCGCTGGGCACGCTGCCCAGCATACTGATTCTGGCCGCCACCTGGGCCATCGTACTGCCGGTTCTGCACGGCTTCGCCCATCTTTACCGCGAGCAATATCGCCAACGGCTGGCCGCCGAACAACAACGCAATCCGGCTAGAAGTTAAGCCGATAGTGCAGTACCAACTTATCAACCCCGCTGTTGCGGCGGTTGAAGCCTGCATTCGAATAATGGAAATAGCGTATAGCCACATCATCGCCATTGGCCAGACGCATGCCGACACCCAGACGATCGGCAAATTGCAGGCTGGAACCCAGTCGGGTACCTGGCGCCAGGCGTGAACGGCTGAACCAGGCAACACCGATCCCGGCCTCAAGATAAGCCTGAGGGGTCCGGCCAGCACTGCCGATATTCAGCCGCAGTACCGGAGAGGCATCAAGGCTCACAGTATCCAGACTCCCCCAATACGTTGCCGCCAGATCCCAGTACCCATTCAGCCTCAGTTGGCCACTGTTGCTCTGCCACAAGGTCCGGTCAAAATCCCATTGTGCACCCAGGCGCAGGGCCGTAGTTGATTCCGAGCTGCGACCCGCATCCAGACTGAACGCGTCCTGTGCCATACCGGACGAGGACATCAGCAGCGCACACAGGCCGGCAATACTGACAACCCACTTGTTTTTCATCGTTCCACTCCTTCTCGCAAAACCCATCATAGGGACAAAGGCTGCACGGATGCCGGACCACGCCATAGCGCCGGCATGCTCTGTTGCATCCCAGCGACCGAGCCGGTCGTCCAGAAAGCGTCTTGTGCCGCGCATTCGGCGGCGGTCTGGATGTCGGCCGCCTGCAGGCGCTCACCCAGTTGCCTGGCTACTGCAGCGCCAGTATCGATCAAGGCAACATCCGCAGGCACCAACTCAGCCAGCAAGGGGCGTAAAAACGGGTAATGGGTACAACCCAGAATCAGCGTATCGCAACCGGCTGCCAGCAGTGGCGCCACATAGCGCTGCAGCAGGGCCCGGGTAGCCGGGCTGTGCAGTTCACCCCGTTCGACACACTCGACCAGCCCCGGGCAGGGCTGGGTAATGACCTCGACATCACCGGCAAAGCGATCCAGCAGGGCGGCAAACTTGGCGCTTTGCAAGGTGCCGGTGGTGGCCAGCACACCGACTACACCGCTGCGTGTGGCCTGAGTGGCGGGCTTTACCGCCGGCTCCATGCCGATAATCGGCAGGTCATAACAGCTGCGCAAATCGTTGATGGCTGCAGCCGTCGCCGTGTTGCAAGCCACCACCAGGGCCTTGGCGCCTTGTGCCAGCAGAAACGCCGCAATCTGCCGGCTGCGCTGGCGAATCAGTTCAGGTGGCTTGTCGCCGTAGGGAACATAGCCACAGTCAGCCACATAGAGCAGGCTTTCCCGCGGCAGCTGCTGGCGGATTTCATTCAGCACGGAGAGGCCGCCGAGGCCGGAGTCAAATACCCCGATTGGCGAGCAGTTCATGCCTTTGACCCCGCACCACAACAGGCGCACGCGGGGTCACGCGGTACCCGCAGTTCACGGAAGCGCCCATCCAGCGCATCCAGCAACAACAAGCGGCCAACCAGTGGCGTACCAAATCCCGCCAGCAATTTGAGCGCTTCCAGCGCCTGCAAACTGCCTATGGTACCGACCAGCGGGCCAAGCACGCCGGCTTCACTGCAGCTAAGGGTGGTTTCTTCACCATCGCCATACAGACATTGGTAACAGGGGCTGTCATCACGCCGTGGATCAAATACACTGAGCTGCCCTTCCAGGCGGATGGCAGCGCCGGATACCAGCGGTTTGCGCGCCGCAACGCAGGCGCGATTCACTGCCTGCCGGGTGGCAAAGTTATCACTGCAATCCAGCACCAGATCCACCGCCTCTACCGCTTCGGCCAGTGCCTGGCCGGAGAGCGCCAGCGGCAGGGTGTCGATCTGCAGCTGGGGATTCAGCGCCAGCAGACGCTCACTGGCCGACGCGACCTTGTCGCGGCCAATATCCGCCTGTTGATGGATGATTTGTCGTTGCAGATTGGTCAGATCAACCTGGTCCGGGTCGGCCAGGGTGATCTGCCCGACCCCGGCAGCAGCCAGATAGAGGGCCACCGGCGCACCCAGTCCGCCAACACCGACGATCAGCACGTGGCTGTCGAGCAAGCGCTGCTGGCCGTCGATATCCACCTGCGCCAGCAGAATCTGACGGCTGTAGCGCAACAGTTGCTGATCATCCATGCCACTGCCCTCCGGTTACTCGCGTCTGCCCGGCCAGGTCCTGCCAGGAGGCCACCGCCTGATAGCCCTGTTCATGCAACAGGGCCTGTACCGCCGCCGCCTGTTGCCAGCCGTGTTCCAATAGTAGCCAACCCTGCAGATGCTTGCGGGACTCACCGATGATCTGGCGAACATCCTGCAAACCATCGTTGCCGCTGACCAGGGCGCTGCTCGGCTCGAAACGCACATCACCCTGACTCAGGTGCGGATCATCACTGGCAATATAGGGCGGGTTGCTGACCACCAGATCAAACCGCTGGCCACTCACCCCGGCAAACCAGTCGCTGCGCTGAAAGCTGACATTGCGCAGGCCCAGTTCCTCGGCATTGCGCGTGGCCAGCGCCACAGCGTCGGTCACCCGATCAACGCCAGTAAGCTGCCACTGGGGCCGCTCACTGGCCAGGGCCAGGGCAATCGCCCCGCTGCCGGTACCCAGATCCAGCACCCGGGCAGCGCCGGTCGGACCCAGCTCCAGGGCCAGCTCGACCAATCGCTCGGTATCCGGTCGCGGTATCAGGGTGCTGGGCGCCACGGCCAGATCCAATGACCAGAAGCCCTGGCGGCCAAGCAGATAGGCCACCGGCTCGCCGGCACGACGGCGCGCAAGCAGCGTCCGATAGAGGTTCAGTTGCGGCGCGGTCAGCTCATATTCCGGCCAGGTCCGCAGATAGCTGCGCGACTTGTCGAGCACAGCCGCCAGCAGCAACTCGGCATCCAGTCGCGGGCTGCCGGAATCCGGCAAGTCAACCGCAGCCAAGACCTGATCAATGCGCATCCAGTGCAGCCATCTGGTCGGCCTGGTATTCGCGCCGCAGAGGTTCAATCACCGCTTCCAGGTTGCCCTGAATCACTTCATCGAGGCTGTACAGTGTCAGGTTGATGCGGTGATCGGTTACCCGCCCCTGGGGGAAATTGTACGTGCGAATGCGCTCTGAGCGGTCACCCGAACCGACCAGCAAACGGCGGGTATCCGACAACTGCTTTTCCTGCGCTTCCCGCTGTTGATTGGCCAAACGCGACTGCAACAGGCTCATGGCCTTGGCGCGGTTCTTGTGCTGTGAACGCTCTTCCTGACACTCCACCACCATGCCGCTGGGCAGGTGGGTCAGGCGAATCGCGGAATCGGTCTTGTTGATGTGCTGACCCCCAGCACCGGAGGCGCGGAAAGTGTCCACACGCAAATCGGCAGGATTGATGTCGATGGCGGCCTGCTCGTCCATTTCCGGCAATACCGCTACCGTGCAGGCCGAGGTGTGGATGCGGCCCTGGGACTCGGTTTCCGGTACCCGCTGTACGCGGTGGGCACCCGACTCGAACTTCAGCCGGGCATAGACACTGGCGCCCTCAACCCGGGCGATAACCTCCTTGAAACCGCCATGCTCGCCTTCGTTCTCTGACAGCACCTCTACACGCCAGCCCTGGCGCTCGGCATAACGCAGGTACATGCGGAACAGGTCACCGGCAAAGAGTGCGGCTTCATCACCACCAGTACCGGCGCGAACTTCCAGAAACACATTGCGTTCGTCATCCGGGTCCTTGGGCAATAGCAGCTGGTTCAGCGTCTGCTCCAGCTGCTCCAGCTGCTCGGTCCCGACCGCCAGATCCTCTTCGGCCATCGCACGCATGTCCGCATCGCTGTCCTTGAGCAGCGTACGCGCCTCATCCAGGTCAGCCTGCACGCTGCGCCATTGCTGGTAGCAGTCCATGGTGGTTTCCAGCTCGGCATATTCTTTCGAGTACTCGCGAAAACGCCCTTGATCACTGATCACCTCAGCATCACTGAGTAAAGCCGACAGCTCTTCAAAACGGTCTTGCAGGGTATCCAGGCGGTTAAGCAGTGAAGCCTTCATGGTTTGCCTTGTGGTGGTGTTAGGGTCGGGGCCTGATCTGCTTCCAGGGCAAACAGTTCCTGCGCCAGCGCCAGCGCATCGGCCCGCCCTTCGGCGGTCATTTGCTTGAGCTGCACACTGGGATCGTGCAGCAACTTGTTGGTCAGCGCACGGGCCATTTCAGTCATCACCGCAGCGGGATCACCGCCGCGCTGCAGCCGGCTCATGGCCCGGGTCAACTCCTGATCACGCAACGCCTCGGCTTTTTGCCGGTATCGGCGCAGCACATCGACTGCCGCCAGAGCCCGCAAACGCTGCATGAACTCATCCGTACCCAGTTCGATCAGACGTTCGGCCGCGTCAGCCGCGCCCTGACGCGACCGCAGATTTTCCGCGATGACTTCATGCAAGTCATCCACGGTATACAGGTACACATCCGCCAGCCGGCCGACTTCCGGCTCTATATCCCGCGGTACGGCAATATCGACCATGAACATGGGTTTGTGCCGGCGCTGGCGCAGGGCGCGCTCTACTGCCCCCTTGCCCAGAATCGGCAAGGGGCTGGCAGTGGAACTGATGACAATGTCGCATTCGGCCAATACGTCGGGAATCTGGTTGAGCACGATTGCTCGGCCGCCGAGTTCATCGCTCAGTAACTGCGCCCGCTCCAGGGTACGGTTGGCGACAATAATCTTGCTCACACCCTGCTGGTACAGATGACGGGCAACCAGGGTGATCGTTTCCCCGGCACCGATCAGCAAGGCTGTGCTGCGACGCAAATCGGAAAAGATCTGCCGCGACAGACTGACTGCAGCAAAGGCCACGGAGACCGGATTTTCGCCAATGGCGGTATCGGTGCGCACCTGTTTGACCGTATTGAAAGTGCTCTGGAACAAGCGGTCCAGTTGCGGACCGAGGGTACCGGCCGTGCGAGCAGCCTGCCAGGCATCCTTCATCTGACCGAGAATCTGTGGCTCACCGAGGACCATGGAATCCAGCCCCGAGGCAACGCGCATCATATGGCGTACCGCAGCCGACTCCTGATACTGATAACTGCTACCGGTCAACTGCTCAGCCGGCAAGCCATGGTAGTCCGCCAGCCAGCGCAACACCCGCTCGGCATCCGGCGTATCCTGGCTGCAGTAGATTTCAGTGCGATTGCAGGTAGAAAGAATCGCCACTTCCTGGGTTGCGGTATCCACACGCATGCGCTGCAGGGCTTCGGCCAGCTGCTCAGGCGAAAACGCCACCCGCTCGCGTACGTCGACGGCTGCCGTCTTGTGATTGATGCCGATTGCCAGAAAACCCATGATGCCTCTTTATGCGAGGGACTGCGGAATGATTCAAACCCCCAATTGTCCTATGTATATCAACGCCAATCAATTCCTCAGGCCGCGCCGGTGTGTTTAGGCGGAATCCTGTGGCATCATCATCCTTATCTGATCGCTGTTGCGGAACGCCATGACACCTACCCTTCAACGTACCTTGCTGGTCATCAGCCTCAGCCTGGCCGTCACTGCCTGCGCCAACCGGTCGCAGGTCGAGAGTCCGGAAACCGTGCTGACCGAGCCCCAGTCCGAACAGAGTCCGGTGGCGACCCCGGACATACCGCCGCGTCCCTTCCCCAAGGATACCCTGTTCGAGCTCCTGGCCGCGGAAATGGCCGGCCAGCGCAATCGCTTTGATCTGGCATTGGGCAACTACCTGCGCCAGGCCGAACAGACCCGTGACCCCGGTGTGGTTGAACGTGCACTGCGGGTTGCCGAATTCCTCGGGGCGCAAGAACCCGCGCTGGAGATGGCGACCCTGTGGGCGCAAGTAGCGCCGAATGATGTCGAAGCGCATCGCGCTGCGGCCCTACAGCAGGCACGCGCCGGACAGATCGAACCAGCCACGGCAAGCATGCGCAAAGTGCTGGCCATGAGCGGTGAGGCGCACTTTGACTTCCTTGCCGCGGCGGCCAGCCAGAGTGACAGTGCTACGCGCAACAATTTCCTCGACACCCTGCAGCAGTTGCAGCAGGAATACCCGGACAACCGCCAACTGGCATTTGCCCGTGCATTGATAGTGCATGAACAGGAGCCGCAACAGGCCCTGGACATCCTGCAGCAACAGCCACTCATAGAGCAGCAGGCGGGCGCCCTGTTACTGCACGCCAACCTGTTGAGCCAGCTGGACCGTCCGCAAGAGGCTATTGATCTGCTGCACACCAGCCTGCAGCAGCACCCGGATGACAACCGTCTGCGCCTGCAGCTGGCCCGCCTGCTGCTCGGCAATGACGAGCTGGATGCTGCAGCCGGACAGTTTGGCCGCTTGCGCGAGCAAAACCCGGATGATCACGACCTGACCCTGACACTGGGTCTGATCAGCCTGGAGAACCAGCAACCCGACCTGGCCATTGATTACCTGGAACAAGCCCTCGAGCAACAGCCGGATAACGGCACCACTCTCTATCATCTCGGCCTTGCCCAGCATGAACTGGGGCAAACGGAAGATGCCGTGCAAACCTGGCTGGCCGTGCGCAATGGCAATGAATATCTTCCGGCTCGCCTGCGCATTACGCAAACCCTGGTGGCCGACGAGCGTCTAGACCTGTTGTCGCAGATCCTCGCCGAATCACGCAGTGAACGGCCTCAGGAGCGCATGCAGCTCTATCTGCTTGAGATCGAAAGCCTGCTTGACCGGTATCCCGAACGTGCCCTGGAAATAACCCAGGAAGCCCTGACCGAATTCAACGATGACATTGACCTGCTGTATATCCGCTCGCTGCTGCATGATCAGCTGGGGCAGGCTCAACAAAGCGAACAGGACCTGCGACATATTCTGAGCCGGGAACCCGATAATGCCCGGGCGATGAATGCACTTGGCTATACACTGGCCAACCGCAATCAACGCCTTGACGAAGCGCTGGAGCTGATCGAACAAGCCCTGACCCTCAAGCCCGACGATCCGGCCATCCTGGATAGTCTCGGCTGGGTGCATTACCGCCTGGGCAATCTGGAGCGGGCACTGGAGTACCTGCAACAGGCCTGGGCTGACTTCCCCGACCAGGAAGTTGCCGCTCATCTGGGTGAAGTACTCTGGCAACTGGGTCGCCGCGACGAAGCCCGCGCCATTTGGGACAAATCACTGGACAATGATCCCGACAGCCCAATGGTGCGAGAAACCCGACAACGCCTGGAAAACGAGTAAGCCATGCGTCTGACCCGCCTTCTCCTGCTGCTCTTGGCGACCCTGACTGTGACCGCCTGCAGCAACCTGCATCAGCGCGAAAGCCTGGACATCGGTGGTGACGCGCAAGCCTGGCGGGCGCACAAGGCCAGCCTCACGTCACTGGATAACTGGATACTGCACGGCAAGATTGGTCTGCGTGCCCCCGAGGAGTCCGGCAGCGGCACACTGTTCTGGCTGCAACAGCAAGACTATTACGACATTCGCCTGTCCGGCCCGCTGGGCCGTAGGGCCACCCGCATTCAGGGCGACCGCGACGGCGTCACGCTGGAAATGGCTGGCCAGCCGACCCGGCAAGCGGCAGACGCCGAACAACTGCTGGCACAGAGTATTGGCTGGCGGCTGCCGGTAGACAATCTGTTGTGGTGGGTGCGCGGGCTACCGGCGCCGGACCGCCCCAGTCAGCTGCAACTGGACACCGACAGTCGCCTGGCGCGCCTGCAGCAGGATGGCTGGACGGTCGAATACAGCCGCTACCAGCCCGTTGGCGAGCGGCAATTGCCGCAGCGCCTGCAAATCAGCGGTTATGATCTGCTGATTACCCTGGTCGTCACCAACTGGGAACCGCGCAATTGACAGCCAGCAATACACTGAGCCTGCCCGCACCCGCGAAACTCAACCTGTTTCTGCATATTACCGGGCGCCGTGCTGACGGTTACCACCGGCTGCAAACCCTGTTTCAGTTCCTCGATTACGGCGACACCCTGCACTTCCAGCCACGCAGCGATGGGCAGATAGTACTGCAGAGTGATTTGGCCGGGGTAAAGCCGGATGACAACCTGATAGTGCGCGCAGCCAGATTACTGCAGAACCATTGCCGGCAAACCTGCGGCGCGGACATCCGGCTCGACAAGCGCCTGCCCATGGGCGGCGGTCTGGGCGGCGGCAGCTCCGATGCCGCCACCACCCTGCTGGGCCTCAATCACTTGTGGCAATGTGGTGCAAGCCTGGATGAGCTGGCCGAGCTTGGCCTGGAACTGGGCGCTGACGTCCCCGTTTTCGTGCGTGGCCAAGCGGCCTGGGCCGAAGGTGTTGGCGAGCAGCTGACCCCGGTAGAGATCGAAGAACCCTGGTATCTGGTAGTGATCCCCGATTGCAGTGTCAGCACGGCAGAAGTTTTTTCCGATCAAAGGTTGACGCGCGACACCCCGCCCATTACATTAGCGGCCTTCCGTGAGCACGGTGGTCGGAATGACTGCTTGCCGGTTGTTGCAGCGCGCTATGAGAAAATTCATAACACGTTGATCTTGCTAAACAAATATTGTGAGGCTAAGATGACCGGGACTGGCAGTTGCTTGTTTGGGGCCTTCCCAAACGAACGCGAAGCTGATAAAGTTCGCGCCCGGTTGCCAGCCACACTGCAAACCTTTGTTGCCAGGGGTTGTAACGTTTCAACGTTGCATCGCCAACTCAGCAAAGCGGCGTAAAAGGGTGCAACCTAGTGTACCCGGACAGATACAGGGGCGTAGCCAAGCGGTAAGGCAGCAGGTTTTGATCCTGCCATGCGTTGGTTCGAATCCAGCCGCCCCTGCCATTTTTTCCCGGCACAATCATGAACATCTTGAGCTGATCGCTCGGGCTGATGCTCTGTCATCTCCCGTTGGATCGTCTCATCCGCATCGACCACTACCACAAAAAGGTAATGCAGCGTGTCCAAGATGATGGTTTTTACGGGGAACGCCAACCCCGATCTGGCACGACGCGTCGTGCGTCAATTGCATATTCCCCTGGGTGACGCCTCCGTAGGCCGTTTCAGTGATGGCGAAGTTGCCGTTGAGCTGAACGAGAACGTGCGTGGCAAGGATGTCTTCATCATCCAGTCCACCTGCGCACCGACCAATGACAACCTGATGGAACTGGTTGTCATGGCTGATGCCCTGCGCCGCTCTTCGGCCACTCGCATCACCGCAGTCATTCCCTATTTTGGCTATGCCCGCCAGGATCGCCGCCCACGCTCCGCAAGGGTGCCCATCAGCGCCAAAGTCGTTGCCGACATGCTCGACGTCGTCGGGGTTGACCGCGTACTGACCGTTGATTTGCACGCCGACCAGATCCAGGGTTTCTTCGATATCCCGGTCGACAACATCTACGGCTCGCCGGTTCTGGTCGACGACCTGATCGCCCAGCGCTATGAAAACCTGATGATTGTCTCTCCCGACATCGGCGGCGTGGTTCGTGCGCGAGCCGTGGCCAAACAGATGGTTGTAGACCTGGCGATTATCGACAAGCGTCGGCCCAAGGCCAACCAGTCGGAAGTCATGCACATTATCGGTGACGTGGAAAACCGCAACTGTATTCTGGTCGACGATATGGTCGACACTGCCGGCACCCTCTGCCATGCCGCCAAGGCATTGAAAGATCACGGTGCGGCCAAGGTATTTGCCTATTGCACCCACCCGATCCTGTCCGGCAAGGCCATCGACAACATCTCCGGCTCGGCACTGGATGAACTGGTAGTCACCAACACTATTCCGCTGTCTCCAATGGCTGCGCAATGCGACCGCATTCGCCAGCTGGACATGGCGCCCATCATTGCCGAGGCCATGCGCCGAATCAGCAATGAAGAATCCATCAGCGCGATGTTCCGCTAGCAACACGCGCTGGGTAAACAGCCCGGAATGATTCCGGGCTTTCATCAATGCATTCGCCGCGTTGGTCGCAAACGCCCGAATGTTTAGCAAGGAGACTACACATGGTCGACTTCACCCTGAATGCGAAAGAGCGTACCGACCTGGGGAAAGGTGCGAGCCGCCGCCTGCGTCGTAACGCTGAAATGGTCCCGGCAATCATCTACGGTGGCGAAAAAGCCCCGCAGAATGTATCGCTGGAAGCCCGTGAGCTGAAAAAAGCATTGGAAAACGAAGCTTTCTTCTCCCACGTGATCAAGCTGAACGTAGAAGGCAAGAAGCAGGACGTTCTGCTGAAAGCCCTGCAACGTCACCCCGCCAAAGGCCACGTCATGCACGCTGACCTGCTGCGCGTGGTTGCCGGCCACGAAGTAACCCTGCAGGTGCCCTTGCACTTCGTCAATGAAGACAAGTGCGTTGGCGTGAAGAAAGAAGGCGGTATCATTTCTCACACCATGACTGAAATCGAAGTCAGCTGCCTGCCGAAAGACCTGCCCGAGTTCCTTGAAGTCGATATGGCTGATGTGGCACTGGGTCAGACTGTTCACCTGTCCGACGTCAAACTGCCGAAAGGCGTTAGCTCGGTTGCTCTGAGCCACGGTGCCGATCACGATCTGCCGGTTGCCAACGTGCACGCTGCCCGCGTTGCCGTTGACATCGAAGAGACTGACGCCCCGGCTGCCGAAGGTGACGAGGATTCAGCGGAGTAATCCAGCCGCTGAGTAGAGAGGGGCGCCCGTAGTGTCGCAGGGAATCAAGCTGATCGTTGGCCTGGGTAATCCAGGCCCCGAATACGCCAATACCCGGCACAATGCGGGCGCCCTTTTTGTTGAGGAAATCGCCGCCCGGCATAATCAGCCGCTCCGCGTCGAAGCCAAGTTTTTTGGTCTGACTGCCCGTATCACCCTGCAAGGGCAGGACCTGCGCCTGTTGATCCCCACCACCTACATGAACCGCAGTGGCCAGGCTGTAGCCGCCCTTGCCGGTTTCTATCGCATCAGCCCCAGCGAAATTCTCGTCGCACACGACGAACTGGACCTGCCGCCCGGCGTGGTCAAGTGCAAGCAGGGCGGAGGTCATGGTGGGCACAACGGACTGCGCGACATCATTGCCCGACTCGGCAATGACAACACGTTTCATCGCCTGCGATTGGGTATCGGCCACCCCGGCCACAGCTCGCAGGTCACCGGTTATGTACTGGGCCGTGCCCCGCAAGCCGAGCAAGAGGCGCTGGACACCTGCGTGGATGCTGCCATCCGCGAACTGCCGGCCATGCTGGATGGCGACTGGACCCGGGTAAAACAGCAACTGCACAGCCTGAAAGCCTGATTCAACGATTCGCCGACAACGGCAGAGGACAGCACTATGGGATTCAATTGCGGTATCGTCGGCCTGCCCAATGTAGGCAAGTCCACCCTGTTCAACGCGCTGACCAAAGCGGGTATCGACGCCGAGAACTTCCCTTTCTGCACCATCGAGCCGAACAGCGGCATCGTCCCCATGCCTGACCCGCGCCTGGACGCCCTCTCGGCCATCGTCAAGCCGCAGAAGACCCTACCCACGACCATGGAGTTTGTCGACATTGCCGGCCTGGTAGCCGGCGCCTCCAAGGGTGAAGGTCTGGGCAACAAGTTCCTCGCCAACATCCGCGAGACGCATGCCATTGCCCACGTGGTCCGCTGCTTTGAAGACGACAACGTGATCCACGTCGCCAACAGCGTCGACCCCAAACGCGATATCGAAATCATTGATCTGGAACTGATCTTTGCCGACCTCGACAGCTGTGAAAAACAGCTGCAGAAAGTCACTCGCAACGCCAAGGGTGGCGACAAGGACGCGATCGCGCAGAAAGCCTTGCTCGAGCAACTGATCCCGCACTTCAGCGAAGGCAAGCCCGCGCGCAGCCTGCTGAAAAACCTCAGCCCGGAAGAGCGCCAATTGGCCAAAGGCTTCCACCTGCTGACCAACAAGCCGATCATGTACATCGCCAACGTGGCTGAAGACGGCTTCGAGAACAACCCCTACCTCGATACGGTCAATGCGATTGCTGCCGAAGAAGACGCTATCGTGGTGCCGGTGTGCAACAAGATCGAAGCCGAGATCGCCGAACTCGACGATGGCGAGGAAAAGGACATGTTCCTGGAATCCCTCGGCCTCGAAGAGCCCGGCCTGAACCGTGTTATCCGCGCCGGCTACCAGCTGCTCGACCTGCAGACCTATTTTACCGCCGGGGTCAAGGAAGTCCGCGCCTGGACCGTCAAGGTCGGCGCTACCGCACCACAGGCCGCCGCCGTGATCCATACCGATTTCGAGAAAGGCTTTATCCGTGCCGAAGTCGTCAGCTATGACGACTTCATCCAGTACAACGGCGAAGCCGGTGCCAAGGAAGCGGGTAAATGGCGCCTGGAAGGCAAGGAATACATCGTCAAGGATGGCGATGTGATGCACTTCCGCTTCAATGTTTAAGCAGTTGATATGGCAGACAAAAAACTGCCTGTCAAAGCTTGACAATCAGGGCGCGTAACCTAATAATGCGCGCCTCGGATGGCTACATAGCTCAGCTGGTTAGAGCACAGCATTCATAATGCTGGGGTCCCTGGTTCAAGTCCAGGTGTAGCCACCAACCTTTTCAAGGGCTTAGCTTCGGCTAGGCCCTTTTTATTGTCTGCTGCTCAGCCAGTACTTATTCATCTTTCTTTTTTTGCTCACCCTGCCGCTTGCGCCAGTCAGCCACCTCACCCAGCTTCAACCCTTCCGGCAATTGGCCCAGCTTGCGATGTCCCAGGCGCTGAGAACTGTAGATACCGGTGTGACCGGAGAATAGATAGCTGACCACGCAGGCGATGCCGGCGAAGAGGCCAATCTCGGCGCCGAACAATTCCATGGCCATCAGGGTTGAGGCCAGCGGGGTGTTGGCAGCGCCGGAGAAAACGGCAACAAAGCCCACGGCAGCCAGCAAGCCAAAGGGCATATTGAGGATGGGCGCCAGGGCGTTGCCCAGGGTGGCACCGATATAGAACAGCGGCGTGACCTCGCCACCCTTGAAGCCGCTACCCAGTGACACCACGGTAAACATCAGCTTGCCGGCAAAATCCCAGGGTGCCAATGGTTGCTCGAAAGCCTCCATGATCACCGGTATGCCCAGGCCGATATAGCGGTCGGTACCCAGGGCAAAGACCGCTGCAGCAATCACCACGCCACCGATAAAGGGCCGCAACGGGCTGTAGCTGACCTTGCGCCGCATCAGTCCGGTCAGGCTGTGCGTGGCTTCAGCGAACAGTCGCGCGGTCAGCCCGAAGATGATGCCGGCCAGCACCATGGCGGTAAGCCCCCAGAGTGACATCGACGGTATCTCGGGTATCAGATAATGATCGTGCTGGATGCCCCACCAGAGTGCCACCTGGTCCGCCAGAATGGCGGCCACCAGACACGGCAAGATGGCTTCATAGCGCAAACGCCCGGTCGCCAGCACTTCCAGCGCAAAGACCGCAGCCCCCAGGGGCGTGCCGAATACCGAGGCAAAGCCGGCACTGATGCCGGCCATAAGAATGATCCGGCGGTCTTCGCCGGACAGGCGGAACAGGCCGGTCAATTGATCAGCCAGGGAGCCGCCCATCTGTACCGCAGTACCTTCACGCCCGACCGAGGCGCCGAACAGGTGTGAGGTGATAGTGCCCCAGAGCACCAGTGGCGCCATGCGCAGCGGGACCACCTTTCGCGTATCGTGGATTTCGTCGAGCAGCAGATTGTTGCCGGCAGCCACGCTTTCGCCCCACCGCAGATAGACCCAGCCCACCACGAAGCCGGCAACCGGCAGCAACCAGATCAACCAGCGATTGGCATTCCGGGTATCGGTCGCCCAATCGAGTCCATAAATAAAGGCAGCACTGGCACTGCCGGCCAGCAAGGCAACCAGAGTAGCCAGCAACAGCCACTTGATGACATGCCCCAGCAGGGCCAGATACGGCGGTAATGTCGGAATGCGCATAAATGATCCAGTGATTGTGAGTTCCAGCACAAATCCGGATTCAAGGAAGGACCGCCTGCTCAGGCACCTGCGCGACGTCCGTCAATCCGGAACACGAGCAGGCATCATCAGCCCCAGGGGCGGTTAAGGGAGGAATGCCATCTCCACTGGGATCAATCCTAACAGCCTTGCGCAGAGCCGACTAGTCGGTTGTTGGCACCAGGAGTTCGTCCAGTGCATCACCATTACGCTTGAACGCCTTGGCAAAGTGTTCACGGTGACGTGCCATAAACACACCCGCCTCCTCGGCCTGGCTTTCATTGATGCTGGGTACGGCATGCCGCAGTACGGCGCTCAGCTGCTCGGCGAGTTCCAGCATTTGGTCATGTCGGTCGGCGGCGGCTTTATCCATGAACAACTGCTCCGGGTCTCTGCTACTGCGATACAGGGTTTCTACGGCCATGCTTACCTCTGGCGGAAGATTGCGATAGCGCGCAGCATAACATCTACTGTATATAAAAACAGCTATCTTGCTGCCACATGGATTTGATGCAGCTCGATCGCGGCCAGCCACTCCAGTTCGGCTATCGCCTGCGCGGCTTCATGCTGGCAGGCTGCATCGGGAGTGCGGGTAAAGAACAGCTCAAGCAGTACCTGCTGACGATGGTAGTGAATCTGTACCCGGGCACTGTCAGCCAACGCCGGGTAGGCGGCCAGGGCCGCGAGGATATCCGGACGCAGGGGAGCCAGTGTGTGATTGACCGGCGTCTCGTCATCTTCCGGGTCGATATGCAGGGTAATGTCGCCCAGGCGAGAAAACTCGCGCATCAGCCGCCGCATCACCCAGTCGGAAATCTGGTGCCCTTCGGAGACGGAGATATAGTTCCCCACCTGAATATGCACATCGATAAAGTACTCGTTGCCCATATGCCGGGAACGCAAGGCATGCACACTGACCACACCGGGTACTTGCATGATGCTGTTGCGGATGGCCGCCTGCCGATCCTCGTCGAGGCCGCGATCAGCCAGCTGCTGTAACGCATTCCAGCCCAGAACCGCACCCATTTGGCCGATCAGCGCGGCAACCAGAAGCGCCGCCCAGCTTTCTATCCAGGCATAGCCAAACCAGGTCGCCAACACGCCGAACAGCACCACCAGGCTGGAGAGCGCATCACTGCGACTATGCCAGGCATTGGCCTTGAGCAGATCAGAATCCAGCTTCTCGGCCCAATGCAGCCCGTAGCGATAGAGCAACTCCTTGCTCAGCAGCGACAATACTGCCGCAGCGATCGCCCAGGTACTGGCCTCGGCCACCGGGGCATTGCCAATCAGCCGGTTGATGTTGTCCCAGCCCAGGCCTGCGCCAACCAGCAGCAATACAGCGCCCAGCAGAACAGTACCTACCGTCTCGAAGCGAGCATGCCCGTATGGGTGGTCATTATCCGGCTCGGCGTGGGAAATACGGTTGATCGCCAGTACAAAACCATCCGTCAGCAGGTCGGACAGGCTGTGAATACCATCAGCAATCAAGGCCGGTGAGCGCACCCAGAAACCAATCACCAGCTTGACCACCGAGAGCAGAAAATCGACCAGCGTGCTGATCCAGGTAACCCGCTGCATATGTCGCTGGCGTTCAGCTGGCGCCAATACCAATGGTTTGCTGCGCATGGCTATCGCCTCAGTCCGATTGCGGGTGGGTCAATTGCCGTAACAGGCTCCGCTCCAGTTGTTGCAGTGTAGCAGTGCCCAGATCTTTCCCCGCGTGCAAAGCCAAAACCCGGCCTACCGCAGCCTCCAGTTGATCGGCCAAAGCGGGCTGGCGCCAATGGTAGCGCAGCAACAATCCCGCACTGAGCACCGCAGCCAGCGGATTGGCACGGCCACTGCCGGCAATATCCGGCGCACTGCCATGCACCGGCTCGGCCAGGGCAATGCTCTGACCCCAGTTCAAGGATGGCGCCATACCCAGCCCCCCGGACCAGTGACAGGCAAGATCGGACAGGATGTCGCCAAACAGGTTGGTGGTCAGCAACAGGTCGAAACGCTCTGGCTCTGCAACCAGCTGCAAGGCAGCGACATCGACCAGGCTCTCATCGACCTGGTCTTCCAGACCAGCCGCTGCCAGCACCACTCGACAACGGTCACGGAACAGGCCGCAGGTCAGCGGCAGCACATTGGCCTTGTGCACCAGGGTAATGCGTTCGGCGCCACGCATACGCGCCACATCGACCGCACGCTGCGCCAGGGCCTCACTGGCACTTGCGGTAATATGCCGCTCTGCCACTGCATGCCCGCTATCCAGCATCCGCTCAGGGCCACTGTACAGCCCTTCACTGTTCTCGCGCAGAATCAGCAAATCAACGTCATCACGTGGTGATACACCAGGCCAACTGCGCACCGGGCGCAGGTTTACGTTCAGCCCCAGAGTCTGGCGCAAGGTCAGGATGGCGCTGCGATAACCGGCTACCGGTTGTGACGGTGAGGATACGGCGCCAAACAGGCCGGCACCGCAAACGCGCATACGCTCAAGGGTCGCCTCGGGAACAGCCTGGCCGCAGCGTTGAAAACACGCCCAGCCCGCCTCCGCGTGTTCCACCTGCAAGTCCGGCAACAGGACCTGCAAGGCGCGGACGGCAACCGGGACAACCTCCGGACCAATCCCGTCACCAGGAATCACGCACAGGCGATAGCTCACACCGGTGGGCTCAAGCGGAACTGTTCGGGGAGTTGCTCGGCATTGTCGACGGTCACGCCCAGATCCTTCAGGTGACCATCCTTGATGCCGTAAATAAAGCCGTGAACAGCCAGCGGCTGGCCACGATGCCAGGCGTTCTGCACAATCGGCGACTGGGTCACGTTGGCTACCTGCTTGATCACATTCAGCTCGCACATGCGATCAAGCTGAGCCTGCGGATCCAGAGGTTTCAGTACTTCCCACTGCTCGTGGTAAAGGTCACGAATGGTGCGCAACCAGGTATCCACCAGACCTACCTGCCGTGGCTGCATGGCGGCGTTCACACCACCACAGCCATAATGCCCGGTAACGATGATGTGCTTGACCTTGAGCACATCCACGGCGAACTGCATCACCGACTGACAATTCAGGTCGGTATGCAGTACGACATTGGCTACGTTGCGATGAACAAAGAGTTCCCCCGGCAACAAACCAACGATTTCATTCGCTGGCACTCGCGAATCGGAACAGCCGATCCAAAGATATTCCGGCGCTTGTTGATTGGCCAATTTGCTGAAAAATTCCGGATCTTCCTGGGTGATCGACTCGGCCCAGGCCCGGTTGTTGGCAAATAATTGGCTCAGTTCTGACATGCCTTGTCTCCTAGCAATTCGTTCCTGCTGCTGACGTCAATGACAGCAACCGCGTCACCCTTCCGGTTCGTCGAGAGTGAAGGCCATGACCAGCGCATCCTCACGCCCACCGACCATCGGGTAATAATTCTTGCGCCGGCCGATCTCGTTGAAGCCAACCTGGTCATACAGGGCAATGGCTGCGGCGTTGGATGCGCGCACTTCGAGAAAACACACATCGGCCTGCCGGTGCTGGGCGCGGACCAGCATATGCTGCAACAGGTATCGACCAAATCCATTGCCCTGGCTCTCCGGCTTTACCGTCAGATTGAGCAAATGCGACTCGCCGGCCGCCGCCGTCAAAACGGCGTGCCCAACCTGCTGCTCTCCGCGATACAGTATCCAGCATTCATAACCGGACTTGAGACAATCGAGAAAAATACCCCGCGTCCACGGGTGTGAATAGGCTGAATATTCGACACTCAATACGCTGTCGATATCACTTTCCTGCATGACTCTTAATTGCACGTCTTCTCTCACGCCGACTGCCACCTCACCATCACGCGCTGCAACAGCGCCCACAATTCAGCCTTGCTGGCTGGCGTCTGGAGCAAATCGTCCAGGCTGGGAGCAAACCACGCCGGCGGCAGCCCCTCCAGCGCTTCCTCACGACCAAAAGCGGCCTCTGCATCAACCACACTGGCTTTGGCCAGAAGCCCGGCGTGCCGGCCGAAACTCCCCAGGGAAACCAGCGTCTGTTGCTCCAGTCGAGCTTGCACAAAGGCCTGCAAGGCCTGGTGTGCAGCCACTTCACTTTGCTCAAACTGTGTATTGCGGGTCAGCGGCCATTTGAAGTCAGCCAGAAATTGTGCCGGCATGGGCAGTTGCACGGCGCGCAGAATATCGGCCAGCAAGCGGGCCGCCGGGCTGCGCGCGCCCAACCCATCCGCCGGCATTTCCAGCAGCAGGGCACAGGGCCCGGCCAACCATAGCTGCGCGGTAAATGGCGGGCAGACTGTCGCCGCGGACTGCCGGGCAGGCTGCATCGCAGTAGAGGAACCACTCTGCTCCGCCGCGGCTGAGGCAGCTGGAGTCGGCTGGCGTGCAGGCAGCATGGCCTGCCGTACAGCATCAGCTCCGGATGTGGGTTGCGGCGCAACCTCCGCCGGCTTTTCCATTGCCGTTGCTACTGGCAACGACTGCGGTGATTCCACGGTTGCATGCAGCGGCCGACGTCCCTTGGCCGCGCCGGAAAGCGGCTGCCGTGGTACCCAGGAGGTGACCCCGAGTACGTGCAAATAGGCCTGTCGACGAGCTTCCTGCATCAAACATCTGCCGCTTGCGGATGGGCACGATAAGCGCCTGCCAGCAACAGGTTCAAGGCATTGATATAAGCCTTGGCCGACGCGACAACAATATCCGTATCGGCGCCATTGCCGTTGACGATACGCCCGGCTTTTTCCAGTCGCACGGTCACTTCGCCCTGCGAGTCGGTGCCCTGGGTAATCGCATTGACTGAATACAGCTGCAGCACCGTCTGCAAATCGACAATCTGCTCGATCGCCTTGAACGTTGCATCCACCGGGCCCGACCCCTGGGCGCGCGCCTCGCGCTCTTCGCCATCAACGCTCAGCAGCACATGGGCTTCGGGAACCTCGCCCATACAGGAGGCGACTTCCAGATGAACCAGGCGGACCTTCTCGTCCACCTCGGTTATGGCATCCGATACCAGCGCCTGCAGGTCTTCATCAAAAATTTCGTGCTTTTTGTCCGCCAGTTGCTTGAAGCGGGCAAAAGCAACATTCAGTTCTTCGCCGGTAAGGTTGATGCCCAGCTCTTCCAGCCGTGAACGAAAAGCATTGCGACCGGACAACTTGCCCAACGACAAGCGATTGGTATGCCAGCCGACCGATTGTGCACTCATGATTTCATAGGTTTCGCGGTGCTTGAGCACCCCATCCTGATGAATACCTGACTCATGGGCGAAAGCATTGGCACCGACAATCGCCTTGTTAGGCTGCACCGGGAAACCGGTAATCCCGGAAACCAGACGCGACGCGGCGAGAATATGCTCGGTGACGATGCCCGTATGTACTCCGAGCACATCCTCACGCGTCTTGATCGCCATCACGATCTCTTCCAGTGAGGCATTCCCGGCTCGCTCGCCCAGTCCATTGATGGTGCATTCCACCTGACGGGCACCCGCCGTAACGGCAGCCAGCGAGTTAGCCACCGCCAGCCCCAGGTCGTTATGGCAGTGGACGGAGAATACGGCCTGATCGGCATTCGGCACACGCTCGATGATTTGCCGGATAGTGTCGGCAAACTGGTGTGGAATGGCATAACCCACAGTGTCGGGAATATTGATGGTGCGTGCACCGGCCTTGATCGCCGCTTCGATGATGCGACAGAGGAAATCGATCTCGGAGCGACCGGCATCTTCACAGGAAAACTCGACATCGGCACACAGATTGCGCGCCTTGCGTACCGATCGCACCGCCTGCTCGACGACCTGATCCGGCTGCAGCTTGAGCTTGTGCTGCATGTGGATCGGACTGGTGGCGATAAAGGTATGGATACGCCCATGACTGGCATTCGCCAAGGCTTCGGCAGCCCGTTCGATATCGGCATCTACGGCACGCGACAGGCTGCATACAGTGCTGTCCTGAATGGTATCGGCAATCAGCTTGACCGCCTCGAAATCACCCGGACTGGCAATTGCAAAACCGGCCTCGATAACATCCACCCGCAGCTTTTCCAGCGCCTTGGCAATGCGCAGTTTTTCCTCTTTGGTCATCGAGGCACCGGGGCTCTGCTCACCGTCCCGCAGGGTGGTATCAAATATGATGACGCGATCTTGGCTCATGGGTGTACTCCTCAGTAACAGTGGTCAGCCGGGAAAAGGTCCACTGCAGGCATTCTGGTTATGTGTCTAATATACCGCATTCAGTGGCCAAGGACTTCCCCGGACCACGTTTGCCTTATGCCTGATCAACACCCGGATAATTGAGCATTCACAGCCTGCCGGCAAACCCCCTATGCTGACGGCAATAACAACAATGGATTCATCGCATGTTTGACCGTCATTATCAGGTCTGGCCCGACCAGGTGCCCAAGCAGCTTGAACTGCCGGCAACCAACCTGTTCCATAACATCACAGTCGCCGCACTGCGCTACCCCGAGCACCCAGCCATCCTCTATTACGGTTCAGCGATCAGCTATCGACGCCTGCAGCAAGAAGCGGAGAGCCTGGCCGGCTACCTGCACCAGGCTGGTGTCGCCAGTGGTGACCGCGTGCTGCTGTACATGCAGAACAGCCCGCAGTACATCATTGGCTTCTTTGCCATTTTGCGTGCCAATGCAGTGGTGGTGCCGGTCAACCCGATGAACCGCAGTGCCGAACTGAGCTACCTGATTGAAGACACCCAGGCAACGGTGGCCTTGTGTGCCGAAGAACTGATCGACTTTATCGCTCCCCAGGTCGGCCTCAGTTACCTGAAACAGGTTGTCGTCAGCGCCTACAGTGAATACCTGAGCGCAGCGACCGACCTGCCGTTGCCCGACGCCGTCCTATTGCCACCCAGCACCAGCTGCCCTGCCGGCGTTATCCGCTGGCAACAAGCACTGGCTGCCGGCTGCACACCACCAGCCTTGACCACCGGGCCAAACGACCTCGCGGTCATCCCCTACAGCTCGGGAACTACCGGCAACCCCAAGGGTTGCGCGCACACTCACCACAGTGTCATGGCCACTGCCGTGTACGGTGCCACCTGGGTCAATGCGCAACATGATCTGGTACATCTGGTATCGGTGCCCATGTTTCATGTCACCGGCATGCAGTCATGCATGAACAGCACCCTGTATGTTGGCGGCACCCTGGTCGTCATGACGCGCTGGGACCGCAAAGTAGCCGCTGAATTGATACAGCGGCATCAGGTCAATACCTGGCGCAATATCTCCACCATGGTCGTCGACATGCTGTCCGATCCGGACATTGACCAGTACGACATCAGCAGCCTGCGCGGTATTGGCGGCGGTGGCGCAGCCATGCCCGCCGCAGTCGCTCACAAGCTGCAAGCCAAAACCGGGTTGGTCTACATGGAAGGCTACGGCCTGTCGGAAACCATGGCGGCCACGCACGCCAACCCCATCCAGGCCTGCAAGGCACAGTGTTTGGGTATTCCCTCGATTGGTGTGGATTCCCGGGTGATCAATGTCGATACCCTGGAACAGCTGGGCCCGCACGAAACCGGAGAAATCGTCATGGCTGGCGAGCAGGTTTTCCAGGGTTACTGGAACAACCCGGCAGCCACTGCTGAGGCCTTTATCGAGCTTGATGGCAAACGTTTCTTCCGCTCCGGCGACCTCGGCTACTACGATGAGCAGGGGTATTTTTTCCTGGTTGACCGGGTCAAGCGCATGATCAATGCCTCCGGCTACAAAGTCTGGCCGGCAGAGGTGGAATCACTCATGTACGCTCACCCGGCAATTCGGGAGGTGTGCGTAATCTCCATGCCGCACCCGCGTCGTGGAGAAAGCGTCAAAGCCGTAGTGGTACCTGCCGATGGCAAGCAACCCAGTGAAAAAGACATCATCAGCTGGTGCCACGCCAATATGGCAGCCTATAAATGCCCCGTGGTCGTCGAGTTTGCTGACAGCATCCCGCGCTCAGGCACCGGCAAGATCATGTGGCGACAATTGCAGGAACAGGAGTGGGCGCGCTAGCGTGCAGCCCTGTCAGCTGAAGTGCACCGTGCCAGCCCGGTTGCACTTCGGGCAGTCAACAAAAATATATTCCTGGAGGTTAGCGCTGGCTAACTGCACTCTGCAGAACACACATACCAATGGGTTGTGTACCACTCCGTCATTTCTTCGCCATCGTAATCGCGACTCATAAACCTGACCCGTTCAGTGCGCATCCCACCCGGCATTTCAAATGGGATGCCGTCATTCCCGATGGGTGAAGGGATACGTTTCTGCCATTCATCATCTTTATCGTAGAACCCTTTGCGATAGGCATCATCAAAAAAGACAATGATGGTTGAACCATGCAGATCAGGCCAGGTAAGGATCAGATCAATCTGTACCCTGGAGTGCGTATCTGGCTTTGCATCGTTGAGATTCTTCAAGGCTCGAAACATCGCCCTGACAGCTTGAGCCTGCCATTCAGGTTTGGTGGTAGGTGGGTCGACAAGGCGGTCCAACACGGGAATTCTGTAATCAAGATACCGCTGCCCAGACCATTCTGCCGGGAAATAACCTTCAAACTGGTCAGCCCACTCATCAAGTGCTTTCAGCCGCCGTGTGGCCCCACGTACTTTTTCTTTAGGTCTGCTAAAGCTGATTCTTCGCATAATTTTGCACTGTTGACAGCCTGCGCTGGCGCCTTGACGGTTTTTTGCGACAGTCACCCAAAAAGAACGATGATGCAGCAGTCGCCCATCGCCCGGTGTCAGGTATATTTTTCAAGCATGGCCTGGACATGAGTAATACCTGCCAGAAAATCCCTGGACTCAAGGCGCTCCATAGGAGATTGCCAGCCCTCTTCCATGTGTCCATCCACAACAGACACTGCGTAAAATCCATCCAGATTGATTTCACAGCCGTAATAGCCAAAATCAACGATACAGTTCGACAGGCGGTGAGTGAACTGCATCAAATCCTCCCTCGGATGAATATCACCGCCAAACCTCAAGATGCCGGTATCGAACCCTTCTCGCCGAGAACTGAGGATATTGTCAGGATCGTAGATATGCCATGTGCTTTTATCTACCTGGAACACGTGACCCTCCACCCGATAGAAGTTTCGGGCGCCTGTTCCACGACTCGAACGACGCCTTGCTGATGTTTAACCCTGAGGTTGGATGGGCCTCCACACAAGACCCATCCTGGTTATACCGAGCCGTGGCTTGCAAAGTAGCGTACTTTACCCGAGCGGCTGCGGTGGTACCGGCGTTGCCGGGGGCATTGGTTTGCTTGCATCCACTTGAGCGTCCACTGGCTCTGCCGGTTCTTCCTTGTCAAACAGCTTTCCATCAATAATGGACCGCGGATCCAGATGTTCAAGGCCGACTTCCTTGAGAATGGAATCCAGCAGCGGCACATTGGCGCGGTGCTTCAGCATTGCATTGACCAACTGGTCCGAGAGGTTTGATCCACCTCCATTGCTATTGCCTTCGCCAGCTGCCCCACCATTGAAACCCGGTGCGCCGTTGATATCAAAGATCTTGATGCTGTCGATTTTCTCGGCCGGCTTCATCGCCTGCTCCATGATTTTCGGCAACTGGGCAATCATCTCCATCTTCTCGGCAAAGGACACCTGTTCACGGCTCAGCAGGTTTTTCGCTTCGTTAAGCTGTCGCGCACCCTCCGCTTCGGCCTCGGCTTTGACCTTGATCGCACCTGCTTCAGCATCGGCGGTCACTCGAATAGCCTCAGCATCATTCGAAGCGGCAGCTTTACGCGCTTCAGCTTCTACCGTAATGCCAATCGCTTCCCGCTCTGCGCTTTCCTGTGCCTGGATCACGACAATGCGCTTTTCCCGTTCGGCGCGTGCAGTTTCACGCACGGTGATAACGCCCTCTTCCTTGGCAACGGCCTGCGCCCTGGCTTCATCCGCCTCGGCCGCAGCACGGGATTCATCCTTGGATTTTTCAGCAACAGCGATTTTCTGATCCTGACTGGAAAGCTCCAGACGTTTGCTTTTCTCGATATCGCGATTCTGGGTTTCTTCTTCCATGGCAATGCGGGCCAGCTCTACCGCACGGTTGGCAGTGATATCCGCTTCCTCGGCTTCGCGGCGTCGTTCCGCGCCGACCCGAGCTATATCGGACTGCTGGCTGGCGCGACGATTTTCAATCTGCTGTGTCTGCTCAAGTCGCGCGAACTCTTCATCCTGCTGAATACCCAGTTGACGCTTGGCTGCATCGGTCGATTTCATCTGAATCTCGACCATGGTTTCCTGTTCAATGTCGTTGCGAATCTTGCGACGGGATTCCAGCTGTTCGGTAAGCTTGGTCAAACCTTCGGCGTCGAACGCGTTCTCCGCATTGAAGTACTCCTTGGCCGTTTGATCCAGACCTGTCAGGGAGACGGATTCCAATTCAAGACCGTTCTTGAACAGGTCTTCCGCGCAGCTGGTCTGCACCTCCTGAACAAAGGACACGCGCTCTTCATGTAGCTGTTCCATGGTCATACCCGCCGCCACAGAACGCAACACATCCACGAACTTGCCTTCGATCAGCTCCTTGAGCTCGTCGGGACGCTGTGTGCGCGCACCCAGGGTTTGCGCGGCCGTCGCGATAGACTCGTTATCGGGTTTCACCCGGACATAGAACTCAGCGGTAACATCGACCCGCAAGCGGTCTTTGGTAATCAGCGCCTGATCATTGGCGCGCCGCACCTCAAGCCGCAAGGTATTCATGTTCACGTAGATGATTTCGTGCAGCACGGGCAACACCATGGCGCCGCCGTCCTTGATGATTTTCTCTCCACCGAAACCCGTTCGAACAAACGCACGTTCCTTGTTTGCACGGGTATAAAGCCGCGCAAGAATGACGCCAAGCACCACAAGGGCAAAAAAACTGATCCCGGCGACAATCAATATAAAAGCGAGGTTACTTGCATTTCCCATTATCTATTTCCTTGACTATTTTTCGTTATCCAGAACGGAGGAATCCTGCTTGATGACAACAAACTGGTTACCTTCACGCCGTACAATAAGCAGCGGCATACCGGGCCCGAAGGGACCGTGCCCATCTTCGGCCAGCACCATCACGTAATGGGTCTGGCCATGTTGGTCGCGCACCCGCGCTTCGGCTGACTGAACGCTGCTCGACTGACCGATGGTGACAAAGGCTTCACGACCGATGAGGGCTTCCAGTGACACCGATGACGTCTCATTTTTCGGCATAATGGCTTCGAGTGCGGATGCCCCCCAGCGCGTCACGGGCAACGCGGCCATAAAGGCCAGAGGGACAGACAACAGGGCAGGCAACATAAGACCGAACGTACTGCTTGCCGCAAAGTTCATGGCCAATCCAATGCAGCCAAAAGCGGTAAGAAATACCACCAACAACATCAGGATGGGTACCTTGCCGACCTTCAGCCAACCCAAAAGGCGTGACAGCGCTGAATTGGAACCCGCATCGGCCACTTCAATGTCGGGGTTGATACTGACATCCGGAACAAATGAATCCAGCATGTTTCCCAGGCCGACACCCAACACCGCGCCCACACCCTCGAACAAACCGATAATCAACATCAATGTCAGCGCGATCGCAAAGGGCAGATTGGCGTTTGCCAATAGAAGATCGAGCACCTCAACCTTCCTTTTTCAGTGCCGCCAGCCGTTCCGCCACCCGGTTTTTACGGTGCAGTTCCTCCAGTTCAGCCCGTGCCGACGCATTGGCCGTCTCCGCTTCTCCCGGCAGCCCGGTGACTGAAGCCTTTACGCGGGCAACAGCCCCGCCGGCCTTCTCAACACGGCTTTCGATTGAAGAGCCGGCAGCCAAGCCTTCGCCTTCCGCGCCCAACTGACCTGAGTCTGCACGCTTGCGATCACGAATGATTTGCAGATCACGCTCCATCTCGTCACGTTTGGAACGCAGCCCGGAAAGATAGCGGTTGAGCTCTTGCTCCTCTTGCTGAGTAGTGGCCACCAGGCTTTCGATAATGGGCAGGCGATCTTCTATGCCGACCAACTCGTTGGCTCCTGCTTCGGCAAGATCCTCACGGTCTTTCTGCAACGCCGTCTGGATTTGTTGCTTCAGACTCTCCGCGCGGTCATTCAGCGACGACAGTTCCCGATTGGCATTGTGCCGGTTGGCCTGCTTACGCCCGATTTCAGCCCTCACCTCATCAATGGCGCGCTCAACCTCTTCGATGGCCTGACGGGCCACGACCTCTGGTGCAGCGTTTTCCGCTGCATCAACCGCTGAGGTAAAAGTACCGCCGACAAGGCGCGCAACCCGGCCAAGTAGTGATTCGCTCATAGGTATATCTCCTTAAGGGTTCCATCCATTTATTGTTCTCTTTTGCCCGCCGTCACAGCAGCCTGACGGACATCAGCCATTAGGGACCGATTGATGTGACGAAGGTGCTATTGGCATGCATTCATTGCAGACGAAGTTCAAGCCGATGGATCGGCCGGCGCCGTCAGTCATGCCCGTTCTTCAGCCGTGCAGGTATTTCTGTGCACCACTAGAGTGCCCCGCCCATCAAGTACAGTGCCAAAAGAACCAGCACCAACAAGCCAACTACGCTACACCAGAAACCCGAATCCCGCGTGCGGTACTCATCCAGATATACCACTTCAGTAGAGGACGGATACTTGCCCAGAGTGACTATCTTGCAGATTGGCCAACCAACCCAGTAACAAATCATGCCGAAGAAAATCTCTGCAAGAATATAGCCTATCCCCCGGAGAAATCCTTTCCCTATTTCTTCAAGTAAATCATCCATAACTTTTCTCTTGAGTCCACATTTTTTCGTCATCATGCGGTTGTCAGGTGTCTGCACCTGCGCCCGGAGTAACCATATCCCGTTCTCCAGACGCTACGCCATACTCGAGATCAATTATTTGACCGCAAGGTCCTGAATACCAAAGATCCCATGTGGACGTAGATTCAGCAGCCAACTGCCACTGGTACAGGGTGTTGCCATGAGAGGTTTTAGCGCGCTGTGGCAACGCAGCTAGCGTCCAGAGGCTCCCTGGCTTATCCGCACGGGGCAAATTACTTATCAGACTTTGTAGCGCAGCGGAGTACCTGTCCGCCCACCTGCACTGGTTATGTGTGTTGCTATAAACCACATGGCTTGAGGGCAAAAAGGAAAAGCCCAAACCAGACATTAGCCATCAGAATTAGCAATTTTATGGCGTCCCGAGCAAATGCAGGAATATCCCGATACCAGTACAAGTAGCCAATAACTACCCACTGAGCAGCAAGCCACAAGACCGAGAAATAGAGAAAGCCTTTGTGGCATTCCGTCTCGGGAAGCGTGAAATAGGCGTACCACCAGGACAGTACCGCGCCCGTAGATAGAACGACCAGAAGCACGCAAGAAAGCAGATTACGGCACTGCGGATAATCTGTGCTTAAAAGCCTGGCTCTGAATTCATCAAATTTATCAGTCATTCATTTTCTCGCCATGAACTGCCACTGGCACCACCCACATACTGCCCTGGCCTGGTTATGAGTTAGCTGATGAGGCAATGTCTTCACCGAACATGATTCGATGCCCCTCTGGTGTCGCCACACCAAACTCCCGCAAGCCCCAAGGCTTGTCAGATAATGCCTGGAAAATCTCTGCGCCGCGCTGCTGATAGTCACGGTAAATTTCGTCGATGCCTTCACAGTTCACATAGGCAAAGTAGGAATGCTCATGCGTATCACGTGCCGAAATTTCGTCCGGGCAATGCCCTATCATTAGGTGAAAACTGCCGAGACTCAGGAACGACCAGCCGTCCACACGGAACCGGACGGAAAACCCAAGTTTGTCGAGAAAGTAGCTCTCGGTCTTCTCAAGATCCTTGACCGCCAGAACATGCTGGGTCGCATTTACTTTAAACACCGATGACTCCTTTCACGCGTGTGGATACGCATAACGAAAAGCTGTGCAGCAATGTTGGCTTTGCTCGCATCGGCTTGCTAGATGCGCCTAGCACGGAGCCACCGAAAATGCAGAGCCAAATGCGCTTGCCATCCCATTTAATACTTCTGTTGTAACCCGCGCCCTGTTAAGGGCTATATCAAGCAAAAGTCCAAATATCACTGCAATATACGCCAGATAACCAAAACCCATGTAGTCGTTATATAGAATGGTATAAAACCAGTCCTGACCAAAGATATATATTGATGAAGACAGCATTGTTGCCGCCACCAACAACAACCCAGGAACGAACAAATGCTTCACGGCTGCTGGCTTAACAAATGACATGGCCAGGAGAATCAAAAACATCGCCAAATTGGAGCCAAGAAATATCCGGAGATCAAGTTTCAGATTGTTCACGATTTCAAGATACTTACCTTTTACGATATCACTTAGCGTATTTTCAGCGATCTGGATATTATTTATTCTCTCCATGTAACCCGAGGTTATTGACTGCGCCAATGCTTTTTTCTTTTCGCAATCATAGCCACACATAGACGCGATGATGCTGGTGTCAATGGCCATTAATTTTGACCCACTTTTGGCCAATAAAATTGACCCACTTGCGTACCGCTAACCGCCGGTTTTCTGCTTCAGTCGATAGCTCTCACCTCCCAGCATAAAAATGTGTGAATGGTGGATAACGCGGTCGATGATGGGCACGGCCACGTTATCGTCATGGAAGAACTCGCCCCAACTGGTGAAGTCCTTGTTGGTGGTCAGGATGACCGAGCGGTACTCGTACAGGTTGTTGATCAACTGGAACAGGTTGTACCGGGCCTGCCGTGTCATCGGCAGATAGCCCAGCTCGTCGATGATCAGCACGTCGTACTTGCTCAGCTGATTCAAACGCTTCTTCAGCTCGCCCTTCATCTCTGCCAGTTCTAGATCCTCGACCAGTGCCAGAGCGGTGCGGAACAGCACCTTGTAGCCAGCCTGGACCGCCTTGTGGCCAATCCCAATGGCCAAGTGGGTCTTGCCCACGCCCGGTGGTCCGATGAACACCAGGTTGTCCCGGTTGTCGATAAAGCTGAAGTCCAGCAAGGCACTGACCTGGCGCTTGGTGATGGTGGTCTGGTGCCGGTAGTCGAAGGCCTCCAGATGCTTCTCCGAGGGGAACTGGGCCTGCTTGAGGTTGCGGCTCACGCGGCTGCTGGAGCGGGCGTTCAGCTCATGCTCGACCAGTGACTGGGCGAAGTTCAGGTAGGACAGTTCATTGGCTTCGGCCTTGGTCAGCAGGGTGGCCAGCTCACCAGCGGTCGCGCTGAGGCGAAGGCTGCGGTACTGCGCGATGGTGCTGTCGAGCAGGCTCATGGGGTCACCCCGTGGCCAGTCGACTGGCCAACCCGGGCGTAAGCGTTCAGGTCGGCGTGACTGACCTGGCTGCCAGTTACGGGAGCATAGTCCTGATCGCTGATGACCCGCCCCCGCGCCTTGGCTTGCTGCCAGGCTTCGAGATAGCGCTTGAGTCCAGTGGCAGTCAGCTCGCCGCGCCCGCACAGCTCACCAAGCAGCGTCGTATCAACCGGCGCATGGGCCATGAGTAGGTCGCGTGCGGCGACCAACTGGTCCTTGTAGATGCGCGGGGAAGTACGCTTGAGCAACTGGCACAGGGTTGCCCCCAGGTCATCGGGCAAGATCGAGTCGATGCTGTGCTCCAAGTCGGTGATGCGCTGGGCATGGTCGCGGTAATGGTTGTTGTTCTTGATCATCCGGCCCTTGGCCTTGCACAGGTCATGGGTGGCGATGAGTTCACCGCTCTCCAGGTCATGGATCAGTAACTGGTCGTCCTGTGCGCTGACACCGACACGGGCTTGCTGCCAGGCCATGGGTACCGAGTACTTGTTGGCCTGCCAGGAGATCAAGCCGGTCTTGTCGACCTTGCGTGTCTCCCTTGTCGGCGCCAAGTGCAGCAGGCTCTGCGGGACCAGATAGGGCTTGAGTTGGCTACGCTCCAGCGCCTCGAAATGGACCCGTGGATGCTGGCCCGTCGTGCCATGCAGGCGGGCGTTGGCCACCGTCTCAAGCCAGTCATGCAGGTGCTGGCGAACGGCGTTCTCGTCCTGGAACTGCTCACCGTAGAAGCAGTCGCGCTTGACGTACTTGACCCCGGACTCCACCTTGCCCTTGCTCTCCGGGTCATAGCCCTCGCACGCGTGGATGCGGTACCCGACGGTAGTCGCATACTGGTGGAAGCGCTGGTTCAGCGTCAGCTCACGGTACTGCTCGTTAATCACCACCATCTTGGTCTGATCGTAGATGCACTCCTCGGTGACGCCGCCGAAGTAACGGAAGGCCTCGTCGTGCATCTGAATAAATCGCTCGGTGTGCAAGGGACGGAAGTCGAGGCCGACATACATCAAGCGGGAACAGGACAGCACAAACACCACAAAGTGAACGACACGCTCCAGGCCGCCGATCATGACGCCTCGCAGCTCACCAGGATCGACCTGACACTGGACGCCCGGTACCGACTCAACGACCGGTTCGTAATAGCGCAACTGACCGCTGGCAACCTGCTGCTTGAGCTCTTGCACATACCGGCGGATGCTCCGGTCTGACACCGCTAGGTCAACGGTGCGCTGCCTCAGACGACGGGCCAGCTTGACCGCGCTGAGGGCTGGAAACTGACCCAACTGATTGATCAGATAATCACGGTGCTGGTCGAGCAACTTGGTGCGTGAAGGGTCAGCAATGGCAGTGCTGATTTGCACCTCATCCAGGTGCAGATACTTGCGTACGGTGTTCCGGGATATCCCCAGCTCGCGACTGATGGCACGGACCGACAGGCCACGGCCCTGGTCATACAACCCCTTGATCTTGTGAATCACAACCCACTCCTTCAATGATCTGTCCCCGGCCTGTGCATAAGGCGGGGGACGCTACATGGATCGGTGGCCTATGCCACCATGGGTGGGTCAAAATTGTTGGCCAGAGGTGGGTCAGATTAATTGGCCATTAACAGCTGGAAATCTTTTCGGGCAAATCATTTTGTAAATCGGCCTGAATCTGCTCTTTCTCCAAACCCAACCTACCGGCTATATTAGATACTGCCTCTGTTATAGAGGATTCACTTATAGCTTGCTGCTGCTCAAGTATTTCTTTTTCAATCTGGCTTTTCACAAAATTTCTGGCTGTTTCTTCCACTTTTTCAGGTGATACGTACGTCACCGAAAACAGAATACCAAACAGAACAATACCGAATGCACTTATTAACTTTAATGTAGTGGTCATAGTTTCCTTGGCATGTAACGCTGCCAACACGCGCGACTACGAAATGGAGGCGAAGCCGCAACTGAAAAGCTGTCCTCGCACTTGGCCTGGTTAACTTTGATTGCGGCTGAAGACATAGAGAACCCCGGCGATGCAAAGCGCAATTACCGCGACAACATCTGCAATGACGACCTTGCGGATGGCTTCATTGTAATCGCCCACAGACCAGGCGATGGCCATGAAGGACACAACACTCAGAAAGCCTGCCAAAAATGCCAATGGTTGGAGCCAAGGCTTGAATGCGGCATACACCATAAATAGTCCCAGCAGACCGAATAATACGGCGCGATGGCGCATGAGAATCACAAGGTTTGGGTCACCAAGGGTTACACCGTATAGAGCCGATAGACGTTCAGTGCCGAGAACTCCAGAAACGGGTAACAGATGAATGATACCTACCAGCACCAACAGACCTGCGACAATCTTCTCCATGATCCTGTGATCTCCCTACTTAACGCTCGCCATCACCAGTGAGAGAGCCGCAGCGAAGCGGTGGTTTTGGCGTCCGGTGTATGGCTTCGTTATGTGTTGATCTCGCTTGAAAATTGCACTGGCATAAGGACAGCTATTATGTGCCACAAGCTGTTAACTCTTGGGTATCGTATCAGGACGTATATATGGAAACATGTGCGCTACGTAGTCAGCTTTTCCGAGTTCGATCTTCTCGCTGCGCAATATTGAATAAGCAGTCATGATGTGGAAATAGAACTGGCCTAATGTCCAATCGCGTGCATATTGTTCGGCGGTCAAATCAAGAATCATACCGTTCGGAAGTTCGTGCGTAAGTGGCTGATCCGCTTTTGCATCCAGCGCGTCGGGAGTGAGGCCGTCCAATAATGCGATAGTTTCATCAATCCGAGCTTGAGCGTCGGCAAACGAGCCGGGCCGCTCACCTGCATTTCGCCCTTCTTCAAGCAGTTCATCGATAGATTCTGGAAAAGGCTTTCCTTGAAGCCGGAATATTGCCTCTTGAGCCTGCACGCAAGCAAACCGAACCTGAGTCGACAGAGGAAACATGTCTGGCGCCAGGCGCGCGGATAACAGCGCTTCCGCATCTGCTTTCTGAATCTGCGCCTGTGCCTTCTTCAGCCAGCCTGAGAGCGCCCGAAGCATTTGCGTATAGGTTGGGACGAGTAGCTTCGTTAGTGACATGGATTTCCTTCCTTAAAATTGATAGCTGAGTATTGCCCGTTATTGAGTGCATATGCCTATAGCTTGGTAGAAAGCCATATGGCGACCTTTGTTGAATACCGTACGACAACGAATATCGGGGCATAGAGGAAAGAACCCGCGCCGTTTTCCCGGCCATAATTCCTATGTTCTTCCTCATCCGATTTTATGCTAAAAACAGCGTTGTGCGCTTCTTCGTCATGCTGGCGCAGGAACTGAAGCTGCCAATCTAGATGGTGAAGCACAGTGGACTCAATCGACTCTGTACACACCCATATGGCGTTACGCCCAAGAATCGCCGTCATGAAGCCTAAACAGCAGCCCCCAATCGCCCAGAGCTTGAGAGCATAGCAGTGTCGAATATTGCGACGCTTCAAGATATCTGAAAACGTCCGAAGGTGCTGTTGTTCATGGATAAGCATCTCCTCCAACGTCGGCACAATATCTTTGAAGCACAGTTTCGCAATTAGCAATTGGGTGCTATAGATATGGATGGCTCCGTATTCTCCCGCATGATCGACTCTCAGTATTCTTTCAACTTCTTTCATTCGAAGCTCATTTTCTGTCGTCTACCCGCATGTAACGCACAGCTTTGCGACAACTTTGGAGTCGCGAAGCGGTGGAAAAATTGTCCGTCAACCGCGAATTGTTGGGCTCAATATATTTCGCACTCATAACTCGGTTCCGTTGCAAACTTATCTGGCACCCATGGTGCCTTGTGGTTTAATTCGGTATATTTGCAGACATTCACATGGTCGCGGTGAATAACAGCAGATTGAATTAAGAGCCCACCACAACGAGGTGAAAATTCGAATTTAAATAGCTTTCCATCTGCACTAGTAATCTGCAACTCGATTGACGGGTTTGCTCCACATGGACCTCGCACTGAGGCATCACCCTCGTGTAACTCTACTTTTGCTTGCGTGTCATTCAGGAATTTGCACGAGCGGCTACTCAAATTGTAGCCGACTGGTATTTCGTTCATTTCCATGTGGGCCCAATTTACAAAAATAGCTTTGACTTTCATTTCCTCTGATAATGAATCACACGAAATCGCTATGGTCTCATTAACCTCGTCAGCAAATACCACTCTCACAAGAAACAGGCTTAGGATTACAAATAAAGCCTTATATCTCATATTCAAAGCCTTGCGCCGAGCTTTGCGGCAATTTTTTAGCCGCAAAGCGGTGGAAAAATTGCCCGGCAACTGTGACTGGTAATGCATTATTCGTAGTGGCTCCAGAGGCGGAGGACCTTTACCACTTTCTCGTCTTCAAGCACTTGGTATACCAGGCGGTGCTGGATATTGATGCGGCGTGAATAGGCACCCGCAAGATCACCAATTAGCTTCTCAAACGGGGGTGGCTTGCGGCACGGATCTTCTGCAATGAGTGCCAACAACTCTTGGGCTTTTGGCTTGAGGCCGCTGGAGGCCAGCTTCTTTGCATCCTTCTGGGCTTGTTTGGTGTAAACCAACTTCCATGTCACCAGTTCAGCCCCTCATCGCATTCATCCACGGAGGTATCCATTCCCTCACGAATTGACTCACGCATACCCGGTACGGAAAGCAGGTAAAGCGTTTCCTGAATGGCAGACCAGTCATCCTCCGAGATCAGAACAGCTTTGTTTCGCTTGCCCATAATGACGATTGGCTGGTGGGATTCGGCAGTCTCGTCAATCAACCGATAAAGGTTGCTGCGCGCTTCAGTTGCTGTGATTCCAGTCATGACGCACCTCTTGCGTGATCAACTTTCACCAAGTGTACGTCTCTAAGCACGTACGTCAAGACGGACGTCATGCATAACGCTGTGATCTCCGGAAAATCAGGAGCGCAGTGAGTGATTTTCCTGAGAGCAGCTATTTGTTGGGCGGCGACAGTACGAGCCTAGATGGAAACCGTGCGTTGCGCCAAAAAAAGATGTCGGCCGCTAATCCAGAAGCCTTCGCGGTGAATCCATGTCCTCATGCAGGACACGAACAATGAGCACCTCCGGCTCGTGCACTTGATAGAACATGGCGTGATGCTCTACTTGCAACCTACGATACCCGGGAAGAACATGGGCGTAGTCAGCGCCGAGTGATGGATGATTAATCAGCTGATTCATTCCTGCCTCAAGCTGATCCAGGTATACATCCGCCTGATCAACCCCCCATTCTTCGCAGGTATGCAGCCAGATTCCGGTAAGGTCCGATTCCGCCTTCGGCGTGACGGTTAACCTAAGCACTAGTCAGCCGCCTTCATCCGCTTACGGCCAGCCGCCTTAATAGCCGATATATCGAGTGGCTTAGGCTTCCCGCTTGACTCACCCTCACCGAGCGCTTGCCTCAGCGTAGCAAGACGCTCCTTGGCCTGCTGGTCTCTTCGGATGAGATCACGGATATACTCGCTATCATTGCCAAATTGACCGCTCTCAATCTGGCCTTTGACCCAGTCGTCTTGCTGTTCAGTCAGCGTGATGGTCTTCCGGTGCATGCTCATAGCCTTGTGCTCCTAAAGTAGCAAGAGTATGACAATATCATACTACTTGTTCACGCCGAATCAACTCCCCCATTTTGTCGCCCAACGCCGGCCGTCACCGGTGACTAAAGCCGGCGCTAAGCGGAGATTTTGGCATCCAGTGCACGGCTTGGTTATGCAGCATGCAGCGGCTTGATTCGATCCACTTCTTCCTTGACCGACTGCGCGGCAGTCCAAAGATCAACAGATTGCTGTGCGCTCAGCCAGAATTCAGGCGAGTTACCAAACAAACGCGCAAGCCGGAGCGCCATTTCAGGGCTGGCAGCACGACGTTCGCGCAATAGTTCATTTACTGACTGACGAGAGACACCCAAAGATTCGGCCAATCCCGAAACCGTCAGACCATAGTCCGGAAGAAAATCTTCTCTCAGCATCTCGCCAGGATGAGTGGGTTTGCGCTGCATACCGGTAGTATTAAGAATAGCCATATCATCACCTCACTCAGTGCTAGTCACACACTTCGACTTCATACGCATCACCATCTTCAAAACGAAAACAGATACGCCGCTGATCATTAATAGAAATTGCGTGCTGCCCCTGCCTGTTCCCCGACAGCGGATGAAGGCGATTGCCGGGCGGCACTTTCAAATCCTCTAGCTGTACGGCCAGATCTACGTATTCAATTTTTCTAGCTGCTATCGGAGCAACATCCGCAGGAGATTTCTTTGACTTGCCCTTGGAGTAGAGCTCCTGGGTTCGTTTGTCAGCGAAGGATTTGATCATGGAGAAATCTGTAGCGCGTCACATGACACCTGTCAATGCGATCTGGAAATGACTGCATAACGTGCGAACTCATGGGCCGGTTTGCAGCCGCGAAGCGGCGTAAAATCGGCCGCTGTGCAGCTGATTGTCATGTTTTCCCTGAAGTGCTAGATTGTGTATAGAAACCGAAAAATGTACACATAGGTGCAACATGAGAACGAACATTGTCATTGACGACCAGTTGATGGCCGAAGCCCTCAAAGCCTCTGGCTACGAAACCAAAAAAGAAACCGTTGAGGAAGGCCTGAAACTTCTGGTCCAGTTGAGCAAGCAGCAGGAAATTCGAAAGCTGCGCGGCAAGGTCAAGTGGGAAGGCGACCTGAATAAAATGCGGAGCGCCGGATGATCCTGGTGGATACCAGCGTCTGGATTGACTATTTCAACGGAGTCACTAACCCACATACTGACCTGTTGGATGCCTCGATAGTCCAAGGATCTGTCGCTATCGGGGACCTAATATTTCTGGAAATCCTGCAAGGCATCCGCAACGACAAACAATATCGTCAGACCAAACAAAGCCTGATGGCGCTGGAACAATATGAAGTGTTTGGCAAAGATATGGCAGCCAAGTGCGCCGACAATTATCGAGCCCTTCGTAAAAAGGGCATCACGATCAGAAAGACTGCCGATGTGATCATCGCGACATTTTGCATAGAGAAGGAGCTACCCCTGTTGTTCCTAGATCGCGACTTTATTCCCTTTGTTGATCATCTTGGACTCGAGCCCGCCCTGAGAGAAACATAACGAGGCTGTAGAAAAACCCATTTCGGACTCATCCAGCCGCCGTCTTCCTGTTCATGTGTGACCCCGAATCATCAGGGTTGTGTTTTCTCAGTTGCCGACCAAAAGCTGACTTTATCGCTGTACTGGTGTTCTGGCAGGCTTGGCAACCCAGTGCTATCAGCCATATTGTCCGTAATTCGCCAGCTTCTCAATGTTGTGTATCAGGCAATACAGCTGCCATTGGCCCTGGACCTTTCTACGGCCCCGCAAGCTGAAGCGACTCAGCCGCTTGTTGGTGCCGATATTGCCAAACACAGGTTCCACCACTGACATCCTGTGGCTGAAGATCGCCCTGCCTTCAGGACTATCCACCCGGTGCTTCATCCAGTCGGTGTAACTGGGTGGCCAATTAGCTTCCAAGCGGAATGAAACCTGTCTTCCTGCCCCCTTGCGGTGTTCTGCCGATTGCGGGTTATGCATGCACGCTTCGCGCTTGGGGCAGTGTCGGTATTGCAGCAGTCGGCCTTCGAAGTAAGCGACTGGGATGCCGTTGTCATTTGCACGTACGCCCCGGTGGCTGAGCTGTTGTCCGGCGGGGTAGATGCTGTCGGCGATGCCCAGCTTCTTATAGCGAGCTTCGGCCGTTTCCAGCACTGGTTGCAGGGTGTGGTGCTCCTTGCTCCTGCCCTTCGCCAAAGGCCTGAGCATCGATGATGACCTGGTATTTCTTGTCCACTGTGGCCACGCCGTTATAACCCTGGATCGTGCCCTTGCTGGTGGTCATCTTGGCGCTTTCGTTATCGGTGATGTTGCTCTTCACTTCCTTGCGGCGTTTACCCTGACCCATCCTTGGACTCTGGGTCTTTAAAAAGCGATCGACCTTTTCCATGGCCTGATCCAGCGAGAGGATCATCTTGCCATGACGGATGGCGCGTTCCATCTCAGCCTCCGTCTCGGCGGAGTCGTGCTGACGATGCTCAGCCAAGTGGTGGCGTATCAGTTTGCGTAGCTTGTCGCGCTTGGCCTTCAGTTCCTTGAAGGTGCCTGACCACTCCTTGGCGGCATTGGATGAGGTCTTGCAACCGTCGATAGCAAACAGCTCGTTTCCCAGCAAACCCTGCTGGTGACAGACCAACAGCACCTGCTCAAACACAGCTTCGATAGCTTCTGCATTCTCGCTGACAAAGCTCGCCAGCGTGGTGAAGTGCGGAACCGTATCGCAGGACAGGGCCTTGAACAGAATGTTGGTTTCACAGCACCACTGAATCTGGCGGCTGGAGGTAATGCCCTTGGAGTAGGCGAACAGAACGATCTTCAACAGGATGGCTGGATCGTAGGCCAGGCGGCCAGTGTCGTCATTGCGATAGCGCGGGTGAAATACCGACAGATCCAGCTTGTGTTCAATCAGGTAGTGAACGGCGTACTCGAACGTACCTGGCTGGAGCTGTTCCTGGTAGTTGATCACTACCATGCTGTGCTGGCTGTATTCGTAGGGCTTGAAGCGAGGCATGCAACACTCCTTGTTGGTCTGCCAAAATCCTAGCAAATCAGGGGTTTTTCTACAGCCTCAACGCCCGCCATAAACGGCCGAGTGAAACGAGGTCCGGCGACCGACGGGAGCGAATTTAATGGCTTTGTTAGCTCTTTTCACGAAGCCACGGCTCAGGATCCTGGTACCTTAAATCGACCAAGTCTTTAATTCGATCATAAGTAACTATTTCAATTCCATGCTTCGCTGTATAAGTCGCTTTTCGTTTGTGGGATGCACGACTAATATCGTCACGCCTACCAACTACGATATGAAAACTCTCTTTCAGGTAGCTTTCAGGATCTGCCAAGTAGTCCCCAGACATATTGCTAATGACATCAGGCGAGGAGTAACCAAGAATATCTTTGCTCTTTGCCCACCGCACTAATTCTGACCTGACATGGCTCTTGTGCATATCGAAATATTCAGCCCAATCATCAACTTGCTTAATTGCACCTGCCAAGCGTTTGGACGGAACCCCTTGCTGAGTAAAGACATTGTCGTCAACTGGTTCCATTTCAATGAACATCACCTCCCAAACACCAGAGTATGAATTCAGGATAACGAAATCGGCTTTATACTGGCTTCCAAGGGGAAACTCCTTGAAAAGAAAACGGCAATGCCCGCCCGCTCTGCAGAATGTCCAATATAGAGTTTGAGGCCGATTCGAAAAGAACTCCAACGCCCCACGCTCTCCCGACTGTTCGTCAAGCCAGTTCTTAAAATCATTTGGATGAATATATTCAGTCAAAGCAAAATGTCCAGTTGAGAGCTAACGCGGAGCTTTGCGGCAATTTTGTAGCCGCGGAGCGGTGGAGAAATTGTCCGACAAAAGCGAATTGTTAACTCCTTGGTCAGAACACAAATGCATGATCAATGACGAGCCTCCCGTTTTCCTCTATAAAAACCGCTTCAGCGACGTACTCGTCTGGCGTTTTGGAGCAATACTGCTTCCAGATTACCGCAACAGAGGTTTCTCTCCGGAACAGAGCTACGAACTCTCGCTTCTGGAAAATTCCCCACCTGCTCTGATAATCCTTACAGATCTCCTCTAGCATGCTTGGCGACATTTGGCTCTTTATGCGCGAGGAAAAGTCTCTGGTGTGCTTCTCATAGTCAATTTCGGTGGAGCCTTCCATCAGGTTGTCCATCAAAGGATTCACGGCTTGCAATATCGCCTCATCCGACTTCGCTAACAGCTCCATATTCGGTCCTTAGAGTTAACGCCGCTATAAATTGCGGCTTTGGAGTTGATTGTTTTGTGGTAGCGTAGCGTTAAGCCACAAAACAAGCAACGGAAAAGCCGTCAATTTGATAGCTTTGTTAGCACTTGCTGCTGAGATACTGTTTGCGGCCTTCATAGTCACTCATATTGTTTGGAAATGGTCTTTTGCATCTAGAACATATTGCTCTTTGCGTTTGACCTCGATTGTAAATCAGCCTGAACAGTTTATCTGGCAACCAAGGCTTATCAATCACCTCAGATTCGCTTTCTCCGATATGACCGCACGCTGGGCAGGCGCTCAATTGGAAGAAACGCTCCGGCAACTGCATTTCAAGAAGCTCGATAAACTGAGCCGCCACCCCTTTTATGTATTCATTTTTGTTTTCCGTCGATAAACCGGTATTAAAAATACAGCCGTCGCGGTCGCTTACCATCCAAAGATCTTCACTTAGCTCATCCCAAATACTATAAATTGCTTCATAGTCGGACCTAGAATAAAAGGTTTCTAAAATGCTTACTCCTTTCTCCGGCTCCAAATCACCAGATACAATCTGCTCACAAAGGGCTTTAGCATATCTTCTTAATCCGTCTTTTTCAGACGGCAAAGTTAAATCAAGATCCCTTATAGATTTCAGAAAATATTTCTCTATTTCTTCTGAGTCAGGATCACGTTCGCACCCCATACTTGCCAGAATTGCTACATTTTCCGAATCGACATCTTCATACAATAAAGACTCAGCCCATTCTGTGTAGTCTCTAGAGTAGGCAGTCCCTAGAGCTCGCTTTCCTGTAAGAAGTTCGAATTTCATTTGAGTGCTAACGCCCGCAGCACGGGCAAATTTTAAGCGCAGTGAAAAATTTGTCCCTGTGCCTGCGATTGTTAGGACATTCAAGTTAGCAGCTCCGCTGCACGAATATGGATTTCACAATACGTTCAAACTCAATAATTCGGCGACGTATTTCATGTTCGGATAAATCAAGCTGCGCAGCATGAAAATCTGATTTTCTTTGTCGCCCAGAAAATCTGCGGTCAAGCTTTCTTTTAATCAGTTCGTAGCGTCGCGATGCATGATAAAGCCAATGAATAAAAACAAATTCATCCTCTACCCTCAATATAAAACTACGCCTAAGAGACCATTCTGATTTCAGATTTACTTCTTTTTCTTCCAGCAACTCAACTGAGCTTGGCTTTGAATAGCAAAGCTCATAACTTGTGCTTTCTCTTAGGCTCTCCCAGTGCGCTACGTATTCTGCCCACAAATCCATTTTATCCAGCATATTGAGTTTGAGCGTATGAATGGACTTGAAAAATTCATCAAATTCATTCTGGCTTATGTCATCTTTATGTTTTTGTAGAATTTCAGACAGCCTTTCCGCCCCCTCAAGCCCTGCATCGTATGATCTAGTTCTTATAAGCAGTTCAACGACGAACCCCCACACACTTGAATCGAGTAACTTCCGCAAGTCATCTATAGAGTGAACAGTACTTATTCCTCTTGCGGTCGGCAGCATATCTTGTCGCGTACCCAAGTGGCTCACCCTGTCCTAACGCCCGGCACACGTGCCGCTTTGTAGCCGCGAAGCGGCGGAGAAGCGGTCACCGTGGTGCCGCTTGTTAGCGGTTACTCGCTGAGCTCTGAATTGAAGACTACAAAATGAGGAGAGCCCTCAAACCCAGGTTGCTTGTCAGACAAGTGCTCATGAGTATAAGAGGTTCCCATTCTTTCCATGTTATCGGCAGCGGCCTGGAGAAAGGTTGCGAGCTTTCGGAGCTCTTCTGGGGTTGCCTCCACTCCGACTTCTGCCAGGTCGAAGAACCTTATTTCTTCAATTGGGAGCTCTCCGTTTTCATAACCGTTGATCTTCATGGAACGCTCCTCTTAGAGACCCGCTAACGCCCGCAACAGCGGAAATTTAGGAGCGCTAGCGAGTAAATTTTCCGACTGCTTGCGCTTGTTAACACTTTACAGCGTATGGTTAGCAACACTGCTCAACTTATGCTCTTTTATCATCCAGCGAGCCATTTCGCCAAAATCATTTTCAAGTTCAGAAAATATATGGGCCGTTCTTGGGCTAATCAAAGGATTCATATCAGAAACGGGAAGATTATACTTAATCGGTTCTTTTCTAAATTCGTAACCCCAGTTTGCGATAGCTGCAAGATTCAACGAGATGTTCGTATTTTTGATTTTATTCCAGATATCTCTTTGAATTGCTACAGGCATCCTTTCGCCAAGCGTAACGGACTTTATCGCTTCTAAGGGGATATCCATGACATAAACAGGGAAACCATCATATTCACCAACCGGTTTACAATCGGAAAGATTTCTAACAATTCTATATTCTTTCTCATATTCCCAGTCCTTTGGTTTTACACAAAGCTCGGCAATAGGAATTGGTAATTCACTACTCAAATAAGAACTGATGTCTTTTTTAGGCCTATGCTCTCGATACTCTACATTAAATAGGCCCGTGAAAAATTCATGCTCTTCATCAAACTCAATAACGGCCCCTGAGTATTCACCAGCATAGTGAGACCACATTAGCAGAGATGACTCATTTTTAGATAAGCATAGAATGCCAATGGATCTATTCAGTGAGCTTAAAATATTTCTAGAATTGATGTCATTGCAATGGTCAGATTCAAAGTCAACGGCTAAATCACCAACACTCGGTTGCCTTCTGGGTGCGAGGACGTCAAAGCTGATAGATATGTCTTTAGGTTCGAAATCTACCGGAACATGTAGCTCCGGCACCATTTCAAACGGATCATTGAAAGCCCCCGGCTGAGTAAACCTTACACTACCGTCTAAAACCCTCAAGGTATTTTCAGGTGTCAAATACTTGTATAGAGGCACAGTTTCTCCTTGAGTGTTAACGCGAAGCTTTGCGGCAACTTTGGAGCCGCGCAGCGGTGGAAAAGTTGTCCGACAACAGCGCATTGTTATGCGCGTCCACCTCTTATCTCATGAAGCATAAACCTTAGTTAAATTATCATTCGTAAGTTTCAGCGCTGAAAACTCTTCGGCAGAGCAAATGGTCAAATCTATCTTTTCAGCTTGCTGTCTTAATTCTGATTTTAAAATTCCGGAAACTCGCTCAACCGCATCTTTCGCCTGAAAATTCGAGTAAACGATAACTGCATCAATATCTTCGTATAGCTTTCGCCGTAGGTAAGACCCAAAGAGGTATACTTGGAGGCCTTTTGGCAGACTTGTACGCTCGAGCGGCCGTTTAAAGGAATTTATTCGATTTTCGCGTTCGGATCTAAGCAAATAATTTAAGAAATGTTCGCCAGTCTTCCTTAACGCTCCCATAAACTCCCCAAACATGAAAAGCCCTATTCCATGTTCGATGCATAGCTGCTTGGCACCTTCAGCGTATTGCCCTGCTGGGCAAGAACAAATAATAACTTCTACTTGTGGATCGACAGCCATGACCTTTTCGAGAGTGTATTCAGTAAAATAATAAGTATTTGTCACAAACACCCGCAGCTCCCTGCCATCCTTTAATGTGATGGACATTGTAGCTCGATTAAGCTCTTCCATTTGATCTATAAAGTCATGATTGGCCAAGAACCGGTTTATAAACGTAGAAACTTGGTTGTGGCGGAACTCAAGTTCTTCTTCCCCTCTTCTTTCGAGAGGAGGCATTTCTACGCCTAACTTTGTTTTCACAAAGTGATCAAACTCTACAGGAAATAGCTTATAATCATTAACTCTTTGTCCCAGCAGACAGTTATCTTCAAAAGCATCAACGTGAAGCTTATAATTAAGCATTGCCCTGTAGACATCCCAAGGATACGGAAAATTTCTTTTATTTTTCTCTATTAAATTAACAATGCGGCGATTGTTTGGAAGAATAGTATCAAGGCACCTCCTTCGCCAAATAGTTAAGGCGTCACCAGATTCCCCCTCTAGGACCCTCTGTGAATATGGACCATATTCTCGAAAAATCGCTCCGTTCTCATCTAGAAGCTCACTCACATCAATCAACAATTCGCGCTCATCTGTCACTCTCGGAATATTGAAGAACTGCCTAACTTTCCTCTCATGATCAGATTTCCATATTCGAATTGTCTCTACGCTATATTCCTTCTCCAACTCATCTACGATTTTGTGACATTCAAGGCAGAGCATAATTAAATTGTCGAGACCATCTCGATCTATAAACTCTGCTAGCTCATGGTCACTTCGAGGCCCATTTTCACCATGACCAATAATATGTGCTACGTTGGCCAGACTTACACTATCGTCCCCTACAGTGGCGAATAAGAAGCGGTTACAACTGGGGTTTTGACAATATCCGCCACAACCTGCCCAAAGCTGCCTCGCGACGTTAACAGGTATAGATTTTCTGGCCATTCTAAGGTTTTTCCTATATTTGCTTTGTGCCTAAATTGCTCAGCCTATGGAAACGCATAACGTGTGAACTCATGGGCCGGTTTGTAGCCGCGGAGCGGCGGAGAAGCGGTCCCATGCAGTGACTGGTTATACGTCATATTGCCAAGCCTTCTTTTCGCATGCGCTAACCAACTGCGCGACCGTTATAGGCTCCTTCCTAGCGGCAACGTGCTCATCGCGATATTTAAGCTTGCGCATGAAAAACAGAATCCCCTTGAAGCAAGGTTCACATCTGAAGTGCCTGTCGAATTCAAATGAGGAAATATCGACGCCGAATTTGCTCGGTAATGCCTCAAATACTTCCCGTGCGTCATCTCCGTCTAGACCCAGATCGCCAAGAAGGGTGCTCTCTAAAGTCACGTACTCCTTGCGGATTCCAGACTCCGCTGCAACTAGCTCTATCAAATCGGCTTCAAGTTTAGTCATGACTGTCACCGCCGGAGTAATACTGACCCACCAACGTCGACTTAAAATTGACCCACCTGAAGCAAAATGGCCGCCTAATCAAATGACCAGAGCGGCGGCCGATGTTGACTCAGGAGAGACTCGTGGAAATTCATGTATTACATGGCCAAGGCAACAGCATTCGCGCCATCGCAAAGCAGCTCGGAGTGTCGCGCAATACGGTGCGGAGGTATCTGCGGGATCTGACGGTTGTACCTAGCTATCCGGACCGGGCTGCTCGCCCAGCAAAGCTAGAGCCCTACAAAACCTATCTGTTAGCACGGATCGAGGCGGCCAAACCGCACTGGATACCGGCAACGGTTCTGTTCAGCGAGATTCAGGATCGTGGCTATGCTGGCGGAATCACTCAGCTCAAGAACTATCTCGCCGAGTTCAAGACGGCCGTGCCTGATCCGGTAGTTCGTTTCGAGACGCCTCCAGGCAAGCAAATGCAGGTCGATTTCACGACCATCTCTCGCCACCGGCGCACGATCAAAGCTTTCGTCGCCACGCTGGGATATAGCCGCGCTACCTACGTCCGGTTTTCCGAGCATGAGCGTCAGGATGACTGGCTGCGCGGGATCGAGGAGGCATGCCATTACTTCGGCGGGGTACCCCAGGAGATCCTGTTCGACAACGCCAAGACCATCATGATCGAGCGTGATGCTTACGGCGAAGGCCAGCATCGTTGGAATGCGCAACTGCTGGCGACTGCGCGTGATTATGGCTTTATCGCCCGCGCTTGCCGACCCTACAGAGCTCGCACCAAGGGCAAGGTCGAGCGCTTCAATGGTTACTTGAAAAACAGCTTCATCACGCCCCTGGCAGCCACTCTGAATCAGGCTGGGCTTCGGCTGGATGTGGCCACGGCCAATGCCCATATAGGTCCCTGGCTCGAGCGTGTGGCGCACCAGCGTATCCATGGCACCACCGGCATCAAGCCTCAGATATTGCTGGATCAGGAGCGCTTCCAGCTCAGGCCATTGCCACGGCGGGCAAAACGGGGCTTAGAGCACATACCCGCCGCCGCACGGCCTGTGCCCAGGGAGAGCTTCCAGCATCCGCTGAGCACCTATGATCGGCTGCTGGAGGCACGTCCATGAACCTGCAACATCAGCGTATCCAACACGCCTGCGCGAACCTAAAGCTCGACACGTTAGCCAGCGAATGGTCAGCCATGGCCGACCGTTGCGCCTCGCAAGAAGACACCTTGGCCGACTTCCTTGAGCAGCTATTGCGCTTGGAACTGGACGCACGGTCCCTGCGCTCCCGTGAGACCTTACTCAAGTTTGCCGGCTTCCCTGGGCGCAAGCTCTTCGAGGACTATGACTTTAAATTCGCCAGCGGAGCGCCGCGCAAACAGCTGAACGAACTGACAAGCTTGGCCTTCGTAGAGCGAGCAGAGAATGTCGTACTCCTCGGCCCCAGTGGCGTTGGCAAGAGTCATCTCGCCATCAGCCTAGGTCACAAAGCCGTCGCTCAAGGCATCAAGACACGCTTCATCGCCGCAGCCGATCTGATGCTGCAACTGGCAACAGCCCGCAAACAGGAACGCCTAGAGCAATACTTGAAGCGCAGCGTGCTAGCTCCGCGGCTGCTGATCATCGACGAGATCGGCTATCTGCCGTTTGGCCGCGAAGAAGCCAATCTGTTCTTCAATGTCATCGCCAAGCGGTACGAGCAAGGCAGTGTCATCGTAACCAGTAACCTGCCGTTCTCGCAGTGGTCCCATGCCTTCGCCGATGACACAACCTTGACGGCAGCGCTGTTAGACCGGTTGTTACACCATGCGCATATCGTGCAGATCCGTGGCGAAAGCTACCGCTTGAAGGACAAGAACGCTGCGGGTATCGCGCCGGTCTCGGGCAGCAGCCAAGGTCTATTAACCAACAATTAATCGCCAAGGGTGGGTCAGTTTTAAACCGACGATATCGCCGATAAGTGGGTCAGTTTTGAACCGTCGTTGACACATGACGTATAACGTTTGAGCTCACGGGCCAGTTTGTAGCCGCGGAGCGGTGGAGAACTGGTCCCGTGCAGGGACTTGTTATGCATTTTATACCTGCTTGCTTTTTGGAAAGCAGTGCCCGGGCTCGCCCGAAAAATGGAATATACCTCCACGTTTGCGCTCGAGATATTCCAAGTATGGCGCAATACTTTTGATCGATAATTCTAGCGCTTGAAATGGATCTACGCCGTGAATATTGATGATTTTTTCAAATGTTTCCGACAAGAATTCATGTGCGCAAACATAGCTATCTCTGGTCTCGGCTAACTCCGGCCTTGCTATGCTTACGAGATATGTTTCTTTGGCTCCATCTTTAAGCACAAGCTCGATTTCTCTTGTTGCAATAACATCGCTGAGTTTTGAGACTAGAGCCATGGGTCAATTCCAGCGTATGCATAACGCTTTGCTCACCGGAAAATTGGGAGCGTAGCGAGTAATTTTTCCGCGTGCAGCAATTTGTTAGGCGTCTACTTGGGAATGCTGTTAATCGCTAGCTGCATAACTGCGACATCTAGGATTAACATAATGATTAGTGATGAAAACACGATAGCTCCTTTATTTAAGGCGCCATGTACGGCTTTTGTAAAAATCAACCCATAAACAGTGATCATTAAAAATAATAAAATTGATATTGCGAGGGACGAAAAAGATATGCCTAGAATATTGACTGATTTTCTGAAAAACACAGCTAAGACCGCCATGATTACGCCCAAAGAAGCAACGTTTCCATAATGAGCAAGCATGAAGTCAATATATTTTTTATCTTGCAGTTCCTTTAGGTCGATTATTTTGTTTATGTACTGATGGATGTTTATATTTTTTTCTCTAACAAAATAAAAAGCAAGGCTAAATAGAATAAATATAAACGCAGTAAGTAGAGATATTGATGAGTCTTTTCGTGTCCATTCTTCTGGATTTAGAGTTCCGTATGCCGTGGATAAAAGAAGGTAGGGTGTGCATGCAACCATAGGTACAAAAATAACCACAAAAAGACTAATTAGCCAGTTAGTGCTTTCAGCGTTTTTATCATGTGTTGTCACTTTGTCAGTCCTGGGATAGATGCCTAACGCCCGCCATCACCGGTGGCAAAACCGGAGCAAAGCGGAGGTTTTGGCATCCGGTGGATGGCCTGGTTATGTGTTTTCACTAGTCTTCTGGCTCAGGGTGTACCAAAACCAAAACACCATCATCTACCGTGCAGCTTTCATAATGTTCAAAATGGGCATCCAGTGCCTCAATGACATCATCCGCTAGCGCTGCCTCTGGTAATTTACACCGAGTAACTTTAGCACCTGCCTGAAAATCATCTTTCACTTCAAGCGTTATCGAAAGAATCAGGTCACTTAGTTCGTCATTTGTCATGTCACTTCCTTAATCTGGATTTGGCCGAAGCCATTCGAATTTCAATTTGACACATAACGCCCGGCACACGTGCCGATTTGTAGCCGCGGAGCGGCGGAGAATCGGTCACTGTGCTGCCGATTGTTATGTGTTTAGGTGGCATAAAAATGAAAACCAAAACTAAGAGCTAAGCAAAAAATGGTTGAACCCAAAATCAACCCTGCAGCTTTCGCAGGTACTTCTGCTACTGGGTGCCTATACTTCTGCTGCCGGCCAAACACGGTTGTATGAGTTCGTAACCCGTACGGTGCGAACACCATGAAATAGCCCATAGAACCTACAGCGATCGAAAATCCAAGCCAACCAAAGGAATTCGAAACGGTAACTTCGTTTATGGCACATATAATGGCCACGAAAATCGTCAAAATTAATAGTAGTGCGTAGATGGTACTTTTCATCTGCTTTTACACATAACAGTGATTAGACCGCACGCGGCACTAATACATAATAGTTTGTTCGATATAGCTCCAGCATAGCCGAACTTCTGAAATCTTAGAAGCCAACAAAATCAAGCATTTACTCGACCTGAACAAGCCATCAGGTGTATTGGCTTGACATCTTCTTTTTGCTCAACCAATACTACTGTATAAATAACCAGCCAAGAGGTTTGCATGGACAGCTTACCCCCAAAACCCCGTTTGCGGGAGCAATTCCGTGCCGTCATGCGTGTGCACCGATACAGCATCCGAACTGAAAAAACCTACTGGTACTGGATTCGGTACTTTCTGCGTTTTCATCAATTGCGCCACCCTCTGGAGCTTGGGCCAAGAGAAGTAAACGAGTTTCTCAGTTGGCTAGCGTCTGATCGTCAGGTTGCTGCTTCAACACAAAACCTGGCATTGAATGCAATCGTTTTTCTTTATGCTCGAGTACTTGAGCAACCTTTGGGGGACATTGGCGATACCATCAGGGCCAAGCGTCCGCCTCGGCTACCGACTGTGCTTTCTCATCAAGAGGCCATGGCAATCATTTCTCGCCTTGCTACGCCATACGATTTACTGGCATCACTCATGTATGGCGCGGGGTTGAGAGTCGTCGAGTCAACCCGACTTAGAGTCAAGGATATCGATTTCAACCGCCAGATCATTACTGTCCGCGATGGAAAGGGTGGTAAAGATCGCACCACTCTTCTCCCGGTCAGCATGATTGAACCCCTTCAACTGCGTTTACAAAGGCTGCAAGCCGCCTGGAAAGCTCAGGACCCTTTTTTCAAAACCCCGGTTTCACTGCCTTTCGCCCTGCGGCGCAAATACCCGCGCGCTCCCTATTCACTGGAATGGCAATGGCTTTTTCCTTCCGGCGGCGTTTGCCTGGATGATGAAGGCCAGTGTGTTCGCCACCATGTTCACGTAAGTACTGTTCAGCGCGCGGTAAAAATCGCTGTAGGAAAGGCCGGTATTGCTAAGCCCGCTGGCTGTCATACCTTTCGCCACACCTTTGCTACCGAGTTGCTGCGGCGTGGCAGCGATATTCGCACCGTACAGACTTTGCTCGGGCATGCGGATGTGCGTACTACGCAGATCTACACCCATGTCCTCGGTCAGGGGTTTGCCGGAGTGCAGAGCCCATTGGGCTGACTTTCAGTGGTTCGAAGACGCTACCGCCCTACCCTGTTTACGCGAGCATGCCGGAATGCAGTTACTTGGATTGTGAGCAGGAAGGTGGCCGTCCGTGCCGATAGGCGGGATGTCAGCATTCCTTGCTGTATTGAACATAGCGTGACTTTTGGGTGGATGTAAAGGCGTCTACCTCAGCCCATACCCGCATTTGGTCCACGGCCTTTCGCGGAGCTCAGGGTGTTTGAAAACCTTCCCCCTCTCCCCAACCCCGCCTGCAGCCCCCGGCCCTTCGCAGAGCTCAGGGCGTTCGAGCGGGCGAAGCGGTGCTTCGCTGTTTACCGCCCTCACCCCGCAAGGGGAGAGGGGCTAGATTTAACCTACCCAGGCGCGGGCGTTGCGGAACATGCGCATCCAGCCGCCGTCTTCGTTCCAGTCATCGGGGTGCCAGGAGTTCTGTACGGCGCGGAATACGCGCTCGGGGTGCGGCATCATGATGGTGACACGGCCGTCGCGGGTGGTCAGGCCGGTGATGCCGCGGGGCGAGCCGTTGGGGTTGGCCGGGTAGCGTTCGGTCATGCGGCCACGATTGTCGATATAGCGCAGGGTCACGCTGTTGCTGGCTTCGCAGGCATCAACAGCGGTGCTGCTGCTGAATTCGGCGTGGCCTTCGCCGTGGGCGATGGCGATGGGCAGGCGGGTGCCGACCATGCCATTGAGGAAGATCGACGGTGAGGCTTGCACTTCGACCAGGGCAACGCGGGCTTCGAACTGCTCGGACCGGTTGCGCACAAAGTGCGGCCAGTGCTCGCTGCCGGGTATCAGTTCACGCAGGTTGGATAGCATCTGACAGCCGTTGCACACGCCGAGGGCAAAGGTGTCAGTACGCTGGAAGAACTCACTGAAGGCTTCGCGCGCGTCGGCGTTGAACAGGATGGATTTGGCCCAGCCCTCGCCGGCACCCAGTACGTCACCGTAGGAAAAGCCGCCACAGGCAACCAGGCCACGGAAGTCGGCCAGATCGACACGGCCCGCCAGAATGTCGCTCATATGCACATCGATGGCATTGAAGCCGGCGCGGGTAAAGGCGGCGGCCATTTCAATCTGACCATTGACGCCCTGCTCGCGCAGGATGGCAACTTGTGGTCGCATGCCACTGTTGATGTAGGGTGCGGCGACGTCTTCATCAACGTCATAGCTGAGCAGTACCTGCAGGCCGGGGTTACCGTCATCGGCCAGGCCTTCGAATTCCTGATCGGCGCAATCGGCATTGTCACGCAGGCGCTGGATTTGCCAGCTGGTTTCGCTCCAGGCTTGTTGCCAGGCTGCGCGGGTGCCGCTGAGCAAGACCTCGTCATTGAAACTGAAGTTGAGGACCTGGGCACTCTGTGGCTGGCCGATGACGGCGCTGCAATCACCCAGGCCGGCGCCGGAGAGTTGCGCCAGTACGCTTTCAGTGTCGCTCTGCCGCACCTGAATCACCGCACCCAGCTCTTCGTTGAACAACACGGCAGCCAGTGCGCTGGCATTATCGGCCAGAACGTCCAGGTTGATCGTCAGGCCGCAGTGGCCGGCAAAGGCCATTTCCGCAACGGTGGCGAGCAGCCCGCCATCGGAGCGGTCGTGATAGGCGATCAGTTGCCCATCGTTATTCAGGCCCTGGATCACGGCGAAGAAGGCTTTCAGGTCTTCGGCGTCGTCCAGGTCCGGGCCTTGCTGGCCGAGTTTGTTGTAGACCTGGGCCAGGGCCGAGCCGCCAAGACGGTTCTGGCCACGGCCGAGATCAATCAGGATCAGATCCGTATCACCCTGGTCCATGCGCAGTTGCGGGGTCAGGGTCTGGCGGGCGTTCTGCACCGGGGCAAAGCCGGTGACGATCAGTGACAGCGGCGAGGTGACGCTCTTGTCATCACCGCCATCGTTCCAGCGGGTTTTCATCGACATCGAGTCTTTGCCGACCGGGATGGTAATACCCAGTTCGGGGCAGAGTTCCATACCTACGGCTTTCACCGTATCAAACAGACGCGCATCTTCACCCGGGTGACCGGCAGCGGCCATCCAGTTGGCGGAGAGTTTGATATCGGACAGTTTCTCGATACGCGCAGCGGCCAGGTTGGTAACGGTTTCAGCGACCGCCATGCGACCGGAAGCCGGCGCATCCAGCAGCGCCAGCGGGGTGCGCTCGCCCATGGCCATGGCTTCACCAGTCAGCACATCGAAGCTGCTGGTGGTGACCGCACAATCGGCGACCGGCACTTGCCAGGGGCCGACCATCTGGTCGCGGGCGACCATGCCGGTAATGCTGCGGTCGCCAATGGTAATCAGGAAGTTCTTGCTGGCGACTGCCGGCAGGCGCAGTACGCGCAGGGCGGCTTCTTCCAGCGGCATATCGGCGCTGAAATCATCCTGCGGCGAGGCTTCGCGCGTCACATCCCGATGCATGCGCGGCGGCTTGCCAAGCAGAACCGACAGCGGCATATCCACCGGCTGGTTCTCGAAGTGCTCGTCGTTGAGCAGCAGCAATTGTTCTTCGGTGGCTTCACCGACCACCGCGTGCGGGCAACGCTCGCGCTCGCAAATCGCCTGGAAGCGCTCATAGTCGGCATTGTCCACCGCCATGACGTAACGCTCCTGGGATTCATTCGACCAGATTTCCGCCGGGCTCATGCCGGGTTCGTCATTGGGCACCTTGCGCAGTTCGAAGCGACCACCACGGCCGCCATCATTGACCAGCTCAGGGAAAGCGTTCGACAGCCCGCCGGCACCTACGTCATGAATAAAGGCAATCGGGTTCTTGTCGCCCAGCTGCCAGCAGCGGTCGATGACTTCCTGACAGCGGCGTTCCATTTCCGGGTTTTCGCGTTGCACGGAGGCAAAATCAAGATCTTCGGCACTGGCACCGGTGGCCATGGAAGAGGCCGCGCCGCCGCCCAGACCGATCAGCATTGCCGGGCCGCCGAGTACGATCAGCTTGGCGCCCACGGTAATCTCGGCTTTCTCGACGTGATTGGCGCGGATGTTACCCAGCCCGCCGGCAATCATGATCGGCTTGTGGTAGCCGCGAATTTCCGGGCCACGGGGTGACTGCACCGTGTGCTCGAAGGTACGGAAGTAACCGGTCAGGTTGGGGCGACCAAATTCGTTATTGAAGGCCGCGCCGCCCAGCGGGCCTTCAATCATGATCTGCAGTGGGCTGACGATACGACCGGGTTTGCCGTTGTCTTCTTCCCAGGGCTGCAAAAAGCCGGGAATGCGCAGGTTGGATACGGTAAAACCGGCCAGGCCGGCTTTTGGCTTGCCACCACGCCCGGTAGCGCCTTCGTCACGGATCTCACCGCCGGAGCCGGTCGCAGCGCCGGGGAAAGGGGCAATCGCGGTCGGATGGTTGTGAGTTTCCACCTTCATCAGGATATGCACGGACTCTTCCTGTGCGCGGTATTCACCGCTACCCGGCTGCGGGAAGAAACGCCCGGCGGTAAAGCCTTCGATCACGGCGGCGTTATCCTTGTACGCCGAGAGCACCCCTTCGCCATGCATCTCGTAGGTGTTCTTGATCATGCCGAACAGGCTCTTGTCCTGCGCTTCACCGTCGATATCCCAACTGGCGTTGAAAATCTTGTGTCGGCAGTGCTCGGAGTTGGCCTGGGCAAACATCATCAGCTCGACATCACTGGGGTTGCGCCCCAGATCAGTGAAGCTGGTCAACAGATAATCAATTTCATCATCCGCCAGCGCCAGGCCCAGCTCGGTGTTGGCCTGTTCCAGTGCGGCACGGCCATTGGCCAGAATATCGATGCGCTGGAAGGGTTTCGGCTGGGTATGGGCAAACAGGCCGCTGGCCGCTTCCAGTTCATCCAGCGCCACTTCGGTCATGCGGTCGTGCAGCAGTTGCTTGACCTGCGCCAGCTCCTGGCTACTCATGTCCCCGGTGACGTGCCAGGCAATCCCGCGCTCGAGCCGCAGTACATTGCTCAGCCCGCAGTTGTGGGCGATATCGGTGGCCTTGCTCGACCAGGGAGAGATGGTGCCGAAACGCGGCAACACCAGCACCAAAGTGCCTTCCGGCTCTTCCACATCCACCGAGGGACCGTAGGTCAGCAACCGGCTGAGCACCAGGGCCTGTTCGTCATCCAGCGGCGCATCCAGCTCGGCAAAATGCACGAATTCGGCATACACATGACTGACGCCCGGCGCTTTGGCCTGCAAGCGGGTCAGTTGCTTGAGACGGCGAAAATCGGAAAGGGCTGGGGCTCCACGCAGAATTTGCATGCTGTAACGGCCTCGAGGAAATAATTGGAAAAAAGAAGGCACACAGGATACCTCAACCGCTGCCCTGGGGCCATGCTGACGGGTTATTCGTTATGACGTTTTGGGGATATGGTCAGTGACGGATTTTGCCTATACTGCTGACATGAGACTGACGCCGCACTGCCGACTCCTGACGTTTTTCCTTGCCTGGGCCCTTGCGGCGCTCATGCTGACCGGCTGTAGCCAGGAACCGGAAGACCGCCTGGAGCTGATTCGGGAGCGCGGCAGCCTGATTGCAGTGACCCGCAACACACCGACCACTTTCTATCAGGATCGCCACGGCGATACCGGTCTGGAATTCGAGTTGGCCCAACGCTTTGCCGAGCATCTCGGCGTTGATCTGGATATGCGCATCAACAGTACGCTGGATGAGCTCTACGCCAGCATTGCCGAGCCTGCCGATCAGCTGGACAGCGCCGATCTGGCGGCTGCCGGCCTGGCCCGCAACAGCGCACGCATTGACCAGGTCCGTTACGCGCAACCCTACCTGCATGCCACGCCACAGGTTATCTACCGTCGCGGCAACCGTCAGCCAAGCAGCCTGGAAGATCTGTACGACAAGCGCATCATGGTACTGGCCGGCAGCAGTCTGGTTACCCTGCTGCGTGAACTGCAGGAAAGCCATCCGGAGTTGGTGTTCGAAGAATCCGAGCAGGTCGAAGTGGTCGATCTGTTGCGCCTGGTGAATGACAACGAAATCGACCATGCCGTGGTCTATTCCAATGAACTGGTAGTCAATCAGGCGTTTTATCCGGCCATTCACGTTGGCTTTGATCTGGGCGATGCACGCCCCATCGCCTGGGCGCTACCACGTGGCACAGAGAATGACACGCTGGCCGCGGCGGTTGACGAGTTTTTCCAGGACATTCAGGCCAACGGCACTCTGGATCAACTGATCGAGCGCTTCTATGGCCATGCCGACGTACTGGATTATGTCGGGGCGCGAGCCTTTGCCCGGCACATGCAGCAGCGCCTGCCGCGTTTCGAGTCACTGTTTCGTGAGGCGGGTGACCAGTACGGCCTGGACTGGCGACTGCTGGCGGCCATGGGCTACCAGGAATCGCTCTGGGATCCCGATGCGCGCTCCTTCACCGGCGTCCGCGGGCTGATGATGCTGACCTTGCCGACGGCCCAGTTTGTCGGTGTTACCAACCGGATTGATTCCCGGCAGAGTATTTTTGGCGGTGCCCGTTACCTGATCTGGGTCCGCGACCAGATTTCTGCCGACATTCCCGAACCGGACCGCACCTGGTTTGCCATGGCCGCCTACAATGTCGGCCTCGGCCACCTGAATGATGCCCGCATCCTCACCCGCAACAATGGCCGCGACCCGGACCGCTGGATCGACGTCAAGGATCACCTGCCGTTGCTGGCAAAAAAGGAATGGTACAGCCAGACCCGCCATGGCTATGCCCGTGGCTCGGAGCCGGTGCATTACGTGCAGAACATCCGCCGCTATTACGACATCCTGCAATGGGTGACCCAACCGCCCAGTGAATCGACCCAGCTGCCGTCCGGTGAATATCACTCACCCGGCATTCTCGAACAGCTGCCGCAAATCTGAACAACAATAAAGGCGAGCCCCGACCATGCCCCTGACGCAAAGCGAATACCCGCAACATGACGCCACCGGCCTGGCCGAACGGGTCGCCGCGGGTGACACCAGCGCGAGCGAGCTACTGGAACTGGCCATTGCCCGCTACCACGCTTTGAACCCGGCGCTGAATGCCGTGTGCCAACCCATGTTCGATATTGCCGCCGAGCGGGTAAATCAACCGCTACAAGGCCCACTGGCCGGGGTACCGATACTGATCAAGGACGTGATTCAGGATTACGCCGGACTGGCCTCCAGTCGCGGCAACAAGGTGTACAGCCAGATCAAGGCGAAGCAGCATGCCCACCTGGTTCAGCGCCTGCTGGATGCCGGCGCCGTTATCATGGGCAAGACCAATACCCCGGAACTGGCCCTCAAGGGCGTGACCGATCCTGCCCTGTTTGGCCGCAGCAACAACCCCTGGAATCTGGCGCATACCACCGGTGGCTCCAGTGGTGGTTCGGCTGCGGCGGTAGCAGCCGGCATAGTCCCCATGGCCGGAGCCAACGATGGCGGCGGCTCGATCCGCATTCCCGCTGCCTGCTGCGGACTGTTCGGCTTGCGTCCGAGTCGCGGCCGGGTTTCAGTCGGACCGGCCATCGGAGAAGTCTGGGAAGGCGCCAACAGCGACCTGGTAGTCAGCCGCAGCGTGCGTGACAGCGCTCTGGCGCTGGACATAATGAGCGGCAGCAACCCGGGCGACCCCTTTGTCATCCAGCCTCCCAATGGTAGTTACCGTGAACTGGCGCAACGTGAGCCGGGCAGACTGCGCATCGGTTACAGCACCCGCTCACCGGTGGATACCCCGGTACACCCGGAAGCCGTCACAGCCGTTGAACGCAGTGTGGAACTGCTCCGTAGCCTTGGCCACGAGGTAGAAGAAGCCGCACCGGATTACGACGGCCAGCAACTGGCGCGCTGTTTTCTCGATATGTATTTCGGCCAGACCGCTGCCACCGTCGACGAAGCCCATGCGCTGGGCGCCAAAGACAAGGATTTTGAACTGCTGACACGCACCCTCGCCGCCTTTGGCCGCGCCATGAGCAGCAGCCAGTACATTCGCAGTCATCGACAGTGGAATGATTTCAGCCAGTCGCTGGGGCGCTATTACCAGCAGTATGACCTGTTCATGACCCCCACCATCGCCCACCCACCGATGCGCCACGAGCGCGGCGATATTCCGCGCAAACAGGCGCAGGTACTGGAGTTATTGCTGGCTACCGGGCTACTGCCTTTGATGGCACGCTGGGGCCTGCTGGAAAACATGGTCAATGACATGGCCCGACGCAACCTGACCTACGTGCCCTTCACCCAGCTGGCCAACCTGACCGGCACCCCGGCGATGACCGTGCCCCTGCACTGGACCGAACAGGATTTGCCACTCGGGGTGCAATTCAATGGGCCGTTCGGCAGTGAGGCATTACTGCTGCAACTGGCCAGCCAGCTGGAACAGGCGCAGCCCTGGGCTGGGCGCTGGCCGGCCATGGCGTTATCAGGCTGAGTCAGACACTGCAAACAAGGTCGGCATCCGCTATCCGGTCAATGGCATGAAAGTGCCCGGCCGGCTAGATGATGTTGGCATGCCGCGGTTCAGGATGGATCGGTTTTCGCGCGTCGCGCACGGAAGAACTCGGTCAGCACCGCGCCACATTCGTCGGCCAACACCCCGCCTTCGACCTCAATGCGATGGTTCAGCCAGGGTTGCTGCAGGATCTGGCTGCGGCTGACCACGGCGCCCGAGCGCGGTTCACTGGCGCCGAACACCAGGCGCTGGATACGGCTATGCACCAGCAAGCCGGTACACATGGTGCAGGGTTCGAGGGTTACGTAGAGGGTAGTGCCGGGCAGACGGTAATTGGCCTCTGCCGCTGCGGCCTGGCGCAGGGCAACCATTTCCGCGTGGGCACTGGGGTCGTGGGAACTGATGGGCTGGTTGAAACCACGGCCGATAATCTGGCCAGCACGCACCAGGATCGCACCTACCGGCACTTCACCAGCCGCAGCGCCTTTGCGCGCCTCATCCAGCGCCAGGCGCATAAAGTCGATATCTGCCGGTTTCATAACGTCATCCTCTGCCAGTAGCGGCAGAGGATAAACCATTCACCGGCAATCGGCATCAGACCAGCTTGCGCTCACGCAGCAGGCCAATCACCTTGTCGACACAGGACTCAAGATCGAGGTTGGCAGTATCCAACACCAGATCGGCGTCTGTCGGTGCCTCGTAGGGGTAGGACACCCCCGGAACAGTGCCCGGCACGTTGGCAGCGTAAAGCCCGGACGGATCACGTGACTGACACACATCCAGCGGTGTATCCAGATGCACCATCAGGCAACGATCACCCAGAATATAGCGGGCCGTAGCGCGGCTTTCCTCGGTTGGCGCCACAAAGGCACCCAGCGCAATCAGACCAGCTTCATTCATCTGTCGGGCAATGCGGGCACCCTTGTGCAGGTTTTCGGCGCGACCAGCTGCGTCCTGGGTCAGACCTTTGCTCAGATCCTGACGCAACACCTTGCCATCCAGCACATAGCAGGCACGGCCAGCGTCGAACAGCTTGCGCTCAAGCGCATAAGCCAGGCTGCTCTTGCCCGAGCCGGACAGACCGGTAAACAGAATGGTCACCGGCTCCTGGCCAAAGCGCTCGGCGCGCTCACGCGCACTGACGTGAGCAAAGCGGCCATGCTGACTGCCACTGGTGTTCTGCCCCATCAAGGGTTTGGCGACAATCATGCCGGCAGCGACAGTTGCGTTGGTCATGCGGTCAATAACGATAAAGGAACCCGACGTCGGGTTGCTCAGGTAGGCATCATAAGCAATCGGGCGTTCCAGGCTCAGTTCGACCACACCGATCTCATTGAGCCCCAGCTCGGCGGCGCTTTGCGCCTCCAGCGTATTGACATCAATACGTTGCTGAATACGGGTAAAGGAACCCGGGCTGTAACTGGTTGCACGTTTGATATCGTATTTGCGCCCTGGCTGCATTGGCTGTTCGGCCATCCACACCAGGTTGGCGACAAACTGGTCGCCGACCAGCGGGCGGTTATCCACGTGGGCCAGCATATCGCCACGGGAACAATCGATTTCGTCTTCCAGCGTCAGGGTAACCGCCTGGCCGGGGCCGGCTGCTTCAAGCTCGCCATCAAAGGTAACGATGGATTTGACCCGGCTGCTCTTGCCCGAGGGCAATACCACCAGCTCATCGCCCTTGTGCACGATGCCGGAGGCAATGGTGCCGGCAAAGCCGCGGAAGTTGAGGTTCGGGCGGGTCACCAGCTGCACCGGGAAACGCAGATCCTTGAGATTGCGATCAGCGGCGATTTCCACTGTCTCGAGGATTTCCATCAGTGTCTGGCCTTCATACCACGGGCTCTGTTCGCTGCGGTTGACCACGTTGTCGCCTTTGAGCGCCGACATGGGCACAAAGTGCACACTGTTGCCATCAAGGGTATCCAGCCCGGCAGCGAACTGGCGATAGTCATCGCAGATACGCTCGAACACGGCCTGATCAAAGCCCATCAGATCCATCTTGTTTACCGCGACAACAATGTGTTTGATGCCCAGCAAGGAGGCGATAAAACTGTGCCGCTTGGTTTGCGTCTGCACGCCGTGTCGGGCATCAATCAGGATGATCGCCAGATCACAGGTCGACGCACCGGTTGCCATATTCCGCGTGTACTGCTCATGGCCGGGGGTATCGGCGATGATGAACTTGCGCTTGGCCGTAGAGAAATAGCGGTAAGCCACATCAATGGTGATGCCCTGCTCGCGCTCAGCCTGCAAACCATCCACCAACAAGGCCAGATCAACTTCTTCACCGGTAGTACCGGATTTTTTCGAATCCTTGGTAATGGCTTCCAGATGATCTTCATAAATCATCTTGGAATCGTGCAACAAACGCCCGATCAGCGTGCTCTTGCCGTCATCCACATTGCCACAGGTCAGAAACCGCAACAGTTCCTTGCGCTCGTGCTGGGCGAGGTAGGCCAGGATATCCTGGCCGATCAAATCGGATTGGTGACTCATGTAATTCTCTCCGGCCGCATGCTGCGCTTAGAAGTAGCCTTGACGTTTCTTTTCTTCCATCGAACCCGCCGAGTCATGGTCAATGACACGACCCTGGCGCTCGGAGGTTTTGGCCAGCAGCATTTCCTGAATGATGTCAGGCAGGGTGCTGGCGGTTGATTCGACGGCGCCGGTCAAGGGGTAGCAACCCAGAGTGCGGAAGCGCACCATCTTTTTCTGGATACTGGCCTTCTGTTCCGGGGTCAGGTGCTCGAGGATGCGATCATCATCGATCATCACCTGGGCTCCATTGAGTTCGACGACTTCGCGCTCGGCCGCATAATACAGCGGCACAATCGGGATACTTTCCATGTAGATGTACTGCCAGATATCCAGCTCGGTCCAGTTCGACAGCGGGAAAACACGGATGCTTTCGCCCTTGTGCACCTTGCCGTTATAGATATTCCACAGTTCCGGACGCTGATTCTTCGGGTCCCAGCGGTGATGCTTGTCACGGAAGGAATACACCCGTTCCTTGGCGCGGGATTTTTCCTCATCACGCCGGGCACCACCGAAGGCGGCATCAAAGCCATACTTGTCGAGTGCCTGTTTGAGGCCCTGGGTTTTCATTACATCGGTATGCACCGCGCTGCCATGGGTGAACGGGCCAATGCCCTGGTCCACACCCTCCTGGTTCTTGTGCACCAGCAGATCGAGATCCATTTCCTCGACCATTTTCTCGCGGAAGGCGTACATTTCACGGAATTTCCAGCCGGTGTCCACATGCAACACCGGGAAGGGCAAACGCCCCGGATAAAAAGCCTTGCGGGCCAGGTGCAGCATTACAGCCGAATCCTTGCCGATCGAATACAGCATCACAGGATTCTGAAATTCGGCTGCCACTTCACGAATGATGTGGATGCTTTCAGCTTCCAGCTGCTTGAGATGAGTCAATTTTTCCAGCATGGCACACTCGCGGATTCTAAAAGGGGTGTCCAGCACCCCGAAAACAGGATGCGGGGATTGTAGCAAAGGGTAAAGCTTATAATAAGCGCTCAATCTAGACTCTTGAGGCATAAGCATATTCGGAAGTGATTGGCAGTTCTCGCCGATCAGGCCCTGCCGTTCATCGATTCAACTCATACACCGCCATATTCACGGCGGAAGCCAGATTCAACGACTCCACTGCGGCAGCACCAGGGATAGTGAACCGCCGGGCGTCAAGCCGGGCCAGTGCCTGGTCCGGCACACCGCGAGCCTCGTTGCCAAACAGGTAGCAATCATGCTGCTGAAAGTCTGCACTGGTAATGGCATCACCATCGATATCCAGGCAGGCAATACGCGGATAGCGGCTGGCCAGCCCATCCAGACTGACCTCGGTTTCCAGCGGCACGTGGAAGATCGCACCCATGCTGGCACGCACCACCTTCGGGTTGTACGGGTCGACACTGCCGGGGCTGAGCAGGCAACGAAAGCCACCGAACCAGGCCAACGTGCGCAAGATGGTGCCCAGGTTGCCGGGGTCCTGGACTTCATGCAGGTAGACGGCCCTTTCCCCGGCCAGGGCTGCAGTGCTGGCCGCCGCTGGCAAGGGAGCAACCGCGATAATACCCTGCGGGTTCCTGGTATCGGCCAACTGTGCCATTTGCTTGTCGCTGAGCATTTGCCGGGGCCAGCTACCGGGCCAGTCCTGATAGGCGCTGGTGACAAACAACTGCGCCTGTTGCCAGTACGGGTTGCTGGCAGCGGCTTTTTCCAGCTCCAGCACCAGATGCTCGCCTTCGACCAGAAAATGCCCGAGGGACTGGCGGTATTTCTTCTGCTGCAGTTTTTTTGCGTCATCCAGCTTCACGGGCGCGCTTCCTGCACCTGAGCTGTCAGACCGGCATCGGCCAGCATGGCTTTGGCGACAGCTTCGGCAACCTTGATGCCGTCTACCCCGGCAGACAGGATGCCGCCGGCATAGCCCGCGCCCTCACCGCCCGGATACAGCCCACGGGTGTTCAGGCTTTGCAGGCTCTCGCGATCGCGGGTAATGCGCACCGGTGATGAGGTACGGGTTTCGATGCCGGTCAGTAGCGCATCGGCACGGTCAAAGCCGCGAATTTGCCGGCCGAATGCCGGCAAGGCTTCGCGAATGGCTTCAATGGCGTAATCCGGCAGGGCAGACGCCAGATCACCCAGCAGCACGCCGGGTTTGTAGGAAGGCTCGACCTTGCCGAGTTTTTCCGAGGGCTTGCCGGCAATAAAATCCCCGACCAGTTGCGCAGGTGCGCAGTAATCGCTGCCGCCCAGCTCATAGGCTTTGCTTTCCAGCTGCTCCTGCAGCACAACGCCAGCCAGGGCATCCCCCGGAAAATCCCGCTCGGGATCAATATTCACCACAATGCCGGAGTTGGCATTGCGTTCGTTACGCGAGTATTGACTCATGCCGTTGGTGACCACCCGCCCGGGTTCGGAGGTTGCGGCAACCACGGTACCGCCCGGGCACATGCAGAAGCTGTACACGGCGCGACCATTCTTGGCGTGATAGACCAGTTTGTAGTCAGCCGCGCCCAGCGCCGGGTGCCCGGCATATTTACCCAGCCTCGCGCGGTCGATCAGACCCTGCGGATGCTCGATGCGAAAGCCGATGGCGAAGGGCTTGGCTTCGAGAAATACGCCGCGCTGGTGCAGCATGCGAAAGCTGTCGCGGGCGCTGTGCCCCAACGCCATGACCACATGCCGACTCTCGATCTGCTCGCCATTGGCCAGCTCAACGCCACGCACCTGGCCGTTGTCCAGCAGCAGGTCTGTCACCTTGTGTTCAAAGCGGATCTCGCCGCCGAGGCTGATGATCTCTTCGCGCATGCGCGAGACCACACCGGTCAGGCGGAAGGTACCGATATGCGGTTTGCTGACGAACAGGATTTCTTCCGGCGCGCCGGCCTTGACGAATTCCGCCATGACCTTGCGGCCGTAGAACTTCGGGTCCTTGATCTGGCTATACAGCTTGCCATCGGAAAAAAGACCGGCACCACCTTCACCGAACTGCACGTTGGATTCCGGCGATAGCTGCTTGTTGCGCCACAAGGCCCAGGTGTCCTTGGTCCGCCGGCGCACGTCCTTGCCGCGCTCCAGCACAATCGGACGAAAGCCCATCTGCGCCAGCAACAAGGCCGCAAAGAGCCCGCATGGGCCGAGGCCCACCACAATCGGACGTTCGGTGAAGTCAGCCGGCGCCTGGGCGACCGGATAGTAAGCCGTGTCGGGTGCCGGAAGCACATGCGTATCGTCGGCAAAACGCGCCAGCACCGCCGCCTCATCCTGCACGCTAAGGTCGATGATGTAGACGAACTTGATCTCGCTGTTCTTCTTGCGCGCATCGTAGCTGCGTTTGAACACGGTAAATTGCAGCAACTCCTCATCGCGCAGTTGCAGGCGTTGCAATATCGCCGCGCGCAGCGCTGCTTGCGGATGATCAAGGGGTAATGCCAGTTCGGTAACGCGAATCATGATAGGTCCTGACGCCGCAGCATGGCTCGGCAGGCTGCAAGAAAAAAGTGCGCCTATTGTACTGCCGCGCCGGTTGCCTGTCAGGCGCTCGGGTGCTTTTGCCGCCAGCCGGGTGGCGGCGTACAATGCGGGCTTTCCCGCAGCGAACAGAAGATAGCCCATGGCCCGTTCCAAAAGCAGCAAACGCTGGCTCGACGAGCACGTCAACGATCCCTTTGTGAAGCAGGCCCAGATAGACGGTTACCGCTCCCGCGCCAGCTACAAGCTGATCGAGATCAACGACAAGGACCGTCTGATCCAGCCCAATATGCTGGTGGTCGATCTGGGTTCGGCGCCGGGCGGCTGGTCCCAGGTCGCGGCCAAACTGGTGGGCCACAAGGGCCGCGTGGTGGCTTCGGACATTCTGGAAATGGACACCATCGCCGGAGTCGAATTCATCCAGGGTGATTTCACCGAACAGGCCGTGTTTGACCAGATCATGGCCACCCTGGATGGTGCCCTGGCGGATGTAGTGATCTCGGATATGGCACCCAACATCAGCGGCGTCAATGCGGCTGACCAGGCTGCGTCCATGTATCTGGTCGAGCTGGCCCTGGATATGGCCTGCCAGGTACTCAAGCCCAAAGGCAGCTACGTCGCCAAACTCTTCCATGGCGAAGGCTATGATGAATACGTGAAGCTGGTACGTGAGTCCTTCGACAAAGTATCGGTTCGCAAGCCAGACTCTTCACGCGGCCGGTCGCGCGAAGTCTATCTGGTAGCCAAAGGGTTCCGCGGGGCTTGAGGCAGTCAGACCGGATTATCAATATCGATAAACACGTGTTGCAGTCCAAAGCGCTCCGCCAGATGCTCGCCTAATGCGCGCACGCCGTAACGCTCGGTAGCGTGGTGACCAGCGGCAAAGTAATCAATGCCATTTTCCCGCGCGGCATGCACCGTCGGTTCCGAGATTTCACCGCTGACAAAGGCGTCCACACCCAGGGCAATCGCTTTGTCGATATAGCCCTGGGCAGCACCGGTGCACCAGGCAATGCGTTTGATCGGGCGGTCATGCCCGGCAATATGCAGCGGTGAGCGCTCCAGTACCTGATCCAGTTGCAGCGCCAGTTCGGCTCCGCTGCAGGCATGCAGCAATTCGCCGTGTAAGCCAACCGAACGCGGATTGCCTGGCTCCAGCCCACCGCTGATCTGCCAGCCCATAAGCCGGGCCAGCTGCGTGTTGTTGCCTACCTCAGCATGCACATCCAACGGCAAATGGTAAGCCAGCAGATTAAGTTCGTGACCCAGCAACGCCTTGAGCCGGCGTTGCTTGCTGCCTACGACGGCCGCAGGCTCACCTTTCCAGAAATAGCCGTGATGCACCAGCAGCAGGTCAGCATCGGCGGCAATTGCGGCATCAACCAATGCCTGGCTGGCGGTTACGCCGCTGACGATCTTGTGCACGCTGTCACGTCCTTCAACCTGCAAACCATTCGGGCAGTAATCGGCAAAGGCTTCACTGTCCAGCAGTTGATTGCAGTAGGCGACCAGTTCATTTCGCGCGACCATTCGAGCTTTCTCCCGTGTTGATACCGCCATTGTCCCGACTCGCCGGGCGACTGACAAGCTACGGGCTGCAGACGCTTGACATCGGTCGTATACTACCGCCATGTGGGTGCCAGGCGCCTGAACTTTGACGGACACCAAATTGATGAAAGAGCTTGTGCGCAATCTGGCCTGGCCGGCCCTGTGTGGCTTGCTGCTGGCCATATTGATCATCCAGACACAACCGGGCTGGCTGGGCCTGCCGGACTCACCTGACGGCCAGTATTCATCCGGCGGGCAATTGCTGATGAGTGACGGCCCGGTGTCCTACAGCCGGGGCGTGCAGCGGGCAGCACCAGCCGTGGTCAATATCTACACCAGCACCCAGGTCAGTCAGAGCGAAACCCTGCCCTTTGCCAATCCGACCCTGGGCGACTACGCCGAAACCATCCCCAGTCCTTTGCGTCGCCAATCCAGCCTGGGCTCAGCCGTTATTCTCAGTTCTAACGGCTATCTGCTGACCAACAACCATGTGATTGCCGGAGCAGACGAAATCCTGGTTGCCATGCAGGATGGTCGCGAAGCCCTGGCCGAGCTGATCGGTACCGATCCGGAAACGGATCTGGCCGTTCTGAAAATCGACCTGCCCAATCTACCCAGCGTGTCGATCAGCAACAGCGATCAGCAGCGTACCGGTGATGTGGTCATGGCGATTGGCAATCCCTTTGGCCTGGGACAAACCGTGACCATGGGCATCATCAGCGCCACGGGGCGCAATCAGCTTGGCCTGAATACCTACGAAGACTTTATTCAGACCGATGCAGCGATCAACCAGGGCAACTCCGGCGGGGCATTGATTGATGCGCACGGCCAGCTGATCGGTATCAATACGGCGATCTTTTCCCAGTCGGGCGGCTCGCAAGGCATTGGCTTTGCCATTCCGGCCCGCCTGGCGGTCGAAGTGATGCAGGCTATTATCGAGCATGGCCGGGTAATTCGTGGCTGGCTTGGGGTTGAAGTTCAGCCCCTGACGCCCGAACTGGCTGAGTCCTTCGGGCTGGAAATTCGTCAGGGCATCGTAATTTCCGGTCTGTATCGCAACGGGCCTGCGGCCCAATCCGGCTTGTTGCCCGGCGATGTGATTCTGAGCATCAATAATCAGCGCGTTTCTTCCGGACGCCAGGCAATGAACCAGGTGGCACGCACACACCCCGGTGACCGGATCGACATTCAGATCCTGCGTGATGGTGAGCCACTGCAATTTGAAGCCGAAGTGGGCATTCGCCCCAGCTTCGGCAGCTGAACAGGATCAGTCGAGTAGCTGCTCCAGCGCCGATACCAACGCCTGATTCTGTTCTTCGGTACCGATGGTAATACGCAGAAACTCGCTGATACGCGGCTTGTTGAAGTGACGCACGATGACGCGTTGTTCACGCAACCCCTGAGCCAGCTTGGCACCCTGGTGTAGCGGGTGACGGACAAATACGAAATTGGCGGCCGAGGGCAACACCTCAAAGCCCAGCCGGATCAGTTCAGCCGCCAACCATTCGCGACTGTCGATCACCCGTTGCCGAACGCTGTCAAACCACTCACGATCGGCGAACGAAGCCGCTGCACCGGCAATTGCCAAACGATCCAGCGGATAGGAATTGAAGCTGTTTTTCAAGCGCTCCAGCGCCTCGATCAGCTCCGGATGCCCGACGGCCAGACCAACCCGCAAACCAGCCAGTGAGCGCGATTTGGACAGTGTCTGGGTAACCAGCAGATTGGGGTAGCGATCAACCAGCCCAATGGCGGATTCACCACCAAAATCGACATAGGCCTCATCCACCACCACAACTGAATCCGGATTGGCTTGCAGTATCTCTTCGATCTGCGGCAGGCCGAGCAGAATACCGGTCGGCGCATTCGGGTTGGGGAAGATAATGCCACCATTGGGCTGCTGATAATCCGCTACCCGCAAGGTAAAATCGTCGGCCAATGGCTGCGGACGGGCGTCGATGCCGTAGAGGCCGCAATACACCGGGTAAAAGCTGTAGGTGATATCCGGATAGAGAATCGGTTCAGTGTGGCGGAACAGCCCATTGAATACATGGGCAAGGACTTCATCGGACCCATTGCCGACGAATACCTGAGCGGTCGTGACCTGATAGAAGTCGGCAATGGCTTGTTTCAGCAGATCCGCATCCGGTGCCGGATACAAACGCAAGCGATCATCCACCTGCTGACGTATGGCCTCCAGCACCCGAGGTGAAGGGCCATAGGGACTTTCATTGGTATTCAGTTTGACCAGGTTGTCCAGCTTGGGCTGCTCGCCCGGCACATAGGGCACCAGATCGTGAACAAAAGGACTCCAGAACCGGCTCATGGCCTGACTCCTGCTGGGAGGCTGACAAAACACGACCTGCGCTGGCGCAGGTCGACTCAATACACTACGGCTGGACTGCCCGGTCTAATCGATACGCCCGTGACAATGCTTGTATTTCTTCCCGGAACCACACGGGCAGGGATCGTTGCGCCCGACCTTGGGCCCGTCACGCGTGACCGGAGCGGCATTCGGCGTACCCGCAGCCGGCTGCTCAGGTGCTTCCGATTGACCCAGGGCGTTGGCCTCATCATGCTTGAATTGCATGCGTCGAGCCAGATCTTCGGCTTGCTGGCGCAGACGAGCTTCCTCTTCAGCCGGATCTTCACGACGCACCTGTACATGACTGAGGACACGAATGGTGTCGTGCTTGATCGACTCCAGCATTTCTTCAAACATGTTGAAGGCTTCGCGCTTGTATTCCTGCTTGGGGTTCTTCTGCGCGTAGCCGCGCAAATGAATCCCCTGACGAAGATGATCCATGGTCGCCAGATGCTCTTTCCACAGGTCATCCAGCACCCGCAGCAGCATCTGTTTCTCAAAGGCGCGCAAATTCTCTTTGCCGGCCACTTCTTCCTTGGCTGCGTAGGATTCGATATGGGCATCCAGGATGCGTTGACGCAAACCTTCTTCGTGCAATGCACCATCTGCATCCAGCCACTCGGAAATCGGCAGCTTGAGACCCAGCTCTGAATTCAGGTGGTTCTCCAGACCTTCCACATCCCACTGCTCCGGCATGCTTTGCGGCGGAATATGCTGACTGACAGCATCGCTCACTACGTCTTCGCGAATAGCCTGAATCGTGTCGCTGACATCATCGGCAGCCAGAATTTCGTTGCGCTGCCGGTAGATCACCTTGCGCTGTTCGTTGGCAACGTCATCGTACTCCAGCAACTGCTTGCGAATATCGAAGTTGCGTCCTTCAACCTTGCGCTGAGCTTTTTCGATGGCGTTGGTGACCATGCGGTGTTCGATCGCCTCGCCCTTCTCCATACCCAGCGCTTTCATGAAGTTCTTCACCCGGTCAGAGGCAAAGATGCGCATCAGGCTGTCTTCCAGCGACAGATAGAAACGGCTGGAACCGGGGTCACCCTGACGACCGGCACGACCACGCAACTGGTTGTCAATCCGACGCGATTCGTGACGCTCGCAGGCAATAATGTGCAAGCCACCGGCATCGAGTACGGCCTGATGACGCTGCTGCCATTCAGTATTGATCTGGGCAACCTGCTCGTCAGTCGGGTTCTCCAGCTTGGCGACTTCCGCCTCCCAGCTACCACCCAGAATGATATCGGTACCGCGACCGGCCATATTGGTGGCGATGGTGACGGCACCCGGGCGACCGGCCTGGGCAATAATCTCGGCTTCTTTCTCGTGGAACTTGGCGTTCAGGACCTGGTGCGGAATATTGGCCTTTTTCAGTTCACCGGAAACAATCTCCGATGACTCGATAGACGCAGTACCAACCAGAATCGGACGGCCCTGGGCCATGCTTTCCTTGATGTCGGCGACAATGGCAGCAAATTTCTCTTCGATGGTCAGATAGACCAGATCGTTGTAGTCCTTGCGCGCCATCGGCTTGTTGGTCGGAATCACCACCACGTCGAGACCGTAAATCTGGCGGAACTCGAAAGCCTCGGTGTCGGCTGTACCGGTCATGCCCGAGAGCTTGTTGTACAGACGGAAGTAGTTCTGGAAGGTGGTTGAGGCCAGGGTCTGGCTTTCGGCCTGAATATCCAGACCTTCCTTGGCTTCAATCGCCTGATGCAGGCCCTCGGACAAGCGCCGGCCCGGCATGCTGCGTCCGGTATGCTCGTCAACCAAGATGACCTGATTGTTCTGCACAATATATTCCACATTACGATGAAACAGCGTGTGCGCACGCAAGCCGGAATGCACATGATGCAACAGGCTCAGGTTACTGGCCGAATACAGGCTTTCACCTTCCGGCAACAGGCCTTCCTTGATCAGCAACTCTTCAATGAACTGGTGGCCGCTTTCGTTCAGTTCGACCTGACGGGTTTTCTCGTCAATGTAGTAATGACCGTCTACTTCTTCCTGCTCGCCCTCACCTTCTTCGGCGAGGTAACCACGTGTCAGCCTGGGAATCAGCTTGTTGATTGCCGCATAGAGCTTGGAGCTGTCCTGAGCCGGGCCGGAAATGATCAGCGGCGTACGCGCCTCATCGATCAGAATGGAATCGACCTCATCGACAATGGAGAAATTCAGTTCACGCTGGAATTTGTCCTCGAGACGGAAAGCCATGTTGTCGCGCAGGTAATCAAAACCGAATTCATTATTGGTGCCGTAGGTAATATCACTGCGATAGGCGGCACGCTTTTCTTCCGGATCCTGAAAGGGCACTACGATGCCGACCGTCATGCCGAGAAACTCATACAGCGGGCGCATCCAGTTGGCATCCCGCTTGGCCAGGTAATCATTCACCGTCACCACATGAACGCCGCGACCGGACAAGGCATTCAGATACGCCGGCAAGGTGGCCACCAGGGTCTTGCCTTCACCGGTTTTCATCTCGGCAATCTTGCCTTCGTGCAGGGTGATCCCCCCGATCATCTGGGCATCAAAGTGACGCATACCCATAATGCGCTTGCTCGCCTCACGCACCACTGCAAAAGCTTCAGGCAGAATATCGTCCAGGCTTTTGCCATCTGCCAACTGGGCTTTCAGGGCATCCGTCTTGGCCTTCAGCTGTTCGTCACTGAGCCCGTTCAGGGCTTCCTCGTGCGCATTGATCGCATTGACAACTTTGCCCATGCGCTTCAACTCGCGCTCGTTTTTGCTTCCAAACAGTTTTTTCAATAAAGGCGCAAACATATTCGATTCGGATTTCCGTTTGATGAGAGGACCGGCCAACGACATCCTGGGACCAGGTCAGTGATCGGGCATTCTACTCTGATTCGATGACAGGCATAAACTGCTCTGATCAACTCAACGCAGGGCAATATACCGCGCCGGGTTGACCGCCATGCCATTACGACGAATTTCGAGATGCAAATGGGGGCCGGTGGAACGACCACTGGTGCCAACTGTCGCAATTTCCTCACCTTTCTGCACCAGATCACCGGTCTCGACGACCAGTTGGCGTGCGTGGGCATATCGTGAGGTATAACCGTTGCCGTGAGTGATTTCGACCATATTGCCATAGGCGCCATTACGTCCGGAAAAAGTCACCACGCCGGCGCCTACTGCATATATGGGCGTGCCGTGTGGTGCGGCAAAATCCAGACCGGTATGCATTGCGGTACGGCCACTGATCGGATCAGTGCGACGTCCGTAGCCGGACGACACATAACCTTCATGCACCGGCATGAAATCCAGCAAGGCATTGGCGTCGGTTTGCCGGGTCAGCATCAGCTCTTCCAGCAGCCGCAGCTGCCGGGTGCGATTATCAACCCGGGCAGACAATTGCTCGAGCAGAGACTGCACATCAGGCTGTTCGATGGTCAAATTGCTCTGCGGGCGCTCGGGGCCACCGACCCCGGGCTCCAGATCAAAGTCAAACTCACCATCGGACAGATCGGCCAGCTCGGTCAGCCTCTGGCCCAACGCGTCCAGCCGGCTGAGGCGGGTTTGCAGGCGGGCCAGCTGCTGGGTCATGCGTTCCAGCTGGGCATGCGAACCATCCAGCTCGGCCTGCAGATCCGGCTCGTCACTCACGTCCAGAATGTCGGCTTCGACAATCGCTTCATAACCGGGTGACGGCGCGGACATCACCTTCCAGGTAAAACCCGCGAGCATGACGGGCAGTGTGAGCAGCAAGAAGCCGGCAGCCAGAAGCCAGGGAGCCGTCAGCGTCAACGAACGCGCCGCTCCATGCCGGCCAGTCAGAATAATGATGTTCACTCGTTTCCCCCAACGCGTGCCTGAGACGATTCTGCTAGGATGATCGCACTCGTTCAATATCAGGCAGTCAAATGTCTTTATATCCACTTTCTGCGCGCCAACCAGGCGACTTGCTGCGTACCAGCAGCACGTTGCGCGGCCTGTTTCAGCAGGCACGGCAGCTCGAGCGACTGCAACTTTTGCTGGATAGCCAATTGGAACCAGCGGCCCGTGAACATTGTCGAATTGCCTCGCTGCGCGATGGCGTCATGCGCCTGATTGTCAGTAACGGCCACTGGGCTACCCGGCTGCGTTACCAGCAACGACGCCTGATTCGTCAATTACAGGCTTTTAATGAATTCGCCACCTTAACCAAAATCCACTGCAAGGTACAGCCCGTTAAGCCGCCACGCACTGTGCCGCCGCGCGTTATGCGGCCGTCAAAAGTGGCTGCCGAAAGCTTGCAAACAACTGCCGAGGGCATTGAAGACCCCACGCTGAGGTCTGCGCTTGAGCGCCTGGCGCGCCATCACCGGCAGAACGCCGGGACTGCTGAGGAATAAAAAACGGCCACCGAGGTGGCCGTAAAAAAACGAAACGAGTCAGGGTCAGACGGCGGCAGCCGGGCGCATGAAGGAGATCGGCGCAGTGCCGGAATCCTCGAAAGTCACTATGTCCCAGGCATCCTGATTGGCCAGCAATGAACGCAACAACTTGTTGTTCAGTGCATGACCGGACTTTTCGCCACGGAACTCGCCAACCAGGCTTTTACCCAGCAGATACAAATCACCAATCGCGTCCAGAATCTTGTGTTTGACGAATTCGTCCTCGTAACGCAGGCCGTCTTCATTCAATACACGGTACTCGTCGACCACAATGGCGTTGTCCACACTGCCGCCCAGGGCCAGATTCTGTGAGCGCAGGTATTCGATATCACGCATGAAACCGAAGGTGCGCGCACGACTGACTTCCTTGACGAAAGAGGTGCTGGAAAAGTCGACACTGGCGAACTGGCTGCGGCCACGGAAAACCGGGTGATCGAAGTCAATGGCGAAGGACACCTTGAATCCCTCGAAGGGAACAAAAGTGGCTTTCTTGCCATCTTCTTCAACGCTGACTTCGCGCTTGATGCGAATGAACTGTTTCGGTGCATCCTGCTCCTCGATGCCAGCAGACTGGATCAGGAACACGAAAGGCCCGGCACTGCCATCCATGATTGGCACTTCCGGGGCACTCAGTTCAACGACGGCATTGTCGATACCCAAACCAGCCATGGCTGACAGCAGGTGTTCAACGGTATCGACTTTGGCGCCATCCTTGACCAGGGTGGTAGACATGGTGGTTTCACCGACATTCTCGGCACGCGCCGGAATATCCACCATTGGCTCCAGATCAACTCGTCGGAACACGATTCCGCTATCTACCGGCGCCGGCTTCATGGTGAGATAGACCTTTTCACCGGAGTGCAGCCCAACACCGGTTGCCCGGATGGTGTTCTTCAATGTGCGCTGTCTGATCATAGATACCTGGCCTTCGCTCAATTGCGAATTATTGTCAACAAACGGCGTGCATCATAGCAAAGTCAACCTTGCTTGGATACCAAACCGCCCTATGCCACCGATTGACCCGATCAATCAGCCTGCCGCCGCAGGAACGCCGGAATATCCAGATAATCCAGATCATCCGCCGGTTGATTCTGCCGCTGCACCGCGGCGTTGCCACCGGCCGGCTGGTTGCGCATAACGGTCGGGCGATCCAGGTCACGGTAGTTTGGCGCACTGGCTTCGTTACGCGACGGAGCGGCGGCCTGAGCAGTATTGTCTACCACCTTGACCGGCTTGTCGGACTTGTTGCCAAGCCCCGTGGCCACCACGGTAACGCGCAACTCATCACGCAGTTCCGGATCAATGACGGTGCCAACCACTACTGTAGCGGTTTCCGAGGCAAATTCCTCAACTGTATTACCCACTTCGGAGAACTCGCCCAGCGACAGGTCAGGGCCGGCGGTAATGTTGACCAGAATCCCGCGTGCGCCCATCAGGTTGACGTCTTCCAGCAGCGGGCTGCGGATGGCGGCTTCAGCGGCTTCACGGGCACGGTTCGGACCACTGGCGTGACCGGTACCCATCATTGCCATGCCCATTTCGCTCATGACGGTTTTCACGTCGGCAAAGTCGACGTTGATCATGCCCGGACGCATGATCAGATCAGCAATGCCCTGTACCGCGCCGAGCAATACGTCGTTGGCCTTGCTGAAGGCTGCCAGCAGACTGGCGTCCTTGCCCAGTACGGTGAGCAGTTTCTCGTTCGGAATGGTGATCAGCGAATCCACGTGCTGACTCAGTTCACGAATACCTTCTTCCGCCACCTGCATGCGCTTGCGGCCTTCGAAGGGGAACGGGCGGGTGACGACGGCCACGGTCAGAATACCCATTTCACGCGCCACTTCGGCAACGATGGGTGCTGCACCGGTACCGGTACCACCGCCCATGCCTGCGGTAATGAATACCATGTCGGAGCCCTGCAGAACTTCAGCAATACGCTCGCGATCCTCGATCGCCGCTTCGCGACCGATCAGCGGGTTGGCGCCGGCGCCCAGACCCTTGGTGACCGTAGATCCCAGCTGCAGAACGGTTCGTGCGCTGACATTTTTCAATGCCTGGGCATCGGTATTGGCGCAGATGAAATCGACGCCTTCGACATTGTTGGTCACCATGTGCTGCAGGGCATTACCACCACCACCACCAACACCAATGACTTTGATCACTGCATTTTGCGGTACGTTATCGATCAGTTCGAACATGATCTTTCTCCTTGAGTACAGACTCGTTTCGTTGCGTTTCGTTGTCGTGCATTTGCCTGCTTGACGCAGGTCTGGTTAAAAATTGCCCTTGAACCAACGGGTCAGACGTCCCCACAGTGGATCCTTGGAAGAATCCGGGCCGCCAGCTGAATGACCACCGTGATGCTGGTGGCCGTAATGCAGCAGACCGACACTGGTGGCGTAAATCGGATTACGCACCACATCGACCAGCCCCTTGAACTCCTGCGGCACGCCAAGGCGTACCGGCATATGGAAAATCTCTTCGGCCAGCTCCACCGCGCCTTCCATCTTGGCGGTGCCGCCGGTCATGACGATGCCGGCCGGTATCATGTCTTCGTACCCGGAACGACGCAGCTCAGCCTGAATCAGGGTGAACAGCTCGTCGTAGCGTGGCTCGACCACCTCCGCCAGGGCCTGCCGCGACAGGTCGCGCGGCGGGCGCTCACCCACACTGGGCACCTTGATGGTTTCTTCCGGACCAGCCAGCTTGGCCAGGGCGCAGGCATAGCGAATCTTGATTTCTTCGGCATACTGGGTCGGCGTACGCAGCGCCATGGCAATGTCATTGGTGACCTGATCACCGGCAATCGGGATCACGGCGGTATGCCGGATGGCCCCTTCGGTGAAAATCGCGATGTCCGTGGTACCACCACCGATATCCACCAGACAGACGCCCAGTTCCTTTTCGTCTTCGGTCAGCGAGGCATAGCTTGAGGCCAGTTGCTCGAGGATCACGTCTTCGACTTCCAGACCACAGCGGCGGATGCATTTCTCGATGTTCTGCACCGCGTTCAGGGCGCAGGTCACCACATGAACCTTGGCCTCCAGACGCACGCCGGACATACCCAGGGGCTCGCGAACGCCTTCCTGGTTATCAATCACGTATTCCTGCGGCAACGAATGCAACACTTTCTGATCCGCAGGGATGGCCACCGCCTGACCGGCCTCCAGCACCCGCTCGATATCGGCCGGGGCCACTTCACCATCGCGAATCGCAACGATGCCGTGGGAGTTCTGACTGCGAATATGGCTACCGGCAATGCCGGCATACACTGAGTGGATCTGGCAGCCAGCCATCAGCTCGGCTTCCTCGATCGCGCGCTGAATCGATTGCACGGTGGATTCGATATTCACCACCACGCCTTTTTTCAGACCGCGCGACGGGTGCGAACCGATACCGACAATTTCCAGCTCGCCATCAGCACTGATCTCGCCCACCAGGGCAACCACCTTGGAGGTGCCAATGTCCAGCCCGACAATCATCTTGCTCCCCTGCTTGTTCGCCATAATGCTCCGTTACTCCCCTGCGGTTGTGCTGGTGGGTGAACGCCAGGCCACCGCCATTGCGTTGCTGTAGCGCAGGTCAACCCGCGCAATCTGATCACGCCGCTCACTGAGCAGGCGCTGATCAACCGTCAGAAAACGTTCCAGCTTGTCATTCAGTCGCTCGCGTCCGAGGCTGATCACAATTCCCTCCCGCGTGGTCAGGAACCAGCTGCCTCGTTCACGCAACTCAAGTTCGGCAATGCCGAACCCCTGATCACGCAGCTGCCGGTTGAACTGCTGGTACTGTTGCAAGACGCGTTCTCTCGAGCGCTCCGGACCATTCAGCTGTGGCAAATGGATAAAGCCACTCAGGTCATCCGGGGCGAATGTACGTCCGGCACTGTTCAGCAAGGCGCCCTCGCCCCAACGCGCAATCGGCAACTGCTCTTCCAGGTGAACCACCAGTTGATCCGGCCATACGCGCTGTACCGTCGAGTCCGCCACCCAGGGCATTGCCGCCAGATCCGTGCGCAGTGCATGAACATCCAGACCAAAAAAACTGGCCGTCAGGTACGGCTGAACCACCGCCTGAATTGACGTCTGATCGATGTACTGCAACTCACCCTGCACGCTGACCAAAGCGATCGGCCGATCAGCCAATGGCAACAGTCGTTGACCCAACTCGAACAGGCCGACACCGAGGCCCACCAGTAACAGCGGCCAGACGACCTGTTGCAGTTTCGCCCCCAGCCCGCTGAACGCCGGCAAACGCCAGCGTGGCAATCTGGGCTGCCGCTGCACGGGTGGCGCCACACGCACAGCGCCCCGGCTCGACGCTTTGCGTCGAGTCGAAGCGCCGGCGGCGGCGCGATCGCGAATCAGCGGCCCAAACATGGCTCAGCCTCAGTAGCGGGCACTGGCAAGAATTGCCAATACCAGTTCAGTGAATGTCATCCCGGCGGCCTTGGCTGCCATGGGTACCAGGCTGTGGTCAGTCATGCCGGGCACGGTATTGACCTCCAGCAGTTGAAAATTGCCCGCGCCGTCCTGCATCACGTCTACCCGACCCCAACCCCGGCAGCCGACGGCATCGAAGGCACGCAAACAGAGATCTGCCAGCTGATGCTCCTGCTCGGTGCTCAGGCCACAGGGCAGCAGGTAGCGCGTATCGTTGGCGACATATTTGGCGTGGTAGTCATAAAAGGTATGCGTGGTTTGCAGACCGATGGCCGGCAATGCCTTGCCATCCAGGATGGCCACGGTAAACTCGCGGCCGGTCATCCACTGCTCTACCAGGGCGCAATCGTCATAACGCCTGGCTTCGGTCCAGGCCTGCTCCAGCTCGTCCAGACTGGTGACCTTGGCCATGCCGATGCTCGATCCCTCATGAATCGGCTTGACGATCAGTGGCAAGCCCAGACGCTCGACGATGGCGGCGCAATCACTCCGGTCACGCAGCACGGCATAAGCCGGGGTCGGCAAATCAAGACCCTGCCAGACCAGCTTGGTGCGCAGCTTGTCCATCCCCAGTGCCGACGCCAGTACGCCACTGCCGGTGTAGGGCAGCTTGAGATTTTCCAGCAAGCCCTGCAGGCTGCCATCTTCACCACCACGGCCGTGCAGGGCGATAAATACCCGGTCCGGTTGCTCGGCGATCAGCCGCGCGGCCAGATCACTGCCGGCATCGATACCAAAAGCATCCACGCCGCCCTCTTGCAGCGCCTTGAGCACTTCAGCACCGGATTTCAGGGACACGTCGCGTTCAGCGGAACTGCCACCGAAGAGCACTGCGACACGACCGACATTGATTACCTCAGTCATCGCCGGCCTCCTGTTGCAGGGTGGCCAAAGCAGCGGCAATGCGCGGTGCCAGACCGCCGATATCACCGGCACCCTGCGTCAGCAGGATGTCACCGGGCTGCAGGAGTTTCTGCAGCAAGGGCATGGGGTCGGCATCGCGCTCGATATAGATCGGATCCACCTGTCCGCGCTGTCGAATACTGCCGCACAACTGTTTGCTGTTGGCACCCGGAATCGGTTCTTCGCCTGCCGGATAGACTTCCATCAGCAAGAGGGCATTGTTCTCGCTCAACACCTGCACAAAGTCCTCGTACAGGTCATGGGTACGGCTGTAGCGGTGCGGTTGATAGATCATTACCAGGCGGCTTTCCGGCCAGCCTGCACGCACAGCCTTGATCACTGCCGCCACTTCCCGTGGATGATGCCCGTAATCATCCACCAGCATGACTTCTCCACCGGCTACCGGGTAATGGCCATAGACCTGGAAGCGCCGACCGACACCGGCGAATTCGGTCAAACCCTTGATAATGGCCTGATCGCTGATCATTTCATCAGTGGCTACGGCGATGGTCGCCAGGGCATTCAGCACCATGTGTTCACCCGGCATATTGACGAATACCCGCAAGGGGTCGCGCCCTTCACGCAATACGGTGAAATGCGTTTGCATGCCGGTTTGGCGGATATCAACTGCACGGATATCGGCATCCTCAGCCATCCCGTAGGTAATGACCTGACGGTTGATCTGCGGCAGAATCTCGCGCACCACCGGATCATCAATGCATGCCACGGCAAGCCCATAGAACGGCAGGTTGTGCAGAAACTCGATAAAGGTGCGCTTGAGCTTGTTGAAATCACCGCCATAGGTCGACATATGGTCGGCATCGATATTGGTCACGATTGCGACCATCGGTTGCAGATGCAGGAAAGAAGCATCGCTCTCATCCGCTTCCGCCACCAGATAACGGCTTTCGCCCAGTTGCGCGTTGGTGCCGGCGCTGGTCAGGCGGCCACCGATAACAAAGGTCGGGCTCAGGCCTTCGGCGGCCAGGACCGAGGCAATAAGGCTGGTCGTAGTGGTTTTGCCATGGGTACCCGCTACGGCGATACCGTGGCGATAGCGCATCAGCTCGGCCAGCATCTCCGCCCGTGGTACTACAGGAATACGACGACCCAAGGCAGCCGACACTTCGGGGTTGGCCGTATTGATGGCGCTGGAAACCACCAGCACATCGGCTTCCTGCACATTTTCCGCGCGGTGACCGATATCTACCCGAGCGCCGAAAGTCTCCAGCCGCTCGGTTACCGCGCTGCGCTTGAGGTCGGAGCCGGAAACCTGATAACCCAGATTCATCAGCACTTCAGCGATACCGCACATGCCGGCACCACCAATGCCGACAAAGTGGATACGCCGGATTCGCCGCATCTCCGGCAAGGTAAAAGTAGCCTGGGGCATTTTGCTGTTAGCGCGCACGGGCAACCTCCTGGCAGGCCTTGACCACGTCGTCGGTGGCGTTGGGTTTGGCTTGTTGTCGTGCATTTACGGCCATCTGCTGCAGCATCTCCGGGTGAGAAAACAGGGTCATCAGTCGCTGCGCCATATCGTCAGTGGTCAGACCATGCTGAGGCAGCAGTTCGGCTGCCCCCTGACTGGCGAGATAACGGGCATTGGCGGTCTGGTGATCGTCGATGGCATGCGGCAGCGGTATCAGCAAGGAAGGCCGGCCTGCAGCGGCCAGTTCGGCCACAGTCAGCGCGCCTGCCCGGCAAACCACCAGATCGGCCCATTCGTAGGCGCCGGCCATATCGGCAATAAATGCTTCGACATGCGCATGCACGCCGGCTTCCTGATAGGCCGCACGGGCCTGCTCAAGATGCTGCTTGCCGCACTGATGGACCACTTCCGGGCGTGATTCCGGCGCCAATTGCGCCAACGCCTGCGGCAGCAAGCGATTGAGCGGCAATGCCCCCAGGCTGCCGCCAAGAATCAGCAAGCGCGGCCGCCGCTCACCCTGCCAGCCCATATCCGGAACCAGCAGAATCTCGTCACGCACCGGGTTACCTGTGCTGCGCCGTTTGGCATCGCCAGCAAAGCTGCCCGGAAAGCCTTCGCAGCGGCGTGACGCAAGAAAAGCGAGCAAACGGTTGCTGGTACCTACGACAGCGTTCTGCTCATGAATCACCAGGGGAATCCGTTTCAGCCAGGCTGCCAAACCACCGGGCCCGGTCACATAACCTCCGGCGCCCAGTACCACCTGTGGTTGCAACGTCCCGAGCAAGCGCAATGACTGCCACAGCGCGCGGCTAACCCGCCAGGGCGCCTTCAGCAGGTCCAGCTTGCTCTTGCCACGCAACCCCTGAATATCGATGTAATGAATCGGCAGCCCCGCCTGGGGAACCAGCTCGGCTTCAATGCCCCGGCGTGTACCCAGCCAATGCACTTCGTAGCCCTGTGCCGCCAGGGCACGAGCGCATGCCAGCGCGGGAAACACATGTCCGCCGGTACCACCGGCCATGACCAATACGCGCTTAGGCATGGGTCACCTCCCGCTCGGCTTGACGTCGCTCCCAGTCAATCCGCAACAGAATGCCCAGGCTGATGCAACAGACGATCAACGAACTACCTCCGTAACTCAAAAATGGCAGGGTCAGGCCCTTGGTTGGCAACAGGCCGGTGTTCACCCCGACGTTGATCAGTATCTGTCCGCACCACATGATGGCGATGCCATAAGCCAGATACGCCGCAAACAGCTGATTGCTGCGCTCGGCCCACAGGCCGATGTACAGGCTGCGCAAGGCAACGAACACCAGCAGGGCAAAAGCCGCCAGCGCCCCGATCAGACCCAGCTCTTCAGCCAGTACGGCAAAGACGAAATCGGTATGCGCTTCCGGCAGGTAAAACTGTTTCTGGATGCTGTTACCCAGCCCGGCACCCAACCATTCACCGCGCCCGAAGGCAATCAGTGCCTGGGTCAACTGATAACCGCTACCGTAGGGGTCATCCCAGGGATTGAGGAAGGCGGTAAGCCGCTGCATGCGATAGGGCGCGGCAGCGACCATTGCGGCGCCAGCAGCGGCGATGGCACCGAACAGAACGGTAAAGCGCAGCAAGCCAACGCCGGCGAGAAACAACATGCCGACCGCCGCACCCATGAGAATCACGGTGGCACCAAAGTCCGGCTCAGCCATCAACAGGGCGCCAATCGGAAACAGGATCAGGAACGGCTTGATAAAGCCCATCCAGCCCTCTTCCACTTCATTCTTGCGGTGCACCAGATACCCAGACAGGAAGACCACGGCAAACAGCTTGGCCAGCTCTGAAGGCTGCACATTGATGGGGCCCAAGGCGATCCAGCGCCAGCTGCCGTTTACTTCACGGCCAATGCCGGGAATCAGCACCACAACCAACAGCACAATGGCCAACCCGAGCAGCACAAAACGAAACTGCTCCCAGAACCGCAGCGGTATTGCCAGTGCCGCCAAAGCCGCACTGACAGCCAACACCAGATAGATGAGCTGACGAATCATGTAATGCAGCGGGTTGCCCAGCGTACCGGCGGCAACTTCCATCGAGGCCGAGGACACCATCACCAGTCCAAGACCGAGCAAGACAATCACTGCCAGCAACAGACGCCAGTCAAAATCGAGCCGGCGCGGCCCGATCAGCGGGCCAGCCCAGCTCACAATCAGAGGTCGCAAGCTGATCAACATGGCAGCGCCTCCACGGCATCGGCAAAGCGTTGCCCACGCTCCTCAAAACTACTGAACATATCCAGGCTGGCACAGGCCGGCGACAACAAAACCAGATCGCCGATCTGTGCCAGATCAACCGCAGCAGCAACCGCCTGCTCAATACCGGCGACTTCAATCAATGGCACCCGCCCGTTCAATATCCGGGCCAGCGATGGCGCATCCTTGCCCAACAAAATCACTGCACGGCAGTGCTGACTGATCGGCTCGACCAGAGGCACCAGGTCAGCGCCCTTGGCATCGCCACCGGCAATCAGCACCTGTTTGCCGGAAAAACCGGCGGCAAGACCCTGAATCGCAGCCAGCGCGGCGCCCACATTGGTCGCCTTGGAATCGTTGTACCATTGCACCTGACCACGCTCAGCCACCCATTGGCAGCGATGCGGCAAACCCGTGAAACTCTGGAGTGCAGCCAACATCGCCGACATCGGCAAGCCGGCCGCATGGCCCAGTGCCAGCGCTGCCAGCGCATTGGCCTGGTTATGCGCACCACGCACCTTCAAGGCACTGACTGGCAGCAAGGGCTTGAACTCGAAGGCCAGCCAGGTTTCTTCGTTATGACTGAGCAACCCGAAGCCGCGCAAGTCAGGCCTGGACAGGCCAAAGCTCCAGCGTGGCAGCTGATCGGCCACCAGCGGTTGCGACAAGGCATCATCACGGTTGATCACGATCTGCCTGGCACCCCGGAAAATCCGGTGCTTGGCCTGGTGATAGCTGACCAGATCGACATAACGGTCCATGTGGTCTTCGCTGATATTGAGTACGGTGGCCACTTCGGCGTTCAGCCGCTCGGTAGTCTCCAGCTGAAAGCTGGAGACTTCCAACACATAGAGCTCGGCTTTCTGGTCCAGCAAATCCAGGGCTGGCGTCCCCAGGTTGCCACCAACAGCGACGCGGATACCGGCTGCCTTGGCCATCTCACCAACCAGCGTCGTAACTGTACTTTTGGCGTTGGAGCCGGTGATGGCAACAATTGGGGCTTTGGCTTCACGGGCAAACAGCTCGATATCACCGACCAGACTGACACCCGCTGCCTTGGCTGCCTGCAGGGCCGGGATCGACAAGGCAATGCCCGGGCTGACAATCAACTCGTCAGCCGTGCTCAACAGCGCCGCGTTCAGCTCGCCCAGGTGCAGGTCAGCCATGGGCGCAAAGCGCTTGAGCTGCTCCAGTCCCGGCGGTTGTGAACGGGTGTCGCAAACAGCAAAGGGCACACCCCGGCCGGCCAAATAGCGGGCGACCGCAAGCCCGCTACTACCGAGCCCGACGATGATCCGCTGTTTGTCCGTGCTGATAAGTGCCACAGAACCTTCCTTTTAGCGCAATTTCAGTGAAGCCAGCCCGACCAGCACCAGTACCACGGTGATGATCCAGAAACGCACGATCACGCGCGGTTCCGGCCAGCCTTTGAGTTCAAAATGATGATGAATCGGTGCCATGCGAAAAACCCGGCGCCCGGTCAACTTGAATGACGCCACCTGGACAATCACCGACAGGGTTTCCACAACGAATATCCCGCCCATGATGAAGAGCACGATCTCCTGCCGCACGATCACCGCGATCACGCCCAGGGCAGCGCCCAGTGACAGTGCTCCGACGTCACCCATGAATATCTGGGCCGGGTAGGTGTTGAACCAGAGAAAGCCCAATCCGGCACCAATCAACGCACCACAGAAAATAATCAGCTCACCGGAACCCGGAATATGGGGAATCAGCAGGTACTCGGCAAACTGGACGTTACCCGAGAGGTAAGCAAAGATGCCCAACCCCCCACCGACCATCACCGTCGGCAGAATTGCCAGGCCATCAAGCCCATCCGTCAGGTTTACCGCATTGCTCGACCCGACGATGACAAAATAGGTCAGCACGATGAACAGCAAACCAAGCTGGAATTCCAGCTGCTTGAAAAACGGTACGATCAGGGTGGTTTCCACCGGCGTACTGGCTGACCAATAAAGAACGATGGCGGCAATCAGACCAAACACCGATTGCCACAGATATTTCCAGCGCGAAGGCAGGCCACGCGAGTTTTTCTCGATCACCTTGCGGTAGTCGTCTACCCAGCCTATGGCCCCGAAACTGATGGTGACGCCAAGCACAACCCAGACGTAAAGATTGCTCAAATCAGCCCACAGCAAGGTACTCAGGGCAATCGCAACCAGAATCAGTGCACCGCCCATGGTGGGAGTGCCCTTCTTGGACAAATGCGATTGCGGGCCGTCATTGCGTACCGACTGGCCGATCTGGCGGATCTGCAGGGTACGGATCATCCAGGGGCCGAGAAACAATGCCAGACCCAATGCCGTCAATACGCCGAGAATGCCGCGCAGGGTCAGATACTGGAACACGGCAAAGCCGCTGTGAAACTGTTGCAGGTACTGTGCTAGCCATAACAACATGTCAGCCGGCCCCTTGATGATTGTCTTGTGGGATGAGCAGACCGGCGACTACCTGTTCCATGGCAGCAGTGCGCGACCCCTTGATCAACACCCGGGTATCCGGACCCAGTTCGGGACGCAGCGCGTCCAGCAATGCCTCTTTGTCAGTAAAGGCCTGAGCCCCGGGGCCAAATGCTTCCGCGCTCAGGGCTGCCAGAGGACCGCAGGTAAAGAGTGCCTGCAAGCCACGGTTGCGGGCATAGTCGCCGACTTCACGGTGGCTGCTGACTTCCCACTCGCCCAGCTCGCCCATATCTCCCAGCGCCAGAATACGCTGGCCGGGCAAGCTGGCGAGCAGGTCGATCGCCGCTTTCACTGAAGCCGGATTGGCGTTGTAACTGTCGTCAATCACCAGGGCACCTTGCAGCCCACGCTGCGGAAAGGTGCGGCCAGCCACCGGAGTTACCTGCGCCAGCCCACTTGCAATCTCACCGAGACTGAAGCCCAGCAACAAGGCAGCCGCAGCGGCAGCCAGGGCGTTGGAAACATTGTGCTCACCCAGCAACGCCAATTGCACTGGCTGGCGCTGCCCAAGATGGCAGAGCGTGAAGTATACGCAGCCGTCAGCATTGCAGCCGATAGCTTCAGCACGCAGTTCGGCACTCGGGTTTTCAACGGCAAACACCATTGTCTGCCGCTCACCCAGCGTCTGATACCAGGTTTCAAACCATGGACTGTCGAGGTTGAGTACGGCTTTACCATCCGCTGGCAAGGCGGTCAGGATTTCGCCTTTGGCCTTGGCCAGCTGTTCGGGTCCGCCGAAACGGCCGACATGCGCCATGCCGGCATTGATCAACACACTGATCTGCGGTCGCGCCAGGCTCATGCTGTAAGTCAGGTCACCCGCCTTGGCGGCGCCCATTTCGATCACGGCAAAATCATGCTCGGCGCCCAGCTCCAGTAGCGTCAGTGGCACGCCCAGTTCGTTGTTCAGGTTACCCCGCGTGGCCAATACCCTGCCGCGCTGGCGCAAAACCGCCGCGAGCATTTCTTTCACGGTGGTCTTACCGCTGGAACCGGTGATCGCCACCATTGGCTTCAGGTAATCCTGCCGTGCCAGGGCTGCCAGCTGGCCGAGTGCATAGGCGCTGTCCGCTACCAGAAGCTGCGGCAAAGTATCATCCACCGCGTGCTCGACCAGAGCTGCTGCCGCACCTTGCTCCCGGGCCTGAGCCAGAAAATCGTGGCCATCGACCCGCTCGCCGGGCAAAGCGACGAACAGGCACCCGGGGCCGGCCTGACGCGAGTCAATCACCACCCGATCAAACTGGGCATCAGTATTCAGCAACCGTCCGGACAAGGGTTGCACCAGGCTGCTCAAGGTCATTGCTTCAAGCATGTGCAGCCCTCCATGTCGCCAGTGCACTGGCCGCTTCCTGCAGGTCACTGAAGGGATGACGCACCCCGTCGATCTCCTGATAATCTTCATGCCCCTTGCCGGCCAGCAAAATCACATCGCTGACAGAAGCATGGGCAATGGTTTGTTGAATGGCGATACTGCGCGGTGTGATGGCAGCCGCCTTGTCGGGCTGCTGCAAACCGGCGCGCATATCGGCAATGATTTGCGCGGAAGGTTCCGTGCGCGGGTTGTCATCGGTCAGCACCAGCGCGTCGGCATGCGCTTCTACCGCCTGGGCCATCAATGGACGCTTGCCGCGATCGCGGTCTCCACCACAACCGAAAACACATACCAGACGACCATTGGTGTGATCACGCAGGGCAGTCAACACCTGGGTCAGGGCGTCCGGAGTATGTGCATAGTCCACCACCACCAATGGCTGATCGGTGCCACCGAATCGTTGCATACGACCGGCCGGTGCCTGCAGGCAGGACAGCTGTTCAAGCGCTTGTTCGGGCTCGATCCCCAGTGCCAGCAGGCCGGCACCCACCGCAAGCAGATTGCTCAGATTGAAACGTCCCAGCAATGAACTGTGCAGTGGATAACTCTGATCCTGATAACACAGACGGGCGTGCAGGCCACCGGCATCCTGCCTGACGTCAGCCGCATAGAGTTCTGCCTGGGGGTCCTGCTGGCTGAAGCGAATGACCGGAGCCGAGCAGTCCAGCAGCATGCGCGCAGCAGCCTGATCATCGGCATTGACCACGGCGGTGTGCAGCGGGCGAGCAAACAGCTGCGCCTTCGCGGCTGCATAAGAGGTCATGTCGCCGTGGTAATCCAGATGATCACGGCTCAGGTTGGTAAAAATTGCCACGCTGAAATCGACTGCAGCGACGCGCTCCTGATCCAGCGCATGGGATGAGACTTCCATGCTGACCCAACGCGCCCCATCGGCATGCATCTGCGCCAATTGCTGTTGCACACTGATGGCGTCCGGCGTGGTCATGCCATGTGTCTGCAGCCGGTCCAGCAGACCACTACCCAGCGTACCAATCACTCCGCAGGGTTGGCCCAGGCGAGTCAATGCCTGCGCCAGCATCTGACTGACACTGGTTTTGCCATTGGTACCGGTAATGCCGATGACACCCAAATCGCGATCGGGCTGCTGATAGAAGCGCCCGGCAATGGCAGAGACCTGGCCGGCCAGGCCAGCCACTGGCAGGTACGGGATATCATCAGTTGCCGCGCGTTCCGGCTGAAAACCGTCAGCACACTCATAAGCAACCGCAACGGCGCCCTGCTCAATTGCCCGGGCAATAAAATGCCGCCCGTCATGACGGGCGCCGGGCACAGCAAGAAACAGACAGCCTGGAGCCACCTGACGGCTATCCAGCGTCAGACTGGCAACCGACACATCAGTGCCTTGCCAGGACGGGAACAGGGTGGTCAAGGAGATATTCATCCAGCCTCCCCCGTGGTAACCGGAGGCAATTCCACTTGCTGCAGAGCAGGAAGATCATCCGGAGCGACATTCAGCAAACGCAGGGTGTCGGCCATCACCTGGCCAAAAATCGGAGCAGCAACCAGACCGCCGTAATACTCGCCCGACGTCGGCTCATCAATGACCACCACGGCGGCAAAACGCGGATTGCTTATCGGTGCGATGCCGGTAAAAACCGAGCGATAACGATCACTCGAATACCCACCGCCCGCTGCCGTCTTGTGCACAGTGCCGGTTTTGCCGCCAATCTGATAACCCGGTACACGAGCGCGTGAGCCGGTACCGTTCTCACCATCCACAGCAGCGCGCAGCATAGCTAGTACCTGAGCACTCACTTGCGGGTCAATCACTTGTTGCCCAGCGGGTATTTCATCCACCTTGAGCAACGACAGCGGTACCTTGCGTCCCTGGTTGCCCAGTACGGCATAGGCCTGAGCCAGTTGTGTGGTCGTGACTGCCAGCCCGTAACCATAGGACAGCGTGGCGGTTTCCACCGGCCGCCAGCGCGGGTGATTGGGCAGATTGCCGACACTTTCGCCAGGGAAGCCCAGCCCGGTGTATTCGCCCATCCCCAGATCGCGCAGCAACGTATAAATCTGTTCAGCACCAATATCCAGCGCGATTTTGGCCACACCGACGTTGCTTGACTTGGCCATCACCCCGGTCAGATCAAGCAGGCCGTAGTTCCGGATATCGCGCACCGTCATGGTCGCTACGCGCATAGTCCCGGGGCGAGTATCCATCGTGCTCGCGGGCGTGTAACGGCCGGACATCAGGCCGGCGGTCACGGTAAACGCCTTGATTGGTGAACCCGGCTCGAACACGTCAATCAGGGCGCGATTGCGCATCGTCGAGGGCTCAAGGCGGCTGCGATTGTTCGGGTTATAGCCGGGCTGATTGACCATGGCGAGAATCTCGCCGCTGCGCACATCGACGATCACGACCGATCCGCCGCGCGCTCCATAGCTCTCGACAGCATCGCGCAGCTCACGGTGGGCGACATACTGCACACGCAGATCAATCGACAAGGCCAGGTCATTACCTGGCCGCGCATTGCTGACTACCTGCACATCCTTGATCAATCGACCGCGCCGGTCCTGCAATACCTGTCGGCTGCCGGGCACCCCCTTGAGCCAGTCTTCATAGGCCAACTCAAGGCCTTCCTGACCCACTTCATCCACATTGGTAAACCCGACCAGATGAGCGGCCACCTCCCCCGCAGGGTAGAAACGGCGATATTCTTCCAGCGCGTTCACGCCGGGAACGCGCAAAGCCATGACCGCTTCACCATCCTGCGGAGTCATGTGCCGGCGTAGATAAATGAACTCGCGAGTAGCATTGGCCTGCAGGCGCTCCCCCAGGGTAGCCGTATCGGTACCCAGCGCAGCAGCCAGTTCCGGCCAGCGCTGTGGATGCTCTACCAATTGCTGCGGGTTCGCCCACAGCGTCATGACAGGCGTACTGACGGCCAGAGGCTCGCCGTGGCGATCGGTAATCTGGCCACGGTGGGCGGTGATCGGCAGATGGCGCACGCTACGCTTGTCACCCTGGGTTTTCAGGAAGCCCTCGTCCAGCACATGCAACTCTACGATGCGCCAGCTGATCAATATTGCAGCTACCAGTAGAAATCCCGCCACCAGTCGGAAGCGCCAGGGATAACGGCCGCCAGCTCCCGGAAGCGTGATCATGGCACCACCATAATGATGTCGCTGGCTTGCGGTACGCGCATATCCAGCTCCTGACCAGCCAACGCCTCAACACGTGCATGCGCGGTCCAGGTACTTTGCTCCAGAACCAGCCGCCCCCATTCCGCCTGGGACTTCTCCCGCTGACTGATTTCGGCGGCCAGCTCGTTCAACAGCACGCGGCTCCAGTGGGTGCTGTAGCTGACGGCCAAGCCGGTCGCCAACACCAACAGCCAGACCAGCAACAACCAGCCAGCACTGCGCGGCAACGCGCGCGGGGCGGCTGCGGCTGATGCCTGATTGATCTGGTCCGGCGCGTTCATGCCTGTTTCTCCGCAATGCGCAGCACGGCGCTGCGTGCCCGTGGATTGACCGCCAGTTCGGCAGTACCGGGCTTGATCGCTTTACCGATCAGGGTCAGACGCGTGTGAATATCGCTGTCACGCACTGGCAACCCACGGGGAATCGGTGCTCCTCTGGATTCCAGACGCATGAACTGCTTGACCAGCCGATCCTCCAGCGAATGGAAGCTGATGACAGCCAGGCGTCCGCCAGGCTTGAGAACGTCAACGGCAGCAGTCAGTCCCAGTTTGAGATCATCCAGTTCGCGATTGAGAAATATCCGCATACCCTGAAAAGCGCGCGTGGCCGGATGCTTGTGTTTTTCCCAGGCCGGGTTGGCGTGTCTGATGACTTCGGCCAGATCCAGCGTGCGGGTAAAGGGCTCCTGGGCCCGGCGCGCGACTATGGCCTTGGCCATGCGACGGGAGAAGCGTTCTTCGCCGTATTCATACATGACATTGGCGATGTCTTCTTCCGCTGCGGTATTGATCCATTCGGCCGCACTCTGGCCACTGCCCGGATCCATGCGCATATCCAGTGGGCCATCCTGCATGAAGCTGAATCCACGCTCGGGATCATCCAGTTGCGGCGATGAAACCCCCAGGTCCAGCAATACGCCATCGACTTCGCCGTACAAACCGCGAGCTTTCAGCTCTTCGCCCAGATCGGCAAATGAGCGTTTAACAACGACAAAGCGGCCGTCTTCGGCCGCCAGTGCTGTACCGGCCCGGATGGCTTCCGGGTCCTTGTCGAAGCCGATCAGCCTGCCTGCAGAGCCCAGTCGGGCCAGCACCTCCCGGCTGTGCCCGCCACGACCAAAGGTGCCATCCACATAGAGACCATCCGGCTTTACCGCCAGAGCCTCCAGGGCTTCGTCCAGCAATACGCTGGTGTGTTGATAGGGTGTTGTACTGGTCATAAGCTCAAGTTCTGCAATGCGTCCGGCAAGGCACCGAAATCCTGTTCCTGATCCAGGTAGGCACTGGTCGTGGCTTCCCAGACGTCCTCACTCCACAGCTCGAATTTATCCAGCTGGCCAACCAGAACGACTTTCTTGTCCAGCCCGGCATGCTCGCGCAACATCGGCGGCACAACGAAGCGCCCACTGTTGTCCAGCTCAATTTCGTTGGCATTACCGACCAATAGCCGGTTCAGGCGCTTCACCGCTGGGTTCATGTTGGGGGCGATGCGCAACTGGTCTTCAACCTTGTTCCAGGCCGGCATCGGATAGATCCACAGGCAGCGCTCTTCAAGTGCAATAGTCGCAATCAGTTGCCCCTGGCACAGCTCAAGCACGCGGTCGCGATAACGCGCCGGCATTGCGAGCCGCCCCTTGGCATCCAGATTGATTGCATTTGCTCCACGGAACACGAGTGCGCCTTCCCCTGCTTAGGTGACTATCCTTGCCATTATTTCCCACTTTTTCCCACTTCACACCACTTCGGCACACTATAGGAACACGACCCTACAGCGTCAAGCCGGCAATTGCGGAAAAATCCTTTAATGGCAGGGAGTTACGACGAACGGCAGGGATTCAGGTTGAGCAATGGAGGTAAAAACCGAACAAGATCATCCACCCGAAACACAAAGTTAAAGTGAATTATCAAGAGTAAGATTATTTCGTTCTGAGGGGAGAGGTTTTTGCGCAAAAAATAACCAATAGCGAGCAGTCATGCCACAAGAAGGCGCTTACCGGCCCGAGCCTGACGGCCCGATAGCCGCCAGGATAGAAAAAATCAGAGTTGGCCTGTAAGCCGGGTTCTGTCGAGAACAGTCATTCGTCTACGATTGCCATCACTGACAACCTCTAGCAACCTACCCGAACCCAGTGCGGGCCACACCGATGGGTTCCTATTTGGTCTTGCTCCGAGTGGGGTTTACCGTGCCACGAACTGTTGCCAGTCGCGCGGTGCGCTCTTACCGCACCCTTTCACCCTTACCTGATCCCCTTGCGGGGCCATCGGCGGTCTACTCTCTGCTGCACTTTCCGTAGGCTCGCGCCTCCCAGGCATTACCTGGCACTCCGCCCTGTGGAGCCCGGACTTTCCTCCCTTCCGCAAGCGGAACGGCGACTGTCCAGCCAACTCTGCCACTAGGTTAGCCTGCTGGCAGCCCGCCAGCAAGCACGATTGGCAACCCGAGGACAAAATGCACCACAAACCCGCGACCGGAGCGCAAAACGCACCAAAAACGTGCGCAAGCGGAGCAAGAATCAGTCGTCTGAACGGCTCATGCGCCGACCCATCTTGTATACAAGCTTGTACACCAGGTTGGCACGGCGCCTGCATTAACTCCTGTGCATCGAGATCCAGGCCTTAAGGGTTCTGAGCATGCCGAGCCTTGCGCTCGCACATATGGGTACCAATGGACATCTAGGGTTCCGACCTGCCAGGCAGGTGACTGGACCGAGAGTTGTCGACCTCCAGCGGGGGTTACACGGCGGGATAAAAGCCCGGGAGACACTCAGACGCCTGAGATCTCTTACCTGTAACCATTGGAGACCGCCATGCCCCGACTGATGAACCGGCAACCAGGACGCCCGCTCAAACTGGCACTGGTCCTGCTGCCCTTCGCTCTGCTCCTGTTGCTGTACGTGTACAACTCGCAGGCGCGGCTGGCAGAAAACCCCAATGACAAGCTGCTGCCCAGCTTTTCCCAGATGAGCGACGCCGTTGAACGCATGGCCTTTACCGAGGATCGGCGCAGCGGACGTTATCTGCTGTGGGATGATACCGCCGCCAGCCTCAAACGCCTGGGTACGGGTTTAGGCATCAGTGCAGCCGTCAGCCTGGTGTTCGGCCTGGCCATGCTGATTCCCTTGCTGCGCATGCCTTTCTCACCCTTGATTACCGTCATCTCGATGATCCCGCCCCTCTCCATACTGCCGATTCTGTTTATTGTGTTGGGGCTCGGCGAACTGTCCAAGGTGATGCTGATCGTGATCGGCATCACCCCGGTACTGATACGTGACCTGCAGCAACGGGTCAGCGAGATTCCGACGGAAACCCTGGTCAAAGCGCAAACGCTGGGCGCCAATACCTGGCAAGTGGTCATCCGCGTAGTCTTGCCTCAACTGCTACCACGCCTACTGCTGGGTCTCAGCCTGGCACTGGGCCCGGCCTGGTTGTTCCTGATTGCCGCCGAGGCCATCGCCTCCACCGAAGGCCTGGGCTACCGCATCTTCCTGGTACGTCGCTACCTGGCGATGGACGTGATCCTGCCCTACGTGGCCTGGATAACCCTGCTCGCTTTCATCATGGACCGGATTCTCAAAGGCACCGGCCGTTTGCTGTTCCCCTGGTTCGAACCCAAAGGAGCTCACTGATATGAGTGCCATCGAAATCAAGGGCGTCTGGCAGCAATATGCCGACCTGGTCGTACTGGAAAACATCAACCTTAACGTCGACAGCGGTGAATTCATCACCATGGTCGGCGCCTCCGGCTGCGGCAAGTCCACGTTCCTGCGTCTGCTGTTGGGTCAGGAAGCACCCAGCAAAGGTGAGTTGCTGCTGGACGGCAAACCGCTGGCAAAAGAGCCCGGCCCCGATCGTGGCGTGGTTTTTCAGCGTTACTCGGTATTCCCGCATCTGACTGTGCTCGGCAACGTACTGCTTGGGCTGGAGCTACAGGAATCCCCATTCCTGGGCCGCTTACTCGGTGCCAAGCGCCGCGAAGCACGCGAAAAAGCCGTCGCCATCCTGGAAAAGGTCGGCCTCGGGCATGCCCTGAACAATTACCCACATGCGCTCTCCGGCGGCATGCAGCAACGCCTGGCGATTGCCCAGGCACTGGTCAAAGCGCCGCGCATCCTGCTACTCGACGAGCCATTCGGCGCGCTGGACCCGGGCATTCGCAAGGACATGCACGACCTGCTGCTGGACTTGTGGAAACAGACCGGTCTGACTGTGTTTATGGTCACCCATGATCTGGCCGAGGGTTTCACCCTGGGCACGCGTCTGCTGGTCTTTGACAAGACCCGCGTCGATCCTCAAGCACCCGGCGCCTATGGCGCCCGCATCACCTATGACATCCCGCTGAACAGTGACCGTAAGGCGGCCAAAGCTGCCGTTGACGCTCTGCCTGAAAGCGTCACCCGTTCACTGTCCACTAGCCCAGCGCAAGGAGCCTGAAGATGACTCTGCCTGCACCCGTTCGCCCCACCCTGTACCGGGAAGTTCTACCCGGCGGTGGGCATACCTCTTTCGTACTGAAACGCGGCCAGTTGCTGCGCCTGACCGATATCGAAGGCGGCGCCAACGTCGGCCTGCTGCTGTTCAACGCACAGGAGAAAAGCGAACGCCTGAACCTGCCCGACAGCCTCAAGTGCCAACACACCGCCAAACTGACCGCCGGCCACTGCCTGTACTCGGATATGGGCCGGGTGCTGGCAGCCATCGTCAGCGACAGCTGCGGCTGGAGCGACAGTTTCGGTGGTGTACTGAATGCCGATGAAGTGCAGGAGAAGTATGGCGACGGCAACTATCAACAGCTGCGCAACGGCTTTTACCGCAATGGCGTCGACAACCTGCTGGTGGAAATGGGCAAATGGGACATGCAGCTGCAGGACCTGCTGATGACCCTGAACCTGTTCAGCAAGGTCACCGTGGATGCCAACGGCCAGTTCCAGTTTCACCCCGGCAACAGCAAAGCCGGCGATGTCATCGAACTCTATGCCCCCATGGATACCCTGGTGGTACTGACCGCTCTGCAACACCCGCTGGACCCGAATCCCGAGTATGCACCCAAGCCGGTCAAGCTGAGCTGGCATCGGGTCAGTGAAGACGGCATCACCGTACTGTGTCGCCGCACCCGCGAGGAAAATGTTCGCGGCCTGCACAACACCGACCGTATCTTTCTCTGATGAGGGCCAGACCATGACCTTGACCCACAGCGACAAACAGATCGAGCAGGCCAGCTTCCGCAGCACCATTGCCGCGGGCGAGCCCTTCATGCATGACCTCAAGGCCGGCCAGACCCTGCGTCTGCTCGATCTGGAAGGCAATCAGGCGGTCGATACACTGTTTTTCAGTGCGACCAATCCGCGCGAGCGCTATGACGTGCAACGCACCCTGCGCAAACAGAATGCCGTCTACCTGACCACCGGCAGTGTGCTCTACAGCAACCTGGGCAACCCGATGCTGACGATTACCGCCGATACCTGCGGCCGCCACGACACCCTGGGCGGTGCCTGCGCCCAGGAAAGCAACACCGTGCGCTACGCCCTGAACACCCGCTACATGCACAGCTGCCGCGACAACTTCCTGCGCGCCGCGCTGCACGACGGTCGCCTGCGCAAGGCCGACATCAGCCACAACATCAATTTCTTCATGAATGTGCCGGTGACGCCCGAAGGCGGACTGACGTTTGAAGACGGCATCTCCGGCGCCGGCAAGTACGTTGAACTGGTCGCGCACATGGACACTATAGTCCTGATTTCCAACTGCCCCCAACTCAACAACCCTTGCAACGGCTACAACCCGACGCCGGCGGAATACATCGTTTGGGACTAACCCAAAAAGCCGCTGAAAGCTGGAGGCCGAATGCCGCAAGCAGCCACTCACTGCACGCGCAACCTTCCAGCGTCCAGCCTTGAGCCTCCAGCGTTGTAACGCTCACCGGGACGACCCGACGGGCGACGAAAAAGGAACCGGGACGACCCGGTCGAGGAAAGACCATGTTCAACACCCTGCTGATTGCCAACCGTGGTGCCATTGCCTGCCGCATCCTGCGCACCCTGAGAACCCTGGATGTGCGTGGCGTGTCGGTGTATGCCGAAGCGGATGCCGGCAGCCTGCATGTACAGCAGGCCGACCAGGCAATTGCCCTCGGTGAAGGCGCCGCCTCAACCACTTACCTGAATGTCGACAAGATTCTCGCCGCCGCCCGTGACAGCGGTGCCCAGGCCATCCATCCCGGGTATGGTTTTCTCTCGGAAAATGCCGCCTTCGCCGAAGCCTGCGAAGCCGCCGGGATTGCCTTTGTCGGCCCGACGCCCGAGCAACTGCGCGTATTCGGCCTGAAGCACACTGCCCGCGCGCTGGCGAAAAAACATGGCGTACCCATGCTGGAAGGCACCGAGCTGCTGGATAGCCTGGACGAAGCACTGACCGCCGCCGAAGACGTCGGCTACCCCATCATGCTGAAAAGCACCGCTGGCGGCGGCGGTATCGGCATGCGCGTGTGCCAGTCAGCCAGTGAACTGAGCGAGGCCTTCGAGGCGGTCAAACGTCTGGGACAGAACAACTTCAGTGATGCCGGCGTGTTTATCGAAAAATACATCCAGCGCGCCCGCCATCTGGAAGTGCAGGTCTTTGGTGACGGTCAGGGCGAGGTGTTGGCCCTGGGCGTACGCGACTGCTCGGTACAGCGCCGCAACCAGAAAGTGCTGGAAGAAACCCCCGCGCCCAACCTGCCTGAAGGCATGGCCGAGGCTTTGTGCGAAGCGGCCATTCAATTGGCCAGCGCCATCAACTATCGCAGCGCCGGCACCGTGGAGTTCGTCTATGACAGCGCCGCCGCGCAGTTCTACTTTCTCGAAGTGAATACCCGCCTGCAGGTCGAGCACGGCGTCACCGAGCAGGTCTGGGGTGTGGATATCGTCGACTGGATGGTACGTCTGGCTGCCGGTGACCTGCCCCCGCTCAGCGAGCTCGGCAAGGACCTGCAACCGCGTGGCCACGCCATCCAGGCACGCCTGTATGCCGAAGATCCGGGCCGCGACTTTCAGCCCTGCCCCGGCCTGCTGACCCAGGTCGACTTCCCCGCCGCTGACGGTCAGCAGGTCCGTATCGATACCTGGGTCGAAGCCGGCTGCGAGATTGCCCCCTACTTTGATCCCATGATCGCCAAACTGATCTGCTGGCAGCCCAGCCGCGAGCAGGCCAGTGCCGCACTCGACCAGTTGCTGGCCGACACCCGGCTCTACGGCGTGGAGACCAATCAGGGCTATCTGCGGCAAATTCTCAATGATGCCCCTTTCACCAGCGGTGAACCCTGGACCCGCTGCCTGGAAGACCTGCAGTATCAGGCAACCACCTGCGAAGTGCTGATTGCCGGCACTCAAACTACGGTACAGGATCTGCCTGGCCGTGTTGGCTACTGGGCCGTTGGCGTACCGCCATCCGGCCCGATGGATAGCCGCGCCCTGGCATTGGCTAACCGCCTGCTGGGCAACGCAGCGGACGCTGCCAGCCTGGAAATGACCATGAGCGGCCCGACCCTGACATTCAATACAGCTACCCAGGTGGTGATTACCGGTGCCCCCATGCCGGTCAGCCTGGATGGCGTGGAACAACCCATGCAGCAGGTGCTTGATATTCCCGCCGGCAGCACACTGGGCCTGGGCACCATTGCCGGCGCTGGCGCACGCAGCTATCTTGCCATTCAGGGCGGCTTGCAGGTCCCGGATTACCTGGGCAGCAAGAGCACCTTTACCCTCGGCCAATTTGGCGGCCACGGCGGTCGTGCCCTGCGCGCCGGAGATGTGCTGCGCCTGCTGCCACTGGAACAGGTCGCTTCAGCCAGCCTGCCGGCTGACCTGGTTGCACCCCTCGGCGAGGTGCGCGAGCTAAGGGTCATCTATGGCCCCCATGGCGCGCCGGAATATTTCACGGCTGACTATATCGAGCAGTTTTTCGCCATCGAATGGGAAGTGCATTTCAATTCCAGCCGCACCGGCGTGCGCCTGATCGGTCCCAGGCCGGAGTGGGCGCGCGAGGATGGCGGCGAAGCCGGTCTGCACCCGTCCAACATTCACGACAACCCCTACGCGGTGGGCGCTGTCGACTTTACCGGGGATATGCCGGTGATTCTCGGCCCGGATGGCCCCAGCCTGGGCGGCTTTGTTTGCCCGGTAACCATCATCGAGGCGGACCTGTGGCAGATGGGCCAGCTCAAGGCCGGTGACAAGATCCGCTTTACTCCGGTCAGCATTGAAACTGCCCGCGAACTGGCGCAGCTGCAAAAAACCGAAATCGCTGAACTGCAGCCACACTGCCCCACGCAAAGCCCGGCTATCGCCCTGGCCTCACCGATTATTCTGGATACCGGCAAGGACGATACCCGCCTGGTCGCGCGGCTGTCCGGCGATACTCACTTATTGCTGGAAATCGGCCCGCCGGAGCTGGATCTGGTCCTGCGTTTCCGCGGCCATGCCCTGATGCAGGCACTGGAAGCCGAGCAACTGGATGGCATTATCGACCTGACCCCGGGCATCCGTTCGCTGCAGGTACATTACCAGCCGGAAACCCTGACGCTGGAGAAGCTGCTACGCATCGTCGGCAAGCTGTGGGAACAGGTATGCAGCGCCGAAGATCTGCGCGTGCCCTCACGCATCGTACATCTGCCGTTGTCCTGGGATGACCCGGCCTGCCAGCTGGCGATCGAGAAATACATGACCACGGTGCGCAAGGATGCGCCCTGGTGCCCGAGCAACCTGGAATTTATCCGCCGCATCAATGACCTGCCGGATCTGGAGGCGGTCTACCGCACGGTGTTCGAGGCCAGCTATCTGGTGATGGGCCTGGGTGATGTGTATCTGGGCGCACCGGTAGCCACTCCACTGGACCCGCGCCACCGCCTGGTCACCACCAAGTACAACCCGGCACGCACCTGGACCGCCGAAAACTCGGTGGGTATCGGCGGCGCCTATATGTGCATCTACGGCATGGAAGGCCCAGGCGGTTACCAGTTTGTCGGTCGCACCCTGCAGGTGTGGAATCGCTATCGCGAAGTCGAGGCCTTTGGCGGCAAGCCCTGGTTGCTGCGCTTTTTTGACCAGATCCGCTTTCACCCGGTATCGGCTGACGAGTTGCAACAGATTCGCAGCGACTTTCCGCTTGGTCGCCACTCTGTGCAGATCGAAGACACCGAATTGCGCCTGCAGGACTATCAGGACTTTCTGGATAGCGAAGCCGATGGCATCAGTTCTTTCCGCCAACAGCAGAAAGCCTCTTTTGAAGCCGAACGCCAGCGCTGGATCGCCAACGGCCAGGCCGACTACCAAAGTGAAGAGGCGGTCGCCGAGACCGGTGATGAAGAGCCCTTGCAAGCTGGTCAGCACAGTATCGACAGCCATATCGCCGGCAACCTGTGGCAGGTCCAGGTCAGCGAAGGTGACCAGGTCAACGCCGGCGATGTGCTGGTGATTCTCGAATCCATGAAGATGGAAATACCTTTGACCGCGCCTTGCAGTGGCGTGGTCAGAACCGTTCATGCCCAACCAGGCTCTCCGGTTCGTGCCGGGCAGCGGGTCCTTGTTCTGGAGGAATACCCTCAATGACGCACTTTGTTCATGACTTGCGCTTGCCCCAACTAGCGGCCAGCTACCGATCTGGTGCCCTGACCCCGCGCCAACTGCTGCTGGGGCTGCGTACTCAGGCGGAACAACTCAATGAAAGCAACCCGCTGTTTATTCACTTGCTGACCGAAGCCGAACTGGAGCCATATCTGACCGCGCTGGAGAACAACAATCCGGAAGAGCTGCCGCTCTATGGGGTACCCTTTGCGCTCAAGGACAATATAGACCTGGCCGGTATCCCGACCACCGCCGCCTGCCCGGCTTATGCCTATACCCCGGAAAAGTCAGCAACCCTGGTACAGCAGCTGATTGACCTGGGCGCGGTACCGCTGGGCAAATCCAATCTGGACCAGTTTGCGACCGGACTGAACGGCACCCGCTCACCTTACGGTGCCTGTCACAACGCGACCCATCCGGACTATCCTGCTGGCGGCTCCAGCTCAGGTTCCGCCCTGAGTGTCGCCCTCGGGCTATGCAGTTTTGCTCTGGGTACCGATACTGCAGGCTCCGGCCGGGTGCCGGCAGCACTGAACAATCTGGTCGGGCTCAAACAGACCCGGGGCTTGCTGTCAGTCGCCGGCGTTGTACCCGCCTGCCGCACCCTCGACTGTGTGACCTATTTTGCCGCGACCGCTGCCGAATGCTCAACGCTCCTCGGCCTGACCGCCAAACAGGACAGTGCTGACGACTATAGCCGCACCAATCCGCTATGGAACGCAGCTGATGCCTTCGGCACCCCCCGACCGTTCCGCTTTGGCGTGCCCAAAGCGGTCGAGTTTCTCGGTTGTACCGAAAGCCCCGCCCTGTTTGACCAGGCCATCGAACACCTCAAGGCGATCGGTGGCACCCCGGTAGAGATTGATCTGACGCCTTTTATGGCCGCCGCCAAACTGCTCTATGACGGCCCCTGGGTGGCCGAGCGCTACAGCGTCGCAGGTCCGTTGATCGAGAGCGATCCCGACGCAGTGCTGCCGGTGATCCGCGCCGTGCTGGAAAAAGCGCCCGACTTCACTGCGCAGGACAGCTTTGAAAACCAGTACCGTTTGCAGGCGTTCAAGGTCATTTGCGACCGGGTTCTCTCCGACGTTGACTGCATACTGACCCCGACCATTCCGCGCCCGGTCACCCTGGCCGAACTGGATGCCGAACCCGTAGCCCGCAACAGTGATCTGGGCTATTACACCAACTTCATGAACCTGCTGGACTACACTGCTGTGGCGGTACCCAGTGGTTTTATGGCCAATGGCTTACCCTGGGGCGTGACCCTGTTCAGCCGCGCCTTTACCGATCACTATCTGCTCAGCCTGGCAGCCGCCGTGCAACAGCACAGCGGCTTGCCCTTGAGTGGTGAACGCTCGCTGGATAGCAGCCTGCCGACGACCCCGGCGCGCAACGATATGGCCCGCGTGGTGGTCTGTGGCGCGCATCTGGATGGCTTGCCGCTGAACTGGCAATTGCGCCAGCGCGGCGGGCGTTTGCTGCAAGCCACCAAGAGTTCACCCGATTACAAGTTGTATGCTCTCGCTGGTGGGCCACCCATGCGCCCAGGCATGCTGCGCGTCAGTGAAGGGGGTCAGGCAATCAAGGTGGAAGTCTGGGAATTACCCAGCCGCGAGCTGGGTTCGTTTTTGACTGGAATTCCAGCGCCGCTGGGGCTGGGCAAGGTACAGCTGGCCGATGGGCGCTGGGAAACCGGCTTTATTTGCGACCCCTATGGACTTGAGGGGGCTAGCGATATCACGGAATTTGGTGGCTGGAAGGCTTGGTTGGCCAGTCGTTGAGGTTAATGCGCGGTAATTACAATCTTGAATTGACCGCGCAGGCCTGGAGCGGCTCACAAGCTCATCTGACGCTGACCTGTTGTAGACCGTTAGATGCCAGGGATGGCATCTACGAGCCCCCAGGGAAGGGTTCACGGCGTGTCTACAACAGGTCAGCGTCAGATGGGCGCTCCAACCTTATGCACGACTAATCTGCTTCACCCGATTTAGCATTTTTTACCAAAGCCCACTGATACAAACGGTTCTTCTTCTCACCGGTCAACTTGGCCGCCAGGGCTGCTGCTTGCTTAAGCGGCAACTCTTCCAACAAAATCTCCAGCGTACGCAGCACCTCGGGCGAGAGGGCATCCTCACTATCCGGCACTGGTGCCCCTTCAACCAGCAATACGCACTCACCCCGCTGTTGATCGCTATCCGCTCGCACCCACTCCAGCAATTCGGCCACTGGCGCACCCTTGATGGTTTCGAAGGTCTTGCTCAGCTCGCGGGCGAGTACCACCTGGCGCTCGGGTCCCAGTGCGCTGAGCATGTCCTCGAGGCATTCGAGCAGGCGGTGCGGCGCTTCGTAGATCAGCCAGGTGCGCGACTCATTGGCCAGGGCCTGCAGACGGTCACGCCGGCCCTTGCTCTTGGCCGGTAAAAAGCCTTCGAAGGCAAAGCGGTCTGAGGGCAGGCCGGCGGCACTGAGGGCGGCGATCAGAGCGCAAGGGCCGGCGACAGGACACACTTGCACACCGGCTTCACGGGCCTGGCGCACCAGGTGAAAGCCCGGATCGGAAATCAGCGGTGTGCCGGCATCGGAAATCAGTGCGATGGATTCGCCAGCGAGCAGGCGTTCGACCAGTCGCTGGCTCTTGTCACGTTCGTTGTGATCATGGCAGGCCGTAGTTGCCGTGCTGATGCCGAAGTGCTGCAGCAGGCGTGCGCTGTGGCGGGTGTCTTCGGCTGCAATCAGGTCGACATCGCGCAGGATGGCCAACGCTCGCGGGCTGATATCCTGCAGGTTGCCGATCGGCGTTGCCACCACATAAAGGGTTCCACTGACTGTCATCTGGCCGCTCTCGAAAAAAACTGTGATCTATTGTACATAAGCGGGCCTGCCGTGCGTGTCCGTATAGAGATTGACCGCCCCCTTGGTTACAATGCCAGTCCATTGATTCATGGTTTCGCCGGAAGCCCTGCCGTGTAAGGACAACACCGATGCGCCGCTCCTATTGCCTACCACTGGCCCTGATCAGCTTTGCCCTGGTGCTCAGCGCCTGTGCGCCACGCCCCACCCAGCTGTCAGATCTACCGCGTACACCTCAGGCCAGTGTTGAGCAGATACTCAAAGACGCTGATCGCCGCTCGGGGGTCGAAGCCAATCTGCTGCGGCTGCACGCGGCACAAGCAGCTTTGAATGCTGGCCAACCAGAACGTGTGCAACAGATTCTCGCTCAGATACCACAAAGCGAATTACCTGCCGACCAGCAAATTCGCTTTATCAGCCTGCAAGCGCAAAGCGCCCTGGCACTGGATCAAGTGCGAGTGGCTCTGCAGGCCATTCGACATCCATCGATCCAGCAACTGGACAGTCAACCGTTGGCTGACCAGATTGCCATCCACAAATTACGCGCCAATGTTCTGGAAGCGAGCGGCGATCGTGTGGCAGCAGTACGTGAACGCATATACGTAGACGGCCTCCTCAGCGGCAGCGACCAACGCAACAATCGACTGGCGATCTGGGAAATTCTTGAGCACATGGACAGCGCTGCCCTTCGGCAGGCCGCTGACGACGCGGACGGCGAACTGGCTGGCTGGCTGGAGCTGATACTGGCCAGTCGCGAAGCCGGCAGCCTTGATTTGCAAGTCAGCCGTATACAGCGCTGGCAGCAAGCCAACCCGGATCACCCGGCCAATCAACCCTTGCCCGCAAGCATTCGCCAACGCCTGGAACTCTATGCGCAGCGACCGCAACATATCGGCCTGTTATTGCCTTTCCAGGGTAGCCTGGCAGGTCCGGCTCAGGCACTGCGTGATGGGTTTCTTTCTGCGCAATACCAGATTCAGGAACAGGGACTGCCGCAGCCTCGCGTCAGCCTGTATGACAGCACGCAGTATGCAGACCTGAACCAGTTTTACCGGCAAGCAAAAATTGACGGCGTGCAATGGGTAATCGGCCCGCTGGAACGTGACAAGGTCACCCAGCTGGCACAGATGAAGCCCTTGCCGCTGCCTACACTGGCGCTGAATTATACCGACGTCGATGTATCCGGCCAGGATGACCTGTTCCAGTTCGGCCTGGCGCCGGAAGACGAAGCGCGCTCAGCCGCTCAGGCTGCCTGGCTTCAGGGATACCGCAGCATGGCTGTGGTGCAGTCGCAAGGCGACTGGGCCGAACGCTCTTACGCTGCCTTCGAACAGGCCTGGCAAGAATTGGGCGGGCAACTGCTGGGGCGAGAGGTGATTGACCAACCAGTAGACATGGCGGGCCAAATTGGCAGCCTGTTGCGTATTCGTCAGAGCGAACAACGTGGCCAACGCATTCAACGCCTGCTGGGCAACAGTGTAGTGGTGCAACCGGCACCGCGCGCAGACCTGGATGCCCTGTTTGTGGCCATTACCCCGCAACAGGGCCGTCAACTGAAACCCATTCTTGCCTTCCAGTATGCGGCCGACTTGCCGGTAATGGCGACCTCACACGTCTTTCAGCCCGGCAGCGACCCGGCTGACAATCTCGATCTCGAAGGCGTGCTGGTGGCTGAAACGCCCTGGCTACTGCACCAGACGGATGCGCTGTACCAACCGGTTGTCGACAGCTGGCCTCAAGCCAGCGGCGCTCTGGGTCGCCTGTTTGCCATGGGCGTGGATGCCCAGCGAATATTCACCTTGCTGCCGCAAATGCAGCTGGATCAGAGTACCCGACTTGAAGGCGCCACGGGCGTGCTCACTCTGAAAGCCGACGGACGAATCAGCCGCCAGGTCCCTTGGGGCATAGTGCACGATGGCCAACTCAGCGAATGGAAGCCCTTGACGGTAGAACAATGAAGCAGCCTACTCAACGTCAGGAGAGTGGCAATCTGGCCGAGCGCCAGGCTGAAAAGCTCTTGCTGCGCAGCGGTATGCGCTGCCTGGCACGCAACTTTCGCTGCAAGCGCGGCGAGCTTGATCTGGTCATGCGTGACAGGGATACAGTAGTATTTGTCGAAGTACGCAATCGACGGCACAGCCAGTGGGGCAGTGCCGCCGAAAGTGTAGACTGGCGCAAACAGCAGAAACTTATCGCTGCTGCGCAGTTCTATATTCTCAGTCATCCGCATCTGGCCGACAGCCCCTGTCGCTTTGATGTCGTTGCCGCCGACGGCGATCCGGCGGATCCAGCAAACTACCACTGGATCCGCGAAGCCTTTATCTGCCAGTGAGTCCCTGTTTATGGATATGCAACACCGTATCAAGCAACTCTTTACCGACAGCATCGAAACCAAGACCCGCGCCATGGACGAACTTGGGCCAAGTATCGAACAGGCCAGCCAGGCCATGGTCAACAGCCTGCTCAGCGAAGGCAAAATCCTTGCCTGCGGCAATGGCGGCTCCGCTGGAGATTCACAGCATTTTTCCTCCGAGCTGCTCAATCGCTTCGAGCGTGAACGCCCTAGCCTGCCAGCCATCGCCTTGACGACAGACAGCTCAACCCTGACCTCGATCGCCAACGATTACAGCTACGATGAAGTGTTTTCCAAACAGATCCGCGCTCTGGGTCAGCCGGGCGATGTACTGCTGGCTATCTCCACCAGCGGCAATTCCGGCAACGTGCTGCAGGCAATCCAGGCCGCGCATGACCGTGACATGCTGGTCGTCGCCCTGACCGGTCGTGATGGTGGCGCCATGGCCTCGCTACTTCTCCCGGAAGATGTTGAGATCCGCGTTCCAGCCAGATCTACCGCACGCATTCAGGAAGTCCATCTACTGGCCATCCACTGTCTGTGCGACCTGATTGACCGGCAATTGTTCGGGAGTGAAGAATGAAAGCGCTTACCGCTCTCCTTCTCGGCCTGACGCTCATCAGCGGCTGCAGTACTTTTCTGACCGCGACCCGTGACGGGCCGATTGAAGACAATCAGGGAACCCGGACTCTCGGCAGTGTGGTCGATGACGGGCTGATTGAAACCAAGGTAACCGTCAACGTCAACAAAGCGCATCCGGACATGCAAAGCGAGGCACGCATTCAGGTGACCAGCTTCAACGGCATTGTCCTGATTGTCGGCCAGGTACCCAGCGCCGATATGAAGCCTTTGGCTGAGCAGGCTGCTGCGAATGTGCAGCGCGTCAAGGTCGTTCACAATGAGTTGACCGTCGGTGAGCGCTTGTCAATTCTGGCCCGCAATCAGGACTCGCTGATCACCACCAATGCAAAGACCCGCATGCTCGCCGATAGCAACGTTCCCGGCCGCCGCATCAAGGTCACTACCGAAGCGGGGATCGTTTACCTGCTCGGCCTGGTGACCCGCGCCGAAGCCGACCTGGCCGTTGAGTCAGTCAAGCAGGTCGCTGGCGTGCAACGGATCGTCAAGTTGTTTGAGTATATCGACTAAAGACTTGAAAACGCTGGAGGCTGAAGGCAGGAAGACAGGGCGCCGCGTTAGCGTTGAGCACTGTTCCGGGGATACATGCCTTTGAACACATCAACCAGCCACTCACGCGGGCATTTACCTTGAAGCCTCAAGCCTTCAGCCGTTATTTAACGACCTTCAGACTCGGCTTGCCGCCAGCGGGGGGCGTTGGTGGCGTATCGTCTTCCGGCGGCGGGGAGGCAGGCTCCAACTCGAATACCATGCCCTGACCATTTTCACGTGCGTAGATGGCCATGACCGCACCAATGGGGATCCAGACCTGTTGCGCAACGCCACCAAAGCGACCGTCAAAGCACAACTTGTCGTTGTCCATTTCCAGCGCACGAATCGCGCTGGGTGACAGGTTGAGTACTATCTGGTTGTCCTCGACAAAACCTTCTGGAACCACGGTATCCGGATGGGCGGCATTGACCAGCACATAGGGAGTACAGTCGTTGTCCAGAATCCACTCGTAAAGAGCACGGAGCATGTAGGGACGGCTTGGGCTCATGTCGGCCATAGGGCAAACTCCTTGGCTGGGCTGGGCCCGCACGCTGGCAAAAGCCAGCGGCAGGAAGCGGAAAAACGCTGATGCTTACTGCATATCCTTTTCCTGCGCGGACAGGCTGGCAAGAAAACCCTCACGCTGGAAAATCCGGTCCATGTAATCAAGCAAAGGCTTGGCTGGTTTGGGCAACTCGATACCCAATGTCGGCAGACGCCACAAAATGGGCGCGATGCAGCAATCGACCAGGCTGAACTCCTCGCTCATGAAATAAGGCATCTCGGCAAACACCGGGGCTACGCCGGTCAGGCTTTCACGCAATTCCTTGCGCGCCTGGGTAGCCTGCGCCGCTGTTGTCGACGAGTTGTTCAACAAATCAACCAACTGGCACCAGTCGCGCTGCACGCGGTACATCAAGAGACGGGTATTCGCGCGGGCCACCGGATAGACCGGCAACAACGGCGGATGTGGAAAACGCTCATCGAGATACTCCATCATGATGTTCGGCTCGTAGAGCACGAGATCACGATCAAGCAAGGTGGGTACGCTGTTGTAAGGATTGTTTTCTGCCAGTTCCTGAGGGATTTCCCCCGGCTGGACATTGATAACATCGACAGTTACGCCTTTCTCCGCAAGTACGATACGCACCCGGTGGCAATAATGATCGGCAGGATCAGAGAAAAAAGCCATCGAAGAACGCTTGTTGGCGGTAACGCCCATATATCAGTCCTCACTGTCAGCGATTACCCGGTCAACCAAGCTACGTTGGCCGCAAACGGGCAATCAGCCCTTGCATGCAAAGAAGCATTATACCCCAGAAACAAGCACGCGCCCCAAAAGGGACGCGTGTTTTTTACTGCAAACCAGCTACGGGGTTAGTGAATATCTTTCCAGTATTCCCGCTTGAGCAATACGGCAAAGATAAAGAAGAAGGCCAGATACAGAAGTACGTAGGTACCGATGCGATGGCGCTCCAACTTGATCGGATCAGCCGAGTAGGCCAGGAACGCAGCCAGGTTGCGCACCGTGGTATCGAACTCTTCCGCAGTCTGGGTACCGGTCCCCTCTTCGACATAGAGCACGTCGCACTGCTCTTCCATAACCACTTCACCGGTCAACGGATCCCGCTGTACGCTGCCACCTTCGCGAACCGGAGCCTGGGCACAGCCTTTCAGCTGACGACCTTGCAACTCCATGAGCACATTGGGCATACCAACATTGGCAAATACTGCATTGTTGGCACCCAACGGACGCGACAGATCCTCATAGAAGCTTTTCAGATAGGTATACACCCAATCTTCGCCACGCACGCGGGACACCATGGTCAGGTCAGGTGCCGGAGCACCCAACCAGGCAGCAGCATCCTCACGGCGCATACCGTTTTTCATGTGCTCACCAATCAGAGTGCCGTCGGTAAAGATCAGGTTTTCCACCATCAGCTCTTCCGAGATACCCAGATCGTCAGCCACGCGCTGGTAGCGCTGATGTTCAGCCGAATGACAGCCCATGCAATAGTTCACGAAAGTACGCGCCCCATCCTGCAGCGACGCCTTGTCGCTGAGGTCGATATTGGCTTCTTCCAGCGGGACACCCGCTGGTGCGGCAAGCACCATGCCGGGCATCAGAGCGAATACCAGTGCAGTCAGATATTTTTTCATTAGCCAGTAACCCTCTCCGGAACGGGTTTAGTCTTCTCCATCCGCGTATAGAACGGCATCAGAATAAAGAAGGCGAAATACAGAGCGGTACAGATCTGCGATATCAAGGTACGGACTGGCGTGGACGGAATGGCACCCAGAATCCCCAGAATCACGAAGGATACACAGAACGCCAGCAGGGCGATCTTGCTCAACCAGCCCTTGTAGCGGATTGATCGCACCGGACTACGGTCCAGCCAGGGCAGCACGAACAGCACGGCAATCGCTCCCCCCATGGCCACTACACCCGGGAACGCGGAACCACCGATCGCAGGCACTGCGCGCAGAATCGCGTAGAAGGGCGTGAAATACCAGACCGGAGCAATGTGGTCAGGTGTTTTCAATGGGTTGGCCGGCTCAAAATTCGGGTGCTCGAGGAAGAAACCACCCATTTCCGGGAAAAAGAACACGATGGTCAGGAACACGAAGAAGAAGACGACGACACCGACCAGATCCTTGACCGTGTAATAGGGGTGAAACGCAATGCCATCAAGCGGCTTGCCGTTCTCATCCTTCAACTTCTTGATGTCGACACCATCCGGGTTGTTCGAGCCCACCTCATGCAAGGCAATGATATGCAGCACTACCAGACCAAGCAGCACGATCGGCAGAGCAACCACATGCAAGGCAAAGAAGCGGTTCAGGGTAATGCCCGAAATCAGGTAATCACCCCGCACCCACTGGGCCAGATCAGGACCAATGAAAGGAATGGCACCGAACAGCGAGATGATCACCTGGGCACCCCAGTAGGACATCTGCCCCCACGGCAGCAGATAACCCATGAAGGCTTCCGCCATGAGGATCAGATAGATCAACATACCGAACAGCCAGACCAGCTCGCGTGGTTTCTGATAGGAACCGTACAACAAGGCACGCAACATGTGCAGGTAAACCACCACGAAGAACATCGAGGCGCCAGTGGAGTGCAGGTAACGCAGCAACCAGCCGTACTCAACATCACGCATGATGTATTCGATCGAGGCAAATGCACCTGCAGCCGAGGGCTCATAGCTCATGGTCAACCAGATACCGGTGACAATCTGATTCACCAGAACCAGCATCGCCAGGGAGCCAAAGAAGTAGAAGAAATTGAAGTTCTTCGGCGCCCAGTACTTGGTCAGGTGATCTTCGACCACCTTGGAGACGCCCATGCGCTCGTTGACCCAGTTCATCAATTTACTCATCAGGCAGTCTCCTCATCCACGCCAACCACGATGACATCATCGGTCTCATAGGAATGCGGCGGAACCGGCAGGTTCAACGGAGCAGGCTGCCCGCGCCAGACGCGACCAGACATATCGTAATGCGAACCGTGACAGGGACAGTAGTAACCACCCTTCCAGTCAGCTCCCATATCGGCGGCACCCACTGTCGGACGGAACAGCGGCGAACAACCCAGGTGTGTGCAGATTCCGACCACTACCAGAATTTCGGGCTTGATCGATCGAGTACGCGGATCAATGTAGTCCGGACTGTCACAGGCCTGCGATTGCGGATCTGCCAGGATGGCCTCATTCTCAGCCAGAATCTCCAGCGCTTCAGCACTGCGCCGGGTAACAAAAATCGGCTGACCGCGCCATTCGGCAACGATTTGCTGACCTTGCTCCAGCTTGCTGATATTCACACTCACCGGCGCACCCGCTGCCCTGGCCCGGGCGCTGGGGAACCATGAACCCACAAAGGGAACAGCCGCCCCAACAGCTCCGGCAGCGCCCACCACAGTGGTGGCGGCTACCAGGAAGCGACGCCGGCCACTATTCACGCCGTCATTACTCATCCAGTCGTCTCCCATCAGCTAATCAGCCCCTTGCCGGGGCCTTATAAAGTTTCAACAGCATGCACAAAATGAATCAGATGGTAATGAAAAACCCCTTTTTTGACAAGGCGATAGTGCATGCTGTAACGATTGAGCAAAAAAAACGCCCGGCCCCGTAAACGGGTTGCCGGGCGTTCTGTGCGCTATGCCGAAGCTTAACGCTTGGAGTATTGCGGACGCTTGCGCGCTTTACGCAGACCGACTTTCTTACGCTCGACCTCACGTGCATCACGGGTAACGTAACCCGCTTTACGCAGTTCGCCACGCAGAGTCTCGTCGTATTCCATCAGAGCACGGGTGATGCCATGACGGATAGCACCGGCCTGACCGGTAGTTCCACCACCGCGAACGGTGACAAAAACATCAAACTTTTCTGTGCTCTCGGTCAGCTCCAGCGGCTGGCGTACGACCATGCGCGCTGTTTCGCGGCCGAAGAAGTTCTCCAGCGAACGATTGTTGACGGAGATATTGCCGTTGCCCGGACGCAGGAACACCCGAGCGGTGGCTGTTTTACGACGGCCAGTACCGTAGTTTTGCGACGCCATGAGTAGCTCCTGTTAGATCTTCAGTTCTTGGGGTTGCTGAGCAGCATGAGGATGCGCAGCGCCTTTGTACACTTTCAGCTTGCGGTACATGGCACGACCCAAGGGATTCTTCGGCAGCATACCCTTTACGGCAGACTCAATGACACGCTCGGGTGCACGCTGGATCAACTTCTCGAAGTTGATCGACTTGATGCCGCCCGGAAAGCCGGAGTGGCTGTAATAAATCTTGTCCTGAGCCTTGTTGCCGGTCACATGGACCTTCTCGGCATTGACAATAACGATGTAATCACCGGTATCAACGTGCGGGGTGTACTCGGCCTTGTGCTTGCCGCGCAAGCGACTGGCAACTTCGGTAGCCAGACGACCCAGGGTCAAGCCCTCGGCATCAAGTACGTACCAATCGCGTTTTACTGTTTCCGGTTTGGCGCTGAAGGTTTTCATTAATCCTAGCCTCAGAGGCCCACTATTTAGAAGAGGGCGAATCTTACAGAATGAAATGTGTTTTTACAAGTCAACAAAGCCTAGACAGACACTCAGTGGGGGCTCTGTGGGTCTGGTGGCATCTGCGCTGTAACAACAACGACAGGCTAGGCATCCTGTCGAAAGTGGACCGGCATTATGCCAATGGCGTGAGAAATTACAACTATTATTTCATTCGCATGCCACTTGAATGATTACCCCGCGTGGCTCGGCTTTTTGCTATCGTCAGCTATGCTCTTTTCACTTTGCCATGCCAAGGAGTTTTCCATGCAATACCGCCCGCTGGGTGACAGCCCCCTCAAGGTCAGCGCGCTATGTCTCGGCACCATGACCTGGGGCGAGCAGAATACCCGCAATGATGCCTTTGCCCAGATTGACCGCGCCCGCGGCGCCGGCGTCAATTTCATGGATGTGGCCGAAATGTATCCGGTACCGCCCATCGAGCCGACCCAGGGCGAGTCCGAACGGATAATCGGGGAATATTTCGCCAGCAGAGGCAAGCGCGAGGACTGGATTCTGGCCAGCAAGATCACCGGCCCCGGCGCCTGGATGCCGCACATTCGCGAGGGCAAGACCCGCTTTACCCATCAGCACATCCAGAGTGCCGTGGAAGGCAGCCTGAAGCGACTGCAGACTGACTATATTGACCTTTATCAACTGCACTGGCCTGACCGCAATACCAATTTTTTCGGCAATCTGGGCTATCGTCACAAGCCGGATGAAGAAATGACCGCGATTGAGGACACCCTGGAAGCACTGGATGTGCAGGTACGGGCCGGCAAGATTCGCAATATCGGCCTGTCCAACGAGACGCCCTGGGGTGTCATGCGCTTTCTGCAGGTTGCCCGGGAACGCGGCTGGCCGCGCATCGTCTCGGTTCAGAATCCCTACAACCTGCTGAATCGCAGCTACGAAGTGGGCCTGGCCGAGATTTCCATGCGCGAGAACGTTGGCCTGCTGGCTTACTCCCCGCTGGCCTTTGGCACCCTGAGTGGCAAATACCTGGGTGGCAAACGACCGGAAAAGGCCCGGCTGACGCTGTTCGAACGTTTCAGCCGCTATACCAACCCGCAAGCCCAGCGCGCCATTGAGGACTACGTCAAACTGGCGCGGGAGCACGGCATTGACCCGGCGCAAATGGCTCTGGCCTTTGTCACCCGGCAGCCCTTTGTCACCAGCAATATTATCGGTGCCACGACCATGGATCAGCTGAATCGCAACCTGAGCAGCATCAATCTGGGACTGAGCGATTCCCTGCTGGAAGCGATTGCGGCGATTCACACCGCCAACCCCAACCCGGCGCCCTAGCGCCGGGAAACAGAGGATCCGTCAATTCTGGCGTCAGGGTTTGTGCGCGCGGGCAAGGAATTCGTGGGATTGCATTTCCAGCAACCGACTGAGGGTCCGCTGGAACTCGAATTCCAGCCGCCCGCCGGCATACAGATCCTTGAGCGGCACTTCAGCCGAGATGATCAGCTTGACGTTCCGGTCATAGAATTCGTCGACCATATTGATAAAGCGCCGGGCCATATCGTCCTTGCTGGCATCCATGCGTTCAACATTGGCAATCAGTACTGCGTGGAAGATACGCGCAAGCTCAATATAGTCGTTCTGGCTGCGTGGCCCGTCACACAGGGCGCGAAACTCAAACCAGGCAACATCCTCACAGACCCGCAGCGAAGGAATGGAGCGATTTTCCACCGCCAGCACTTCAGCCTCGACCACTTCATCCATATCCGGCACCAGTGAATCAAAACTGCGGCGCAGACTCTCATCGGCTTCCGGGTCCAGGGGCCAGTGGTACAACTCGGCCTGCTCCAATGCACGCAAGCGATAATCAACGCCGTTGTCGACATTGACGACATCGGTATGCTCATTGATCAGGGCGATCGCCGGGAGGAAGCGCGCACGCTGCAAACCATCCTTATAGAGGCCGTCAGGGACGATATTCGAGGTGGCAACCAGGGTCACCCCATTATCGAACAATTCTTCCATCAAGGTAGCCAGAATCATCGCGTCGGTGATATCCGACACGAAAAACTCATCGAAACAGATCACTCGTGCTTCGTCGGCAAAGTTGCGGGCAATCAGGGTCAGCGGGTTTTTCTCACCCTTGAGGCCTTTGAGTTCGTGATGCACGCGCTGCATGAAGCGGTGAAAATGGGTGCGCATCTTGCGCTCAAAGGGCAAGGCATCAAAAAAGGTATCCACCAGATAGGTCTTGCCGCGGCCTACCCCACCCCAGAAATACAGGCCTTTGACCAGGGGCGGACGGCGCCGACGCAATTTACCGAACAGACCGGTGACGCCTCGCTGCTGCTCGCTGGCTACCAGTTCATCAAACAGGCGCTGCAAATGCTTGACCGCTTGCTCCTGAGCCGGGTCATGCATGAAATCGGGGCGTTTGAGATCAGCCTGATAGCGTTCAATGGGCGTCATGCGGAGATACCCTGCGAGGATGAAAATGGGGCGCTACTGTAACGCCATGACCTGACCTTGGCAATCAGCCAGCACCATTGAGTACCGCTTCCGCTGCCGCCTTGAGCTCCACCAGTTGACCATGGAAGAAATGTCCGGCAGCCGCAAACGCCTGCAACTGTGCATGATCCTCTGCCGCCAGCATGCGGCGGGTGGCAGCCGGCGAAACCACTTCATCCGCCTCGGGTACAAAGACCGTAGTGGCCCCGGCCAACGGCAGCAAATCAGCAAAGGGCATGCGCTCGACCGAAGGTGCAACCAGCAACAGGCGATCCGGCCAGCGCTCCAGCCTGGCGCCGGCTGCGGCAGCCACATAGCCCCCAAAGGAAAACCCCATCAACCAGAGTTTGCTGACCCCCAGTTCCGTACGCACCCATTCAATGGCAGCCAGGCAATCCTCGGTTTCACCCACGCCATCGGCATAGTCACCGTCGCTCTTGCCGACGCCACGGAAATTGAAGCGCAGAGTATGTGCACCAAGATCCCGGGCTGCGCGTTGCAGGGTATGTACTACCTTGTTCTGCATGGCGCCCCCGTGCAGCGGATGAGGGTGGCAGATCACTGCAACAGTGTCGGCCCCTGGTTCGCGATGCAGCAGGGCCTCCAGGCCGCCGACAGGACCGTTCAGAGTGATGCGTTCTTCCAGCGGGCGACTCATGAAAACTCTCCTGAATGGGTAGCGTGACTCCGGGCATCGAACCTGCGTCCTGATAGACTGTCACAGTGACAGGAATTGCACCAGCCAGAGCCCCGGAAACAGCACTGGTCATGGGCGGAAAATGTCGTTACCGTAGGCGACAGGCATCACATTGAACCATGAGGGATCTCACCGTGGAAGCAAGCGAAAATCTCTGGATTGCAGCCGCCATTGCCTTGGCTATCGGCATCATTATCGGCGTTGTACTGACCCAGATTGCCCGACGCGTCAGCAGCGGCCCAAGCTCCAGCACGCACGCCCAACTGGAAAGTCTGCAGCTGCGTTTCGAGGAATATCAGCAAGAAGTGGCCAGCCACTTCAAAACCACTGCCGGGCTGGTTTCGCGCCTGAATCGCGATTACCAGGACATCCAGCAACACATGACGAAAGGTGCCGTCGATCTGGCACCGGACGAGATGACCCGGGAACGACTGCTCGCCAGCCTGCACCAGGACACCCCACTGGTTGAAAGCAAACCGCGCGGTAGCGCCCCCAGCGTTTTCGACAGCATGGAGCCACCCCGGGATTATGCACCCAAGCAGGAAGGCCCCGGCACATTGTCGGAAGACTTCAACTTGAGCAAGAAAGCCTGAGTGCGCGGCGCTGCTGACACCAGCGCCGCATCTCATCAACTCATGCCCAGCCTGCCCGACAACCCTTTCCTCAGTCCCGACCCCGAGCAGCCGGAACGCTGGTTGATTCAGGGTGACTGGACACTGGCCGACTACGGCCGCCTGCGGCATCTGGTCAGCCAGGCGAAAGCGCATGCGATCCACCAGTTCTCGCTGGCGAACCTCGGCCGACTGGACACGGCCGGCGGCCAGATGCTGGTCGAACTTCTCGGTGCCGATGGCTTGCAGCGCGCCTGTACCGAGGCGGATCTATCGATTGAACGGCAAATCCTGCTACAGCGCATTGCCGACAGCCAGCAGCAGGCACTGCACAGCAACGACAACGTCAACCAGCCCGGCCTGGTGTCTGAAATTCTTGCCCGCATCGGTCAGGCCATGGTGGTATTCTGGCACCACCTGATCGACCTGCTCGGCTTTCTCGGTTTGACCCTGGCCAGCTTCACTCGCCTGGCAGTGCAGCCTGCGCGCTGGCGGCCTACTGCAGTCGCCGCACAAATCGAGCAAACTGCGTTGAATGCCTTGCCAATTGTAGCCCTGCTGACTTTTATGGTCGGGGCTGTCGTCGCCTTCCTCGGCGCTACCGTGTTGGCAGACTTCGGCGCCACGGTCTTCACCGTCGACCTGGTCGCTTTTGCTTTCTTGCGCGAATTTGGCGTTCTGCTTGCCGCCATCCTGCTGGCCGGGCGCACTGCCAGCGCCTTCACCGCGCAAATCGGCTCAATGAAGGCCAATGAAGAAATCGATGCCATCCGCGCCATTGGCCTCAACCCGATGGATCTGCTGGTATTGCCGCGCGTGCTGGCCATGCTGATTGCCTTGCCGCTACTGACCTTCGTCGCCATTATCAGCGGTATCTTCGGTGGCGCCATGGTCTGTGCCCTGGCGCTGGATATTTCACCGACCATGTTCCTCAGCCAGATGCAACAGAATGTCGAGATGCGCCACTTTCTGCTCGGTATGGCCAAAGCGCCCGTGTTTGCTCTGCTGATCGCAGTGATAGGCTGCCTTGAGGGGTTCAGGGTGACCGGCAGCGCCGAGTCGGTCGGCGAACACACGACATCCAGCGTGGTGCAATGCATCTTTGCCGTCATTCTGGTCGATGCCCTGGCGGCCCTGTTCTACATGGAGATGGGCTGGTGAGCACAACAACGCAACCGCTGGTCCAGGTCCGTGGCCTGGTCAATCGCTTCGGCACCCTGGCCGTACATGAAAACCTCGATCTGGACATCATGCCCGGGGAAATTCTCGGCGTAGTGGGTGGCTCGGGCACCGGCAAATCGGTCCTGCTACGCTCGATAGTAGGCCTGCATCGGCCAAATGCCGGTAGCGTGCGCGTCTTTGATGTCGACTTGCAAGCACTCAACGGCGAAGAGCGCAGCCAGTATGAACGCCGCTTCGGCGTGCTGTTCCAGCGGGGTGCCTTGTTCTCGTCCCTGACCGTCAACGAAAACATTGCGCTGCCACTGATAGAACATGCCAAGCTCAGCCGCAGTGACGCCGAACATCTTGCCGGTATCAAGCTGGCCCTGTCCGGGCTGCCTCCTCACGCGGGCAACAAATACCCCTCGGAACTGTCCGGCGGCATGGTCAAGCGTGCCGCACTGGCCCGCGCCCTGGCACTTGACCCGGATATCCTGTTTCTGGATGAACCCACCGCCGGGCTTGACCCGATTGGTGCAGCCGCCTTTGACCAACTGATCAAAACGCTGCGCGATGCGCTTGGTCTCAGTGTCTTTCTGGTCACCCATGACCTGGATACCCTGTACGCTATCTGCGACCGCGTGGCGGTGCTCTCGGAGCGCAAGGTACTGATCGCCGACCAACTGGACCGTGTTGCGGCCACCGACAACGACTGGATTCAGGACTATTTCAATGGCCCCCGTGGCCGAGCGGCAGCGAAAACCGCTGGCGACAATGCAAACAGGGAGGTATCCGCCTGATGGAAACCCGTGCCCATCATATTGTCATCGGCCTGTTCACCGTACTCGGTGCCCTGGCTGCGATTGTCTTTGCCATCTGGTTGAGCAATGCCAGCACCCAGCGAGATCAGCAATACTACACAGTGATCTTCAATGAGGCTGTGACCGGCCTGTCACGCGGTAGCGCTGTGCAATACAGCGGCATCCGTATCGGTGATATCAGCGAGCTGCGACTGGATGCTGACGACCCGCGCCGCGTGATTGCGCGTATTCGCGTAGATGCCGACGTACCGATCAAGATCGACACCCGCGCCCGCCTCTCCTTTACCGGCATTACCGGCTCCTCAGTGATCGAACTCAGCCAGGGCGATCCGGAAAGCCCACGCCTGTCCGGTCAAAACGGCGAGGACCCGGTCATCATTGCCTCGCCTTCGCCCATTTCCACCCTGCTGGCCAACGGTGAAGATCTGGTCACCAATATCAACCAGCTGGTATCCAGTGCGCGCTCGATTTTTTCCGAAGAAAACACGGCAAGAATCAGCAATACGCTGAGTGCCGTTGAGCAGGCATCCACCAGCATTGCCGACCAGGGTGACAACCTGGGAGAACTGATCAGTGAGCTGACGCTGGTGACCCGCCAGGCAGGTGAAACCCTGAACCACACCAGCGAACTGATGGCGAGTGCCAATCAGCTGCTGAACAATCAGGGGCAACATACTCTGGATGGGGCGGAAGAGGCTCTGGAGTCGATCGCGCGGACCAGCAAGGCGCTGGAACAGATGGTCGATGACAACAGTGATGCCCTGAGCAGCGGCCTGCAGGGCCTGGCCCAGCTGGAACCGGCGATCAACGAACTGCGTGGCAGCCTGACCTCGTTGCGCAGCATAACCCGCCGCCTGGATGACAACCCCAGTCGTTTCCTGCTCGGGCGCGACAGCATGGAGGAATTTGAACCATGAATCGCCTGCACCGATTACTGCCGATATTGCTCGCGACCACTGTATTGAGCTTGAACGCCTGCTCGATCTTGCCGGAAGCCGAACCAATCAACGTGTACCAGTTGCCCGACGCTCAAGTCGAGCCACTGTCGCAGCCGTCACTGCCCCTGGCATTGCGTATCAACACGCCAAGCGCCGGTTTTGTGCACAGCAGCCCACGCATGCTGGTCAATCCGCAAGGCAATCAATTGAGCACCTACAAAGGTTCGCGCTGGAGTGACCCGGCACCGGCGTTGATACGCGATTATCTGGTTCACGCGTTCAATGGTGCCGGCCTGGTCTCGGATGTGAGCACCGATGAGCAGGCCCTGCATGCCGATGTGCATCTGGGCAGTGAATTACGCCGCTTTCAGGTGGTGTATCCGGATGGGCCGATTCGGGTAGTGATCGACTTCAAGGCACGCCTGATTGACCCGGGCAGCCGGCGCACCCTGGCCAGCGAAAACTTTTTGATCGAACAACCCTTGAGCGACCCGCACGTGGCCAGCGTGGTGGAAGGGTATGGGCTGGCTGCCCAGCAACTGGCTGAACAGTTATTGGCCTGGGCAGCCAGAACGCTGGAACACCATCAGGCTGACAGTCCATTTGAACGCTGACAGGTGTGCCCCGCGGTTCAGCGCCTGGACTTATCGCTTGTCCTGATGCCACAACAGGTAGGTGTTCCGGCCCATATTCTTGGCGCAATACATCGCCTGGTCAGCTTTCAGCATCAGGCTGTCGGCATCAGCACCATCATCAGGAAAGACGCTGATGCCAATACTCAGGGTTATCTGCAGGGCATGCCCGTCAATGACCCGCGGCACAGCAAATTTGGCCAACAACTTTTCCGCAATCAGGGCAGCATCCTGGCGATCCTCGATTTCGCTCAACAGGATAACGAACTCATCACCGCCGTGGCGGCTGACGGTATCGGTAGCGCGAACACAACCAATCATGTCTGCAGCCAGGTCACGCAACAAGTGATCACCTACCGCATGGCCAAAGGAATCATTGATGGGCTTGAAATGATCCAGGTCGAGGAACATCAGCGCAACCTGCTTGCCGTGCCGCTTGGCAATGCCTATGGCCTGGGTAAGTCGCTCAACCAGCAACATCCGGTTGGGCAAACCGGTGAGGCCGTCATGCTGGGCAAGATGGCTCATCTCCTGCACAACCGAGCCGGACAGGCGGGCATCATGAAAAACGATCACCGCACCGGTCATCCTGCCATGTCGATTATGAATCGGCGCGGCTGAATCTTCGATTGCCATGTCGGTCCCATCGCGCCGAATCAGCATACTGCCGAGTGCCAGGGCTACAATGCGGCCTTCGCTGATGGCTCGCTGGGATGGGCTCGTTACCCGTTGCCGGGTAACGCCATCAACGATGCAGAAGACCTCATCCACTGAGCGTCCCAGTGCCTGTTCGCCCGACCATCCGGTCAGCAGTTCGGCAACCTTGTTGAGATAGATCACAGTGCCTTGCGGATCAACCACCAGTACCGCATCACCAATTGAATCCAGGGTGATTTGCGCCATATCCTCGAATGAGACATTACCGACAACACGCGCCGATTTAAAAATCCATGGGTTATCCCTTTCCGTCAGGTAACGCACCAGATGTATCCAGGTTTTGCGCAGTTGGCGGATAACCCGCATGCGGGCTGTTTGCGGGCAAGCGGGTTCCTTCACAGTGCCGGAAGCCGCCGCTGAAGGTAATTTTGACTTGCGCACACCGGGTTTGGAAGAGGTATCCATGAGAGCCATCCTAGGCAGGCGATACGCCCCGGTCTGTTCGCGAAACCACACAGAAGAAGAATGATTCCAGGCCAGTCAACTCTGGCAACCTGCCCCGACGAACCGGGCGAGCAGCGTCAGTGCATATGGTTGCAGGCATTGCCCTTCCTGGGCAGCACCTGTCCCGGCAAGCTGGAGCACTTCAGCAAGCGATCGGTTTCCCGCTTGACCACTTCGTAGCACTCGCAGCTCAGCAGCTCAAGCTTGGGGCGGTCCAACACTTCGATATGGCCACGACTATACTTGATGACCCCAAGCTTTTGCAGTCGCCCCGCTGCTTCAGTCACCCCTTCACGGCGCACACCCAGCATGTTGGCGATCAGTTCCTGGGTCATCTGCAAATGGTTCGACGGCAAACGATCCAGCGAGAGCAGCAGCCAACGACACAACTGCTGGTCAATCGAGTGATGACGATTGCATACCGCCGTCTGCGCCATCTGGGTAATCAGTGCCTGCGTATAGCGCAGCACCAGCGACATCAAATCGCCGTGACGGTTGAATTCTTCAACCAGCCGCTGCGATGGCAGCCGGTAAGCGCTACCACCGCTTTGGACCACAGCACGACTGGAGGTGCTGTCCCCTCCCATAAACAGAGAAATACCCACCAGCCCCTCATTACCGACCACGGATATTTCCGCCGAGGAACCGTTTTCCATCACGTACAGCAAGGAGACAATGCTGTCGGTTGGAAAGTACAGGTGCCGCATCTTGTCGCCGGGTTCATAGAGCACCTTGCCCAGCGGCAGGGCCGTCAGTTCAAGATAGGGAAACAGTCGCAGACGTACATCAGCCGGCAAGGCATTGAGGATATGGTTGTGCGTGGGCGATACGACAATGGTCATCTGCTGACATTTCCTTTTGGGAGCAAGCCATGAATGTAATGACGAGTGACTGGTCGCGGGTACAACAAGACAACATACACCGGCTAATCGCCCCGAAAAACGCTGCTTTCGAGGCAACACATCAACCGGGCTCATTGCCTGACCTGCAGAACAATCGCACCAGCTGGTTACAGCACGATAGCAGATAACCACAGCGGGCTATGTTCGCTACACCACATAGCGGCAAAGAGCATCCGGTTGAGCGCCTGCCGAATGGGCTACTCACCTGTGTGGTTCAACGCACAGATAAGCGCCCGGGCGGCACGCATACTGGCGGTGCAAGCATCACCGCAGCTGGCCCAGGAGATTCGTTGGCAGTGGGGACGGTGCCGGCCTTCCCAGCAGGGTTCCAACGCTGTCCGATCTATCCAGGAGATTCTTCCTTGCAGACTGAATTCAACCAGACGCACTTTCGATCCTCGCGGTGGATGCCATGACCTATTGTGTCGGCGTAATGCTGGAAAGCGGTCTGATCTTCGCTTCGGATTCCCGTACCCATGCCGGCATCGACAATGTTGCCAGTTTCACCAAGCTGAGCCTGTTCGAGCAGGCCGACCAGCGGGTTATCGTGCTGCTCAGTTCGGGAAACCTGGCAAGCACCCAGGCTGTCATCAGCACCCTCAGGCAAAACGAGGTCAGACCAGACTGCCCCAGCCTGGGCAACGCCGAGTCCATGTTCGATGCTGCCCTGCTGGTGTCGGATGCCATGCGCCTGGTCAATCAGCGCGACAACCTGCAAACAACCACCAAGGCTGTTGATTTCAACGGCTCGTTTATCCTTGGCGGCCAGATCAGGGGGGAGCCACCGCGCCTCTTTCGCATCTACAGCGAAGGCAATTTCATCGAGGCCGGAGACCAGACACCCTACTTTCAGATCGGTGAAACCAAATATGGCAAGCCCATCATTGACTGGGCGATCACCCGCTCGAGTACGCTCAATGACGCCACCAAATGCATCCTCGTCTCCTTTGACTCGACCATGCGCAGCAATCTGTCCGTCGGCATGCCGATAGACCTGATTTGCTACCAGGGTGACAGCCTTGCCGTCAGCATGCGCCGGCGCTTCGACCCGGGTGACAGCTATTTCAGCGCCCTGAGCAAAGAATGGAACGCCGGCATCTGCGAGGTTCTCAGTGAGCTGACGGACCTGGAGTGGTAACGGTGTCGAACACAGCCTACAGACTCCTCGAGCCAGACAAGCAGAATGCGGAGATCGCGCTGGTGATCACCTGCGAACATGCAAGCAACCAGGTGCCTGCAGCTTACCGGAATCTGTTCGTCAATTGCCGCGCCATACTGGCCAGTCATCGCGGTTTTGATCCAGGCGCCCAGGTCATGGCCAAGGCCATGGGCATACACTTCGGCGCACCACTGCTGAGCGCCGTGACAAGCCGCTTGCTGGTAGACCTGAATCGCTCCCTCGGGCACCGACACCTGCATATGGACAGCGTTCGTCAACTGCCGGCCGGCATTCGGCAAGACATCATCGAGCACTATTACCTGCCTTACCGGAAGGAAGCCGAACGACTGATCAAACAGCAGATTGCGCAACGGGGCAAGGTTGTTCACCTCTCCTGCCACAGTTTTACCCACACTCTCAATGGCGTGGTACGCCACGCCGACATCGGCCTGCTCTATGATCCGGCCCGATCCGGTGAAAGAACCCTCTGCGCAAGCTGGCAAGCCGCGATCAAGGCCTCGGCTCCCTGCCTTGCAGTGCGGCGCAACTTCCCCTATCAGGGGCGTAACGACGGGCTCACCACGGCGTTGAGGAAAGACTTTCCGCCCGAGGCCTACCTGGGCATCGAGCTGGAACTCAACCAGAAAAATCTGGCCCCTGCCCAACACTGGGCCGCGCTGCAAAAAACCATTACCACCACTTTGGCAACTGTACTCAGGGGCTATATCTCATGACACCTCAGATTACCCAACTTCAGCACAGGTCTCACAATATGAAAATACGTATTGGCTATGAACTGGAATTCCATTGCCCCAAACCGACGCCGATGATCCTGACGCTGAATGTGCATTCAACCCGGATCGCCGATCTGATTACCCCGGATCGCGTGGTCACCGACCCGCCCATCCCGGTCGAGGCTTTTTTTGACCATCACGGCAACCAGCGCGCACGCATCATTGCGCCCGGCGGCAAGCTGCGGATCACGAACGATACCTGTCTGCATGACAGCGGGCTACCTGATACGGTGAATCCGCAGGCACGCCAGACAGCTGTTGAGCAATTGCCCAATGAAGCCCTGCAGTTTCTGAGTGGCAGCCGATACTGCGAAACCGATCTGCTGTCCGGGATAGCATGGCAATTGTTCGACAATGACCCTAGTATCACCGGTTGGTCACGCGTTCAGGCCATATGTGATTACGTTTACCAGCATATTGAATTTGGCTATGGGCATGCGCGCGTGACCAGAACCGCCTGGGAGGTGTGGCAGGAAAGGCAAGGGGTATGCCGCGACTTTGCTCACCTGGCCATCGCCTTCTGCCGCTGCATGAATATTCCAGCGCGCTACTGCACCGGTTATCTGGGCGATATGGGTATTCCGCCGCCGCATGGCGAAATGGATTTTGCAGCCTGGTTCGAAGCCTATCTCGATGGCAGGTGGTACATCTTTGATCCACGCAACAATATGCCGCGTATCGGGCGTATTCTGGTTGCTCGCGGCCGGGATGCCACTGATGTCGCCATCAGCACTGCGTTCGGTGCCAACACACTGACAGCATTCAAGATACGCACCGACGAAATTCTGGAGACCGAGTACAGCCCGATGCTGCGGAGTGCTCTGTAACTCGAGGTGTACGCGCGTACCGATGGCGGTGTGGTTTTCCAGGCTCAGTCATATATGTGACTTGGCGCACGGAACAACGCGCAACTATCCGGCATAATCCGGAGGTGATTCTGCTTCTCCGGCAGGTGCTGCCGGAGTACTCTGCTCTTGCCGGGCGAGTGCTCATCACCGCTCTCAACAACGTCATACCTGTGCTGTGCTGAATCGTTGCATGAGATATTGCTACTTAACCCATCGCGATAAGCTACCATCACAGCACTATCCCGATAGCAAGTCCGGAGTCAGGAATGACCACCCCCCTTGAGCAATCCAATGTCTATCGACAACTGCGCCACAAGGCTGAAACCCAGTTGCAGACAGGAACTACGCTAGCAACCGGTGACTGGTCAGTCGGCGTTGACGCCCTGAGCCTGCTGCATCGGTTGTCCAGCGCCCCCGAAAGCGCGGAAGACGCTCTCAAGCTGCTGCATGAACTCCAGGTACATCAGGTCGAACTCGACTTGCAGAACGAAGAACTGGCCGCCAATGAACAGGGGCTTGTCGATGAAGTGCAGCTCTATCAGGACCTTTTCGAAGCTGCCCCCTTTGGCTATTTTCTCATCGACCTGGAAGGCAGGATTATTCAGGCCAGCAGCGTCGCCGCCGAACTCCTCGACGTTGCCCATGAGGAGCTGGCTGGTCGTACTATCGACAGTTTTTTGCGCGCAAAAAGTCGGCCACAGCTATTGGACTTGCTGCAGCAGGTTGGCCTGAGTGGCACCAGAGATAGCTGCCTGGCAGAAACCAGCAGAGGCCTTGAGGGGTCCCGGCGTCTGCATTGTCTGGCCTCTACCCGCCCAGGACACAGGCAGATTCTGTTAGCCTGTTGTGAATCCATCCAACTGGAGCAACCCCATTAACCGCTCATCACCATGGCAGCCCTGACCAACCTGGATGCTCCGGCTACCCCTCCTGCCAGTGCCCGTATTGTAGGCATTGGCGCCTCGGCCGGCGGCCTTGCACCGCTGGAAGCATTTCTCGCTCAGATCCCGCCGCATAGCCACATGGCCTATGTAGTCGTGCAACATCTCGACCCCAACCATAAAGCCATGCTCACTGAAATACTCCAGCGGGTTACCAGCATGCCGGTACGCGAAGCGACCCAGGGCATGCCGATTGAGGCTGACTGTGTCTACGTCATTGCACCCAATACCGAACTCAGTGTGGTTGCCGGCATGCTCAACCTCGCCAAGCCCTCGGAGCCGCGTGGTTTGCGACTGCCGATCAACGTCTTGTTTTCTTCCCTGGCCAGCCATCAGGGCGAACAAGCCATCGGCGTGATCCTCTCCGGCATGGGATCGGACGGCACTCTGGGCCTGCAGGCGATCAAGGCCGTGGGCGGCCTCACCGCCGTGCAACAGCCCGATACGGCGCAATCTGACGCCATGCCCTGTAGCGCCATCGAGGCCGGCTGTGCGGATATCATTGCGCCACCCGACGAATTGCCGGCCCGCATTTTCGCCTGCCTGAGTCAGGCACCTGACATGAATGATGCCGACGCGGGGGAACCTGAACCGGAATCCCCCCCCATGCAGCGCATCCTCCGCTTGCTGCAGGAACGCACGCAACACGATTTTTCACTGTACAAGCCAAGTACCCTGAACCGCCGTATGGAACGTCGCATGGTGATTCACGATATCGCCAGCCTGTCACTCTATGCCGACTTCCTGCAGCATAATCCCCAGGAACTCGATCTGCTGTTCAAGGAAGTGCTCATCGGGGTGACCCGTTTTTTCCGCGACAGCAAAGTCTGGCAACAACTGGCGGAAACGACCCTCCCGGATCTATTGGCGCGGCCAGGCTGCGATCCGCACCTGCGTGCCTGGGTGGTGGGTTGTTCAACCGGTGAAGAGGCCTACTCCCTGGCCATGGTTTTTACCGAGGTCGTGGAAGAGCTGTCATCCGCACACCACTTCAGCCTGCAGATTTTTGCCTCTGATCTGAGTCCGGATGCCATTGCCACGGCCCGCCGTGGCGAATACCCGGCGGGCATCAGCGACAGTGTCTCGCCAGGACGTCTGACGCGTTTTTTCAGCCGGCATAACAACGGCTACAAGATCAACAGCGCAATACGTGACATGGTGCTGTTCGCCCAACAGGATGTAGTGCTTGACCCGCCCTTTACCCGACTCGACCTGATCTCCTGTCGCAACCTGCTGATCTATTTCGACCAGAGCCTGCAACGCCGGCTGATTCCCCTGTTTCACTACAGCCTGCGTTCCGAGGGGGTATTGTTGCTCGGCAATTCGGAGACAGTCGGGCGCTACACGCAACTGTTTAGCCCAAAGCAAGCGACATTGCGCCTGTACCAGCGTCAGGACAATGTACCGAACAGCGGCAATCGATTACCGGTAAAGTCTTTCCCTCCCCTGTCCCGGATCACCAAGGAGCCTGACGTGTCCACCAGCAAGCCACCCCAGCAACCCTCCGACAACCTGCAGACGGCAGCCGACCAGGTCCTGTTGCAGGTCTACGCGCCCGCCGCGGTGGTGGTCAACGATGAGGGGGATATCATCTACATCAGCGGGCGTACCGGGAAATACCTGGAACCGGCTGCCGGCAAGGCCAACTGGAACCTTCATGCCATGGCGCGTGAAGGGCTGCGCGCCGCCATCGGCAATGCTCTGCGCCAGAGCACACGACAGAACGAGCCGGTGCAACTGTCAGGCCTGCAGGTGCAACTGCCAGGGGGTGGCATACAGAGCGTTGATGTGACCGTTCAGGCATTGCGTGAGCCAACCGCTCTGCGCGGCATGACAATGATCGTTTTCCGTGACATCACTCTGGCGCAGGCCAATGCCAGCGACTCGCGGGAAAAAGGCAGCTCGGCAACAATGACCCGGGAAGCCCATGCCGCAGAACTGCAGCAGTGTCAGGAAGAAATCCTGTCCCTGCGGGAAGAAAATCGTGTGTCCCGGGAGGAGCTGCAGTCAGCCAATGAAGAGTTGCAATCAACCAATGAAGAACTGCAATCAACCAATGAAGAGCTGACCACCTCGAAAGAGGAAATGCAGTCGATGAATGAAGAACTGCAAACCATCAACGCGGAAATGCAGACCAAGCTGGACGATCTGGCCCTCGCCCAGAGCGACATGAAGAACCTGCTCAACAGCATCGAGATCGCCATCCTGTTCCTTGATCAGAACCTGAATCTGCGGCGCTTCACTGACCGGGCATCAAAGATCATCAGCATCCGCGAGGGCGACATTGGCCGGCCACTCAGTGATCTCACCACCAGTCTGGAATATCCAGATCTGATCGACGATGCCCTGAATACTCTGAGTACTCTGGCCTTTTCCGAAAAGCAGGTCACTACCACTGACGGCCGCTGGTTTACCGTAAGGATCATGCCCTACTGCCGACTGGACAATATGATCGACGGGGTCGTCATCACCATGCTCGACATCACCGACACCAAGGAACTGGAGCAGGATCTGCGCAACAACGTGCCAGGCTAGGCAGCCTCTGACCATTGCCTGACAGGCCTACCCGTTTCACCACACACACCAGCCCCTGCCAACCCCGGCAGATCCCGGCTTTGCACCGGCCTTGGTGCGACAGCGAACCGACAGGGCAACACCCACAGCGTAACCTCGAATCTCATCCTGAATCCCGCGTCTTATGGCGATTCAGTCAACTTCCCGGTTCTGTTGCCGAGGAAGAAAGAGCCGTGATGATCTGAGCTCTGCAGAGGCTTATACAGCACGGAATTGAAGTCCGGCGAGGCTCTCTCAGGCCAGCTTCCAGTCATCCCCGCGTCGTCAATCTGTCCGGATTCAAGCCCAGTTCGGCGAAGACCTTGAGCAAAACCTGCTCCTGGCTCCGCGTCTGCTCAAGATAGTTCTGCCATGAGTATCCAAGAGACTCATCCTGGGCATGTGACAGTGCTGCCGCATAGATTTTCAGGCCTCCAAGCTCCGTTTTCAGGCCCTGATACAGCAACTCATGCAGTTGCGTCTCCATATAGAGTTTCTTGTTCATTGTGTCCTCCTGAATGCTGTCAGTCAGCATGCCAACGGGCGCGACGCCAGATTGGACTTGCCTGGTCAGCCCCGCCGATGACCGGGCTGTGTCATATGGTAGCCAGCAACACGCCGCCCGGTCGGTACTCTAGCCCACATAAACAGGAGGTATCAGCAGCCGCGCCTGGCAACGCTTATTGCAGAGTGCGCTAACGCACAGTGGTCGCAAACTGTCGGCGGTATGCTTTATTTGCTGGCGCCAGGTGCGTCAAAATCATTGGAGGAATCATTATGGTGATTATCATTTGACCCATGCGTGGCTGGCATCCATTCTGAACACCCGAAGCGCAGATTTATTTACCCGGCTGGTCGCACTCGCGTGATGGGTGTCGATGCGCAGCAATGGCCTCGATAAATACCGGCGCGATCTCGATCATATCAGTACCCGTTGCCAGCAAAATCCCCGGAACCTTGTCCCTGGCTGCTGCAATGCCGGCCATCTCCAGCAACGCCTGCCCTGCACCCAATGCCAGAATTGTTTTCCCGTGCCTGAACTGATCCTTGATGCAGTCCAGGGTATCTATATTGCTGCCGAGCGCCTTGACCGCTTCAGCGCCATCAGGCAAAACCAGGGCATCGAACAGCACCCCCGGAGCATTTTCCAGCGACTTGTTCGCTTCAATTATCTCCTCGCCTGAGCCGGTAAACAGCCCTACCCGAGGTCCTACGAAGTGAACCACTGCACCCGCATTGGTCAATGCCAGATGTAAATCGGCAAGTGCGGCATGATGCACCCCATCCTCAACCAATACGGCAATTTGTCGCGTACGTATTCCTCGCTCACCTGGCAAGGCTGTCAGCGACAAGGCTGGCGAAACACTGATCTCGGCTGGCTCTGCATCGGCTATGGCTTTTGGCATTGCCGCCGGCACCTGCATGCCCAGACCCGCCGCGACCTCGGCTGCCAGCTCTGTGGATACGTTCACCAGCGAAGACAGCATGCGCTCACGTATGGCGGGGACCTCGACCTTGCTCAGCTCAAAGCGAAAGGCAGCAGCAATATGCGCTTTTTCCACCGCCGTCTGACTGTTGAAAAACAGGGTAGCTTGCGCATAGTGCTCGGCAAACTTCGCCGGCTTGCCGCGAACCTTGTCTTCGGTGTTATTTTCAGGGAAGGAGACAAAACCGGCTGTCCCGGCCTGGAAGGGGCAGCCACCCGCCAGAGAATTCGGTTCATAGGCAACACGGCCACGGTTCAGGGACTGGCGGTGTATACCATCGCGTTGATTGTTCTGTACCGGTGCCAGTGGCGTATTGATTGGCAATTCATGGAAATTGGCGCCACCGAGCCGGGTAATCTGGGTATCCACATAGGAATGGATACGACCGGCAAGTAACGGATCATTGGAGAAGTCGATGCCCGGTATGATGTGCGCCGTGCAGAAGGCGACCTGCTCGGTCTCGGCAAAGAAATTATCCGGATTGCGATTCAGCACCATACGTCCGACGGGCGTCAATGGCACCATTTCTTCTGGTATCAGCTTGGTTGAATCAAGCACATCGAAACTGAAACTTTCAGCTTCTTCCTCGGTGAAGATCTGCAGCCCCAGTTCCCATTCCGGAAATTCGCCGGACTCGATCGCTTCCCACAAATCCCGTCGATGAAAGTCAGGATCGGCGCCCGCGATTTTGACTGCCTCGTCCCAGACCAGTGAATGGGTGCCCAGCAGCGGTTTCCAGTGGAATTTGCAGAATACCGATTCCCCCTGCTCATTGACCAGGCGAAAGGTATGCACGCCGAAGCCTTGCATCATCCGGTAGCTGCGCGGTATGCCGCGATCCGACATCACCCACATCAACATATGCGTGGATTCCGGCATCAAAGAGACAAAGTCCCAGAAGGTGTCATGTGCGGAGCCCGCTTGCGGCATACCGTGATGCGGCTCGGGCTTGATGGCATGAACCAGGTCGGGAAACTTCATGGCATCCTGAATGAAGAATACCGGTATATTGTTGCCGACCAGATCCCAGTTGCCTTCATCGGTATATAGCTTCACCGCGAACCCACGGGCATCGCGGGCGGTATCTTTCGAGCCGCGCTCGCCGGCCACGGTAGAAAAGCGTGCGAATACCGGGGTTATCTTGCCCTTCTCGGCGAACGGCGCAGCGCGCGTGTATTTTCTCAGCGCACCATAGGCCTCAAAGTAACCGTGCGCGGCGGAACCACGGGCATGAACAACCCGCTCCGGGATGCGCTCGTGATCAAAGTGCGTGACCTTTTCGCGCAGAATGAAATCTTCCAGCAACGAGGGTCCGCGCAGCCCGGCCTTCAGGCTGTTCTGGTTATCGCTGACAGGTACACCTTGATTGGTGGTCAGCGGTTGTTCACTGGCATCGACCCTGACCCGGTCAAGCGACTCGACCGTCGCGTTGCTGCCAAGCCGTGCAGCACCACCTGTTTTTGCAGTCATGGCACTTTCCGTCAAGGTGCTCGCGGTCAAGGCACTGGAGTCAGGTTGTGCCGTAACTCCGGGCGGTGGCACCACGGCATTAGCATGACCGTGCTCACGCTTTTTCAGGCTGTTATAAGGGATCTTGCCGACCAGCTCATCACTGGCTCTGCCTTGCATCGCGACTATATCGTTGGATCTGAGTACGCTGTCGACACCTTGCTCAGATGTAACGGACTTACTGCCCTTGCTCTTCGCCTGCCGCGATTTGGCAGATGCCTTCTTGATGCTCATGCATGTTCTCCACAGAACTGATACAAATGCGGCGGCCGGATCGGCCGCCGCATGATCAACGCCCTGGCTTAAAGGATCAGGGACCGGGCGCAGCAGATGTCAGAACCTGTGGTAGTCGGTCCGTACGGGCTGGTTTCAGAAGTTGTAACCCAGGCCGACCGTGTAGGCCCAGACACCGTCGTCCTGGAAGGAGTCAGAGGCCTCACTGGTGCTGCTGAAGAGAAACTGGTATTCAACGCGGGTGAGCAGATACGTCTTATCACGCACGTAATACTTTACGCCTGCTTCCAGACCCGCAAAGGCACTGTCCTTGACGCCATCACCATAGATCCCGCCAAGGCTGGCACCGATAAACGGACGGGCACGCTCGGTCATGAATTGATAGTTGAAATAGCCACGGGTCGAGCCGTTCCAGAAATCATCCTTGATGCTTTCACCTTCAATGCTGGCGTAGTTGATGCTTTGGCGGAAACCGGCAACCATGTGATCCTGCATATACCAGCCGAGATCACCCGTCACGCCGAAGCTGCCACTATCCATATTGCGGTCACTGTTGCCGGTTCCGGAAATCGAGAACTCCCGGTCGCCCTTTTCGGGGCCGAAATTGCTGGATTGGGCGGATGCTGCCAAGGGAAATGCACCAAGAACACAGAGGGTGATTGCCGCAGTGTTTAGTCTGATCATGAGAAGTTCCTTGCTTGTGTGGTTCAGAATGCCTGTTCGGAGGGCGCCCTTACCTGTCTGACACCTACCGACTCGCAGCGAATAACAAGGCCGTCAGCCATTGCAGACGCACCCCCGCATCATCAAGGTCTGCCCCATCGCTGTCTGTTCGTAAGCGCACCCAAACCAAATATCCTGCGCTGCACACAAGCCAACTGGCGGCGATCAATGATCTGATATTCGTTTCAGCTCCGCAGCGCGGCAGAGTCACAAGGCCTGCCGGCAACCCGAAAAAAATGCTTCGCCTACGTTAGCCACCGCACCGACCAGACCTTGTGCTGCTATTAACGTGGGAGCCTCATCCTGCTTTTGCATGCATCTGTGCATGACGTGAGGCAGGCCTCGGCTTCAACAATCATCCGGATGAGCAACCCATGAACAAGAACCAAATCAAAGGCAAAGCAAACGAAGTCAAAGGCAAAATCAAAGAAATTGTCGGCAAAGTCACCGGTGACAAAAGTACCGAGTACGAGGGTAAAGCCGAGAAAATTGGCGGCAAGGTTCAGGGAAAGGTTGGCGATATCACGAATGACGCCAACAAGGAGAAAAAATGAACAACCCAATCACGCCTACCCGACATGGTTACCCCGGCGATGGCGTTCGGGCCACGGTGAACTTGCTCAGTGCCGAGAGCATTACCGGTGACGAGGTCTGCAATATGCAGAACGATAAACTCGGCAAGATACAGAACATCATGCTCGATTTGACTGAAGGCAAGATCCGTTACGCCGTTCTGTCATCCGGTGGTTTCCTGGGTATGGGTGATCACCTGTATGCCATTCCATGGAAGGCCCTGAAACTGGACAAGCAAAACAAGCGCTTCCTGCTCGATATCGACCAGGACCAGTTGAAAAATGCCCCCGGCTTCGACAAGGATGAATGGCCGAACATGGCTGATCCAGACTGGAATGCCAAAGTCGAGTCCTACTATATCCGCTGACCGGTTTGCATCCCACGCTGAACAAGAAAGGCCCGGATAGCGGTTATCCGGGCCTTGCTCATTGTCGTGGTCAATAAAGGTTATGACCGGCGCCTGAACCAACACACCAGAGCACCTGCGGCAAATGCCAGGCCAACGGCTGCCAGGGGATTCTCACGCACCAGAGTGCTTACACTATCGGAGCGCTCCTTGACTTTCTCTCCGGCATCCCTGACCCGATCTTTCGCCCCCGCGGCTTCGTGGCGAAAGCGTTCCTCGGCCTTTCCCGCACTCTTGGCGAACTGATCCACCGACTCATGCGCCAGCTCGGAAAGACGATCTGTGGTTGCGTGATCGCTATTGGACGATTTACTCATAAAATTCTCCATTACTGTGACAGGACATGAGTGGAGATCACTCGACTTCCACTGGTTAGCAATGGAAAGTCTCGCGCACATGCCAACAGCTGTCTGCGCGGCAACGCACAAAGCGCCCATTTACTGCATCCGTTCTCGGGAGATTTTGCCGGCAGGAAGGTTTCCTGCCGGATTGGATGGCCCATAGCTTTTCCAGGCGCGATATGCCCCGACGGCCTGACCGCTTTCCGAACAGAATTCGCCCCCTCGCGCAGCTCCTCAGTCAGGCAACGAGCATGGCTTTATGCAGTAGCTGGTTTCCACATGGCCGTCCGGATGTATGCCGATAAAAGCCCTATAGCTCACGTCATTGGGCAGCTCAGGGCCTGTCCACCCCAGAAACTCGTCCCTGGGCTTGCCATCAATAAAGTAGCGCATTCGAAGACGCCGCTGGTCAGTGTCCACCACGGCAGCACTGGGATATAGCCTGACCCGCCCGGACTGGCCAGGTTTAAGCCCGTACTTCCTGTAAGGGTCTGTGCCAGCAGTCATATACAGATACACAACAGTAGGCGTTCCTGCCTCGCCAAGGTGACGGTAACGAACATCTATATGGGGTTCGCGAACGCCACAAGCTGAGAGCGCAAGCGCACACGCTAGCAAAAGCACCGCTGCCCGGCTCAATGCGGGAACTCATCAGTGATCAAATCGTCCTTTCGCAGCACTACCCTCGACATCCACTGCATCAATGAGAAATCAGGCGAGCCTGCTCCAACCAAACTCAATAGTGCAACGGTTGGACGAGAAAACCCCGTGTTCAGACCCAATTGATAAACGCTCCATGTACCAATACCAATCCTCTTGATAATTGTCTGCAGGCCCTCAGTCCGACAGCGAACATGGCTTTATGCAGTAGCTGGATTCGACGCGCCCGTCCGGATGAATGTTGATCGCGATCCGATAACTTACATTCAGAGGCACGTGAGGGCCAAACCAACTTAGCGGCTTATCCCTAGGCTGCCCTTCGAAGTAGTAGAACATATGGAGATTACGCTCCTCAGGGATTACCACAGCAACACCGGGAATAAGCCTTGCGCGCCCAGACCGTCCCGGTTCAAGCCGGGGCATCCGATAGCGGTCCTTGCCTGCAGTCAACCGCAACTCCACGACCGGGTCACCCGCCTCGCCGAGGTATCGATATCTAACATCTACATGGGGTTCGCGAACGCCACACGCTGAGAGCGCTAGGACACAAGTCAGCCAGAGTATCTTTATGCGGATCACTGTGGATAAGGCCTTGTGATCAGATCATCTCTACGCGCTACTATTCTAGACACAAGTTGCGAAGCATTGACGCACTCAGACGGAAGATTGTAGAGCTCTATCCCCATTTCAACCGATACTCGGTCTTCTGGGTGATCGAGTGTGCGCATACCGCTAAACCAGCCATCATTAGGCCAAGGGACCCTGCGGTTCAGCATGTCCGAAGGGATCTGCTCCAACCCGGCGCCATCCAGCAGCTCGGATTCGCTGAAACCGCAGGCGCGGCCAACGTAGCCATAGTGAATATTGGACCAGACGTCATAGAAATACACGCGATCATGGTAGCGATGAAAGTGCTGCGGCACCCCGGGATCCACGGCGGGAGTGAAGCGACGGGCGATGATCGGCTTGTGGTCCCAGGGGCCGTCCTGACGAACCAGCATTGCCCAGGCAATATAGGCTGGAACCTTGGTCCTTGCTGCGCCGCTTAGGCATATATATTGTCGCCCGTTAATTTTCTTCCACAGTGGCCAGTCGCGCATTTCTCCCGCACAGGTATCATAAGTCCAATTGCTGTTGCGGTTGAGGATAGAAATCTTCTGAGCGTCTTCGCCACTGGCGTTACGCAGCATTTCCTGAGCCATCCACTGGGCGATCGGTGTCAGCTCGTCCAGGGCACGCGACGGTTGCTGCAGGCCTGCGGGTGCAGGGGCGTGGAAGAATGACAAGGGGGCCGAGGCACCAGGATCGTTGCACCACGGATCGGAGATACCTTGGGGACCAGGCAATCGGCTCATGTTTGACTCGCAATGATGGACATTGCGGGGGAGTATAAATACCCAATTCTCATGGAGCCACACGCTGAGCAAACTCAACGTTCAAACTGCGCAGCCCGTCACACTTTTTCATCATTTACACGACAACACGGGGCGAAAAACCTGTGCCCACAACCCAGATTGCACAACATCCACACCGGGGTTTGGTCACCCGCCCACTATCGGCATTGACAGTCAAAGCAGGTATAATTACAGCTTTTTGACAGCGAGTGCGATGACGTTGCTGGACATTGATCAGCTGACATTTGGCTACCGTCAACAGCCTGCCCTGCTGGCTGACATAAGCCTGCGGCTTGCCGACGGCGACATGCTGGGGCTGCTCGGTCCCAACGGCGCGGGCAAGACTACGCTGGTGTCACTGATTACCGGCCTGCTGAAGCCTGGTCACGGCAGCATCACGCTCAATGGCAAACAGGTAGCGCTGGGTGACCGTCGTATTGCGCTGGTGCCTCAGGAATATGCTTTTTATCCACGTCTGAGCGGGCGGGAAAATCTGACCTTTTTTGCCGGTGTGCAAGGCTTGAAGGGCAACACGGCCAAACAGGCGGTCGACAGAGTACTGGCGCAATGTGCGCTGACTGACACACAACACCAACGTGCAGCCCGGTATTCGGGCGGGCTCAAACGCCGACTGAATTTTGCCATCGCCATATTGACCCATCCGCAGTTGCTGATTCTGGACGAACCGACGGCCAACGTGGACCCGCAAACCCGCAAGCTGTTATTGGACATTGTCCGCGAGCTGCACCAGGAGGGCGTCGGCATTATCTACACCTCACACCTACTGGGTGAGGTGGAAAACCTGTGCAACCAGGTTGCCCTCTTGCACGGGGGCAGACTGGTGCTGCACGGCAGCATGGATGAACTGCTCAGGGATGCGCAGCAGTCCGTATCCCTGAAACCGACACAAACACCTTCTGCCGAACTGGTCTCGCGCTTCAACGCCTGTCAGCAAGCCGACCACTGGTGGCGCTTTGAACTCCCCGCAGGCACGACCGTGGCTGGCTTGCTCAGCACGCTTGAACAGGCAGGCCTGCATTACACGCATATTCGCTACGGCACCCAGGCGCTGGAAGATATTTATCTGGCGCTGACCAGTGATACCCACCCTGCAAGCGCTGCTTCATGACTGCCTTTATCGCCGCACTGCGCAAGGAACTGCGGCTGCTGCTGCGTGACTGGCATGCGCTGCTGTTGTTGTTTTTGATGCCCAGTGCTTTTGTGATCATCATGTCACTGGCATTGGCCGACAGTTTTGGCGATGGCCAGCAACTGCAACTCAAAGGCTACCTCGTCAGCCCTGACACGTCCTCTGCAGCCAGCGATGATTTTCTGGCAACCCTGCGCACTTCCGGCTTGTTCGACCTGGAATCCGCGACGCTGTCCGCGCCACTCAGGCTCAGCGGGCGTAGTTTTGTTCTGCGGGTACACGATGATTTTGCCACCAGCCTGGACACCCCTGGCGCCAGCGGCTTGAGCCTTGGTTTTGCCGCCGAGATGGGCGCCCGCGAGCGCGAGCTGATCCGCGCCGCCGTGCAACAGGCATTTGCCAGGTATTACACGCACCTGATTGCCTACGAACTGGGCTACGATGATGACTATGCCCGCGAAGAATTGCTGCGGGAAGGTTTTATCAGCGACCTGCCCGGCACGTCTGCCGACAGCCCGAATGCCGTGCAGCAGAACGTTTCCGGCTGGCTCATCTTTGCCATGTTCATTATTGCCATTCCGCTCTCAACCACGGTCATTCAGGAGCGCAGTGAACGCACACTGATGCGCCTGCAAACGCTCGGCGCTTCATTGACCAGCATCTATCTGGCCAAGCTGCTGCCCTATGGCATCGTCAATGTGCTGCAATTGATGCTTATGCTGGCCCTGGGCGCATGGCTGCTGCCTCTGCTGGGCGCGCGCGGCCTGTCCCTGCAGGTCAACCTGCCCGCCCTGTTGCTGATGGGGCTGGCCACCAGCTTTGCCGCCCTGTGCATGGCCAGCCTGGTCGCCACCGCCGCCCGTACCGTGGAACAGGCTACGGTGTTCAGTGGTGGCCTGAACATTTTGCTCGCTGCCATCAGCGGTATTATGATTCCAACCTTTATCATGCCGCCGGCTATGCAAACCATTGCCGCGCTGTCACCGATGAACTGGGCCCTCGAAGGTTTTCTCGAGGTGCTGGTCAGACAAGGCGCTCCGGGCGATATAGCACACACCTGTTTTCGTTTATTTCTGTTTGGCCTCCTGATCGGGACGCTGGCAGCATTTCTGCTGAAAAGGAACAATCATCATGGCTGAGTCAGATGCCGAGCTGAAACACGCACTGAAAGTATTGGTCATTGAGGAATGTGACAAGGATGAACTGAGTCCGGAAGACATCAGCGATGATCAGGCTCTGCTGGGTGGCGATCTGGACCTGGATTCACTCGATGTGCTGCAAATCTGCATGGCGATAAAAGCCCAGTACGGTGTGCGCATCGAGGGCTCTTCGGAGGCACGCAAGGCGCTGAGGTCAATCAATACCCTGGCGCAAACCATTGTTGATCGCCGCAACTGATGCAAGTCTGCCTCTCAGCCTATGACGCGCATTGTGCGCTGGGTCGCGGCGTCGATGCCTGTGTCGATCAGTTGCTGGCTGGCGGTGTGGCCGTCGGCCAGCGCCAGTTTGACGATCTCAACGAACCCCTGACCCTGCCCTACTTTGGCATCCCTGCAGCCGGTGACAATGACGCGGATAACGAGCCAGACCTGTACCGCTGCCTCAATCAGATTGCCGCCGGCGTTCTGGCCAAAGCCGGACTGGATGCAGCGGCCAGGCAGCGCACGGCGATACTGCTCGGCTCGTCTTCATTTGACGTGCAAGTCTCCGAACAGCGCTATCAGGCCGACCTGCAGGAACGTGGCGATGCAGCAGTACCCATGCCGATTGTCGGTTACGGCAAGCTGGCCGAGCGCCTGGCCAGTGAACTGGCGCTGAGTGAATACCGTTTTACCTACAGCACTGCCTGTACCTCCAGTGCCAACGCCCTGCTCTATGGCCAACGCCTGATCAGTGCAGGACTGGTTGACCATGCGCTGGTCATAGGTCTGGAGTGGAGAAACCTCACCAGCATCCTGGGCTTTGCCGGGTTGGGGCTGCTCAGCCCGACGGCCAGCATGCGCCCCTTTCAAAGTGGCCGGGACGGCTTGCTGCTCGGCGAAGCTATCGGCTGTGTACTACTCAGCCATCCGCAATACGCAGCCACAAACACGCCTCGCCTGGCCGGTGGCGCCATCGCCACCGACAATCACAGCCTGACTGCTGCCAATATTGACGGTTCAGAGCTGGCCATGGTCATCCGGCTGGCATTGCAGGACAGCGGCATTGAAAGCGCGCAAATAAAAGGCATCAAAGCCCATGCAACCGCTTCCCTGAAAAATGACGAAGCCGAATCTGCCGCTATCCGGCAGGTGCTGGGTGACACACCGCCGCCCCTGTTTGCCCTGAAACCCTTTTGCGGGCACACACTGGGGGCCTGCGGTGCTCTGGAGCTGGCACTGACGCTGGGCTGCATGTCCCGCGGGGTGTTGCCTGGAAACCGGAATATCCAGTGTGATGAATCGCTCGGCATCAGCCTGTTGGGAGAAACCATCCCGGCCGACAGCGGCTATTACCTGCTCAACTCGTTTGCCTTCGGCGGGAACAATAACGCCCTGGTGATCCATTATTCGGGCAGCGAGGCACCTCCATGCGCATCGTAATCAGCAGCCACTACAGTTTGCTGCACAGCATCGATGCAACCGAGCAGCAATTGCCTGACATTCAGGCATTGATCAAACGCTGGCACCCCGAGCGTATCCGCCGTATCGATCGTTATATTCAACTGTGCGTGGCCGGCGGGCTGAATTGTGTGGCTGGTCGTCAGTTGCCTGCCGACACCGGCGTGTATCTGAGCTCAAGCGCTGGCGCAGTGAGTACTTCAAGCGCCGCCATGCGGCATATCCAACGGCAGGGCGAACTGCCCAAGCCACTGCATTTCGTGAACACCCTGGGCAACTCTGCCGGCTATTACCTGACCCGGCTACTGCAGCTCAATGGCAATGCCTTGCTGGTTTCAGACGAGGAACTGTCTTTTGAAGCGGCCCTGCTGCATGCTGGCATGGACCTGCTGGCCGGCCGCATCAGCACGGCACTGGTGGGCGGTTTCGATGAGGTGGCGATGCCCATTGCGCAGCACCTGGAACGACTGCAGGCGCCAGCCGATACTGCCAGCCTCTATGAAGGCAGTCATTGGTTATTGCTGGAACGGCAGGACGACAATCACAGCCCCAACCAGCCACACGGCGAGCTGGAACTACCCTGCTATCTGCGCGGCACCGGGCAACTGAGTCAGTGGCTGGCCCAACACCCCGGGCTGCCGCTGCAACTGAGCTTCAGACCGGATGCAGACGAATGCGAGCTGTTGGCCGACAGAGAGTGGCAAGCCTTTGGTGGCCGGGCATTGCCGCACGGTGTCTTTTCCGGCGCGGCACTGAGTGCATTGGCTGGCGGGGGGCGGTCAGCGATTCACCTGAGCAAAAAAAGCGGTGGTAGCTACTGCGCAGTGATGGTCAGCGTTTTGCAGTCGCCTGAACCCAGCCTTTGAGCCCCTGCCAGGCAGCATTTTCCTGTTCCGCACACGCTCGCAGCTTGTCGGCCAGCACCTGACGATTGATCGGCTGATCGCGCTTGCACTGCTTGGCCACCAGCAAAGCAAACTCGCGCCAACCATCACCCACTGCAGTCATGTTTTCCGAGGCATCGGCCAGCGCCTGATCACCCAGTATATTGGCCGCTTCCTGCAGGAACGAGGCATAGATAAACCTGAAGCCGGCGCCACCGGTACCGATCTCTTCCTGCATGCGCACAATGTGGCCCAGAAACAGTCGCTGCTCCTGATCAGTACCTTTGAGCCGCTCGATCTTGCCCGCCAGGTACCGGATGCCGCGCACACCGATTATTGGCAAGGGCGCGCCGGTCATGACCTTGACGTTCTTGCGGATGGCGTCATGAATCAAACGCGGATAGTCCAGCTGCTGCGGCACCGATTCAATGGTGTACATCAAGCCTTTGGGTGCCAGCGGACCGCGCACAAAACGCGCCTTGTTCAGATCACGCGGCGCGATCTGCACAGGTTCTTCAAAGATCGGGTCGCTGACCAGGTAATTTTTATCCTGTTTGCCATACACCAGCAAATTATGCGCATTGAAATGAAAACGCATTTCCTCGGGAAAGTACGGCAGGTAGTACACGGACGTCTGCAAGCCTACCGGCGTGTTGGCTGCCAGCAAATCGTCCAGCGCATTGGCCGCACGCAGCGGATCCTTGAATGTGTGGAAGCCAACCTGCACGCCCAGGCGCTTGCACAGATTCTTGATGATAAAGCGCGGCGGCAGGCGATAGGCAATCAGCGGTTGACCGGCCAGCTTCACGATCGGTATGTAGGCAAATGCCAGCGCATTGGACAGGCCAAAAGCCATCGGCTCGGAGATCGGCAAACCATGATGGGTAAGCAAGGCAGAGATAGCGCCACTTTCACAGTGAGCTGACTGGGTGTGCTGAAATGTCATGGGCGTGGTTCCGGCAGGGTTTTCAGTTCACTGATCGATTTATCCATGGCCCGCGCATAACGCGACAGCACGCGGTCACTCAAACCGGCAAAGACTGCCGGTCTGAAATGGCGATTGACCCGCCACCGCCAGAACCCGGTGAGCTGACAAAGCAGCGGCGGGTCGATTCGGCAATCGTACATGTGAAAATACAAGGGAGATTTTTCTCCGGCCTCAACTTGCGCACGCGCCTGATCGGCCCAGGCCTGGTATTGAGCCACAGCATCCAGCGTTGCATTGGCCTCGGCTTCCCAGCCGGAAGACTGCACACCGGTGTAAGCGCCGGATTCGTCCTTGGCATACAGCAGCTTTTTATGTCCGGCGTAGGTACTGGACTGATCTTGTGGCACTTCATCAACGCGCATGCAAGCCTCACTGGGCGGTAAATTCAGACGGCCATTTTTTTATCGGATTGCCAACTGGCGCCGAGCCGCCGGCAGTGGCGCTCGCACGGTCTCAAACCACGGTCAACAACATATAGGAGACGGTGAAACGCCCGCTTTCCGGGATATAACACAGGATTTTCTCGCCGCTTTGCAGGCGGCCACTTTTGAACAGCTCGTCAATCATGATGTAAATGGACGCAGCACCCGTATTGCCCTTTTCCGAGAGGTTACTGAACCAGCGCGACTGATCAATACCAAAGCCGACTATCTGCATGGCCTGATCAAGCTTGTCGCGGAAATAGTGCGAAGAAAAGTGCGGTACAAAATAATCAATCTGTTCGGCTGCAATAGCGTACTTTTCCTGCAGCACAGGGAGCGTGCGTGAAGCCGTGTAAGCAATGATATGCTCGTTGAGCTGTTTGACATCCTGCTTGATCGACAAGAAACTTTCGCCGTTGCAAACCGACCGGTCCACCGCCTGCCAGCCCGTAAGCGAACCATCCGCTTCCTTGCGACCACCGGCATACATGCACACCTTCATTTCATTGGCGTAGGACAGGTTGTCGATCCAGTCAATCCGCAACGCCTGCCCCTGCGCTGGCTTTTCGGATTGCAACAACACAGCACCGGCGCCATCAGAAAGCATCCAGCGCAAAAAATCCTTTTCAAAGGCAATTTCCGGATTGCTTTCCAGCGCGGCAATCTTGTGCGCCAGCTCCGGCTCGAAGTTCTCTGCCTTCAACGCGTAGGATGCGGCTTCCGAGGCTGCCGCTACCGCACTTGGATGCTGACCGGCAGCCACGTTCAACCAGGCATATTTCATTGCCGTCATGCCACTGACGCATACGCCGGAAGCACTGGCCACCTCGCAGGGCGGCGAGCCCAACTCACCGTGCACCATCGAAGCATGGCCGGGCATGATCTGATCGGGAAGGCTGCTGGCCGCGGCCAGGCAACTGATATCGTTCAAAGCAAAACCTTCGTCAGCCAGACGGCGAATTGCTTCAGCGCACAGTTGCGCATTGGTGTAGTTATGCTTGCCGGTGACCGGATCAATCGCGTAATAACGCGTCTTGATCTGATTGCTGCGCAAAATCATCTTGCGCGAGCGCGAAGGACGCTCACCCACCTGGCCAAGAACGCGCTCCATGCTGTCGTTATCGACCGGGGCATTGGGCAAGAAACTGGCTGTACGCGTGATATAAACAGATTGAGCTGACATTATTGCAACAAGTCCTGATGTATTAATCGCCGGTGGGCCCGGCATAATAAGCCTTCTGCCGGGCAATACGTTTTTTCAACAACGGTGAAAACAGGAGTTTCAGAATCGCCGTTATCGGCACCACAGTTACAATCATCAGCAGCAGGAACACCGTGTAGAGTGCTGCGAGAGGCTTGCGGATCCAGCTGTCCGGTGTACCGCAGGCCAAAAACAATTTGCCCCACAGGTAGAAGCTGCGGGTAGCAATTTTTTCGCTGAGTATCAGCTTGTCATTGACCGGGGCCGATCCCAGCCCCTGCAGCACGTCGACATCCAGCGCTTGCGTGCCCGTCAGCCGTTGGCGCAGTGCCTCGCCAAAGCGCTGGGCACCCTCGACGTCGCGGTCTGACACACCGGCCGGCGGCACCAGCCCAAACCAGTGGGGACCCTTGCGACCAGTGAGCACCCACAACGGGGTGGCAAAAAAACTGGCAATACTGCCAGCCGCATCCACCAGTACTATATTGCCGACCAGTTTGGCACCCAGTTTGTGTAGATGCGCCTTCACCTTTTCCTGTGCCTGCAGCCACATATTGCGGCAGGCGATCACGGTAACCACCGGCGTATCGGCCAAGAGTGTCGCAGCCAGATCGGATTGCAAAAATGAAGACACCGGAATCGAAGGCGCCAGATACCAGACCTGATAGGCAAGAATCACCAGATCGTAATCTGCCTGCAAACCTTCAGTCTGCATATCCAGCGCACAGGGAACCTGATGCGCTGACTCGGGAAAGGTGTTGATAAATTGCAGAAACGGCCAGGGAAAAGGAAAAGCCTCTACCGGCTTGATGGGCAAAAAATCCACCTGCACGGCTTCATCATTCAGCAAGGGAGTCGCTACTGAACGTGCCACACGATCGATTTGACCGGTCTGTGAGTAGTGAATGACCAGCACGCGTTTTTTTGTATTCGAATCCTGCAAACCTTACCTCTCCACACATCGCGCCTGCCGATGAATATCGTGCGAGAGCCATGCTAAACTGCGCGAAAGTTTATCATAGCTTGGCAAACTGACGGTAACAGCATGCAACATTCAGGACAGTGGCGTAGCACTTTATTGGCGAGCCTGACGGGCATCGCTGCCATGCTGGCCTGCGTATCGGTCGCAGCCAGCCCCCTTTGCCTGCTGATCACTGACAACCGCTCGCCGGCACTGCCCCTGTACCTGGCCGTCTATCCAGCCAGCGCTGAAGACTGGGGCAATGAGCCGCACCTGCTTCTGCAGGACATCCTGCCAGAGACGGACACCGTGGAGATCGCGCTGGAGATTCCGCCCGGCGATTACGCCATCCGCGCGTTTGTTGACCTCAATGGCGATGGAGAGCTGAACCTGAACCACAAGGATCGGCCGACAGAGCCCTTTGCCAGCAGCCTGAGCCACGATCGCAACCGCCGCAGCCAACGCTTTGAACATGCCATCATCAGCCTGTCCGCAGACGAACCCTGCGCAAGACTCAATCTGACTTATCCACGCGGCAGTTAAGCCGCAGACATCACAAAAGAGGCGTCCAGGATCTGCACGGTGTCCGCCGCCTCAATCGGGTGCTCAACACTCACGTGCACACGTGGCCAACGACGGTCATCAATGCTGATCCGGGCTGTTTGATCGGGCAACAGCGGGGCCAGAAACTTGACTTTCTTCAACGCCTCAACGCGGCAGTCCGGATAACGGGCCAGTAACGCGGCGTGTACTTTGCCGAGTACCCAGGCACCCGGCACCACCGGCATCCCTGGGAAGTGACCCTGCACACAGGGTGCATCGGCTTCAACAATAAATGGTTCAGGCATGGGTTATGATTAGCCCCTCAATTAACGACAGCGCTCCGATTGAACACTATGGATACCAGCACATTGTCTGCACCCTTGCCACCGATTGCCGACCTGTTGCCACACAGCGCCCCTATGGTGCTGCTGGATTCTATCACCCAATGGGATGAGCAGAATATTCGCTGCCAGGCGCACAGCCACCTGCAGCCCGACAACCCTCTGCGCGATGCCGGCGTGTTGTCGGTATTTGCCGGGGTCGAATATGCCGCTCAGGCGATGGCAGCGCATGCCCGCTTGCTCAGTCCGGCGGCCGCAGGCGGCCCACCACGCAAGGGCTTTCTCGCCGTCGCCTCAAAACTCAACGCCAGCGTCGATGTGCTCGACAGCCTCTCCGCGCCCATGCACATCGAGGCGAACATGCTGGCCCACAATGCCGACAGCTCACTCTATGCTTTCAGCCTGACGGCGGACGGTCAGACATTGCTCACCGGTCAGCTGACGGCCGTTACCGTCAGCGATAACAGCACGGATTGACGCAAAGGCAGGTCGGAAAATCCCCGTTGCCATGCCAGCCGGAAAGCGTCAGATCTCTTCACAGCTGGTCTCGGCCACCGCAGCCTCCACCTCCGGCAGCGCTACATCGGAAGAAATGAGCGCGCGGACCAGAGCGAGGCCGGTGGGGGTGGGAGAAATCACCGGGGAACCCCCTTGCGACAATGACTGCGCCTGATCTTCCGTCTGGAGGATGACCGAGGCTGTGTCGCCGTGCGTCTGCCGATCATTGAGGGTAAAGAAATTGTCGGTGTTTGATGCATACAGTGAAATCGACCAATAACTGTCCGGCACGGGTGAGGAAATTCTTACCGGCCCTTTTGCAAGGTCAAACGCACAGACCGAGTAGAGCAGGTCCGGGCTCGGTCGAACCACGCCGCGCGAGGAGGCATTCGGGCGCGGCGGATACAGCATGGTATTGACGCCCCCCGCCTGATCCTCAACGCTGCGGTGTACGATCGCCATCAAAACATGCGGAAAGGCCTGCACGGCGGCAATATGAATCGTCAACGCAAGAGCCAGTGTGCCTGCGATCCAGAAGGGCCAGTATTTCATCGGCAGCGCTCCTTCGTCAGGATCGGCAGATCAATGGCGCCCGGCGTCTCGATCACTTGAGGTTCGGGGTTGTAGAGCCGCAGCGTCAGCGAGAAGGGCGCTCCCTCCCCGGAGTCATGGCCAGTCGGAATGAAGTCACCCTCCTGCGCGTCGGGACCGAGGGCAAAACGAAACCGCCTGCCCTCCCCCACACCCTGCCAGGAAAGACTGTGCTTGTTTTCAGAGTATTTGTCGTGCCCGTTCGGGATCAGATAATGGTTGGCGCCATAAGCCGTAATACTCCACCAGCGCGCAGGCAGGGGCGTGCCGGAAACAGCATAGGTGCAATCAGTCTTCAGCGGGGCGCCGTCATCATCCGTAAAAGCCGTGAAATAAACAGTCTCGCTTTTGGCCAGCGCGAGCAACCCGGCCCGCGCGACGATGGCGCGCGTGTAAGGGGTCGCCGCACTGGAGCCGATGAGGAGACTGGTCGTCCAGGCCCCGTTCTGAATCATGCCGCCACGCCCGGCAATCGGCGACATAGCGTTGATCACCACCCAGGCGGAGCCAATCCCCAGTACGAGCGCAACGAGAAAGGCGGCGGCTAGCTTGCCGATGAGTTTCACCTGCGGGCCCTCCCGAGACAGTTAATTCATCCTGGTGTCAGCATTGACGGAGGCACCCATAACGACCCACTGGCCAACTGACGCCATGATCACCAGCGCCTCCAGCGCGGACCTTTGGTACGGAAAGGCCTGCCCGTCTGAAAAAAACCTACCAGAGATACGGCAAAAACATTTTGCTGTGCTGCAAGTAGTCGCGGTAACTGCTGCCAAAAAAGTCACAGTTCTCGCGTTCTTCCGTGCGGGCCGTCAAATACAGCGCCAGTGTGACCAGGAGCGCAACTGCGATGGCGTCGAGCTCTGGTCGCTTGAGCACCAGCCCCCCATTCAACAAGAGCAATGAACTGTACATGGGATGGCGGATATACGCATAGATACCCCGGGTCACCAGGGTGCTGGTATTTTCAAAGCGGAAATTCTCTTCTGCCTGCCGCCGAGCACTGGTACCGCCATAACAACGCAACCCATACACGCCGCCGATCAACAGGCCCAGCGCGGACAACATCAACAACAATGACAGTATTTGCGAGATCGAGGTTATATCGTGATGCCACAACTGCAGGGCGTTGAGGAACAGCCAGAGGATACCCGCAAAGGCAAAAAACCGGTAAAACCCGTGGCAACCTGGATTGACTAATTGCCGCCGGCACACCCAGGCCAGCACAGAGCCAAGGACGATAAAGAGCGGCAAAATGGCCGCCTGCAAATTAATCGCTACAGCCATATCAGCAACCCCAGGACCTGAGCGTCAATGGTGAACCAATACCACCAGCAGCCACGCTGCATTTTTTTATCATTCTGGCTTGGTCTCGATAAAGCCCGCAATGACGCGGGCTTCGGTGCATCCCATGCAATCAACTGCCTGACAGCACCAGGCGTGGGATCACTCCCACTCAATAGTAGCCGGCGGTTTGGAGGAGATATCGTAGGTCACCCGTGACACACCGGTGATTTCATTGATGATGCGGTTGGATACCGTTTCCAGGAAATCATAGGGCAGATGCGCCCAGCGTGCGGTCATGAAGTCGATGGTTTCCACCGCGCGCAGGGCAATCACCCATTCATAGCGGCGGCCGTCACCCACTACACCGACCGACTTGACTGGCAGGAAGACCGCAAAGGCCTGGCTGACTTTCTGGTACAGATCAGCCTTGCGCAACTCTTCGATAAAAATGTAATCGGCGCGGCGCAGGATATCGGCGTAATCCTTGCGCACTTCGGCAAGGATGCGCACACCCAGGCCCGGACCCGGGAACGGGTGACGGTAGACCATGTCATAAGGCAAACCCAGTTCCAGACCGATCTTGCGCACCTCATCCTTGAACAACTCGCGCAGCGGCTCGACCAGTTCGAACTGCATATCATCCGGCAGGCCACCGACGTTATGGTGCGACTTGATCACATGCGCCTTGCCGGTCTTGGCACCGGCCGACTCGATCACATCGGGGTAAATAGTGCCCTGAGCCAGGTACTTGATGCCCTGCAGCTTGGTCGCTTCCTCATCGAAGACTTCGATAAAGGTGCGGCCGATGATTTTGCGTTTCTCTTCCGGATCGGTCACGCCCAACAGGCGTGAAAGGAACTTGTCTTCGACATTGACGCGAATCACCTTGACACCCATGTTCTCGGCAAACATGGCCATCACCTGCTCACCCTCATGCAGGCGCAGCAGGCCATTATCGACAAACACACAGGTCAGCTGGTCGCCGATGGCCTGGTGCAACAGGGCCGCCACTACTGAAGAGTCGACACCGCCGGACAGGCCGAGCAAGACCTTGGCATCACCGACCTGGGCACGCACGTTGGCAATCGCATCCTCAACAATATTGGCGGGCGTCCAGAGCGCTTCACAACCACAGAGTTCATGGATGAATCGCTTGAGAATCCGCAGACCCTGCTTGGTGTGGGTGACTTCCGGGTGGAATTGCACACCGTAGAAATGGCGCGTTTCATCACCCATGGCGGCAATCGGACAGCTCGGTGTGCTGGCCAGAATATGGAAGGCCGGCGGCAGCTCGATCACCTTGTCCCCATGGCTCATCCACACATCAAGGCTGAACACACCATCATCATCGATATGGTCTTCAATGCCGGCGAGGAAGTCGCTTTTGCCGACCACATCCACGCGGGCATAGCCGAACTCCTGCTTGTCCGAGCCCTGCACCTTGCCACCCAGTTGCTCAGCCATGGTCTGCATGCCGTAACAGATGCCCAGTACCGGAACGCCCAGTTCAAACACCAGTTGTGGCGCACGCGGGCTGTCAGCCAGGGTCACTGATTCCGGCCCACCGGCCAGAATGATGCCTTTGGCGGCAAAATCAGTGATCGCACGCGGCTCGACATCCCAGGGATAAATTTCGCAGTACACGCCAATCTCGCGTACGCGGCGGGCAATCAGCTGGGTGTACTGGGAGCCGAAATCGAGGATCAGGATGCGATGAGCGTGAATGTCATGGGACATGGGGGTTCCTCAGAAAAGAAATAAGGCTGAACGCCGAAAGCTACAGGCTGGAAGGTTTGGCTCCGCGCATGCAGAGCGCTCAACCGTCCAGCTTTCAGTCTCAGGCATTCAGCGACCGAGCCTCAACCGACGCGGTAGTTGGGTGCTTCCTTGGTGATCTGCACATCATGCACGTGGGATTCGCTCATGCCGGCGCCGGTAATACGCACAAACTGTGGCTTGCTGCGCATCTCATCCATGTCGGCACTGCCGGTATAACCCATGGCTGCACGCAACCCGCCCATCAACTGATGAATAATCGCGGACAGCGGCCCCTTGTAGGGGACCCGGCCTTCAATCCCTTCCGGCACCAGCTTTTCCGCACCGGCACTGGAATCCTGAAAATAACGGTCAGCCGAACCGCCACCGGCATTCGACATGGCACCCAGTGAACCCATCCCGCGATAGGCCTTGTAGGAGCGACCCTGAAACAGTTCGACCTCACCCGGCGCCTCTTCGGTACCGGCAAACATCGACCCCATCATCACCACGTATGCACCAGCGGCAATGGCTTTGGCCAGATCACCGGAAAAACGGATACCCCCATCCGCGATCAAGGGGACGCCCGTGCCTTCCAGCGCTGCCGCTACATTGGCAATCGCGGAAATCTGCGGCACACCAACACCGGCAACAACCCGTGTCGTACAGATAGAACCGGGGCCAATACCGACCTTGACGCCATCAGCGCCAGCAGCGACCAGGGCCATGGCTGCGTCACCGGTGGCAATATTGCCGCCAATGATCTGAATGTCAGGGAAATTCTCTTTCGCCCAGCGCACGCGATCGATCACACCCTTGGAATGGCCGTGAGCGGTATCGACGATAATCACGTCAACGCCGGCGGCGGCCAGTGCGGCAACCCGTGCTTCGGTTTCGGCACCCGTGCCCACGGCAGCACCGACGCGCAGGCGGCCCTGGTCGTCCTTGCTGGCATAGGGATAGGCGCGAGCTTTTTCAATGTCGTTAACCGTCATCATCCCGCGCAAGCGGAAGGCCTCATCGATAATCAGTACGCGTTCGATGCGATGCTTGTGCAGCAACTTGCGCACTTCCTGCATGTCGGCGCCTTCCTTGACCGTGACCAGGCGCTCTTTCGGCGTCATCACATCGCGCACACGGGCGTCCATGTTGGTTTCGAAGCGCACATCACGGGACGTTACTATGCCGACCAGGTGACCGTTGTACATCACCGGCACACCAGAGATATTGTTTTGACGGGTCACATCGAACAGCTCACCGACGGTGGCATCGGCTTCAATGGTGATCGGATCACGCACCACGCCGGACTCGTAACGCTTGACCTTGCGCACTTCGGCCGCCTGCTGGTCAATGGTCATGTTCTTGTGAATAATGCCCATGCCGCCTTCTTGCGCCATGGTGATGGCCAGACGGGCTTCGGTTACCGTGTCCATCGCTGCCGAGAGCAGGGGCATGCTCAGCTCGATGTTGCGGGTCAGGCGGGTTTTCAGGCTGACCTGATTCGGCAGCACCTCGGAATAACCGGGTACCAGCAGGACATCATCAAAGGTAAGGGCTTCTTGGCTAATACGCAGCATCGCAGGGGCTCCCGAGCGGGAAAATGGAAGCGCGTCATTATACCTGCCAGCGGCTGCGCACTCAATCGGATTCGGGTGTTAACATAGGCAAATGACCGACGATCTGCTATTTAAGCGCCTCAACCAGACAACCGAGACCCTCAGCGTCAGCCAGCTTAACGCCCGTGCGCGTGGATTGCTGGAAGATGTGTTTCCGCGTGTCTGGGTCGAGGGCGAACTATCCAACCTGGCACGCCCCTCGTCCGGGCATATGTATTTCAGCCTGAAGGACAGTAAAGCACAGATTCGCTGCGCCTTTTTCCGCCAGCATGCCAATCGGGTACGCCTGACCCTGCGCGATGGTTTGCAGGTGCGTGTGCGCGGCCGAGTCAGCCTGTATGAAGGTCGTGGCGACTATCAACTGATTGTCGATGCGCTGGAAACCGCTGGCGATGGCGCCCTGCGCCAGGCCTTTGAAGCCCTGAAGGCCAAGCTGGAGCAGGAAGGCCTGTTTGCCCAGTCGCGCAAGCAAGCACTCCCGGGCTTTCCCCGCCGTATCGGGGTGGTTACCTCGGCCAGTGGCGCGGCGGTGCGCGATATCATCAGCGTGTTTCGTCGCCGGGCACCCTTTGTCGAGCTGACCATCATTCCCAGCGCCGTCCAGGGCAATGAAGCTGCCGGACAGCTGGTACAGGCCTTGCAGCTGGCCGATCAGGCCGGCTTTGACGCCCTGATCATCAGCCGCGGCGGCGGTTCACTGGAAGATCTCTGGCCGTTCAATGAAGAAAGCGTGGCGCGCGCCGTGGCGGCCTGTTCAACCCCCATTGTCAGCGCCGTCGGGCATGAAACGGATATTTCCATCTGTGATTTTGTGGCCGACCTGCGGGCACCAACGCCCTCGGCTGCCGCCGAACAACTCAGCCCGGACGGCGCTGGCCTGCTGCGCCAGTTCCGCCAACTGCAGCAGCAATTGCACAATCGTTTGCGTGAGCGGCTGGAGCGCGACAGGCTGCGTTTGCAGACCCTGCGTCAGCGCCTGCGCCACCCCGGTGAACGCCTGGCCCAGCAGGCGCAACGACTGGATGAACTGGAACTGCGCCTGAAACGCGCCCTGCAGCAGACGCACAACCTTCAGCACACCCGCCTGGAGCGCTTGCAGGCTCGCCTGCAACAGCAACACCCTGGCCGCCGGCTGGATTTGCTGCGCCAGCAATTGCTGCACCTGCAGCAACGCTTGCCACGCAGCATCCAGCAGCGCCTGCAGCAGGAGCGTCAGCAGTTTGCGCAAGTCAGCCACAGCCTGAACCTGGTCAGCCCTCTGGCCACGCTCGGTCGTGGCTACAGTATTCTGCTGGACCGCCAGGGCCATGCGGTGCGCCAGGCTGACCAGGTACGCCCCGGCGATCAGCTGCAAGCACGCCTGGCCAACGGCCAGCTTGACCTGCAAGTGGTCGATCAGTGCCCGCCGCAGCAGCAATTACCGCTGGATGACTGAGAAGGCTCTGCAAAAACCACCCGGGCTGCCGTAACTGGCCGCCTCGCCCGGTTTTTTCAACACCGGCATGAGCATCTTTCCGCAACAACACCCTGCCTGCTTTGTTTTTATTGCGCATAAAACGCCTATACAGGCGATTAATTTCTTTTTACGAGAAATGATTGCAATGCAATAGATGCTTTTCGTAGATTTACTGCAACAGATACCACTTTTCATGACTGCCACTCACAAGGTGGCGTCGTCGCAATGAGGAACCACCCATGCTCCGCGATCCGTCTCAACGCTACCGCCCTTTCGCCCCGGTCAATCTGCCTGACCGCCAATGGCCGTCCCGCACCATCACCGACGTGCCGGTGTGGTGCAGTTCTGACCTGCGCGATGGCAACCAGTCACTGATCGAGCCCATGGACCCGGAAAAGAAACTGCGCTTTTTCCAGACCCTGGTAGCGGTCGGCGTCAAGCAGATCGAGGTAGCCTTCCCGTCGGCATCACAGAACGATTTCGATTTCGTGCGCCGGCTGATCGAAGACGGGCATATTCCCGATGACGTGACCATTCAGGTACTGACCCAGGCACGGGATGATCTGATTGCGCGCACCTTCGAGTCCCTGCGGGGTGCCAAGCGTGCCATTGTGCATGTCTACAATGCCACCGCCCCCAGTTTCCGCCGCATCGTGTTCAAGCAGGACAAGGCCGGCGTCAAGGCGATCGCAGTCAATGCCGCGCAGACCATCCAGCGTCTGGCTGCCGAACAGCCCGACACCGAGTGGACCTTCCAGTATTCGCCGGAGATTTTCACCTCCACCGAACTGGATTTTGCCGTGGAGGTCTGTGATGCCGTGCTGGATGTCTGGCAACCGACCCCCGAGCGCAAGGTGATTCTCAATCTGCCGGCCACGGTGGAAGTGGCTACGCCGAACATCTACGCCGACCAGATCGAATGGTTCTGCCGGCATATCAGCCGGCGTGACAGTGTGCTGGTCAGCCTGCATACGCATAACGACCGTGGCACCGGTGTTGCGGCCACAGAGCTCGGTTTGCTGGCCGGCGCCGACCGGGTTGAAGGCTGCCTGTTCGGCAACGGTGAACGGACCGGTAATGTCGACCTGGTGACCCTGGCCTTGAACATGTACACCCAGGGCCTGCATCCGGGGCTGGATTTCTCCGACATTGATGCCGTTCGCAAGGTGGTCGAGGAATGCAACCAGTTGCCGGTACACCCCCGTCACCCCTATGTCGGCGACCTGGTGCATACCGCGTTTTCCGGCTCGCACCAGGACGCGATTCGCAAGGGCTTTGCCGTGCAATCGGCCGAGGGTATCTGGGAAGTCCCCTATCTGCCGATTGATCCGGCGGACATCGGGCGCAGCTATGAAGCGGTCATCCGCGTCAATAGCCAGTCCGGCAAGGGCGGCATTGCCTACCTGCTGGAGCAGGAATACGGCATCAGCCTGCCCCGTCGCATGCAGATCGAATTCAGCCAGGTGGTGCAGGGCGAAACCGACCGCCTCGGGCTGGAAATGACCGCACGACAAATCCACGATCTGCTCGACCGTGAGTACCTGCAAAATACCAGCCCCTACCAACTGCTCGGGCACCGTTTGCAGGAAGAAAACGGCACCAGCGTCGTCGATCTGCGCGTCAGCTACCGGGGTGAAGAGCTGCATTGGCATGGTATGGGTAAAGGCCCGCTGGAGGCCGTGGTTGCCGCTCTGCCGATCAAGACCGAAATCATGGATTACCATGAACACGCCATCGGCTCCGGCACTAACGCCCAGGCCGCCGCCTATATCGAGCTGCGCCTCGAGGGCGAGCGCTCGCTGCACGGCATCGGCATCAATGAAAACATTACCACAGCGAGCTTTCGCGCCCTGTTCAGCGCCCTGAACCGGGCACTGCAGCAGGCCGACGCCCAAGCGGCCTGAGTGGCGCTATGAAGCCCCTGGTTATTCCTGTTTCAGGCCCCGGCAGACATCGTCTCCCGGGGCCTGATAACAAGTGATACCGGATATTTATCGAGCCTTGCCAGCTTTCCGGAGCCGACGTATTGTCTGCGCACTGCCGCGCACTCGTCTGCGGTCCCGTCTGACTGCAAGGAGTTTCGCATGTCTGCATTCACTTTACTGCAACCCGCCAAGGTGGGTTCTCTGGATTTGCCCAACCGCGTCATCATGGCGCCTCTGACCCGTCAACGCTCGCAACAACCCGGCAACATCCCCCATGCGCTGAATGCCACCTATTACAGCCAGCGCGCCAATGCCGGGTTGATCATCAGCGAAGCCACTCAGGTGTGTCCGGAAGGCCAGGGCTACGCCTGGACCCCGGGCATCTACAGTGACGAGCAGATTGCCGGTTGGCAGCAAACCACGCAGGCGGTACATGATGCCGGTGGGCGTATATTCCTGCAGCTGTGGCATGTCGGGCGCATTTCGCACAACCTGCTGCAACCCGCTGCGGCTGACCCTGTCGCCCCTTCGGCCATCCAGGCCAAGGCTGAGTGTTTTGTTCAGGAGGCCAGCGGCAAGGCTTACAAGACGGCTACCGCCAAGCCCCGCGCACTGACCAGCGAAGAACTGGCCGGCGTGAAACAGGCCTATGCCGACGCCACCCGCAACGCCTTGCAGGCCGGCTTTGATGGCGTGGAAGTGCACGCCGCCAACGGCTATCTGCTGGATCAGTTTCTCTGCCCGAACAGCAACCAGCGCGAAGACGGCTATGGTGGCTCGATCGAGAACCGCGCCCGCTTTGTACTGGAAGTGCTGGATGAGGTCATTGCAGCCGCCGGCGACAGTGGCAAGGTGGGAATTCGCATTTCGCCGATGGGCACGTTCAACGGTGTGGCGGATGACAACCCGCAGGCCACCTTTGCCTACCTGGTCGGTGAACTGAACCAGCGCAATCTGGGTTATCTGCACGTCAACCGCCCGGACTGGGTTGGCGGTGTCTATGAAGGCTTTGACGAGCTGCTGGCGGAGATCCGCCAGGCCTATCAGGGCACCCTGATTCTGGCCGGCGGCATGACCGCAGAGAGCGGCGCTGCCGCCATTGAATCCGGGCTGGCTGACCTGATTGCCTTTGGCCGCCCTTATATCGCCAACCCGGATCTGGTGCAGCGCATCGAAGCCGGTGCCGAGTGGAACCAGATCAACCCGAAAACCCTGTATGGCGGGGCTGCCGAAGGCTATACCGATTACCCAGCCATGAGCCAGCAGGCTTAAGGCCGGCAGTCGCTGGAGGCTGGAGGTCTCTTTCTTGGGTGAGTGGCTGATATCACGCTAACAGTCAGCCACCCATACCAACATCAGGCTTCCGCTTTCAGCGTTTTTTCTTCTTCTTGCTATCCGCCATCAAACGCCGTTTCTTGTTCACCTGGCGATCCGACAGTTTGACCTTCTTCTCGGCAAAGGGGTTGTCGCCGCCCTTGTATTCGACCCGGATCGGCGTACCGGCCAGCTTGAGCACCTTGCGGAAGGTGTTTTCCAGGTAGCGGGTATAGGACTTGGGAATCGAGTCAACCTGGTTGCCATGCACGATAATGATCGGCGGATTGGAGCCGCCCAGGTGGGCGTAACGCAGCTTGATCCGACGGCTGTTGACCATCGGCGGCTGATGCTCCTTGACCGCATCCTCGAGGATTTCAGTCATGCGTTTGGTGGGCACTTTGGTCATTGCGCTGGCAAAGGCCTTGTCGACGGACTTGTAGAGCAAGCCGACACCGCTACCATGCAGGGCAGAGATAAAATGAATCTCGGCAAACTGGGCAAAGTGCAGGCGGCGTTCCAGCTCGATCTTCACGTAGCGCTTTTCACTGTCATCCATCCCGTCCCACTTGTTCACCGCCAGCACCAAGGCCCGGCCGGAGTCGATGACGAACCCAAGCAGGTTGAGGTCCTGCTCCACCACACCTTCACGGGCATCGATCACGAAGATCACCACATTGGCGTCCTTGATCGCTTGCAACGTCTTGATCACTGAAAACTTTTCCACCGTTTCGGCGATCCGTCCGCGCTTGCGCACCCCAGCGGTGTCGATCAACGTGTAGGGTTTTTCATGGCGCTCGAAGGGAATATAGATGCTGTCGCGCGTGGTACCGGCCTGATCAAACACCACCACACGGTCCTCACCCAGCATGCGGTTGACCAGCGTGGATTTACCCACGTTCGGCCGTCCGATCACGGCAATCCGCGTACCTATGGCTTCTACGCCCGGCAATACCCGACCCTCTTCGTCGGTACTGATCTCATCAGCCGCTTGAGGCTCGTTCAGCACAGCGTCCAGCAAGGGGTTGATATTGCGCCCGTGGGCAGCGGCAATACCGATGGGCGCTCCCAGGCCCAAGTGCGCAAATTCACCCAGAATGGAGTCCGGATCAGCCCCATCAATCTTGTTGGCAACCAGAAAGGTATGTTTGTTGCGTTTGCGCAGGTGGGTGGCAATGAGTTCGTCGCCCGGTGTACGCCCGGCGCGGGCATCGACCATAAAGAGCACGGCATCAGCTTCTTCAATCGCCTGCAGCGATTGCCCGGCCATCAACTCGTCAATGCCCTGCTCATCGCCGGTAATACCGCCGGTATCGATGACAATATAGTCCTGACCCTGCCAACTGGCCTCGCCATACTTGCGATCACGGGTAAGGCCGGCAAAATCGGCCACCAGGGCGTCGCGACTCTTGGTCAGGCGGTTGAACAGGGTGGATTTGCCGACATTCGGCCGCCCCACCAGGGCAATGACAGGAACCATGCTTTCTCCGTGCGCTGGGCACTATAAAAAATAAAACCGGCCGTGGCATCAGGCCACGGCCGGTAAAGTATAACCTGTTCCGTTGCGCGCGGGCGCTACGGCTTATTCGATGCGCAAGGCAACCAGATTGCCGCTGTTGCCATAGACAAACAAACGGTCGCCAACGGCAATCGGGGCGGCTCGCACACCCTTGCGATCCACTCGGGTGCGAGCGACCAGACGACCATCGGTTTGCGCCAACAGGTGCACATAACCCTCAAAGTCCGCGACCGCCACATAACTGCTGAAAGTCGTCGGCGCGGTCAACTGACGCCGGGCCAGACTGTCGTTGCTCCAGGCCGAAGCCCCGCTATTCTGATCAAAAGCTTCAACCGTGCCATCGGCACGGCTCAGGTAGACCTGACCGAAACCCGCTGCCGGGCCGTTGTGACTGGACGCCGAGCGTTGCCAGCGAAGTTCACCTGAGTTGCCATCAATGGCTGCCAGGTTGCCCTGAAAACTGGCGGCGTACACATTCTGCCCGCTGAGCAGCAAGTCACCATCGATATCCACCATCCGTTCCAGTTCGGAACGACCCTGCGGCTGGGCAATGCGTTGGTCCCATTGCAGCAAGCCGGAGCTGGCTTCCAGGGCCACGACACGGCCACCGGACATACCTGCAAACACCTGACGCAGCGTGGCGACTGGAGCAGCATGGCCTCGCACCGACAGTACCGACTGACTGGCTTCATAAATCCAGCGCTGCTCGCCGGTGGTAATGTCCAGGGCGGTCACCTTGTCATCCTGGGTCTGCACGACTACCACATCACCATTGGTCTGCGGCGGCGCCAGGACTTCACTGGTCATTTGCGCGCGCCAGGCTTCACTACCGTCATTGCTATCGAGCACAATGACCTCACCTTCACGCGTCCCCAACATGACGACGCCGGAACCGCTGCCCACCGCACCGGTGAGCGGCTCGTCCACGCGAGCTTGCCACTGTACCGAGCCGTCATCCCGGTCTACAGCCACAACCCGCCCGCTGGCGTCGGCGGCATACAGGGTAATACCGTCCAGTGAGGGCTGCAGGCGATTGAAGCCCCGCCCCTGTCCGCTGCCGACGTTGCGCCGCCAATCACGCTCCAGCTCGACTTCAGCAGTAAAATCTTCCAACTCAGCTGGCGGCAGAGTGTTGCCTGAGCTGCCACAGCCGGCCAGGACCAGTGTCGAGAGTCCCATTACCAAGGCAGGGTACTTGAAATTCACTAGGCTTCCTCCGCCAGATCGTCGAGTTTGAATTGCAGTTGCGGACGCGAGCGTGGATCGTTCAACGCCGCCAGGGCCGCCTTGTAGGCGGCGCGTGCATCAGCATCACGCCCCAAGGCCAGCAGCAAATCGCCGCGGACTTCTTCACGGCCGGCCAGCAGCTCGCCACTGACCGAGTCAGTGAACAGTGCAAGGGCTTCTTCATGCCGATCCTGCTCAGCCATCACGCGTGCCAGGCGTTGGCGGGCGACCTCTTTCAGTGCCGGATCCTTGATATCCCCAAGCACTTCCTGCAGCAGTGTTTCCGCCGCTGCAAAGTCACCGTTGTCGACAGCCAGACGCGCCTCCATCAAGGCGGCAAAGTTGGCATAGCGAGTGCCTGGATACTCTTCACGCAGCTGCTCAGCCAGTGCCTTGCCCTGGGTGCGCGCGGCTTCCGAATCCTGGCGCAAAACCACTTCCAGCATATTCTGATACAGGGTCGAGGCATTGGCTGCCTGGTTTTCCTGATAATTATTCCAGCCCTGCCAGCCAAACACGCCAGCCAGAGCCAGCACCACCCCGGTCAGCAGCGGCATGCCGTGCTGCTGCCAAAGCTCCTTGATCTTGGCTACCTGTTCTTCTTCTGTTTGGTAAGTCACCCGTCACTCCTTGCGCCCGGCGTTTGGCCCGAGCTTGTCTGTCATAGTAATTGTTGCAGCCGCGCGGCGATATCGGCCCAGGCCAGTTGTTCCTGCTCGCCGCCATCACGCAACGGCTTGAGACCGATGGTCTGCTCCAATGTCTCTTGCTCACCCAGAATCAGGGCATAAGGTGCGCCCGATTTATCCGCCTTCTTGAACTGGCTCTTGAAACTGCCGCCGCCACAATGCACCAGCATGCGTAGCTGCGGCAAGTCATCACGCAGCTGTTCGGCCAACTGCAGACCAGAGCGCTGGGCAGCCTCACCCACAGTGACCAGATAGACATCAAGCTGATTGGCCAGTTCAGCCGGCACCTGCTCCAACGTCTGGATCAACAGCAGCAAGCGCTCCAGCCCCATGGCAAAGCCAACCGCTGGAGCTGGCTTGCCACCCAGTTGCTGAACCAGCCCATCATAACGACCACCAGCACACACGGTACCCTGCGCACCCAGACGATCAGTCACCCATTCAAACACTGTCAGGCCATAGTAATCCAGACCACGCACCAGACGCGGATTGATACGGTACTCGACGCCAGCGGCATCCAGCAAAGCGCACAGTTGGGAAAAGTGTGCACGGGCCTCGTCATTCAGATAGTCGGCGAGCTTCGGGGCATCCACCAACAAGGCCTGGGTATCCGGATTCTTGCTGTCGAGTACACGCAACGGGTTGCTGTCCAGACGACGCTGGCTGTCAGCATCCAGTTGCTCGAAGCGTTCACGCAGGTAGGTTACCAGCGCATCGCGGTAACGGGCCCGATCTTCACTGCTGCCCAGGCTGTTGAGCTCCAGGGTAACCGCGTCCTGCAGCCCCAATTGACGCCACAGACGCGCGGTAAGCACGATCAACTCAGCGTCAATATCCGGGCCAGTCAGATTGAAGGTTTCCACGCCGATCTGGTGGAACTGACGATAGCGCCCTTTCTGGGGACGTTCATGACGAAACATCGGGCCGGTGTACCAGACCTTCTGTGCGACACCGCTGCCCAACAGACCATGCTCAAGCATGGCGCGCACACAGCCCGCCGTCCCTTCCGGACGCAACGTGAGCGAATCGCCATTGCGATCATCGAAGGTATACATTTCCTTTTCTACGATATCGGTCACTTCACCGATCGAGCGCTTGAACAGCTCGGTCGGCTCGACAATCGGCATACGGATCTGCTGATAACCGTAACCAGCCAGCAGTGTGGCCACCTTGGTTTCCAGATACTGCCAAAGAGCGCTGTCAGCAGGCAATATGTCATTCATGCCGCGCACGGCTTGCAGGGTTTTCACGTGGATATTCCTTTCTCAGCCGCGGACGATGGTATTGGCGTCCAGCGCCTGTTTGGCAGCGATCTTGTCGCGGATAATCTGTTCCAGATGATCAACCAGGTTGGCATTGTCGACCTTGCCGGCCGGGCTGCCATCCAGATAAACCAGGTTATTCGGGCTGCCGCCGGTCAGGCCGATGTCAGCCTCACGGGCTTCACCCGGGCCATTGACCACGCAACCAATCACAGCGACATCCAGAGGTACCAGGACATCGTCGAGCCGTGATTCCAGCTCGTTCATGGTCTTGACCACATCAAAGTTCTGTCGGGAACAACTCGGACAGGCAATGAAATTGATCCCGCGCGAACGCAATTGCAGGGATTTGAGAATATCAAAGCCAACTTTGATTTCTTCAACCGGGTCGGCGGCCAGGGAGACGCGGATGGTATCACCTATCCCTTCGGCCAGCAGCATACCCAGGCCAACGGCAGACTTCACCGTGCCCGAGCGCAGGCCGCCTGCCTCGGTAATCCCGAGGTGCAGCGGCTGCTCGATCTGCTGGGCCAACAGCCGGTAGGCCCCCACGGCCATGAACACATCAGACGCTTTGACGCTGACCTTGAACTCCTGAAAGTCCAACCGATCCAGGTGTTCGACATGCCGCAGTGCTGACTCCACCAGTGCTTCCGGCGTCGGCTCACCGTATTTCTTCTGCAAATCCTTTTCCAGCGAGCCGGCATTCACTCCGATTCGGATCGGAATTCCATGGTGCCGGGCCGCATCCACAACGGCCCGGACACGATCTTCGCGGCCGATATTGCCGGGGTTGATGCGCAGGCAATCAACCCCGAGCTCGGCAACCCGCAGGGCAATCTTGTAGTCAAAGTGAATATCCGCCACCAGCGGCAGATTGACCTGCTGGCGGATTTTGCCAAAAGCGTCAGCGGCTTCCATGCTCGGGACGGATACCCGCACGATGTCGGCGCCTGCAGCTTCCAGACGCTGAATCTGGGCCACGGTGGCTGCCACATCACAGGTTTCGGTGTTGGTCATGCTTTGCACCGAAATCGGAGCATCGCCGCCAACGGCAACCGAACCTACCTGTATCTGTCGTGATTGCCGACGCTTGATCGGGGAATGCTGATGCATGAATGCCTCTTACTCGCCCAGTCGAACTCTGACCACGCCTGATGCCTGGCCATTCCGGGTCAATTGAATGTCTTCATCATTGAAGCGCGCACTGGCAACTGCCTCAGCCGCGCCAAGTACCAATGCCATGCCACTGTCGTGCTGAAGATCCAGTGTCTGTCCGGCACGCATCAACTCGCTGTGCAATACCTGACCACCCAGACTGCTGACCTGGACCCAGCAATCGGCACTGAAGCTGAGCTGCAAGCGATTGTTCGCCCCCGCGACTACCAGCTCAGCGGTGGCGGGCGGCTCAACAATGTCAGCCGTTTCCGCTGTCTCTGCATTTGCCGAACCAGTCAGCTCGCCAGACTCGGTGACATCGGCAGATTCGCTTGTTTCTGCCTGCTCAATGTCAGGTGCAACCGCTACCGGGCTATCAGCTCCCTCGCTGGCAGTCATGCCATTTTGCAGCGGCTGCGGCAAGTCAAGCGAGTCAACGGCAATATCCCGGGTATCCGTCAGGGGGGTATCTTGCGGATACGACGAACGCTCACTGAGACTGGTCGGCTGATGCTCACGCCACCAGAAAAACAGCGACAGCAAGATTGCCAGCATGATCGCCAGGGTGCTCAGTTTGAACAGGGTATGGCTGCTGTTGGCCGGCGTCACCTTGCTGATGCCACTGACCTGGCGTTCACGGCTTTCAATCCCGCGCAGACGGTCGTAATCCAGCGCCAGACGGTTGGCATCCAACCCGAGCAAGCGGGCATAACTGCGGATGTAGCCGCGAGTAAAGGTGTCCCCCGGCAAACGATCGAAATCGCCACTCTCCAATAATTGCAGCGTGCGCGGCGACAGCTTCAGGCTGCTGGCCACGGCCTCCAGACTCAGTTGTTTTTCCTCCCGGCAAGCCGCCAGGACACTGGCAGGGTTATCCGGTAACGGCTGCTGCACATTGGGCTCGGCAACGGTATCGGTCATGGTTTGTCAGCTCCACCCAGGGCCTGGGCTTCAATACTTGCCGGATACAGTCTGCGCAACTGCAGGGCATAGCTGGCCGCCCGGTTGTGGTCTTCGAAACGTCGCGCCAATTGATAGCCAAGCCACAGGCTTGAGGCGTTCTGGCCGGACAACTGGGTAAAACGCAGATAGTTATCCCAGGCCCCGACATAATCCTGTTCGGCGAACTGGAGTTTCGCCAGTTCCAGCAAAGCCAGCGGCTGCCGGCTGTTCAGGCGCAATGATCGCTCAAAACTGGCCTTTGCAGCCGCTTGCTCGTCCAGAGCCAACTCGGTAAGGCCCAGATTGGCAAATACCCGTGAGCGCTCACCGTACAGTGGGTTGTCTGCTGCCTTGGTAAACAGCTCCCTGGCTTCCTCATAGCGCTCGCGCTCGAGCATGAAGGCACCAAAATTGTTCAGGATGCGCGGATTTTCCGGCTCGCTGGCCAGCGCCGCACGGAAGTGCTTCTCGGCATCGGCATATTCACCTTCCTGCTGGAACACCAGGGCCAGGGCAACATGCGCCGAGGCTGACTTGCTGTCCAGCTTCAATGCCTCAGTCAGCGGTGACTTGGCGCGCTCGGTTTCGCCTTGCTGCATATAGCCCAGACCCAGTTGAATATAGGCATCTGCGGCTGCCGCCGGGTCACTTTTTCGGGTCGGCTGCTCCATGGTCGTGGTGCAGGCCGTTATCATCAGGGCCAGACTCAGACTTGCAATCTTCAACATCGTCGTGCTCATCAGGCTTGCTCCTTGGCTTGATGCTATCGCCGGGACGGTGTGGTTGCAGCCGCATCCTCGACCTGTTCGGCCAACTGGCGAACTGCGATGTAACGCTCGCTACGGCGCGTCTTGTCCATTACCTGGCCAACCAGCTGGCCACAGGCAGCGTCGATATCCTCTCCACGCGTGGTGCGCACGGTAACATTGTATCCAGCCTGATACAGACAATCCTGAAAACGGCGAATGGCATTGTTGCTTGGCCGCTCGTAGCCGGAATGCGGGAAGGGATTGAAAGGAATCAGATTGATCTTGCACGGCGTCTCGCGCAGCAGGGCAACCAGTTCTTCGGCATGCTCGGGCTGGTCGTTGACGTCCTTGATCAGGGTGTATTCGATGGTCAGAAAACGCTTTTCGCCGAGACCCGCGATATACCGGTTGCAGGCCGGCAGCAGCACTTCCAGCGGGTACTTCTTGTTCAATGGCACCAGCTGATTGCGCAATGCGTTGTTCGGCGCGTGCAGCGACAGGGCCAGGGCCACATCGGTGTCCTTACCCAACTGTTCGATCATCGGCACGACACCCGAGGTCGACAGCGTCACCTTGCGCTTGGATATGCCATAGCCCAGATCATCCATCATCAGACGCATGGCATCCAGGACGTTGGCATAATTGAGCATGGGTTCACCCATACCCATCATCACCACATTGGTGATCGCGCGGTCAATTCTCGCCGGCACACTGCCAAAGGATTTATTGGCAACCCAGACCTGACCGATAATTTCTGCTGCGGTCAGGTCGCTGTTGAAGCCTTGCTTGCCGGTAGAACAAAAACTGCAGTCCAGGGCACAACCGGCCTGGGAGGAGACACACAGGGTGCCGCGCCCGTTCTGCGGAATATAGACAGTTTCCACGCAGCTGCCAGAGGCAACGCGCACCACCCATTTACGGGTACCGTCGGTGGAAATATCCTCGCTGACCACTTCCGGGCCGCGAATGTCAGCACAGGCGCGCAACTTCTCGCGCAGCGCCTTGCCCAGATTGGTCATCTGGTCGAAATCATCCACCCCGAAGTGATGGATCCATTTCATTACCTGACCGGCACGGAAACGCTTCTCCCCGATCTGCTCGAAAAATGCTTCGAGCTTGGGCAAGGTAAGGCCCAGCAGATTGGTTCTGGCGGTTGGCTCGGTCATGGTCATCACATCACTCGGGGTTGATGGTGCGTCCCTTATCGGGTACGCGGGCACAGCTCGGTTTCAGCGAAGAAGTAAGCGACTTCACGCGCCGCCGAGGTCGTGGAATCGGAACCGTGTACCGCATTGGCGTCGATCGACTCGGCGAAATCAGCACGAATGGTGCCGGCATCCGCTTCTTTCGGGTTGGTAGCCCCCATCAGCTCGCGGTTTTTCAATACTGCATTTTCGCCTTCCAGCACCTGCACAACAACCGGGCCAGAGGTCATGAAGCCAACCAGATCCTTGAAGAAGGGGCGCTCTTTGTGCTCGGCATAGAAGCCTTCAGCATCAGCTTGCGACAGCTGAACCATTTTCGCCGCAACGACGCTCAGACCAGCGTTTTCAAAACGGCTCAGAATCTGGCCAATCACGTTTTTGGCAACAGCATCGGGCTTGATAATCGACAGGGTGCGTTCTACAGCCATGGGTTTCTCCGGTTAAAGTGGATCAATGGGTTATATAAACTTGTTAACCTACGGATTATACGCAGGTTCAGTGCAAATGCGTAACAGGCTGCACCGGGTGTGCGCAAGTTTTATTCAGGCCTGATGCCGGTCAGCGACGCAAAGCGGCCAATGCCCGAGACAGACTATCGACTGCTGCGTCCACATCCGACTCACTGGTGAACCGACCCAGGGATAACCGCAGCGAACTCTGGGCCAATGCATCCGGCACACCTATGCCGCGCAGCACGTAGGAAGGCTCTACCGCCGCCGAGGTGCACGCCGAACCGGTAGACAGCGCCAGGTCTTTCAAGGCCAGCAGCAACAACTCGCCATCGACATCAGCAAAAGCCAGATTGAGGTTATGCGGGACCCGCTGCTCGGCGCTCCCGTTCAGGGTGACGCCCGGTACCTCAGCGATACCGGACAACAAGCGATCGCGCAGCCCCGCAATGCGCACCGTTTCGGTGGACATTTCAGCATCGGCGAGAGCGAAAGCAGCCCCCATGCCGACAATCTGATGGGTCGGCAAGGTGCCGGAACGCAGCCCCCGCTCGTGTCCGCCGCCATGGATCTGTGCCTGCAGCTGCAAGCCTGCCGAGCGCCGCACATAAAGCGCACCAACACCCTTTGGCCCGTAGCTTTTGTGTGCACTGAAGGACATCAGATCCACCGGCAAGCTGCGCAAATCAATCGCCAGCTTGCCGGTGGACTGTGCCGCATCCACATGCAGGGGGACGCCATGATCTCGCGCTACCTGACCCAGGGCAGCAATATCATTGATGGTGCCGATTTCGTTGTTGACGTGCATCAGTGATACCAGCAGGGTATCGTCGCGCAAGGCTGCAGCCAACTGCTGCGGCCGGATAACGCCACTGGCATCGGGACGCAAGTAGGTCACTTCGAACCCCTCGCGCTCCAACTGCTGACAACTGTCCAGCACCGCCTTGTGTTCAATGGCCGAGGTAATCAGGTGCCGACCACGCTCGCGCCCGGCCTGGGCAATGCCCTTGATCGCCAGGTTATTGGACTCGGTAGCGCCTGAGGTCCAGACGATTTCGCGCGGATCCGCCTTCACCAGATCGGCGATTTGTCGCCGCGCCAGCTCGACCGCCTCCTCCGCCTGCCAGCCATACAGGTGCGAGCGTGAGGCCGGGTTGGCAAAATTGCCATCCATGGTCAGGCAGGCCGTCATCTGCTCGGCAACTCTGGGGTCGACCGGCGTGGTTGCAGCGTAGTCAAGATAAATCGGTTTTTTCATGCCACTCAGCCCTGTTTGCCGGACGCGGGCGCGGAACCGACAGGCGCATCATCCTTGAGCGCTTCGAAATCGTGATCATCCAGCGATGGCAGATCCTTGGCGCAGTAATCACTGCCCAGCTCCTTCAACGCGCCGCACATGCCTTCGATACGGCTGTCCACCGCATGCATGTGGTCGAGCATCTGGCCAATCGCCTTGGCCACCGGATCCGGCGTGTCCTGGCTGACACCATAGGCGTCGAAACCCAGCTTTTCCGCCATGGCCTGTCGCTTGCGGTCCTGCTCATCGCCCTGCGGCTCACGCATGATCACCCGTCCCGGAATACCCACGACCGTCGCTTCCGCCGGTACTGCCTTGGTGACCACGGCATTGGAGCCTATCTTGGCATTCTTGCCGACAGTGAACGGCCCCAGCACCTTGGCCCCGGCACCCACGACCACGCCATCTTCCAGCGTCGGATGCCGCTTGCCCTTGTTCCAGCTGGTACCGCCCAGGGTAACTCCCTGATACAGGGTGACATCGTCACCAATCTCGGCAGTCTCGCCAATCACCACACCCATGCCATGGTCGATAAAGAAGCGGTGCCCGATTTTCGCCCCGGGATGAATCTCGATACCCGTAGTCCAGCGCGCAAAATTGGATACCGTTCGCGCCAGCCAGAAAGCCTTGCGGGTCCATAACGCATGTGCCAGATGATGCCACCACACCGCATGCAGCCCCGGGTAGCAGGTCATCACCTCGAAAGTGTTGCGCGCTGCCGGGTCACGATGGAAAACGCTGGCAATATCTTCTTTCATGCGTTTGAACATGTTCAGTCTCTCCGCGCACCGGCCGGTTTGACGCCGATGGCTTTCTGGGTTTCGGTCAGTATCCCCCGCAGGATATTCATTTCCATGCGGTTCAGCCCGCTGCGGCTGTACAGACGGCGCAAACGCGGCATCAGTTGTCGTGGTTTCTGCGGGTTGTGGAAGCCGATTTCAACCAGCACCTGCTCCAGGTGCTGAAAATAGTTCTCCATATCCGCCACACTGACCGGCAAATCATGTTCCCGTGCAGTGACCGTGGCTTTTTCCAGTTTGGTCGGCTGCTGCGCCCACTGCAACCAGAGCATGCGCAACTCATAGCTGACCACCTGCACCGCTGCCGCGAGATTCAGCGAGCTGAACGCCGGGTCCGAGGGGATATGAATGTGATACTGGCAACGCTGCAGCTCTTCACTCGTCAGGCCGGAATCTTCACGCCCAAAGACCAGCGCAACATCGCCCTGCGGCATATCACGCAGATGTTCCAGACTGGTTTGCGCCGCCTCGCGCGGATCGAGTACCGGCCAGGGAATGCGTCGATCACGGGCACTGGTACCCAACACCAGCTGGCAATCGGCAATCGCTTCTTGCAGGCTGCCGACGACTTGCGCGTGTTGAAGGACATCATCGGCACCCGACGCACGGGCACTGGCGTCGGCATCCGGGAAACGCCGTGGCTCAACCAGCACCAGACGCTGCAGACCCATATTCTTCATCGCCCGGGCAGCAGCACCGATATTACCGGGATGGCTGGTATTGACCAGAACCACTCGAATTCTTTCCAGCACAGACACCTCCGGGGGAAAACGGACCCGACATCTTACAAAAGCCAGGACATAAAGACCATTCATGTATTGTTCAGTGTCTGCTACAATTTCCGGCTTTTCACCATTCCTCAGTTGAGATACACCCTATGCAGCCCATGTTGAACATCGCCCTGCGCGCCGCCCGCAGCGCGGGAGAATTGATTTACCGCTCCATGGAACGCCTGGATGTGCTCAGCGTCAGTGAAAAAGACGCTCATGATTACGTGTCCGAAATCGACCACTCGGCGGAGCGCACCATCATCCAGCACCTGCAGAAAGCCTACCCCGATCACGGCATCCATGCCGAAGAATCCGGTTTTATGCCCGGCCGCGGCGAAGGCGCAGATACGGTCTGGATCATCGACCCGCTGGATGGCACCACCAACTTCCTGCGCGGTGTGCCGCATTTTGCCGTCAGCATTGCCTGTCGGGTCAAAGGCCGCCTCGAGCACGCGGTAGTACTTGATCCGGTGCGCCAGGAAGAGTTTACTGCCAGCCGTGGCCGCGGTGCCGGATTGAATGGCCGTCGCCTGCGGGTGACCAACCGCAAAAGTCTGGATGGTGCTCTGCTGGGTACCGGCTTTCCGTTCCGCGACAACCAGATGGACGGCCTGGACAACTATCTGGCCATGTTCCGTGACCTGGTCGGCCAGACCGCCGGCATACGTCGCTGCGGTGCAGCGAGCCTGGATCTGGCCTATGTAGCCGCCGGGCGCTATGACGCCTTCTGGGAATCCGGGCTGGCCGAGTGGGATATGGCTGCAGGCAGCCTGCTGATTCAGGAAGCCGGCGGGCTGGTCAGTGATTTCAGTGGTGGCCATGGTCACCTAGAGAAAGGGCACATTGTTGCCGGCAACCCGAAGTGTTTCAAAGCGGTATTGACGGCCATCCAGCCGCATCTTACGCCGGCCATGAAACGCTAGGAAACCGCTTAAAACCACCTGCGCTCCAAGCGGCTTCTCGCTATATCCACTGCAAAAAAACCACAGCTGGCTGTGGTTTTTTTATGCCTGCGCAAACGATCAGAGCCGGAAGCGACCGACCAGATCGCTCAACCCCACCGGCAGGCGCGACAACTCACGACTGGAGCTGCTGGTCTGCTCGGCACCCGCTGCCGGCTGGGTCGGCCGACATTGGTGCCGGCTTGAAGATTTTTCTCCTTTGAAAACAAAACAAGCAGCCCATGGGCTGCTTGTCAGTGTAGAACATACGGGCTCATGTTCAGGGCCGTGCGTCTTCCTCTTCTTCCAGCTGTGGCGGAATCAGATCTTCCCGTGTCAGTCGCATGGTCATCAGCAAACCATTGGAAACGTAAATGGACGAGTAGGTACCGATAATCACACCGATCAGCAGCGCAAGGGCAAAGCCGTAGATGTTTTCGCCACCAAAGATCAACAGGGCCAACAACACCAGAATGGTGGATGCCGACGTCGCCAGGGTTCGTGCCAAGGTCTGGGTTGTCGAGACGTTGATCACTTCTTCCAGGTCGGCCTTGTGCATCAAGCGCAGGTTTTCCCGTACCCGGTCAAACACCACGATAGTGTCATTCAACGAGTAGCCGATCACCGCCAGCAACGCAGCCAGAACAGTCAGATCAAAAGACAGACCGAAGATGGAAAAAACACCCAGGGTAAAGATGACGTCGTGCACCAATGCAACAATGGCGCCTACGGCAAACTTCATCTGGAAGCGCAGAGTCACGTACAGAAGCACGCCAGCCATGGCCAGCAGCAACCCCATACCCCCTTTATCACGCAGTTCTTCCCCTACTTGCGGGCCGATAAACTCGACCCGACTGACCGTCAAGTCACCACCCTCTTCTCGCTGCATCAGATCGGCGATCTCGCTACCCAGGTTGGGGTTATCGCTGGCGAGGCGAATGATCACATCCTGCGACGAGCCAAAGTTCTGCACGATGGCATCTTCCCAGCCGGCGCCCTGCAGCGTCTGGCGAATATTCTGCAGGTCTGCAGCCTGGCTGTAATTCAGTTCAACCAGAGCCCCACCGGTAAAATCGAGACCCAGATTGAGCTGTTTGTAAGCCAGGCTGGCAATGGATCCCACCATAAGCACAATAGCTATCGCGAAGAACAGCTTGCGCAGCGCCATGAACTTGATCGTTTTCTTGGTAATCATAGGGCGCTCCTTATAGCCAGAGTTTCTTGAGGTCGCGACCGCCGACACTCAAGTTAACCATGGCCCGGGTAACAATAATGGCACTGAACATGGAAGTCAGAATGCCTAGCGACAGCGTTACCGCAAAGCCCTTGATCGGCCCGGTACCCATGGCGAACAGAATCACGCCGACCAGCAAGGTGGTCAGGTTGCCGTCGATAATCGCCGAGAACGCCTTGTCGTAGCCCTCATGAATGGCACGCTGAATCGCCACACCCGAGGCCACTTCTTCCTTGATCCGCGAAAAGATCAACACATTGGCATCCACCGCCATACCCAGGGTCAAAACGATCCCGGCAATGCCTGGCAGGGTCAGAGTAGCGCCCAGCATGGACATCAGTGCCAGCAACAACACCAGGTTGAAGCTCAGGGCGATCCCGGACAACACACCAAAGGCCTTGTAGACCACGACCATGAAGGCCAGCACCAGCAAAAAGCCGATTTGCGTAGCAGTGATGCCGCGGGCAATGTTTTCTGCGCCCAGGCTCGGACCGATAGTGCGCTCTTCAACAAAGTACATGGGCGCTGCCAGACCACCGGCTCGCAACAACAGCGCCAATTCGGACGCTTCCGCCGGCGAACTCAGACCGGTAATACGGAACTGGTTACCCAGAGTGCTCTGAATGGTTGCCAGGCTGATGATCGACTTTTCTTCAACGAAGGCCGGTACCTCGACCTCCTGCATCACGCCATCCACTTCCTGCTGCACGGTACGACTGATCTGCCGCTGCTCAATAAAGAGTACCGCCATGCCACGACCGACATTGGTGCGGGTAGCGCGGGTCATCAATTCGCCGCCGTGACCATCCAGGCGAATGTTTACCTGCGGACGGCCATTTTCATCAAAGTTGGACTGGGCATCAGTCACCTGATCACCGGTCAGGATGATACTGCGCTCGACGTCCGCCGGGGGACGGCTGCCATCACGGAACTCAAAGGTTTCTACCGTAGCCCTGGCCGCACCGCGGTCTGCCGCCAGACGGAACTCGAGATTGGCGGTTTGCCCAAGAATACGCTTGGCTTCGGCGGTATCCTGTACCCCCGGCAGCTCCACCACGATACGGTTGGCGCCCTGACGCTGAACCAGTGGTTCAGCCACACCCAGTTCATTGACCCGGTTGCGCACGGTGGTCAGGTTCTGGCGCACGGCGTATTCGCGGATCTCCTGCATTTCGGCATCGCTCAGGGTCAGCCGCAGTACCTCCAGCTCCTCACGCTCAACCGTTTCGAACTGGAATTGGGTGTAGTTGCGGTTGATTTCACGTTGCGCCTCGCTCAACTGCTCGCTGTCAGTAAAGCCGAATTGCAGCACGTTTCCCTGGCTGGGCAGGCTGCGATAACGCACACGAGCCTCGCGCAGGGTTGTGCGCAGCTCGCTTTCATAAACGTTAACGCGATTCTCGATCGCCCGCTCCATGTCGACTTCCAGCAGGAAGTGCACACCGCCGGAGAGGTCCAGACCCAGGTTCATCGGGCCAGCACCGATATTGACCAGCCAGTCTGGCGTGGTTGGTGCCAGATTCTGCGCCACCACATAGCGCTGACCCAGGGCATCACGCACCACATCCTGAGCCGGCAACTGATCGGCACGATTGACCAGACGAATCAGGCCGGAACGGTCATTGGCGCCCAACTCGGTGCCCTTGCTCTCGATACCCGCTTCGCGCAGGGCTTCTTCCATGAGGATCAGGTCAGAGGTTTCGATGGTCTGTGCCGAGCTGGCACCAGAAATCTGGATCGCCGGATCATCCGGATACAGGTTCGGCAGGGCGTAAACAACGCCCAGGGCAAGTACCAGCACGACCAGCAGGTATTTCCATACAGGGTAACGATTGAGCATAACAGGGCCCGATAACGATCAGGGCGCCCTGAAGGCGCCCGAATACGATGAAAACAGGAGAATCAGATGGCTTTCAGCGTGCCTTTGGGCAATGCTGCGACCACTGAGCCTTTCTGGAATTTGAGTTCCTGGCCATCAGCCACTTCCAGCACGATAAACTCGTCAGTGACTTTCTTGATCTTGCCAAGAATGCCACCACCGGTGACCACTTCATCACCGACACTGAGGCCGCCAATCAGATTTTTATGCTCTTTGGCCCGCTTCGCCTGTGGGCGCCAGATCATCAGATAGAAGATGACCAGAAAACCGACCAGAAAAATCCACTCGAAACCAGCGCCACCGGCCGGTGCAGTCGCAGACTGCGCCATGGCGTCAGAAATGAAAAAACTCATGTGATACTCCCGTCAAACGTCAATAATAGAAAAGGTTAATGGGGCAATCCGGGCGCAATTCAAGTCGCTAGCGGCGGAACCGGCAGACCGAGTCGGGCGTAGAAGTCGTCCACAAAGTCGCTCAATGTACCCTGTTGGATGGCACCACGCAAACCGGCCATAAGCCGCTGATAATGCCGCAGGTTATGGATCGTGTTGAGCATGCTGCCGAGCATCTCGCCACACTTGTCGAGATGGTGCAGATAAGCCCGGGAAAAGTGCTGGCAGGTATAACAGTCACAAGCCGCGTCCAGCGGATTCTGGTCATGCCGATGCACGGCGTTGCGAATCTTGATCACACCGCTGTCGATAAACAGATGCCCGTTGCGCGCATTGCGCGTCGGCATCACGCAGTCGAACATATCCACACCCCGACGCACACCTTCAACCAGGTCCTGAGGCTTGCCGACCCCCATCAGATAGCGCGGCTTGTCCGCCGGCATCTGACCAGGCAGATAATCCAGCACCTTGATCATCTCTTCCTTGGGCTCACCCACCGACAGACCACCGATTGCCAGACCGTCAAAGCCGATCTTGTCCAGCCCCTCGAGCGAGCGCAGGCGCAGATCCTGATACATACCACCCTGAACGATGCCGAAGAGGGCCGACGGATTGCCCTCGTGGGCATTCTTCGAGCGCTGCGCCCAGCGCAGCGACAGCTCCATCGAGCGCGCAGCAACATCATGCTCCGCCGGATAGGGCGTGCACTCGTCAAAGATCATCACAATGTCCGAGCCCAGTTCACGCTGTACCTGCATCGACTCTTCCGGCCCCATGAACACCTTGGCGCCGTCGACCGGTGAGGAGAAGTACACGCCCTCCTCCTTGATCTTGCGCATAGCCCCCAGGCTGAACACCTGAAAGCCGCCGGAGTCGGTCAGAATCGGCCCTTGCCACTGCATGAAATCATGCAGATCGCCATGTTCCTGAATCACCTGGGTACCCGGGCGCAGCCACAGGTGAAAGGTATTGCCCAGAATGATGTCGGCACCAATGGCCGCCACATCACGCGGCAACATACCCTTGACCGTGCCGTAGGTGCCCACCGGCATAAAGGCCGGGGTTTCCACGGTACCACGGGGAAAGGTCAGCCGGCCGCGGCGCGCTTTGCCGTCCGTAGCCAACAATTCGAATTGCATATCACTCATGACACATCCTCGGGGCCGCTCGGCGCCGGATTGCGGGTAATGAACATGGCATCCCCGTAACTGAAAAAACGGTATCCTTGGTCCACGGCGGCGGCATATGCCGCCATGGTTTCCGGATAGCCGGCAAAGGCCGACACCAGCATCAGCAAGGTCGACTCGGGCAAATGAAAGTTGGTGACCAGGGCATCGACCACATGAAAGGGCCGACCCGGATAGAGGAAAATATCGGTATCACCACTGAAGGGCTGCAAAGTACCGGATTGCGCTGCCGTTTCCAGTGAACGCACGCTGGTCGTACCTACCGCGATCACCCGTCCACCGCGCGCCTTGCAGGCATCGACGGCGGCAACCACCTCCGGGCTGACGTCAAGCCACTCACTGTGCATATGGTGCTCTTCGATCCGCTCCACACGCACCGGCTGAAAAGTACCGGCGCCAACATGCAAAGTGACTTCTGCCATCTCAACGCCTTTGGTCTTGATTGCTGCCAGCAGCGCCTTGTCAAAATGCAGGCCCGCCGTCGGCGCTGCCACAGCACCCGCTTTCTGAGCGTACACCGTCTGATAGCGCTCACGGTCAGCCGTTTCGTCCGGACGATCGATATAAGGCGGCAACGGCATATGCCCGATACGCTCCAGCAGCGGCAACACCTCATCAGCAAAGCCCAGCTCGAACAGCGCATCTTTACGCCCCAGCATCTCCACCCGGCTGCCATCTTCCAGCAGGATCTCGCTACCCGGTTTGGGTGACTTGCTGGCTCGCACATGGGCCAGCACCCGATGACTGTCCAGCACCCGCTCGACGAGAATTTCCAGCTGCCCACCCGTGGCCTTGCGACCAAACAGGCGCGCCGGTATGACCCGAGTGTTGTTGAACACCATCAGATCGCCCGGCTGCAGTTGGTCCAGCAAATCAACAAACTGCCGATGCGCCAGGGCGCCGGTCGGCCCATCCAGACACAACAAGCGGCTCCCACGCCGCTCCGCCAGCGGATGGTGGGCGATCAAGCGTTCAGGCAGTTCAAAGTGAAAATCACGCACACGCATGGCAGGCGCTTCATCCAGCTGAAAAAAGGGCGAGTATCTTAACGGAAAAGCGTTCCACTCACCACGCAAAGGATTGACCACCCGAATCAGGGTTCGTATACTCCGCGCCAGCCTTCAGTACAGGCCTCGGTGGCGGAATTGGTAGACGCGGCGGATTCAAAATCCGTTTCTGGTGACAGAGTGGGAGTTCGATTCTCCCCCGAGGCACCATCTGATCTTCTCGGATGGTTCCAGCTTTATCCCCTCATTGCTGTAGCTGCTGAAAACCAACCGGAAACCGGCTTTAATTCTCACGAAAAGCCCGTCACCTGTTGAACTCAGGTTGACCCCCCTTCCCGGTAAGTTACAATTTGCAACCTCTTGCCCGAAAATAGTTTGAGTATGGAAAAGCTTGCCCACATAGAAGACTGGGTTGCATGGAGTAATGCGCCTTCGGCAGCCTTCCGCTCGGCAAATGGCCAGACTACCGCGCTGTCAGGCCAATCCTTGCCGCCCATGCTCAAGCGTCGCTTGAACGCGCAGGGCCGTGCCTGCTGCGAAATCCTCAACCAGCTGATCCCGAATGCTGACTTGCCGGTTATTCATGCGTCACGCCATGGTGACTTGCAGACATCCCTGACGCTGCTGAGTGACATCGTCAGTGATGGCCATGCATCGCCTGCCCGGTTTTCCCTCTCGGTGCATAACGCGGTGCTGGGCGTCTATTCCATTGCCAGCGGCAATCAAAACAGCATGCAGGCTCTCGCTGCTCGCGGCGGCGAGTTCGATGCGGCCATGGAAGAAGCGGCAGGTTACCTGCATGACGGCCATCCCGCAGTCGTTGTGCTGTTGAGTGACGATGCAGCGCCTGTGCTGTTGTCCGGGCATCTTTCACAACCCCGGCACGCCTGTGCGGTTGGTTTGCGACTGACCTTGAGTAGCGGGCAACCCCTGTGTCGGACAGCTGCCCCCGATGTCGGCAATCCCGGCCCGATCGATGTGCTTGAATGGCTTGAAACACCTTCAGCCGAGTTGCCGGCACGCGCCCTCTGGACTCTGGGCTCGTTATGACAGTTGACCAGCTCAAGCGCGGTGTCGGCACGGCATTGTCATTCAGTGTTTTTGGCCTTGGCGGGTTGCTGATCACCCTGCTCAGCTACCCGATGCTGCTGATACCCGGCATCGAGCGTCGGCACCATTACGGGCGCAAGCTGATCCAGCTGGCTTTTCGCGGCTTTATTGGAGTGATGCGCTGTTGCGGGGTACTGGACTACCGGATTGACAATCAAGAGCTACTCAACCAGCGCGGCCACCTGATCATCGCCAATCACCCATCATTGATTGATGTGATATTTCTGGTCGCCAATGTGCCCAATGCCGATTGCGTGGTCAACGGCCACCTGGCGCGGAATATTTTTACCCGGGGACCCATTCGGGTCGCCGGATTCATTACCAACACCGACCCCCAGCAAGTCCTGGAAGCCGCACGCAGCAGCCTGGCCCGGGGCAACTCACTGGTCGTGTTCCCGGAAGGCACGCGCACGGTACCCGGAAGGCCGCTGCGCTTTCGCCGCGGCGCAGCGAATATCGCCCTGCATACCCGGCCACCTGTTACACCTGTACTGATCAGCTGCAGCCCGACCACGCTGACCAAGGGGGAACCCTGGTATCACATCCCCCGCAAGCAGGTTTTCATGCACTTCAAGGTTCTACCGACCCTGCATGATCATCTGACCGACGAATGGCCCTGTAACCGGCATGGCGCAAAGGGCCTGACGCACTGGCTGAATGATTATTTTATTCGAGAAATGGAGCAGTTCAATCATGAGCGACACCCCGAAGCGTACCCAGGAAATCAAGCAGATGATCATCGACGTGCTGGAACTGGAAGATATTCAGCCTGACGATATCGAAGCTGACGCCCCCCTGTTCGGTGAAGGCTTGGGGCTGGACTCGATTGACGCGCTGGAAATAGGCCTGGCGCTGCAAAAGCGTTATGGCATTAAACTGGACGCTGAAGATGAAAGCACTCGCACCCATTTTGCCAGCATCAACAGTCTGGTAGCACTTGTGGAGGCGCATGATGGCAACTGACGCACTGCAAAGTCGTGAGCAGATCCTGGACGAATTGCGTCGCATACTGGTCGACCTGTTTGAACTGGATGCCGACGACATCACCCCGCAAGCGAAACTGTACGAAGACCTTGATATCGACAGTATCGACGCCGTCGATCTGGTGGTCGAACTCAAGCGCGTCACCGGCAAGCGGGTCAACCCGGAAAACTTCAAGGCCGTGCGTACAGTTGATGATGTTATAGACGCGGTAGCCGGCCTGATGGCCAACTGAACTGCATGCCCGTGACACTGCGCATTCTGCTTGGCATCTTGCTGGCGTGCTGGCCATTGGTCGTCTATTTCGGACACGCCTGGCTGGGGCCCTGGCCGCTTTTGATCGCCGGTGCCCTGCTACTTGCCTGGCGCCTGCCACAGGCGCGCGGCATTGCCGTTTTCTGCGCTGTCGGACTGGTTGGCCTGGGGCTGCTCGGCCATGCCGAACTGGGAGTGCGCGCCTACCCGGTAGCCGTCAACCTGATCATGCTGGGAGTGTTCGGCAGCAGCCTGCTGCACGGCCAGCCGCTGGTCGAACAGTTCGCCCGGCTGCAGGAGCCTGACCTCCCGGCAGCCGCCGTGGCCTATACCCGCAGAGTCACCCAGGCCTGGTGTCTGTTCTTTATAGTCAACGGTAGCCTCGCGGCCTGGACTGCCCTGTACGCCGAGCTCAGCACCTGGGCGCTGTATAACGGTGTCATCAGCTACATCCTGATCGGTATCATGTTTGCCGGTGAATGGATGCTTCGGCACCGGCTGCGCCAGGAGGCGAAATGAGTTTTACCCCACTGCATGAAATGCCCTGGCGCCGGTGTGCGGCCAACTCCCCTTCCCCGGGGCCTGCCTGGGTCAATCTGGCCGAACTGAACCGCTTGATTGATCGATGGCACGCCTGGCTGCACGGGCAGCCGGACGGCAACTGGTTGTTGATCAATCGTGACCCGCTGCACTTCACCGCGGCCCTGCTGGCACTGTGGGAAAGCGGGCGCAGCGCGGTGCTGCCCGCCGACGACCGGCCCGACACCCTGCAGCGCATCGAAGAACTGGTCTCCGGCAACCTGCCGGCCTTGCCGCCGGAATATCCGGCAGACGGCGCCGTCGACATTCCCCGGCAACTGTCGCCGTCCCATCCAGCCGTTATTCTGTTCACCTCCGGCAGTAGCGGTCTGCCGGTTGCCTTGCCGAAACGGCTCGAGCAGCTGGATGCCGAACTCCAGGTGCAATCGCGGCTGTGGCCGCTGGGTACTGGCGCCGCCGTCATTTCACAGGTCAGCCATCAGCATATTTATGGTCTGCTGACCGGACTGCTGCACCCGTTGTGCAGTGGCACGCCTTTCTGTGGCAATACCAGCCACTACCCCGAAGTGCTGCTCAAACGCCTGCAGGAAGCCAGCGCTGCCACACTGCAGGCCACGGTGATCAGCTCACCCTCGGTACTGTCGCGGCTCCCCGAGAACCTGGACTGGAACGCACCGCCAGACCGACTCTTTTCCTCTGGTGCCCCCCTGGCATCAACCGATGCACAGCGCTGTGAAAGCCTGTTGCAGGCGCCGGTCATTGAAATCTACGGCAGTACCGAGACCGGTGGCATTGCCTGGCGACAACAATCCCGCCGGGCCGACTGGCGACCACTGCCCGGAGTCGAGCTCGACTTTACTCAGCCTTGCCTTGCCATTCGCTCGCCCTTTCTCGCCGAGCCTGAACAATGGTGGCGGCACAGCGATCATGCCCAGCCGACAGAGCAGGGCTTTCAGCTCCTGGGGCGCGCCGACCGCATTGCCAAGGTTGGCGGCAAACGCATCTCACTGACCCGGATCGAACACGACCTGCAGCAGGCAACCGGCGTACTGACCGCCTGCTGCTCCAGCCTGGATGAACGTGATGGCCGCCTGGTTGCCGTGGTGGCAATGGAGGACAGCTGCCTGCCTCATTACCGCGAGCAGCGCCTGCAACTGACCCGGCAGCTGCGGCACCAGCTTGCTCAGTCGCTGGAGCCGATCGCCATTCCGCGGCTATGGCGGTTTGTCCGCCAGCTGCCCAGCAATGCTCAGGGCAAGCTTGACCGCAGCCTGCTGGAAAAACTCTTTGCCGACCGGCATGACAGAACGCGCCCCCGCTGGCTTGGACTGACAACCCTGTCTCCGCACCACGCCAGGCTGGAACTGGAAGTCCCCGAACACCTGGTATATCTGGAAGGCCACTTCGACAGTTACTCACTGGTTCCCGGCGTGGTGCAGATTCAATGGGCCATCGACCTGGCGGAAGAGCAATTTGCCTGCTGCTGTCAGGTCGCCGACATGGACCGTCTCAAATTCCAGCAGCCGCTGCGCCCGGGCATGCGATTCACCCTGGAACTGGAGCTCAGCGCCAGCGCCCTGCGTTTCAGCTTCGACTCCTGCGAGGGGCGCCATAGCAGTGGAACACTCAAGCGCCGGGCGGAAACGAGCGCATGAGTACTCTGCAACCCTGCTTTCTGATTCCGGTATACAACCATCCGCAAACGATCGCTGCCGTGTGTCAGGAGCTCGCCGTCTATGATCTGCCGATTCTCCTGGTAGATGACGGTTCCGATCCTGCCTGTGCGGCAGTACTCGATGAGTTGCAGGCCAACCAGGGTCACAGCTTGTTGCGTCTGCCACACAATGCCGGCAAGGGGGCGGCTGTTCGGACCGGCCTGTTTGCTGCCCAACGCCAGGGTTTCACCCACGCCCTGCAGGTGGATGCCGACGGCCAGCATGACATAGCCGACCTGCAGGCCTTTCTCGAGGGTATGCAGCAGCAACCGAATGCGCTGATTGCCGGTTATCCGCAGTATGATGACAGTGTCTCGCGGCTGCGCTTCTACGGCCGCTACGCCACCCATATCTGGGTCTGGATCAATACCCTGTCGCTGGACATCAAGGACACCATGTGCGGCGCCCGCCTGTACCCCCTTGATGCATTGATACCCATGCTTGAACGGCATAGCTGTGGCAATCGGATGGACTTCGATACCGAGGTACTGGTGCGCTGGCACTGGGCCGGGCATGCCGTCTGCAACCTGCCGGTCCATGTACGTTACCCCGCTGACGGCATCAGCCATTTCCGCCTCTGGCGTGACAACCTGCTGCTTACCCGCATGCATACCCGGCTGTTTTTCGGCATGCTCCTGCGCCTGCCCCGACTATTGGCGCGCAAGCTGCGACGGAGCCGGGCATGAATCAGCATTGGGCACAGATCGGCGAACGCGGCTCACTCCTGGGCATGCGGATCATGATCACCATTGATCGCTGGTTCGGTCGCTGGCCCTTTCAACTGGTGCTGATGCCGGTGATTCTCTGGTATTTCATCAGCCACCCGCTGGCCAGAAAAGCCTCGCGCGAATATCTGCAGCGCCAGAACCCGGCCCTGCGCAGCAGGCGCCTGTATTGCCATTGGTTGAGTTACCGTCATTTTCTCGCCTTTGGCGCCAGCCTGATGGACAAGATTCGTGCCTGGAGTCGCGGCGTCAACGATGATCTGATCTGCGGCACAGGGCTCAGCGACTTTTCCCGCGCGGTGGCCGGAGGCCAGGGTGGCCTGGTGCTGGTTGCCCATCACGGCAACCTCGACATTGCCAGTGCGCTGACCGAACGGCATCCGGACCTGGAAATCACCATCCTGATGCACACCGCCAATGCCGGGAAATTCAATCAACTGATCGAACAGGTCTCCGGGCGACGCCGGCCAGACATTCTCGAGGTCAGCCAGATCACACCGGCAACGGCACAGAAGCTGGATGCGCTGATTTCCCGCGGTGGTTTTGTCATTATTGCCGCAGACCGGACTCCACATAGCAGCGGCCGAAGCAGAACACACAATTTTCTTGGCGCTCCAGCACTGTTTCCCGAAGGCCCGTTCCTGCTCGCCAGCCTGCTGCGCTGCCCGATCTACACCCTCAGCTGTGTCCGATATGGCGAGCGTTTCCGGATTGATTTCGAGCCTTTCGACGACACCCGGCAACTGAAACGCCAAGAACGGGCGCAATGGCTGCATACTGCCGGCGAACAGTTCGCCCAGCGACTGGAACAACAGGTCAATCAAGCGCCACTGCAATGGTTCAATTTTTATCCTTTCTGGCACATACACGATGACGAGCACGACAATGCAACATCCCGATAAACCGCTGATTCTCGACGGCAGCGACCTGCGCATCGAAGATATTCTCGCCATAGCCCAGGGGCAAAGCGTCCGTCTCGACAGCAACCCGCAATTCCGCCAGCGCATTGAAGCCGGCAACCAGTTTCTTGAACAACTGCTTGCCGAGGACGGCGTTATCTACGGGGTGACCACCGGCTACGGTGACTCCTGTACGCGGGCGGTACCCAGTGAAGATCTCGCGCTGCTGCCGCAGCAGCTGTATACCTTTCACGGCTGTGGGCTGGGGCAGGTACTGTCACCGAGCATGGCCCGTGCGGTGGTCGCGGTTCGACTGGTATCGCTCTGCCGGGGTTACTCAGGCGTCAGCATGGAATTGCTTGAACGGCTGGTCTGGCTGCTCAATGAAGATCTGATGCCGGTCATTCCCGAGGAAGGTTCAGTCGGAGCCAGTGGAGACCTGACTCCCCTGTCCTATCTGGCGGCGGTGCTCTGTGGCGAACGGGACATCTACGTTGCCGGAGAACGCCGACCCACCGCCGAGGTCTATGCCGAACGCGGTATCCAGCCCTACCAGCTGAAACCCAAGGAAGGCCTGGCGCTGATGAACGGCACGGCGGTGATGACCGCCTTGGCGACCTTTGCCTGGCAGCGCGCAGACTATCTCAGCCGCCTGGCGGCACGGATCACGGCACTGACCGTCTATGCCATTGATGGCAATCCCTACCATTTCGACCCGCAGCTGTTTGCGGCCAAACCCCACCCGGGCCAGAACCTTTGTGCTGCGCGTATTCGTGCTGATCTGCATGCGCCGGTAGCGCCGCGCAACTCCCCGCGCTTGCAGGACCGCTACTCGACCCGCTGCGCACCGCATGTCATCGGCGTGGTTGAAGACGCCCTGCCCTGGTGGCGGCAATTTCTCGAAAACGAGATCAACAGTGCCAACGACAATCCATTGATTGATATCGAGGCCGGCCGGGTCATGCATGGCGGACACTTTTACGGTGGGCATGTCGCCTTCACCATGGACAGCATGAAGCAAGCCTGTGCCAATATTGCCGACCTGCTCGATCGGCAACTGGCGCAACTGGTCGACACCCGTTTCAATCACGGCCTGCCCAGCAACCTGAGCGGTGCCGAACCCGCCCGCGCGGCACTCAACCATGGCTACAAGGCGGTTCAGATCGGTGCCTCGGCCTGGACCGCAGAAGCGCTCAAGCTGACCATGCCGGCCAGCGTTTTCTCGCGCTCGACCGAGTGCCATAATCAGGACAAGGTCAGCATGGGCACTATCGCCGCCAGGGATGCGTTGCGCGTACTGACCTTGTGCGAGCAGGTTACCGCAGCAACACTGCATGCTGCCTGCCAGGGCGTGGAGTTGCGCAGCCAGCTGCCCGACAGCCCCGAGGTGCCCGAACAACTGGCGGCTTTTGTTGCCGAGTTCCGCCAGCAATTTCCCAGGCTGGGTGAGGATCGAGCGCTGGAAGCCGAACTGCGCCAGCTTTGCCAACAGATCCTCGATCGCCACTGGAGACTCTATGACGCCGAATGATCGCCCGTTACCGCGCTGTGAAATCGAGCTGGAAATCCCCTTCCATGACGTCGACATGATGCGCGTTGTCTGGCATGGCCATTACGTTCGCTATCTTGAAATCGCCCGTTGCGCGTTGCTCGATATGCTCGACTTCAACTATCTGCAGATGTGCGAGGCTGGCCACGCCTGGCCCGTCATTGATATGCGCCTGCGTTATGCCGCACCGGCAACCTTTACCCAGACAATTGCCATAGAGGCCCGGCTGACCGAATGGGAGCACCGGCTCAAAATCGATTACACCATTCGTGATGCACAAACGCGGCAGCGCCTGAACCGGGCCTGGACCGTTCAGGTCGCGGTTGGTATCGAAGATCAGGAAATGCGCCTGGTCTCACCCCCGGTGCTGGAACAGCGACTGCTGGCCTGGCAGGAGCAGCAAACCTGATGCGCTTCACCGCCATGCTGTTGCTGGGCTTGCTGTCGCTGGCGGTCAGCGCCAGTGAACTGCCTGCCTTGCCTGACTGTGGTCGCTTCGAGCAGGAGCGCTGGCTGGCCGACCTGGAAATGAGCATTGCGGCACGCGGCACGTTCAGACGCGAGAATGATGGCCTGATCTGGCATTTGCGCGAACCCATCGAGCGGCAACTGCAGTTGCACCCGGAGAATAATGAACTGGCCATCGACCAACGCCTGATTGCCGATTTCATGCATGCATTGCACAGCGGTGATACCCACGCAGTCAGTGACCATTTCGCGCTTGATGACAGCCAGAATGATGGCCTGCTGCTGACGCCACACAGCGATGAGTTGCGCAGCATGCTGGAGCATATCCGGGTCAGCGGCCAGCCGCTGGTAGAGCAGATCGAATTGCAGTTTGCCGATGGCGACCGCTTGCACCTGCAGCTTTCACCGTCCGCCTGCGCGGAGACTGACTGAGCATGTTGCCGGCCCCTGAGTCGAACCGGCGGTGGGCAATTCTGTGGCTAATCATATTGCTGCTGAGCACCTTGCTCCTGGTGTTTCAACTCTGGCGCGGTGCGGCATGGGATACCCGCATAACCGCCTTGCTGCCAAGCGAGACCCGTAACACCCTTCTGGAACAGTATGCGCAGCAACAGGATGAACTCGGCAGCAACCGCTTCCTGCTGTTGATCAGCGGTGAACAGGCCAGCGCCGCTGTCGCCGACCTGGAAAACCGGCTGCAACAAGCGCAGTTGATTCACGACCAGAGCCAGGCCCGCAACGATTGGCTGCCGGCCATTCAACCCCACATGGCTTATCTGCTGGCTGATACCCTGCGCGACCTGCCCGCCAGAGAATGGGCCGACCATGCGCTCGAATCCCTGTTTGCACCAGGCCGCGGCCGCAATCTCAGGCAAGACCCCTTTGCTCTGCAGACGGCCTGGATCGAGCAACTGCGTCCTGCCGGCATAGAGTGGCAAGATGGCTACCCGTTGCTGCATGCCAATGCGCAAAACTGGCTGGTCTTCAACGCTGAACTCCGTGGCAGTGCCTATGATATGGACACCCAGCAGCGGCTGAGCCACGCCCTGGCAGAGTTCGGGCAGCAGCACCCCGACTTGCAGACCATGCGCGCCGGCCTGGTATTTCATGCCGCCCATGCAGCACAACAGGCTCAGTGGGAGGTCAGTATTATTGGTGGCAGCTCATTGCTGCTGATCACCCTGTTGCTATGGAGTGTATTTCGCCGACCGACCAGCCTGCTTAGCCTGCTGTTGCCGGTTGTGTGCGGCGTGCTGTTTGCCCTGCCATTGACCTGGCTGATCTTCACGCGACTCAATCTGCTGACCCTGGCTTTCGGCATCAGCCTGATCGGCATCGGCATTGACTATGCCCTTCACGTGCAATGCTACCGGCTGACGCATCCTGACAGCGCCCTGCATAAACTCTGGCCGGCACTGCGACTGGGGCTTTTATCCAGCCTGCTGGCCTATCTGGCACAGTTGCTGACTCCTCTACCGGGCCTGCGGCAGATGGCCTGTTTTCTGATGCTGGGACTGATCGGAGCCTGGTTGACTGCTCGCCTGTGGCTGCCCCGCTGGCCGTTGCAGGGGCATAGCGGCAACCAGCGCATGGTCGCGCACTGCAACCGGTTGCGCCTGCCTGCCCGCTGGCAGGCGCCCCTGGCATTTGGCTTGATGCTCGGTTTGCCGCTCCTGCTGATCACTGCGGACGTGCGACCCAACAACGACCTGCGCCAACTGAATCCTTCTCCGGACAGCCTTGTTGCCGAGCAGAAAACGGTCATGCACTGGTTGCAGCAAGCATCCGGTCAGCGCTTTGTGCTGCTGACAGCGCAGCAGCCGCAAGCCTTGCTGGAGCGCCTGGAAGCACTGCATCCCCTGCTCAGCGAACTGCAGGCCAGCGACGAGCTGAGTGCCTTCAGTCATATTGCGCAACGGGTGCCATCCTTGCAGCAACAGCAGGCGGATCATGCCCTGATCAATCACGCCTATGCTGAAGCACTGCCCTTGCTGCTTGAGCAGGCCGGCTTGCCCAGCGAACTGATGCAACCGATCAATGCCGAGCTGGAACGGTCACAGCCCCTGTTCCCCGAACAATGGCTGGCACGTGCAGCCGGCGAGCCGGATCAGAATCTGTGGTGGCAGTCATCGGCGGGCACGCATGCAGTGATCCTGTTGGGCGATCTGAGCAACTCGGGCGAACAGCGGTTGCTTGACGCCCTGCATCAGCGCGAGATCTATCACGACCGGGTTGCCGCACTGGGGCAGAAACTGGGGCAATTGCGCGACACCGTCAGTTATTGGCTGCTGGCCGCCTGTCTGTTGCTGCTGCCACTGCTGCTCTGGCGCTACCGCCGACAAGCCTGGCGTGCGCTCTTGCCACCGTTTGGCGCCTTGCTGCTGACGCTGACCATACTGAGCTGGTCTGGGCAGGGCATCACCCTGTTTCACCTGCTGGGTCTGCTGTTGGTACTTGGCATCGGCCTGGATAGCGGCATCTTCAATACCGAACACGGGGAGCAAGGGGCCAGTTGGCTGGCCATTACCCTGTCTTGTGCTTCCAGTCTGATCGCTTTCGGGCTACTTTCTTTCAGTAGTACCCCGGCGCTTCAGCAGCTCGGCCTGACCTGCCTGATCGGCCTGTCCTCAGCCTGGATTCTGACGCTGATCAGCCGTCCTCCACTCGCCACCACACATGGAATCTGACCAGATGGAACTCAAACCCGACACCCAAGCATCCACCACCGAACATGTTGATGTCGCCATCATCGGAGCCGGCCCCTCTGGCGCCGGCGCTGCTGCCTGGCTGGCCAATCAGGGCATCACCGTCAAGGTCATCGAGCGGCAACACTTCCCCCGCTTTTCGATCGGTGAAAGCCTGTTGCCCCAGTGCATGGAGCATCTGGCCACCTGCGGTTTGCTGGAAGCAGCCACAGCCGGTGGCTATCAGAGCAAAAACGGGGCCGCTTTCACCTGGCGCGGAACCGAAACCTGCATTGATTTTCGCAACAAGTTCAGCCCAGGGCCCGGCACCACCTGGCAGGTACCACGGGCCGATTTTGATCAGCGCCTGATTCAGGCGGCTCAGGACAAAGGTGCCATGGTCGAGTTCGGCTCTCTGGTCGAGCATTTCGTTGCCGACGAGAAACAGCCCCAATTGCGAATACGTCGTGAAGATGACTCCTGCTACCAGCTGGTCAGCCGCTTCGTCCTGGACGCCAGTGGCTACGGCCGCATTCTGGCACGGCAGACAGGCCTTGCGTGTCCCTCGGTACTTGATCCGCGCTGCGCCCTGTTCACCCATGTCGCCGATCACATCGACTGCCCCAAGCATGACCGCAACAAAATCCTCATCAGTCTGCATCCGGAACTGTCCGGAGTCTGGTACTGGCTGATTCCGTTCAGCGATGGCACCGCCTCGGTCGGCGTGGTCGCCAGCCGCGAGACCCTGGAAGCCGCCGGCAGCGAAGATCGCGAGCGCTTGTGGCATCTGATCAAGGCCGAGCCGCGTCTGGGCAGCCTGCTGACCCGGGCGGAACAGATCCGCGATACCGGCCGACTCGAGGGCTATTCGGCGGATGTCGAACGCCTGCATGGCCCCGGGTTCGCCATGCTCGGCAATGCCGGCGAGTTTCTGGATCCGGTCTTTTCTTCCGGCGTGACCATCGCTCTCGATTCCGCCGTCAGGGCTGCACCACTGGTTCAACGTCAGCTGCAGGGAGAAACCATCGACTGGGATCTGGCCTTCGAACAGCCCCTGCGCCGCGGGGTCGCAACCTTCCGGGAATTTGTTCTGGCCTGGTACGACGGCCGCTTGCCAGACATTATTTTCCATCAGCAGCAGTCACCGCGTATCCGGGAGATGATCAGCTCGGTATTGGCCGGGTATGCCTGGGACCAGGAAAACCCTTTCGTAGCGGCCAGTGCGCGGCGGCTGACCAGCCTGGCTGAAGCCTGCCGTCAAAGCCCGGAGCAAACCATCAGTGAGCAGGTACTCTGAGTGACCGGCAATCGTCTACTGGTCGGCATGTTGCTGACAGTGCTGAGCCTGAGCGGATGCGCGCTGGTTCAGCAGGCGCCGGGCATACCCGCCTTGAGCACTCTGCCCGGCGAACTACCGCCAACCCAGCGGCTGACGATCAAGCACCAGCAGCAACACGAGTTGTTGGTGGCTATCGGTCAAGGGGAAGACAGTTTGCGGGTGGTACTGCTCACCGCGGAAGGTCAGCGCTTGCTGACCCTGGTGCATGATGCCGAGGGCAGCCGGTTTATCACTCAGCAAGCGTGGCAGCCGCCATTTTCCGCCGACTGGCTGATGAGCCGGCTGGCCTGGGATATATGGCCAGCAGCCACGCTCAATCAACACTGGCAGAGAAGCCGCTGGCATGCCGATGAACAGGGCGCAACAAAACGCATCTGGCGCGGCCGTACGCTGGTTTCCCGCCACCGGTCGGTGGCACAATGCCGAATAATTGAAGACTTCGAGGCAGGATACACCTTGTATCTGCAGCCGCTTGATCGCTCGGAAACAGAATGCCAACTGCCATGACCCATCACCCCGTTAAGGGCTGTCGTTTATCCGCTCCGGCCATCGTCTGCTCACTGGGGCACCGCAATGAACAGATCACTGCGGCCTTGCTGTCAGGCCAGCGGGGCCTGACCAGAAACAGTCACTGGCTGGCCGGAAAAACCCTGTCACTGGGCGAAGTTGACTACCCCTTGCCTGACCTGAGCGACATGCCCGAGAGTTTTCGTTCGCGCAACAACCAGTTGCTGGAAATGGCCTTGCAACAACTGCAGCCGGCCGTTGATGCCTTCAAGCGTCAGCAACCGCAGGCTCGCATCGGTGTGGTTCTGGGCACCAGCACATCGGGTATCGCGGAAACCGAACAAGTAATCGGCGAGCGTGTTCAGACCGGGCAGTGGCCTGCCGGCTTCCAGTACGCCCGTCAGGAAATCGGTGCCCCCGCTGAGTATGCTGCGCTTCGCCTTGGCGCCAAAGGCCCGGTCTACACCTTGTCGACGGCCTGTACGTCAAGTGCCCGCGCGCTCGCCAGCGCGCGAAGGTTGTTGCGCGCTGGCCTCTGCGATGCCGTTATAGCGGGTGGGGTCGACAGCCTCTGTTCGCTCACCGTGCACGGTTTTGCTGCCCTCGAGGCACTCAGCCCGGCCCCCTGTCAGCCATTTGCCGCCACTCGCAAAGGCATCAACCTTGGTGAGGCCGCAGCACTCTTCCTGGTGACCCCGGAATCCGGCGGCATCCAGCTCAGCGGCGTGGGTGAAAGCAGCGATGCCCATCACATTTCTGCCCCGCATCCCGAGGGGCGCGGCGCACTGAGCGCCATGCAAGCGGCCCTGAAAATGGCCAACAGAGCAGCGAACGAGGTGGGTTACGTCAACCTGCACGGAACCGCCACGCTGCAAAATGACCGCATGGAAGCCCGTGTCGTCAACCAGCTGTTCGGCGCAGACATCCCCTGCAGCTCAACCAAGGCACTGACCGGCCATACCCTCGGCGCCTGCGGCGCCCTGGAAGCCGCATTCTGCTGGCTGGGCCTGGCGGCCGGCGAACGGCTGCCACATACCCTGGATGTACCGGTTGACCCCGACCTCGCGCCGATTCACCTGGCCCGCTCGGGACGTTTGGAGACGCCTGTCATCCTGAGCAATGCCTTTGCCTTTGGCGGTAACAACGTAGCACTTTTGCTGGAGGGTGAAGCATGAGTTTAACCGCAGCCTACCCTTCCACGCCCTGCCCTGTTGCCCCCTATGTTCCGCACAGGGGTGACATCTGTCTGCTCGAACGCCTGCTGGAAGTCAACGATGATTATTTGCTGGCCGAAGTGATACCGACGGAAAACAACCTGTTTGCCCGTCCGCAAGGCATCCCTGCCTGGGTCGGAATCGAATGGCTGGCTCAGGCGGTTTCTGCCTGGGCCGGCGTACAATCCGCGCTGCACAACCAGGCACCGCAGATCGGTTTTCTGCTGGGGACGCGGCGCTATCGCTGTGACCCCCTGCACTTTGCTTTCAACCAGCCGGTCCGGGCGCAGATCATTCCCGACTTTCGCGCCGACAACGGGTTGGGTGCATTCAATGGCTGCCTGCTGGATGCCGAGGGCAATCAACTGGCCGTCGCCACCCTCAGCGTATACGAACCGCCCAACGCCGATGCCCTGCAGGCTCTGCAAAAAGGAGAAAAACCATGACCGATACCATTCTGGTAACCGGTTCCAGCCGTGGCATCGGTCGCGGCATCGCTTTGCGTCTGGCGCAAGACGGCTTTGATGTCGTGCTGCATTGCCGGCAGCAACGCAGTGCGGCCGAAGCCGTGGCCGAAGAGATTCGCGCCCTTGGCCGCCAGGCACGCATTCTTTGTTTCGATATTGCCGATCGCGAAGCTGCCAACCGCGCACTACTGGACGATATCGAGCAGCACGGCCCTTACTACGGCATTATCTGCAATGCCGGCATTACCGCAGACGCTGCCTTCCCGGCCCTCAGCGACGATGACTGGGATTCAGTCATCCACACCAACCTCGATGGCTTCTACAATATTGTCAAACCCTTGGTGATGCCGATGATCCAGCGTCGCAAGGCCGGACGCATCGTTATCATGTCATCGGTCTCCGGTATCATGGGCAATCGCGGTCAGGTCAATTACAGTGCTTCCAAGGCGGGGCTGATTGGCGCCGCCAAGGCGCTGGCGATTGAACTGGCCAAGCGCAAGATTACCGTCAACTGTGTCGCTCCCGGCCTGATCGAAACGGATATGGTTGACGAGCATGTGATCGGTGAAGCCATGAAGGCCATTCCCATGCGGCGAACCGGGACTGTCGAGGAAGTAGCCGCAACCGTCAGCTTCCTCTGCTCGCCCGATGCCGGTTACATTACCCGCCAGGTAATTGCGGTCAATGGAGGCTTGTGCTGATGTCAGCAGGATTTCGCGAGGATGGGTTAGGACGTCGCGTGGTCGTTACCGGTATGGCTGGTTTTTCGCCGATCGGCAATGACTGGCAGAGCATCCAGGCCAACCTTCAGCAGCTGCGTACCGGTGTGCGCTTCATGCCCGGCTGGGACGAATACGACGGGCTGCACACCCGACTGGGCGCGCCGGTCGACGACTTCTCCTTGCCCAGACATTACAACCGCCGCGCCCTGCGCAGCATGGGGCGCGGCGCCCGTATGGCAACCCGTGCCAGTGAGCTGGCACTGGAACAGGCAGGCCTGCTGGATCCTGACTTTCTTGGCAGCGGCAACATCGGCATTGCCTACGGCGCCTCCGCTGGCGAACCGGATGCGGTGGCCGACTTCGGCAACATGCTGATCAACAAGTCCACCGATGGTCTCAATGCCAACTCCTATATCCGCATGATGGCCCATACGGCACCGGTCAATATCGGCGTTTTTCTGGGTATTCGTGGACGTGTACATACCACCTCGAGCGCCTGCACCTCGGGTAGCCAGGGCATCGGCTATGCCTATGAGGCCATTCGTTTCGGGCGTCAGCTGGCCATGGTGGCGGGAGGCTGCGAAGAACTGTCCGCCGCTGAAGACGCAGTGTTTGACACCCTGTTCGCCACCAGCACCTGCAACGACACGCCAGAGCTCTCGCCACGTCCATTCGATGTCGCGCGGGACGGCCTGGTAGTGGGTGAAGGGGCCGGCACACTGATTCTGGAAGATCTGGAACATGCCCAACAACGCGGGGCAACCATCTATGCCGAACTGGTCGGCTTCGGCACCAACAGCGACGGCCGGCATGTGACCCAACCGGATGCCGCGATGATGGAGCAAGCCATGCGTCTGAGCCTGGCGGATGCCGGCCTGACGGCCGACAGGATTGGCTATATCAGCGCCCATGGGACTGCCACTGATCTGGGTGATGTTGCAGAAAGCCATGCTACCTATGCTATTTTCGGCAACAAGGTCCCGGTAAGTGCCTTCAAGAGCTTTACCGGCCACACTCTGGGGGCTTGTGGCGCGCTGGAAGCCTGGGTCGCCATCGAAATGCTGCGCACCGGCTGGTTCCACGCCTGTGCTAATCTGGACAATCCAGACCCGGCCTGTGCGCCGATAGATTTGATCATGCATGAAGCACGCTCAATTGACTGTGATTACATCATGAGCAACAACTTTGCCTTTGGCGGTATCAACACATCGCTGATATTCCGCCGTTGGTAATTTGCCCTCGTATGCAACAGGAGAAAACCATGAAAAAAGGAATGACTTGTCTCGCTATCGCCCTTGTCGGCCTCACCATGATCGGAACTGCGCAGGCCCGCGATACCCAACACCTGCTGCCGGTTGAAGAGGCCATGAACACCTCGGATGCCCGTGCAAAGCTGGATCCGAACATCCGCTTTTTCTTTGCGGATACCCCGCATCCCCGCGTAGTGCGCGATCATGGCAATTTTGTCACCAACAAGAAAACCAATGCCTTTGGCAAGTCCGATGAGGAAGCATGCAAGTGGGTCATGCTGTCGGCACTGATCAGCCTGCAGGATCGGGTCAAGACCGAAGGCGGCAATGCGGTCATCAATATTGAAAGTTATTACAAGTCCAACCCGATGGTCTCCCGCACTGAATACGAGTGCCAGGCCGGTGCCATCATGGCCGGTGTCGCGCTGCGCGGCGATGTAGTCACCCTCGCCGAATAACCCGGTGCCCATCCAGTTGCTGGCAGCCAGCCTGCCGGCCGGACATGATGGAGCCGCCGCCTCGCAACTCGGACGGCAATTGCTGTCCGGGTTGTGCCGGCAACGGGGCTGGGACTGTCCGCAGGAAGACTGGAGCCCAAGAGGGCAACCACCTGATCACCCGCTGCTGCCTGACGGTCAATATGCCGGCATCAGTCATAGCGCCCGTCTGGTCATTGCCGGGCTGGCAAGCGAACCTTTCGGACTGGATCTGGAATATCACCGCCCCCGACGTACCAGCCGTCTGCCGGAGATGCTTGAATTTCTCCCCGAGGCCGCAATCCGCAAACGCATCCAGAACGCGCAGGACCCCACAGCCGCCTTTTACCGCTACTGGACTGCCCGGGAAGCCATTTTCAAACAGGCAGGCAGCCGTTATGCACACCTGTTTGCCGTTGATCTCGAACAGGCACTGGAAAAGACGGATCTGAGCATTCGCGTCTGGCAGAGCGAGCAATGGAGCTTTGCTCTGACCAGCAACAGCCCGCTAGCCATTACATTGCCTGCACCGCTGGATACTCTGCAAGCGGCGATTCTTGACTGACCACGACCGACCAGGAACGGATGGCAGCACACTAAAAAGCCGCCCATCAGGGGCGGCTTTTTGTGCACACCACAGGGCTCACTGCTCGTCGAGAAAGCGCTCGGCGTCCAGTGCGGCCATACAGCCGGAACCGGCTGAGGTGATGGCCTGGCGATAGACGTGATCGGCCACGTCACCCGCTGCAAACACACCCGGGATCGTGGTCTGGGTTGCGTTGCCCTGGGTGCCGCTCTGGATCGTCAGATAGCCGTCTTTCATCTCCAGCTGGCCGGCAAACAGGTCGGTATTGGGTTTGTGGCCAATCGCGATAAAGACCCCGGTCAGGTCGAGCTCTTCAGTACCGCCGGCATTCAGCTTGATGCGCATGCCCGTCACGCCCATCTCGTTACCCAGAACTTCATCCAGGGTCGCGTTGAGCTTGAGTTCAACCTTGCCTTCGGCCACTTTGGCCATCAGCTTGTCGACCAGGATCTTTTCCGCGCGGAAGGTATCGCGGCGATGCACCAGGGTGACTTTTTTGGCGATATTGGCCAGGTAGAGGGTTTCTTCCACGGCAGTATTACCACCCCCTATCACGGCAACGTCCTGGTTACGATAGAAAAAGCCATCACAGGTCGCACAGGCGGATACGCCCTTGCCCATAAAAGCGTCTTCCGACGGCAGGCCGAGATATTGCGCGGAAGCACCGGTAGCAATAATCAGGGCATCGCACTGGTATTCACCACTGTCGCCCCAGAGGCTGAACGGGCGTTTGTTCAGGTCGACCTTGTTGATATGATCAAAAATGACCTCGGTCTCGAAGCGCTCGGCATGCTGGCGCATACGCTCCATCAGGTCCGGCCCCTGCAAACCTTCAACATCGCCCGGCCAGTTGTCGACATCAGTCGTTGTAGTGAGCTGGCCGCCCATCTGCATACCGGTGATCAATACCGGGGTCAGGTTGGCGCGGGCCGCGTAGACAGCGGCAGTGTAACCGGCTGGACCAGAACCCAGAATGATCAGACGGGAATGGCGTACCTCGGACATAAAGCCTCCAGAAACAATACGTTAAAAGCATGCAGGGCCGAAACTGGCACATCGACGACAGTCGGCCGAAAAAAATTTGTCAGGCATGGTATGCCAAAATCAACGTCAAGGGGTATTTCAATAGCTTCATTGGCGGCATAGTTTACCGCTATGATCACGCCTTCACAGCCCTTGGACGGGTGATAGCCATCGTTTCCAGAATGGAGTTCACATGCCAGAACAACCCCAAGTACTCAGTGGCAGCAATTACCTGCGCGCCGGCTGGCAAGCCATGTGGCAACCCGGCTTGCGGCGTTACGTGTTGATTCCCGCTGCGCTGAACACGGTATTGTTGATCAGCCTGATCAGTTGGGCCGGGCACACGTTCAATGTCTGGCTGGGCCAGATGATGAATTCCCTGCCTGAGTGGCTGGGGTTTCTGCAGTGGTTGCTATGGCCATTGTTTGCGCTGCTGATACTGGTAATGCTGTTCTTCACCTTCAGTATGCTGGCAAACCTGATCGGCTCACCCTTCTATGCGCTGCTGGCGGAAAAACTGGCGCTGCGTCAGCGTGGTGAGGCACCTCAGCCCGGCAGCTGGCGCGACTGGGTCTGGCTGGTACCACACAGCATTGGTCGTGAGCTGGCCAAGCTGGTTTATTATTTCCCGCGTTTGCTGGCTTTGCTGCTGTTGAGTCTGGTACCACTGGCCAATGTGTTGGCCACGCCGCTGCTGCTGGTATTCGGCGTGTGGATGATGGCAGTGCAGTATCTGGACTATCAGGCGGACAACGATGGTGTCAGCCTGGGCCAGCAACTGGGTTGGATGCGCCAGCGACGCAGCCTGATGTTCAGCTTCGGGCTGCCCGTGTATGTGGGCAGCCTGATTCCCTTGCTGAATGTTCTGATCATGCCGGCTGCCGTAGCTGGCTCGACCCTGCTCTGGGTCGAGCACTATACCCGGCAGCCGAAACTCATTTGATCAGGACAGTTCGCCTAGGGCTTCGCGACTGAACGGCAGGATGTCGGTATAGCGACCTTCACGCACCTTGGCCGACCACTGCGGATCAACGATCAGTGCGCGGCCGACGGCGACCAGGTCAAACTCACCCTGATCCAGACGCACCAGCAGATCATCAAGGTTGGCGGTTTTCGCCACCTTGTCAGTCTCGACCATGTACTCGAGAAACTCACTGTCCAGGCCAACGCTGCCCACGGTGATGGTCGGTTTGCCGGTCAATTTTCCGGTCCAGCCGGCCAGATTGAGGTCGGAGCCTTCAAACTCTGGCTCCCAGAAGCGACGCTGCGAGCAATGGAAGATATCCACGCCTGCGGCGACCAGCGGGGCAAGGAACTGCTCCAGCAGTTCGGGAGTCGGCGCCAGCCGGGCGGTGTAATCCTGCTGCTTCCACTGCGAGAAACGGAAAATGATCGGGTAATCCGGGCCCACTGCGGCCCGCACGGCCTCGATAATTTCCACGGCCAGTCGGCCACGGTTTTCCATGCTGCCGCCATACTTGTCGGTACGCTGGTTGGTTCCTTCCCAGAAGAACTGGTCAATCAGATAACCGTGAGCGCCATGCAGTTCGACAGCATCAAACCCGATGGCCTTGGAGTCCGCAGCAGCCTGGGCAAAAGCCTGGACCACATCATCAATATCAGCCTGGGTCATGCCGTGTACCAGCACAGTATCGCCCTTGACCTTCTCCATCGGGCCATAACCGGGTACATCTTCATCCGGCTTGGTGCCCAGGCGGCGGGTGTTACCCACGTGCCACAGCTGCGGAGCAATCTTGCCGCCCACGGCGTGAACCTCGTCAACCACCTTCTTCCAGCCGGCCAGTGCGTCTTCACCATGGATACGCGGAATGTTCGGGCTCATGGTCGCCGCCGGGGTCCCTACCGTGGTGCCTTCGGTGACGATCAAACCCACACCGGCTTCAGCACGACGACGGTAGTACTCGGCCACATTGTCACCCGGCACACCATTGGGAGAAAACTGGCGGGTCATGGGTGCCATGACGATGCGGCTATTCAGGGTCAGCGGACCGTACTGGAAAGGGGCAAACAAGGAACCGGTATCAGCGGACATAGATAACTCCATGGTTAGTGTTCGACGCCAGCCAGCAAGCTGTTCAGTTACCTGCCTGACCGGTCGTCTGGAAGAATTCAGCCGTGCAGCAAACGCTCGAGCTGGTCGATAAATACACGCAAGGGGCCGATCTGGCGATCAATTTTCATCCGCAGCAAGGCACCTTCCCAGGCCGAGCCGATGAAATGTGCCAACGCCTGCGGATCCTGCCCTGCCGGCAACTCACCCGCATCCCGCGCTTGCGCCAGGCAACCGGCGAGTACTTCACTGGAACGTTTGAGAATGGCGCTGGCGGCATAGCCGATCGGCTGACTTTCATCAGCCTTTTCATGACACAGGCTGCCGATAAAGCACTGATGGGTCGGCTCCTGCTGATTGGCGAAGTAACCTACCAGGTCACGATAGAACTGCAGAATACGCTCGCGTGGCGAGTCATTGCCCGCTTCAAGCGCACGGGCAAAGCGCTCCAGACGCGGCGTGTAATAGTAGTGCAGCGCCTGGATGGCAAAGTCTTCCTTGCTTTCAAAGTAATGATAGAAGGAGCCTTTGGGTACACCGGCTCCCTTGGTGATCTCCTGCACGCCAGTGCCGTTATAGCCCTTGCGCAACATCACCTCGGTACCGGCCGCCAGAATGCGTGCACGTTTGTCTTGAATAGCGTTCATGCCGAACACTATACGACCGGTCAACTCTTTATAATAGAGAAAATATTTATTATTGATTTTACTGATAACAGGGAATCAGTTGCGCGTCGATGGATCGCCACGGCCCGTGACACGAACACGAGAGCTATGACTTGGTACAGGGCTTTACCCTTTGCTCCACACCATCATCATTGCGAGGAACGTAGCGACGCGGTAATGCAGCCACCCCAACCCTGACAACAACCGATAATCAGACACAAAAAAACCGGGAGTATCCCGGTTTTCTTGAGGCTTGAAACGCGCAGCCAGAGGCAGCGACTCAGTGCTCAACACCGCCTTCACCATGGACGTGGCCATGGGCAAGCTCTTCTTCATTCGCATCACGGATGTCGACCACCTTGACCTCGAAATTGAGACGCTGGCCGGCCAACGGATGGTTGCCATCCACAGTGACTTCATCGCCTTCTACAGCCTTGATGGTAACAATCTGCATGCTGCCATCCGGACCGGAAGCATGGAACTGCATACCCTCTTCGAGAGTATCAACCCCTTCAAACATGTGGCGGCCGAGAACGGCAACCAGCTCGCTATTGAACTCACCATAGGCTTCAGCCGGCTCAACGCTTACCTTGACTTCATCGCCTTGCTGTTTGCCTTCCAGCGCCTTTTCCAGACCCGGGATGATGTTGCCAGCGCCGTGCAGATAAACCAGCGGAGCACCGCCGTTGGATGAATCCAGTACGTCGCCGGAATCGTTGCTCAGGGTATAGTCAATCGATACGGCTTTGTTGGCAGTTACTTGCATAGTTTGCATACCTGTTTATTGCTTGAAAAAGCCTCAGTGTACGCAGGTTATCGCAAAAACGCACGGCTTGACCGACGCATGACAGCAACCCAAGATAGCAGTCAGGGTTGCATTGCTCCTTGTCAGCCGCCCGGAGGCGGCCCCTCACTCTTCAAGCAACGAGTATTTCATGGCTCAACGTCTGGTTCTGGTGGTCAATTGCGGTAGCTCATCCATCAAGTTTGCCCTGCGCCGGGAAGGCAGCAGCGCTGCCCTGCTCAGCGGACTCGCCGAGCAGCTGGAATCACCCAAAGCGATTCTGCACTGGCACACAACTGACGGCAAACAGAGTCAGGCACTGTCACCCGGTGGGCATGCCGACGCGATGGCTTCACTGTTACCCCTGATTGATGAATATGCCGATCAACCGTTGAGCGCAGTCGGCCACCGCGTAGTGCATGGCGGTGAGCATTTTACCGGTGCCGCACTGATCAACCCGGAAGTCATCGCTGCCATTGAGGCCAATGCGCCCCTGGCACCCTTGCACAACCCGGCCAATCTGATTGGCATTCGCGCCGCTCAGGCCGTGTTGCCGCAGATTCCACATGTGGCCATTTTCGATACGGCCTTCCATCAGAGTATGCCGCCGTACGCCTACCGCTATGCCTTGCCGGATGAGCTCTATGCAGTTCACGGTGTGCGTCGCTATGGTTTTCATGGCACAAGCCATCAATATGTCACTCAGCAAGCGGCCTTGTTGCGGGGCTGGCCCGCCACCCAGGGCGCCTGGCTGAGTGCACACCTGGGCAATGGCTGCTCCAATTGCGCGGTACTGGATGGCAGCAGCCTGGATACCAGCATGGGCCTGACGCCCCTGGAAGGCCTGGTCATGGGTACCCGCAGCGGTGACGTTGATCCCAACCTGCATGCCCACCTGGGCCGGACGCTGGGTTGGGATCTGCCGCGCATTGAACGCCTGTTGAACCGTGAAAGTGGCTTGCTCGGCCTGTCCGGCCTGTCCAACGACATGCGTGAACTCGAACAGGCGCGCAAGGACGGGCATGACGGTGCCAAACTGGCCATTGAGGTCTTCTGTTATCGCCTGGCTCGCTCACTCGCCGGCCTGGCCGTGGCATTGCCGCGACTTGACGGACTGATCTTTACCGGCGGCATTGGCGAGAACTCCGCACTGACCCGGGCCCTGACACTGAAACACCTGGGCATTCTCGGCCTGCAGGTTGATCCGGATGCCAACAGCAATCTGCCGCGAGGCGAGGCTGGCAACATTGAAGCCGCTGGCTCAACGACTATTCTGGTCATACCCACTGACGAAGAACGCCAGATAGCTGAAGAAAGCCTGCACCTGCTGGATGCGTCGAACTGAACCTTACAGGGAGTTGCCATGCACACTTTTTTCATTGCGCCCACCGGTTTTGGCGTCGGCCTGACGTCAATCAGTCTGGGGCTGATTCGCGCCCTGCAACGCACTGGCCTCAAGGTACATTTTCTCAAACCGATTGCCCAACCGCACCCGGGTGACGAAGGTCCGGAGCGTTCCAGCGAACTGATCAGCCGTACCCTGGGGCTGACACCCCCCGAACCCCTCGCCCTGCCCGCAGTAGAACATCGTCTGGCCAATGGCAACCTGAGCGAGGTACTGGAAGATATCGTCAGCCGCTATCGGCAGGCAGCTGCGGATGCCGATGTGGTGGTGGTCGAAGGCATGGTACCCACCCGTCAGGCCAGCTACGCTGCCCGGATCAACAACCATCTGGCAAAAACCCTGGACGCAGACATCATCCTGGTCAGCGCGCCGGACGATGACAGCATGGCAAGCCTGGCTGACCGCATTGAGATCCATGCGCAGACCTTTGGTGGCCCGCAGGATCCGAAAATGCTCGGGGTTATCGTCAACAAGGTCCGCGATCTGGAGTTGGCGGAAGACCCACCCAGCAACCGCGATGCCCTGAAGCGCACACTGAAAGACTTTGCCGCAGCGCTGAAACAGGAATCCACGGTGCTGGATACCGAGGACTTCCGCCTGATCGGCTGCATCCCCTGGCAGGACGAACTCAATGCCCAGCGCACCCAGGATGTGGCCGAACTGCTGCAAGCACGCATTGTGCACCCTGGGCAGATGCAGGAACGTCGAGTGATGGAAATCGCCCTCTGCGCGCGCACCGTGCCCAACATCATCGACCGACTGAAGCCCGGCACCCTGATTGTCACCCCCGGTGACCGGGACGATATCATTATCGCCAGTAGCCTGGCCGCGCTCTCCGGCACCCCGTTGGCCGGCCTGCTGCTGACGGGGGGCATGCCGCCGGATCCACGGGTTACCCGCCTGTGCCAACCCGCGCTGGATGGCGGACTACCCATGATGGTGGTCGACAGCAACAGCTTCAACACCGCCACCCGGCTCGACCGCATGAACCGGGAAATACCCATTGACGACCAGGAGCGGGCCGAGCGGGTCACCGACTATGTCGCTTCACATATTGACCATGCCTGGCTGCAACGTCGTTGCGGTACGCCACGAGAGCTGCGCCTGTCGCCTCCGGCTTTCCGCTATGAGCTGGTAAGCCGGGCACATCAGGCGCACAAGCGCATCGTTCTGCCCGAGGGCGACGAACCACGCACCGTTCAGGCTGCAGCCATTTGCCAGCGCCGGGGGATTGCCGACTGCATACTGCTGGCCAAGCCCGAATCCGTCGAGGCAGTCGCCCGCGCGCAGCACATTACCCTGCCTGAAGGTTTGCAGATCATCGACCCGGAAACCGTGCGCGAGCGCTATGTCGAACACATGGTCGAACTGCGCAAAGGCCGCGGCCTGAATGCGCCCATGGCACTGCAACAACTGGAAGACAACGTCGTGCTCGGCACCATGATGCTGGCGCTGGATGAAGTCGACGGCCTGGTGTCGGGGGCCATTCACACCACCGCCAACACCATTCGCCCGGCATTCCAGCTGATCAAGACCGCACCCGGCTACAACCTGGTGTCCTCGATCTTTTTCATGCTGCTGCCGGACCAGGTGCTGGTGTACGGTGATTGTGCCGTCAACCCGGATCCGAATGCCGAAGAGCTGGCTGAAATCGCCATCCAGAGCGCCCGTTCGGCCGAGTCCTTCGGCATCCCGCCGCGGGTCGCCATGATCAGCTACTCCACCGGCAGCTCCGGCACCGGGGTTGATGTGGAAAAAGTCCGCGAAGCGACGCGTCTGGCCCAGGAAAAGCGTCCGGACCTGCTGATTGATGGCCCCTTGCAGTATGATGCTGCCGCGATTGCCAGCGTCGGTCGGCAAAAAGCCCCGGACAGCCCGGTTGCTGGCCAGGCCACCGTCTTCATATTTCCCGATCTGAACACCGGCAATACCACCTACAAGGCAGTGCAGCGCAGCGCCAACGTCGTTAGCGTTGGCCCCATGCTGCAGGGTTTGCGCAAGCCGGTGAACGATTTATCACGCGGGGCATTGGTCGATGACATCGTTTACACTATTGCCTTGACTGCCATTCAGGCGGACGACCAGGCCAAGGATGCGGCAGGCTGACGCCACCGACGAGACCCGATTGATGCTGTATTTTTTGCCGGCTTTCCTGCGCGGGGCTATCTCGGCCCTGCTGCTGGTGCTCAACACCCTGTTGAGCTTTTCCTTACTGGTGCCCTTTGCACTGATCAAACTATTGCCCATCCAGACACTACAGCAGGCCAGTACCCGCACCATGATTCGTATCGCGGAAAACTGGATGCGCTGTAATAGTGGCTGGATGCATCTCAGTGGCCGCATCCAGTGGGATACGCAAGGCCTGGATCAATTGCGCTATGGTGGCTGGTACCTGGTGACCAGCAACCATCAGAGCTGGGTTGATATTCTTGCCCTGCAGCATGTACTCAACCGACGCATGCCGATGCTCAAGTTTTTTCTCAAGCAAGAACTGATCTGGGTGCCCATCATTGGCCTGTGCTGGTGGGCACTGGATTTCCCCTTTATGAAGCGCTACACCAAAGCCTACCTGGAGAAGCACCCGGAAAAAGCCGGGCAGGACCTGATCACCACACGCAAGGCCTGCGAAAAATTCAAGACCACGCCAGTGGCCGTATTCAACTTTCTTGAAGGCACTCGCTTCGAGCAAAGCAAGCATGACGCTCAACAATCGCCCTATCGCTACCTGTTGAAGCCAAAATCAGGCGGCATAGCCTTTGTACTGGATGCCATGGGTGAGCAGTTGCAGGCGTTGGTCGACATCACCCTGCATTATCCGGACGGGGCCCCGAAATTCTGGGATTTGCTCAGTGGGCGGGTACGCAAAGTCGTATTGCGCTGCCAGTTACGCGAGATTCCAGGGGAGTTTCTTGGCCGTGACTATCAGCAGGACGCCGATTTCCGTCAGCAGTTTCATGCCTGGGTCAGTCAGTTGTGGCGGGAGAAGGATGCGCAGCTCGATGCGCTGCACAAAGACTACCCGCCCGGCAGCTGATCGCTGCGAGCGGATAGTTGGCAGTAGTCGTTACATGGGACGCAAGTTGATTTCTACGCGACGATTCTGTGCGCGACCATCCGACGTATTGTTGCTGGCAATCGGGTAGTCCGGACCAGCCCCGGCGGTACCGATACGCGCACCAGATACACCCTGGCCGGTCAGGTAGGATGCCACACTGCCGGCACGTTCACGCGACAGACGCATGTTCAGTTCACGCGAGCCGGTGCTATCGGTATGTCCGACAATTTCGACACCGTTGCGGTCAAATTCCTTGAACACCTTGACCAGCGAGTTCAGCGTTGGGTAGAAGTTGCTGGCAATATCGGATGAACCGGTAGCAAAGGTAATATTGCCCGGCATCACCAACTGAATGAAATTACCGTCACGCACCACCTGAACGCCCGTACCGGTGAGCTCCTGACGCAGCCGCGCCTCCTGACGATCCGCATAGGCGCCATAACCGGCACCGGCAGCGCCACCTACCGCAGCGCCAATCAATGCGCCGCGGCCACGGTCACTGCTGCCCGACGTCGCCGCACCGACTGCCGCGCCAGCAACTGCACCACCGAGGCCATAGAGAGTCGAACGACTGGTTTTCTGTTCACCGGTATAAGCGTCCTGGGTGGCGCAACCGCCAGCCAGCAAAAGCGTAGACGCGAGACCAGCTACCAACAAAGCATGTTTTTTCATCACTGCATTTCCTTATTCATTGTTGAGCGTCACCTGCGCGGAGCAGGCAATAGATAAACGTACCTGACAGCATAGACCATGCTGCAGCGGATTATTTCCGCAGAGCAGGGGATAAATTCTTTCAGCATGTGGAAAGCCGGTGGATACTTTGCTCCTGCCGGAGTCAATGACTGCTCGCGCCCAACTGTACCCGCCGCAATAACCAGGCAGTGAGGCAGGCTGTCAACAGCATGATGCCGGCGGCAACCCAGGCGTTGATATGCACAGCGGCCGTAAAGGCCTGCTGCATACTGATGGTGACCGGAGCAGCCAATTGCGCAGGCAACTCGGCAATCAGGCCCAGCGCACCGCCAATGGTGTCACTGGCAACAATACGCTGGGACTCACTCAAACCGGATGGCAGGCTAACCAGCATGTGCTGGCGGTACACGGTAGCACCCAGGCTGCCAATCAGGGCAATGCCCAGCGCCATGCCAAGTTCCGCAGCGGTTTCCGAGGTGGCAGCGGCAGAACCGGCTTTTTCCGGCGGCACCGCACTGACCACCAGATCAGTCCCCAGGATCAGCATGGGCATAACCCCGACGCCGAGGACGACCGAGCCGAGCAACAACAGAAACAGGCGATCACCCTCCCCGACCAGGGCGACACAGACAAAACCCGACACGGCAAGCAACATACCGCCACTGACAAAAGTCGCCGGCGGCAACCAGCGCGACATACGCGGTACCAGAAGTGAAGCGCCCGTTTGCACGATAGCTGCCGGCAGCATAAAGATACCGGCCTGCAGAGCACTCAGCCCGGCCACCCCTTGCAGGTACTGAAAGATCAGCAGCCAGGCACCGGAGAGCGCGAGTATGGTCATCAATATGGCGCCGACGGAAACACTGAAAGCCCGCCGCTGAAACAGACTGAGGTCGAACATCGGATCAGCCAGGCCGCGCTGCCGACGCACGAAGAGCCAACCCACGGCCAGCCCAGCAAGCAAGGGCAGAATGTTCAGCAGGGCCGGACCTTCCCGCGCCATATCCTTGAGCCCGTATATCAGCAGCAAAAAGGTGCACACACACAACAACGCACTGGGAATATCCAGTCGACCGGCCTGCGGGTCACGGAACTCCGGCAACAACCAGGGCCCCACCAGCAGTAACAGCAGCATGACCGGCACTGCCAGCAGAAACACCGACCCCCACCAGAAGAACTCCAGCATCAAGCCACCGACCAGCGGTCCGATGGCGCTGCCAACAATAAAACTGGTCATCCACAGAGTAATCGCCAGGGTACGCTCGTGGTCGAGCTGAAACATATTGCGGATCAGCGACAAGGTCGAGGGCATCAAGGTCGCACCGGCGATGCCCAGCAATGCCCGTGCCGCAATCAATTGACTGGCGGACGTCGCCAACGCGGCCAGGATCGAGGCCAGACCAAAAGCCAGAGCACCGAAGAGCAGCAAGCGGCGGCGACCAATTCGATCACCCAGGCTACCCATTGTGATCAGAAAGCCGGCAATCAGAAAACCGTAGATATCCAGAATCCACAACAATTGCACACTGGTTGGCTTGAGATCGGCACTCAGGTGTGGGGCTGCCAGATGCAGCACTGTCATATCCAGCGCCAGCAGCAGTGTGGGTAACATCAGTACGGCAAGACCCCACCATTCCCGTGCGCTGGCCGCGCTATATCCGGGGTTTGGGGAAGCAGAAGAGCTGACAGACATGACGGACTCCAGAGATCAGAGTCGTGTTATACGCCGGGTACCGGTGTGAAACAAGCGCCGCACCGGCCGGCCTGCAAGGAATACGGGCGCCATTGAACGGCGCCCGCAACAAGGGCTCAGCGTACGCCGGCTTGACGCAATGCAGCAGCGGTAAAGTCGGCTGACGACGTACGATAGCTGTAATCGTAATCGTTGCGCTCCTGATTGTTCAGCCCCATGACCAGATAACGGCCGGCAATCAGGTCATACAGGGTTTCTGCCGCAAAGCCTGCCACCTGGCTGTTGTAGCGATGCATGGCATGCGCTTCGGCAACGCGCCACAGGGTGCCACGGGCATCGTAATGATCGATATGGGCAGCCTGCCAACTGTCTTCGTCAATAAAGAAATGACGCTTGGCATAGATATGCCGGTGCTCGGGTTTGACCTCGGCTTCAACTTCCCAGACCCGGTGCAACTCGTATCGGGTGTGATCCGGATTCAGGTGACCCGCTTGGACGATATCGTCATAGGTCAGCTCTGGCGAAGCCATCGCATAGCTGTTGTAGGGGATCAGCATCTCGCGCTTGCCCACCAGGTTCCAGTCATAACGGTCCGGAGCACCATTGAACATATCCAGATTGTCCGAGGTACGCATGCCGTCAGCGGCAGTACCGGGGCCATCGTAGGATACCTGCGGTGCACGGCGCACACGACGCTGGCCAGCATTGTAGATCCAGGCGTTACGCGGGCTGGCTACCTGATCAACCGTCTCGTGAACCAGCAGTACGTTCCCGGCCAAACGCCCCGGATCGGTTACCTGCTGCTTGAAGAAATAGAGCATGTTGGCGTGATTGCCAGCCTGGAAGTCAGTCAGGTATTCAGGCAGCACATACTCTTCAACAAAGCGAACGATTGTGTAGCTGCCATTGACCTGCGGCGTGGCCTGCACGACAACGCGCTGCATGGATCCACCGCGGAAGCGGGTAATGTGGTTCCAGATGACTTCCAGGCCGTTGTCCGGCAGCGGAAACGCGTGCGCCAGTTGGTAATTGCTGACGCCATTGCCCCCTTCGACCAGGCTGGCATTGTTCGCGTTGTAAGCGGCAGCCTGATTGATCTCTTCCGGCAGTGCGACACTGCGGCGCGACTCATAAACCGGCATGCGGAAGCTGTCCGGGTAGCGCTGGAACATGGCGACCTGACCCGGGGCCATCTGATCTTCGTAATCGCGGTAGTTGTCCGCAGTGATCACGAACAACGGCTGGTCATCGGCATAGGGGTTGCCCATGAAAGTATCGTTGCGCAGCGGAGCAGCATCAGTGGGCAGGCCACCAGTCCACTCGGGGATAGTGCCGGCAGCGTTGCCGGCACGTTCAGCGCCGATGGGAGTCAGCGAACCGCCGAGCTGCTCGGCATTGGTGTCCGCTTGAGCGGCACTGGCCAGCAGCAGAGTTGCGGCCAGGGTAGTCATAACGCGTTGTTTCATTGCAATCGTCGCCTCCCGGTCTGACTCGCACACGCGAGCACCGGCAAGCCGGCACACAAAGTGACTGAGCTGGACCGGTGTAGTTGTTTGGGTAGTCCGGGATGGTCGAGACAGGAGCTGGCCCCGACTCGAAGCGCGACACTATAACGAAATCACCCGTTTGGGTGAAGCACATTGAGCAAATAAAGTGGAAAGCCCCGACTGCCGGCAGCAGCCGGGGCAGAGACTCAGAGCGAGGACAGGAAAGACTCGTCGTTCTTCTGCCATTCGGCGATTTCGCCCCGAATGCGTTTCTTGTCGAGCTTGCCAACGCTGGTCTTGGGAATTTCACTGACCACGGCAATCTGACTGGGAATCGCCCACTTGTTGATACGCCCTTCGGCAACGTAGCCTTTCAGGTGATCGCTCAGCAAACGGGCACTGACGTCCTGGCCCTGAGCGGGAACCACCAGAGCAAACGGCCGCTCATCCCACTGCGGATCCGGCACCCCGACCACCGCAACTTCGGCAACTGCCGGGCTCTGGCTGATCAGATCCTCCAGCTCCAGCGAAGAAATCCACTCGCCGCCCGTCTTGATCACATCCTTGATGCGGTCACGAATTTCAATTGCACTGTGCTGGTCAATGGTGGCCACATCTCCCGTGTGCAGCCAGCCGTGCAGCCATAGCTCGTCGCTCTTCTCCGGCTCACGGAAATACGCCTGGGTCAGCCAGGGCGCGCGCAGCACCAACTCACCCTGAGTGGTGCCATCGTGCGGCAGGAAATTGCCCTCCGGATCCATCAGACGTGCCTCCACCAGCGGCACCGGCAAGCCGGCCTTGATCCGCGCCTTGACGCGATCATCCTCACTGCCTGCTTCCAGTTCCTGATTGAGGTAACCACTGGAAATCAACGGACAGGTTTCCGACATGCCATAGGCCGCAGTGAGCTGCATACCTTTGGCCTTGGCCGCTTCATACAGGCTGCGATTCAGGGCACTGCCACCGATAATGACCTTCATGCCGCCGAAATCATGTTCTTTGGCGCTGGACGTGTTCAACAGCATGCCCAGAATGGTTGGCACGCAATGGGAAAAAGTGACCTTTTCCTGCTTGATCAGTTTCATCAGCAGTTCCGGCTCGTAACGGCCTGGATAGACCTGCTTCAAACCCAGCATGGTGGCGGTATACGGAATACCCCAGGCGTGAACGTGGAACATCGGCGTGATCGGCATATAGACATCGCGGTTACCCAGCAAGCGCACGGAATCGAGGGCACCCATGGAGCCGGCCTGAGTCAGGGTATGCAGTACCAGTTGACGATGGGTGAAATACACCCCTTTCGGGTTGCCGGTGGTACCGGTGGTGTAGAAAGTAGTCGCAACCGAATTTTCATCAAAATCAGCAAACTCGTAGCTGGTCGGCTCGGCAGCCAGCAGCTCTTCGTACTCACCCACCAGATTGGGCAGATCAGCCGTTTTGTCCGCCTCGTCAGTCAGCAGAATGGTTTTCTCGACCGTGGTCAACTGCCCCTCGATGGCCTTGTAGATCGGCACAAACTCACTGTTGACCAGCACGAAGATATCTTCAGCATGGTTCATGGTGTAGAGAATCTGTTCCGGCGACAGGCGGATATTGATGGTGTGCATCACTGCACCGATCATGGGTACCGCAAACATGCATTCCAGGTAACGATGGCTATCCCAATCCATGACCGCCACGGTATCCCCTGCCTTGACCCCTGCCTTGGTCAAGGCGTGGGCCAACTGACAGATACGCTGATTGAAGGTTGTGTAATCGTAACGGCTGATGTCGCGATAAACGATTTCGTGCTGACTTTCGTAGCGACGACCGGAAAGCAACAGATTCTTGATCAGTAGCGGTGTTGAATGGGCTTCATCTGCGGGTTTGAGTACGCGTGTCTTGAGCATCGATGACCTACCTGTTGTTGAGATTGTCGGGCCGGGTGAGCATTTCTGGTTACTATAGCCGCTCACGCTGAGCGCGGAACACAAACGGAAGAAAATACACCAGAATGCTGCGTCTGTTTAGGGGTCGGTTAAAATCAGACCAATGATATAGTGTACAATTTGTGACCGTAAACACCATAAAAGTCATGTACCAGGAGTCTCAGCATGTCGGATAACGATATCGTCATTGTCAGCGGTGCACGCACCCCCATGGGTGGCTTCCAGGGCAGTCTGTCCGCACTCAGTGCCGTCGAACTCGGCGCTATCGCCATGCGCGAAGCCGTCAGTCGTGCCGGCATTGCTGCCGCCGATGTACAGGAAGTAATCATGGGTTGCGTACTGCCGGCCGGGCTGAAACAAGGCCCGGCGCGCCAGGCCAGCCTGCAGGCCGGCATGCCTGCCAGCACCGGCTGCACCACCATCAACAAGCTCTGTGGCTCAGGCATGAAAGCCTTGATGCTGGCCCATGACAGCCTGAAAGCCGGCAGCAACCAGATCATGCTGGTGGGTGGCATGGAGAGCATGTCCAATGCACCCTACCTGATGGAAAAGGCGCGGGGCGGCCTGCGCATGGGCCATGGTGAAATCAAGGACCACATGTTCTTTGATGGCCTCGAAGACGCCGCGACGGGACGCCTGATGGGCTCTTTCGCCCAGGACACCGCTGCACAGCATGGCATCAGCCGCGAAGACATGGACGCCTATGCCATCGAATCGCTGAAGCGCGCCCAGGCGGCCATCGAAAACGGCAGCCTGGACAGCGAGATCGTTCCGGTCACCGTCAGTACCCGCAAGGGCGATGTTGTGGTCAAAGATGATGAGCAGCCGCACAAGGCCAACCTGGACAAGATTCCCGAGCTGAAACCGGCATTCGGAAAAGGTGGCAGTATTACCGCCGCCAATGCCAGCTCGATTTCCGACGGTGCCAGTGCATTGGTATTGATGACCGCAGCCGAGGCCAGCAAGCGAGGGTTGCAGCCGCTGGCCCGAGTCGTTGGCCATGCAACCCAGAGCCAGGCCCCGAGCGAATTCACCCTGGCCCCGGTCGGCGCCCTGCACAACCTGTTCAGCAAGACCGGTTGGAACAAGGACGATGTCGATCTGTTCGAAATCAACGAAGCCTTTGCCATGGTCACCATGCTGGCCATGCGCGAACACGGCCTCGAACACAGCAAGGTCAACATCTACGGTGGCGCTTGCGCCCAGGGCCACCCGGTCGGCTCAACCGGCTCGCGCATTATTGTTACCCTGTTGAATGCCCTGCAGAAAACCGGCGGCAAGCGTGGCGTTGCCTCCCTCTGCATCGGCGGTGGCGAGGCAACCGCAGTGGCAATCGAACTGCTCTGAACCGGGTATAAACAGGCGGCTGCAGGGTCATGGATCGACCCGACCGCAACTGCCGGTACCCAAGCCATCCAGGCCAACCGCAACGTCAGTGAATTGACTCCCGTCAGCTCTTGGGCAAAAAAATCCCCGCAAGGGCAGCCGAATCAAGTATCGGCCGCTATAATGCGCGCACGTTACGAAAACATGACGTTTTCATGAACCCACCCAGCCTGCCAAACCACGCGTTTGCAGCCTGGTTGTAGCCATGCACAGCACTAAGCGGTGACCCATGACGTATACGTTGTTTGACTTTCTGCAACTGGTTGGCTCGCTGGGGATTTTTATCTTCGGCATGAAGATTTTCAGTGAAGGCCTGCAAAAGATTGCCGGCGGCAGGCTGAAGGCCATCCTCAGTGGTATGACGCGCAACCGCCTGACGGGGGTAATCACCGGGTTTGGCACCACCGCAATTACCCAGTCATCGACCACCACCACGGTCATGGCGGTGAGTTTTGTCAACGCAGGCTTGTTGACCTTTGTGCAGTCAACCGGCGTCATTATGGGCGCCAACATCGGTACTACCATTACCGCCTGGCTGGTAGCCTTGTTCGGCTTCAAATTTCAGATTACCCCGATCGCCATTGCACTGATCGGGGTATTTTTTGCCTTCCTGTTTTCCAGCAACAGCCGCATGCGCAACATTGCCGAATCCATGGTCGGCTTTGGCATCCTGTTTATCGGCCTGAGCTTTATCAAGGATGCAGTGCCGGACATCAACAGCAACCCGGCCATCTTTGCCTTCCTGGACGGCTTTACCGAGTACGGTTATTTCTCACTGCTGCTGTTCATCGTCGTCGGTACAGTGCTGACGTTGCTTACCCAGTCGTCTTCAGCAGCAACCGCAATTACCCTGGTGATGCTGTTCGAGGGCTGGATCTCATTCCCGATTGCCGCCGCCATGATCCTCGGCGAAAACATCGGCACCACGGTAACGGCCAATATAGCCGCGTTGGTGGGTAACGTGCATGCCAAGAGAGCGGCGCGTTTTCACTTTTTCTTCAACATCATCGGCGTCACCTGGATGATGATCGTCATCTTCCCCATGCTGCACCTGATGGATATCGTTGTGCAGCTGTTTACCGAAAATCCGATTTCGGTCATGGCCGGGGAGGTCGAATCACGCGCCAATGCCACCCTGGCGCTCTCGCTGTTCCATACCACCTTCAATGTGCTCAACGTGATCCTGCTGTTTGCCTTCGTGCCTTACCTGGTGCGCTTTGTCGAGTATGTGCAGCCGGACCGCGGCAAAAAGGATGAAGACGACTTTCACCTGCGCTACATCAGCACCGGGGTCATGAATTCACCACTGCTCGCCATCGAGCAGGTCCAGAACGAGATCCAGCAGTTCACCGGTATCGTTGAAGAAATGCACGGCAAAGTACACGAGCTCCTGTTCGACCCCAAAGCGGACCATGAAAAGCTGAAGGATCGCATTCACAAGCTGGAGCAGGACACCGACTTGCTGGAAATCGAGATATCCGACTTCCTGGTGCGCATCAGCGAACACGCCAACATGGAGCACGAGCTGACAGAGCGCATGCGGTTCATGCAGATGATGATCAATGACCTGGAGCGGATTGCCGATATCTACTACCAGATCTCCAAGCTCTTCGTGAAAATGCATGATGGCAAGCTCAACTGGCCGGATGATGCGCAGGCGGAAATGGTTGAAGTCATGAACGCCCTGCGTGCAGCCATCAACAACATGCACGAGAATGTCAGTAAAGAGCCACACACTGTCAATCTTGATCACGCCATCGAGCTGGAAGATGCGGTGGATGACCTGCGTGACAAGTTCCGCGACACCCACTACGCCCGACTGGAAAGCGGCGTTTACTCGACCCGTGCCGGTGTGATCTTTATTGATGTGCTCAATCGCCTGGAGCGGATCGGTGACCATGTACTCAACGTCAACGAATCCGCCTCCGGCCGCCGTCTCAAGGCCATGCGTATTCAGGGCAAGATCTGAGCCGCACTGCTTCCCGGGCTGCCGCAATGGCAGCCCGGCTTGCTGCCCGAAGAACGCATGCTGACTTATTGCCCACCATTCATCCGGTGAGCGGTACTTGCCTTGTTCGAACGACTGTTTGACACTGACTGCCCTATTTTCCTCTGCCCTTAATCAGGAGATTTCCATGAGCGATATCCGTTTTGACGACAAGGTCGTCATCGTTACCGGTGCCGGCGGTGGTATTGGCCGTGCCCATGCCCTGCTGTTCGCCAAGCATGGTGCCAAAGTTATCGTCAACGATCTGGGCGGCAGCGCACAGGGTGAAGGCGCCAACAGCGAAGCCGCCCTGAAAGTAGTGGAAGAGATCAAGGCCGCTGGCGGCACCGCCATCGCCAATCCGGAAAACGTCATCAACGGTGATCGCATCGTCGAATGCGCCATGGACAACTTCGGTCGTATCGATGTCGTGGTCAACAACGCCGGCATCCTGCGCGACAAGAGCTTTGCCAAGATGACCGACGAAGACTGGGACCTGATCTACAAGGTTCACGTTGAAGGCGCCTACAAGACGACCAAGGCTGCCTGGCCGCACATGAAGGACAACAACTTCGGTCGCATCATCTTCACCTCGTCCACTTCGGGCATTTATGGCAACTTCGGCCAGGCCAACTACGGTATGGCCAAGTTGGGCCTGTATGGTTTTACCCGCACCCTGGCGATTGAAGGCCGCAAGAACAACATCTTCGTCAATGCCATCGCCCCTACCGGCGGCACCCGCATGACCGAAGGTCTGTTCCCCGCTGGCGCCTTTGACAAGCTCAAGCCCGAACTCGTCAGCCCGCTGGTTACCTACCTGTGCTCGCCTGATTGCCAGGAAACCGGCAGCCTGTTTGAAGTCGGCGGCGGCTGGATGGGTAAAGTGCGCTGGGAACGCTCACTGGGTATCGGCTTCAACCCCGATGAAGGCTTCACCCCGGAAGATGTTGCCGCCAACTTCGAGCAGCTCTGCAGCTTCGAAGGTGCCGTGCACCCGAAAGACAATATCGAAGCGTTGAAGGAACTGATGGAGAATATCCAGAAGTTTGCATAACGACAGCTGAAAGTTGAAAAAGCCCGCGCAGGTTGTCCCTGCGCGGGCTTTTTTATGAGTTCAGTTCACAGGTCGGATTCGACCGTTTCGGCTGGCAGCAGTTGCTCACTGTACTCAAAGCAACGTCCGCCAGGCCAGCGCACATCCACTTCGTTCGGTTCCAGCGGAAAGGGCGGTTCGACTACCTCGCCGATACCAACTCCCCTGCCCCAACGATCAAAATCATTGGCCTGCCAGGTGCGGGGATTCTTTATCACCCGGGCACCAGGCTTGAATACAGGTATCGCATCAACCATGCGTCACCCCTCCTGAAGAATTTTCCGGCCACGCCGTTCGGTAATAAACCCCCAGATAGCGCGACCAGGCAATACCGCCCGCCAGGTCATGGTCAAGGCACCACGCAAGGTCAGGGTACGCTTGCCATCGGCACCCACTTCGGGATGCAGCAAGCCCTTGGCCAACAAGGCATCCGACTCGCGGCGAAAAAAACGTTCGATTTCAGTAAAACCCTGCTCTACCGGGTAATCCACCGGCTGCATGTTGTTTTTCAATCGCTGGCGCAACTGGCTATGGTATGACAACAGCTGATTGACATCGCTGACCCCGGGGAAACGAAAACTCCGCTTCACCGGCAAGTCCGGGTAGCCTTCAGGGCGCGGTGAGTTCGAGACGTCCAGAATACTGTCATCGGTGTATTTCTGGGAGAATTCGCAATAGGTCATTACCGGCTGATTCAACGCATCAATGCAGACCACCATGCCGGCTACCTTGAGCCCCGAATGCCAGTAAAGCCGGAAATAACTGTCGGTATGAGTATCGTGCATGGATGAAGCGCCCACTTCGCTGAAACCCAGCTCTCGAATGGCGTCATCGTAGAAGATGAACTCGCCGCTGCAGACCTCGGCAAAATCACCATCGTCGATTGGCTCGAACTGCACATCGGTAGGAATTTTCTGGGTTTTCCAGACAATAAACGGACCAACAATATTCATGAACAGCGGCACAGCCAGCACCAGGCCGAGCAACAGAAGCAAGATGGTGTCGAGCATACGAGTCCCTATACGCAGTGATTGATTCCCGGTTTGACTATAGCAACATCTGTTTTATTGAGGGTAGCCAATTATCTCCAGCCACAAACACCCTGTCGGATTGGTGACGGCGCTACCCAGAAAAAACCCGCCCTGATCGGGCGGGCTTCTCTTCAGTCAGCTTGCTGCCGGGTGCACATCAAGTCAGACGTAAAAAGCTTCCAGCGGCGGGAAGCCGTTGAACTCGATCGAGCTGTAGCTGGTAGTGTAAGCCCCGGTCGACAACCAGCACAGGCGGTCACCAATGGCCAGATTCAACGGCAGGCCGTACTTGTAGCTTTCATACATGATGTCGGCACTGTCACAGGTCGGCCCGGCCAGCACCACTTCTTCCAGCTCACCCTTCTTGTCCGTCCAGATCGGGAACTTGATGGACTCATCCATGGTTTCGACCAGCCCGGAGAACTTGCCGACATCGGTAAACACCCAGCGCTCCAGCGCAGTGTGTGATTTACGCGAGACCAGCACCACTTCACTGAACAGGATACCCGCATTGGCAATCAACGAGCGGCCGGGCTCAAGGATGATTTCTGGCAGATCATCACCAAAATCTTCCTGCAGAAAGCGGGTAATTTCTTCCGCGTAGGTCTGCATGGTATTGGTCTTGGTCAGGTAGTTGGCCGGAAAGCCGCCACCCATGTTGATCATCTTCAGGCTGATGCCATCCTCTTCTTTCAGGCGCTCGAAGATCACCTTGACCTTGGCGATCGCGGCATCCCAGGCGCCGATATCACGCTGCTGCGAACCGACATGGAAAGACACCCCATGCGGCTCCAGCCCCAACTCTCTGGCCAGCACCAGCAAGTCCATGGCCATATCGGTCTGGCAACCGAATTTGCGCGACAACGGCCAGTCGGCGGTGGTCGAGCCTTCGGTGAGAATGCGCACATACACCTTGGAGCCCGGCGCAGCCTTGGCAATATTGCGCAGGTCGGCTTCCGAATCAGTCGCATACAGACGCACACCCTTTTCATAGAAAGCACGGATGTGGCGTGACTTCTTGATGGTGTTGCCAAAGCTGATCTGTTCCGGCTTGACGCCCAGCGCCATGACCTTTTCCAGCTCATAGATAGAGGCAATATCGAAATTCGAGCCCTTGTCCTGCAGCAGGCCAAGCACTTCATTGGACGGGTTGGCCTTGACCGCGTAATACACCTTGGCAAAGGGAAAACCCTCAACCAGCTCATCGTAGGCACGCTCGATGGTTTTGAGGTCCACTACCAGAAAGGGTGTCTCATGCTGTTCGGCAACCGCTTGCATGCGGTTGAAGGTTTCGCGGTCGAAGTAATCTTCCAGTTTGACGGTCATGGCGTCGGCTCCAAAGCAACAAATTTTTGAATCGGGCCGCGTGAGGACATGTCGATCAGATGCAGAGCGGGCAAACCCTCATGGCTGTATCCAGTATAGACACAGCGGCATGACAGCTCGCTTACCGACGGCAGCAACGCTCAGCCAACACACAACCCGGGGGTGCGAACGTCTGATCAGTATCCCCACTTTGGTTCGCCTACTTCCCAAGGCGTGCGCCGAAAGCAATAAGACCCCTGTTCAGGCGGTCTTGCTGTCTCGTCGTCAGTACTTGAGCCGTATGGATCGTGCCAGCCTCAACGTTCGTCGCGAACCATAAGACCAAGCGATCCTGCGGTCAATAGGGATGGAAGAAAATGCACCAAAAGCAAAGATACCGAGTGTATCAATGCACCATTTGAGCGCATGGCAGAAAACACGGCATCCGTTCTCACCCGCTATTGCTTGCTCGAACAAACCACCCAGCCCATTGAGTTAAAAGGAAAAATAAAGAACACGTAAACGTACGGTCACATTCTGGCACGATCCCTGAATACAGCCCTGTATACAAGATGGCATGCAGCCGCCAACAGGGAAGAGTCAGTATGCTCCGGATCAACCACACCTGCACCAGTGAGCACATCACCACAGACCCGCAGCCCAGCTCCGGGGACTTCTCCCTTGCCCCTGTTCCGCCAAAGACACGCCGCCATGCTTGATACCGTACTGATTGCCAACCGCGGCGAAATCGCCGTGCGTATTGCCCGCACCCTGAAACAGATGGGTATCCGTTCCGTTGCCGTATATTCCAATACTGACCGCGACGCGACCGTCAGCGCCATCCGCTGTGATCCGGGCAAGCACTTCAATGCCGGTGACCTGCTGCTGGTAGTGCAGGGATGAAGGAGAACCGAGCCGTGCGCCCGAGTGATATTGCCTCGGTCAAGCCACCGGCCAGCAAGCGCCAGAACCTGACCGAACGTATCTATCAGGAACTGAAAGAGCGCATCTTTGACTTTCAGCTGCTACCCGGTGATCGCTTCAGCGAGAACGAAATGGCCGAAAGCATGCAGGCCAGCCGCACGCCGGTGCGCGAGGCATTGACCCGTTTGCAGCGCGAAGGCTTTGTCGAAGTGTCTTTCCGCAGCGGCTGGCAGGTCAGACCCTTTGATTTCGAGCAGTACGAACAGCTGTATGACGTGCGCATCGTGCTGGAAATGGCAGCGGTCAAACGCCTGTGTGAAATGGAGCCGGGACCGGATCTGGAACAGTTGAAAGCCACCTGGCTGGTGCCGGAAGACCAGCGCCTGGATCACGGCCCCACCGTCTGCGCCATGGACGAACGCTTTCACGAGCAACTGGTAGAAGCCACCGGCAACGGTGAAATGGCCCGCATTCACCATGATGTGACCGAGCGTCTGCGCATTGTGCGACGCATCGACTTCACCAAACGCCCGCGCATTGAAGCCACCTACCGCGAGCACGGCGAAATTCTGCGCACCATTATCAAGCGCCGCGCCGATGAAGCGCAGTTATTGCTGAAGACCCATATCGAGGAAAGCAAGGCAGAGGTCCGCAAGATCACCCTGCACATGATCCACGAGGCTCGGCTAAACCCGCATAACAGCTTGTTGGCCAATGATGCCGGCAACTGAGATACGACCTGCCTATGCAGCAGGCCGACAACCGCAGGCAGTGATGCCTGCAGCACAACACAGGGAGGACTTCGTGCATTCAGACACCCACAGCTTGAACACTTTTTTCACCCCGGTTGAACCCACACATATTTTGGAGATTGACCCATGCAACTGAAAAAAATTGTCAAACAGGCCAGCGCTGTTGGCCTTGCATGCAGCCTGGCTGTCAGCAGCCTGACCGCCATGGCAGAAACCATCAAGGTCGGTGTACTGCACTCCTTGTCCGGCACCATGGCCATTTCGGAAACCACGCTGAAAGACACCATGCTGATGCTGATTGAAGAGCAGAACAAAAAAGGTGGCCTGCTCGGCAAGCAACTGGAAGCCGTCGTGGTTGACCCCGCCTCGGATTGGCCGCTGTTCGCCGAACGCACGCGTGAACTGATCGAACAACACGAAGTGGATGCCATCTTTGGCTGCTGGACCTCGGTATCGCGCAAGGCAGTATTGCCGGTGATCGAAGAGCTCAACGGACTGCTGTTCTACCCGGTACAGTTCGAGGGTGAAGAGTCCTCGCGCAACGTCTTTTACACCGGCGCCGCGCCGAATCAACAGGCCATTCCGGCCGTTGATTACCTGAAAGACGAAATGGGCGTCGAGCGTTGGGTACTCGCTGGCACCGACTACGTCTACCCGCGAACCACCAACCGCATTCTCGAAGCCTACCTGAAATCGAATGGTGTGGCCGAAAGCGACATCATGATCAATTACACCCCGTTCGGTCACTCCGACTGGCAGAACATTGTTGCCGAGATCAAGCGCTTTGGCGGTACCGGCAAGAAAACTGCCGTGGTCTCCACCATCAATGGCGACGCCAACGTACCCTTCTATCGCGAACTGGGTAACCAGGGCGTGTCATCGCTGGACATTCCGGTAGTGGCATTCTCGGTCGGTGAAGAAGAACTGTCCGGTATCGATGCCCGTCCGCTGGTCGGTCACATGGCCGCCTGGAACTACTTCATGAGTGAAGAAACCGCAGAAAACGAAGCCTTCATCAAAACCTGGCACGCCTTTATCGGCGACACCGACCGGGTTACCAATGATCCGATGGAAGCCCATTACGTCGGCTTCAACATGTGGGTAAAAGCGGTGGAAAAAGCCGGCACTACCGACAGTGATGCAGTGATTGACGCCATTGTCGGCGTGGAAGTGCCCAACCTGACCGGTGGCGTCAGCACCATGCTGCCCAACCACTACATCACCAAGCCGGTGCTGATTGGTGAAATCCAGGAAGACGGCCAGTTCCTGACTGTGTCGCAGACCGACGATCTGGTGCCCGGCGAGTCCTGGTCACGTTATCTGGAAGGCAGCAAGGATCTGGTTGCCGACTGGACCGCACCGATCAACTGCGGCAACTACAACACCGAGACTGAAACCTGCCTGGGTAGCGAAGCCCAGCAATAAGCACCATCGCCTTGCTCCGACCGCCGAACCGGCGGAGCAAGGCCCCTTTTTTTGCTTCGGCCTGGCCGAAGCTTTCAGCGCACGAGACTGCCGTTATGACCCGATATCACCCGACGGATGCCCTGCCAACCGCCCCACCCGTCAGCGCCAACCTGTGCCAGCGCCTTGCGGCACTGGTCTTATGCCTGCTGCTGGGCCTGGGCTTCAGTTACCCCGCTGCCGCCGAAGAAGCCGCTGCCGAACCCTCCACGGAGCCGGACTTCACCAGCCTGGTGCAGCAGTTGCCGCAGGGCAATCTGGCCAAACGGGCACAAACGGTAACGGCCCTGTCCGAGTTGGAGCATGAACGCCTGATCGATGTGTTGACGGCGTTGCAGGAAGGCAATTTGCTCGCCACTCGCGACGAGCCGCCGATCGTGGTCATCCGTCAGAACGACAACGTCTTCGACGCGATCAGTGGTGACACCATCGATGAGCCGGAAGGCCTGCGCCGGGTACCCGTCAACAACCGCCTGCGCAGCGAGCTATTGACGCTGATTGCCCGCCTGAGCCTGAATCATCCACGTCCCCAGGTGCGCTATGACGCCGTGCGACGTTTTATCGATGACGGCATCGACAGTAACGCGATCAATCTGCTGATTGAGCGCAGGGCCCTGGAAGATACCGCGCTGGTCAATGGTGCCATCGATACAGCCTTTGCCCTGTTCCAGCTGCAGGGAGACGATCGGGAAGAACGCCTGCTGGCGGTCAGCACCCTCAGCGGCTCTCTCGAACGTGCGGCGCGCAATGCCCTGCGCGGCATCGCCGACAATGATGTTGACCCGGAGCTGCGCCTTGCCGCCAGTGAAGCACTGGATTCAATCCAGACCAAAATGGGTTTTTACCGCTTTATCGAGAATCTGTTCTTTGGCCTCAGCCTGGGATCCGTATTGCTGCTGGCCGCGATTGGTCTGGCGATCACCTTTGGCGTCATGGGCGTGATCAATATGGCCCACGGCGAACTGATCATGATAGGCGCCTATACCACCTGGGGCGTACAGGTGCTTTTCCCCAGCCTGATTGAATGGAGCCTGCTGATTGCCATACCGTCCGCTTTTGTGGTCGCCGGGCTGGTCGGCATCCTGATCGAACGCGGGGTAATCCGTTTTCTCTATGGCCGACCGCTGGAAACCCTGCTGGCCACCTTTGGCCTCAGCCTGGTGCTGCAACAGGCCGTACGTACCTTGTTCAGCCCCTTGAACCGCTCGGTGAGTTCCCCTGAGTGGATCAGCGGCATCCTGACCATCAATCCGGTACTGTCGATTACCTACACCCGCCTGTACATCCTTGCTTTCGGCCTGATGGTGTTCTTTGCCCTGCTGCTGGTGATGAAAAAAACCAGTCTTGGTCTCAAGGTCCGTGCCGTGTCACAGAACCGGGCCATGGCCCGCGCCGTCGGGGTCCGTTCGAGCTGGGTTGATGCCCTGACCTTTGGCCTGGGCTCCGGCATTGCCGGTATCGCCGGGGTCGCACTGTCGCAGATCACCAACGTCGGCCCCAACCTGGGTCAGGCCTACATCATTGATTCCTTCATGGTGGTGGTGTTTGGTGGCGTCGGCAATCTCTGGGGCACGCTGGTCAGCGCCATGACGCTGGGCCTGATCAACAACTTCCTCGAACCCTATGCCGGGGCCATGCTGGCCAAGGTGCTGGTGCTGGTGATGTTGATCCTGTTCATCCAGAAAAAACCCAAGGGCCTGTTTCCACAGAAAGGCCGTGCGGCCGCCGACTGAGCCGCCATCACTGGCAAGGAATGAGAGAACTCTATGCTGACTCAACGTTTATTACTCAGTGATCGCGGCGGCATGATCGTGCTCGGCCTGGTGGTCCTGATGGCCATCCTGGTACCGATCTGCAACCTGGCGCTGCCAACTGACTCGCCCTTCTACGTGTCCAACTTCAGTGTCGCGCTGCTGGGCAAGTTTCTGTGCTTTGCCCTGCTGGCCCTGTCAGTCGACCTGATCTGGGGCTACGCCGGCATCCTGTCACTCGGCCATGGTGCCTTTTTCAGTCTGGGTGGGTATGGCATGGGCATGTACCTGATGCGTCAGATTGGTGACCGCGGCGTGTATGGCCATCCGGAGCTGATGGATTTCATGGTCATCCTCAACTGGGAAAGCCTGCCCTGGTACTGGCAGGGTTTCGACATGTTCTGGTTTGCCGCGCTGATGATCCTGCTGGTACCCGGTCTGCTGGCACTGGTGTTCGGCTGGCTGGCCTTTCGCTCGCGGGTAACCGGGGTGTATTTCGCCATCATCACCCAGGCCCTGACCTTTGCCCTGATGCTGGCCTTCTTCCGCAATGAAATGGGCTTTGGCGGCAACAACGGCCTGAATGACTTCAAGGAAATCCTCGGTTTTGATCTCAGCGCCAAGGGTACCCGGGTCGGCCTCTTCATCGCCTCGGCAATCGCTCTGCTGCTCGGCTATCTGGCCTGTCGCTATATCGTCACCTCGCGTATGGGGCGGGTGATTATCGCCATTCGCGATGCGGAAAGTCGTACCCGTTTCAGCGGCTATCAGGTGGAATACTACAAGCTCTGGCTGTTCGTGTTTTCCGCCATGTTGGCGGCGGTGGCCGGTGCCCTCTATGTCCCTCAGGTCGGCATTATCAATCCCGGCGAGTTCTCGCCGTTGAACTCGATCGAGATGGTCGTCTGGGTCGCAGCCGGTGGCCGTGGCACCTTGTTCGGCGCCATTGTCGGAGCCTTTGCGGTCAACTACGCCAAAACCTTCTTCACTACTTTCTCGCCGGAAACCTGGCTGTTCATTCTGGGCGCCCTGTTCGTGCTGGTTACCCTGCTGCTGCCACGCGGCATTGTCGGCCTGCTCGACCGCTTTACCCGCAAGGGAGACAAGTCATGAAAACTCTCGAACAATTGCGTGAAACCTGGCGCCGTGATCAGGTCTTCGACTTCATGCTGCCGACACCGGAATATGATCAGGTGGTGGATACCAGCCATGGTCCGATTCTGTATGTCGAGGATATCAGCGTCAGCTTTGACGGCTTCAAGGCACTGAACAACCTCAACCTCTACGTCAACGATGGTGAGCTGCGCTGTATCATCGGTCCCAATGGCGCCGGCAAGACCACCATGATGGATGTGATCACCGGCAAGACTCAGCCGGATACTGGCAGTGTCTGGTTTGGCCAGCGTATCAACCTGCTCAAGCAATCCGAGCACAGCATTGCCCGTGGCGGTATCGGACGCAAGTTCCAGAAACCCACGATTTTTGAAGCCCTGAGCGTGTTCGAGAATCTGGAACTGGCCAGTGCCGGCAGCAAGCGCGTCTGGTCTACCCTGCTGCACGATCTGAGCAGCCTGCAGCGTGATCGTATCGACGAGGTACTGGAGCTGATCGGCTTGCAGGAACTGGTGCGTCGCGATGCCGGTGAATTGTCCCACGGCCAGAAGCAATGGCTGGAAATCGGCATGTTGCTGATGCAGAACCCGCGCGTGCTGCTGGTCGACGAGCCGGTCGCCGGGATGACCGGTGAAGAGGTGGAAAAGACGGCCGAACTGCTGACCTCACTGGCCGGCAAGCACTCGGTCATTGTGGTCGAACACGATATGGCCTTTGTGCGCTCGATCGCCCGCACCGTCACCGTCCTGCACCAGGGTTCAGTGCTGGCCGAAGGCAGCATGGATCAAGTACAGAACGACCCGAAAGTGGTCGAAGTCTATCTGGGAGAATAACGCCTGTGCTCAGCATCAAGTCAATCAACCAGTACTACAACCAGAGTCATATCCTCTGGGACCTGGATCTCGAGCTCAAGGCCGGCACCTGTGGCTGTCTGCTCGGACGCAACGGCGTGGGCAAGACCACGCTGCTCAAGTGCGTCACCGGGCTGCTGCCGATCCGTGATGGCCAGATCATATTCGATGGCAAGGATATCAGCCGCATGAGTACGGAAAACCGTGCCCGTTCCGGCATCGGCTATGTACCTCAGGGGCGGGAGATTTTCCCGCTGCTCACGGTGGAGGAGAATCTGAAAATCTCCCTGGGTGCGCGCAAGGACCGCGCGCGGCAAATACCCGGGTTGATCTATGAGCTGTTTCCGGTACTCAAGGAAATGAAAAACCGCCGTGGAGGTGATTTGTCCGGCGGCCAGCAACAGCAGTTGGCAATTGGCCGCGCCCTGGTACTCGATCCCAAATTGCTGATTCTCGATGAGCCGACCGAAGGTATCCAGCCGAATATCGTGCGCGACATCAGTGACGTGATCCGTCGCCTGAATGAGGAACTTGGCCTGACCGTGCTGCTGGTCGAGCAGAAACTGCCCTTCGCACGCCGCGCTGCCGATGATTTTTTTATCATGGAACGCGGCCGGGTAGTTGCCGACGGCCCCATGCCAACCCTGGATGATGCTCTGATCAAGCAATACCTGACAGTCTGAGTTGCGGCGGTCAAACCCGACCGCCTGTCTGCTGCGCTATGGCGCTTTACTGGTCGGGCGCCCCTGCTACCCGGCTGGCTGCAGGATCTGCAAGCGCCCATTCAGTGGGGTCTGCTGATCAGTGCCAGGCTGTTACTTGGCCGTATGCTGCTCTCAAGCCTGGCAAATGGCTGCTGGCAGGCACCTACAACCAGTTGATCACTGCATACAGGCCGACAGCCCCCATAACGACCGTGTAGGGAAACGCCATGACCACCATGCGACCATAGGACAGACGCACCAGAGGGGCGATGGCCGAGGTCAGCAGGAACAGGAAAGCAGCCTGACCATTGGGCGTAGCAACACTGGGCAGATTGGTACCGGTGTTGATGGATACGGCCAACAGGTCAAAGTGCTCACGGCTGATCTGGCCAGCATCCAGTGCCTGCTTGATTTCACTGATGTATACCGTCGCGACAAACACGTTGTCGCTGACCATCGAGAGAATCCCGTTGGCCAGAAAGAACATCCCCGGCTGGATATCTTCCGGCATGGCCAGTACCGCAGCAATAATCGGAGTAAACAGGTGCTGTTGATGAATCACCGACACGATGGCAAAAAACACAACCAACAATGCCGTAAAAGGTAGCGCCTCCTGAAAGGCCTTGCCGATCTGGTGCTCATCCGTCACGCCATTGAAGCTGGTCATCAACACAATAACCAGCAAGCCAATCAAGCCGACCTCGGCGACATGAAATGCCAGGCCCAGTACCAGAATGACCGCTGCCAGCGCCTGAACGATCAACTGCGCGCGCTGCTGGTTGGTCCGCTTGGCTTGCTCATTGGCGGCGAATTCTTCCAGTACCCGGCGCACCGAGCGCGGAATCTTGGCGCCATAGCCAAACCAGCCAGTTTTCTCCAGCAATACGCAGGTCAATGAGCCCGCCAGCAGAACCGGCAGGCTGACCGGAGCCATACGCATAAAGAACTCGACAAAGCTCCAGCCCGCTATGCGAGCAATCAGCAGGTTCTGGGGCTCACCCACCAGCGTTGCCACACCGCCCAGAGCGGTACCGATGGCGCCATGCATCAGCAAGCTACGCAGGAAAGCACGGAATATTTCCAGGTCGTCACGGTGCAATTCCAGCGGCTCATCGTCCGCATGCACCAACTGGTCGGGCTGGGCTTTACCCGGCGCCGAAGCCACCTTGTGATACACCGAATAAAAACCGACCGCTACACTGATGATCACTGCTGTCACTGTCAGTGCATCCAGAAAAGCCGATAGCAACGCAGCGGTTAGACAAAACAACAGGCCCAGACTGGACTTCGATCGCACCCCCAGCAAAATGCGGGTGAATACCAGCAGCAACAGGCCCTTCATGAAGTAAATCCCGGCAACCATGAACATCAACAGCAAAATGACCGGGAAATTGGTCAGCATCTCCGCATACAGCGCTTCCGGAGTCGCCATGCCAATAATAATGGCCTCGATCGCCAACAGGCCACCCGGCAACAGCGGGTAGCACTTGAGCGCCATGGCCAGCGTGAAAATGAACTCGATGACCAGAATCCAGCCCATCACATAGGGCCCCAGCAACCACAGTGCCAATGGATTGAGCAGCAAGAAGGCAACAATGGTCTGTTTGTACCAGACGGGGGCATTGCCCAGAAAATTATGCGCAAAAGCACGGGGTAAGGAGAGTGTCATGGGTCAGTTTTCCGCGATCGGATTCCGTCAGGCCATAAAAAACGCGCACGAGCAAAAGGCTATGGCGCGCGCTCTCGTTGATTTTTTCGCGTAGATGAGTCGATAAACAACAGCCCTCGCAGAAGATGACTGCAGGCCGCAACCAAAACAACCCGACCGGAGATCAAGTCAAGGCAGACTTGCGCTGGGCTAAAAAAACAGATGATTCTTCTGCAAGCAACAACTGAATGGCGCGGAAATTTACCACACCCGGTTAACGGATAGCCAGCCAACCAATACAAGTAATCCGGCCAAACAGCCTTTTTCCAGCCAGGAGTTCAACATTTTCCCGAGTAGCAGCTCACAGACTGCTGACTGATAATCAATAGCCGTCACTTCGGGCTGCAAGCACGCATTTTTCGACTAGTATGAAACGACACTCTGGCTGCTGTGTTCAGGTCAAGTTGACCTCTTCGAGCTATTACAAAATCCTGCCATTAGCGCGATACTCGGTTTGGCAATAAATACAAAGCCTGTTGCCAACTGGCTTGCCTCAGGAGCAGCACTTGATTTATGGATAAGCGGCAGCACCATCGACAGCTCGCCAATCTTGAAGCCCTGTTGAAAAATGATCAGGATTTCAAATCGGCCGGCTGCATCAAGGATTACAGCAGTGGTGGCGTACTACTGGAGTTGACTGCTCCGCTCTCGCCAGCCCAACAGAGCACCCTGGCAACTGCCAGGGAACTGCAGCTCTTGTTCTTTGCCGCGCAAGGTCCGCAAGCCATGCCAGTGGTCATTGCTCACCAGTCCAGCCAGTTTCTTGGTTTGCGCTTTACGCGCGCCACCCGCAGCCAACTGGCGTGCCTGGCCACGGCTGCGCAGGAGCTGGCACAATCCACTGCGCCGGCTCCTGCGCAGGGCAGCGCTGCGGCACCCATCAGCGCCGCTCTCGCAAACGCCATTGTCACTTTGAAAAAGTTCATGGACGACCATCTCAGCCACTTTTTCGAGCTGACTGACAACGCCCTGCTGACCGTTGCCGAACAACAGAAAACCCAGGTCGAGCAACAGCGCCTGTTCGACGCCATGCTGCAGCTTCGCACCCGGCAATACAGCATTTGTCAGCAGGTACTGCATACCTTGAGTCATGCCCTGGATCAACCGGCCGCCCTCGCCATTATCAGTGCGCAGCCCGGGAGCACCAGCAAAAAGCCTGGTCTCAGTCTGGTCGGCAAGGAAGCCTTTGAAGACTGGCTGTTGGTCAGGGTTGCCATTTCTCGCGCCGAGTTGCTGTGGCGTGAGGACCTGATTGCTCTGCAAGTGCGACTGGATGATACCTGCGCCCTGCGCCATGGAATGCACTGCCCCAACCCTTTCGCACCCTCAGCCATTTGCCATGCCCTGCATGCCGCTCTGACACCCTTGCAGTTACCGCACAGCGCGCTGCGGATTATTTATGAATGCCTGCAAGCCCACCTCCTCAGCCGCCTGCACCCTTTGTATCAACAGCTGAATCAAAGCCTGGCCGCCGCTGGCGTGTTGCCGGATCTCGACGCCACGCAATATCTGGCTGACCAGGCATTGCAAAAGCAGCGTCAACTGGCCAATGCAGAGACGCCCGACCAGCCAAGCGACAGCATAACGGACAGTGCCGCCACCCCGGAGCCACCTGAACACCAACCCGCCCCCCGGTCGCAGCTGATCAACCGTTTGCAGCAGTCCCGGCGGGAACCGCACAACAACCAGTCCACCGACCAGCCTCAGGTCAGTGAAAGCAGCCTGAACAGCCTGCTCGACCTGCAACAACAGCTGTCCGATTCGCCCGAGTCATTCGACGGCGATCACGCATTGCGTGATCTGATACAACAGCAGTTACCGGAATTGAGCAGCCAGTCAGCCGATACCATCGAACTGGTCGAAGAACTTTTTGCCAGCCTGACTGCTGGCGAACATATTGCGCCGGAATTGCAGGCACAGCTGCGCAAGTTACAACTACCCGTGTTGCGACTGCTACTGAGCAATCCCGAGCTGATTGACCAGGAGCAGCATCCGCTGCGCAAGACCATCAATCACCTGGCCTTGCTGTCCGACAGGAACAGCCTGAATGCCGAGCACAACCGGACTGCGGTAACCCAGGCGGTTCAGACGATTCTTGGCAATCCGGAACAACAGGCCGGCTTGCAAAGCGTCGATGCCGCGCTCGAACGCCTGGTTCAGCGCGAACAACGATTGACCGTGCGCAACCTTGATCGTCTGCGTGACAGCTGTGAGGGTCAACAGCGGCTGCAGCAGGCCAACCAGGCGATTGAAAGTATTCTGGCATCAGTCCTGCCAAGCACAGTGCCGCAGCCCCTGCTGGATCTGCTCGAGTATGGATGGAAAGCACTGATGCGCCTGACCTGGTTGCGTGAAGGGGCCGATAGCCAGGCTTGGGCAATGTGCATCAAAGCGGTGTCTCAGCTAGGTGATTCGGTGCGCGAGCCACCGTTGACCCAGGAGCCACTGGCGCAACAGGACCTGCTGAAACTGTTGCGTATCGGGCTCTCCAAAATGCCCGACGAGCTCGGCCGGCACGCTCGCCTGCTGAGTGATATTGAACTCTTGCTGAACGAGCCCGATGCCTTCCCGCAAGCGCTTTACCAGGCACCCATTGAGGAAAGCGAGTTGCGCGCGGCACGGCTGCATGCACTGGCAGAGAATGACAGCGAGCAGCGACCCTGGCTGCAACGGGCCCGCAAACTCAAGCCCGGACAATGGTTTGAAGTGACCCGCGGCCCCTTCCAGCACCAGCCAGCGCAGATAATCTGGCAATCGGCTGATTGCACACGGTTCTTGCTGGCCAACCGACAGGGCACTCGCAGCCTTTCTCTGGACCTGGACGAAGCCGCACAAATGCTGCGCGACGGCAGCCTGTCCAGCCGGCCAGAATTCAGTCAACAGCCGGTGGAGCAAGGGCTGGATGCCTTGGTACAAAAAGTCTATGCACGGCTGGCCATGGACGCGAGCCAGGATCCGCTGACCAACCTGCTGACCCGCCGCGAATTCATCCAGCGCCTGGATAAAGTGGTCAATGCCTGTGCCGGCGGCGAGCATGAGCACACGCTGGTATTCATCAACCTGCTGCAGTTCAAGCTGATCAACAATACTTGTGGTTATGCCGCTGGCGATCGGCTGTTGCGGGAGTTGTCGGAACGCATCCGCAGTGCCCTGCCCGCCGACGCACTGGCCGGGCGCATTGGCGCCGATCAGTTTGCCTTGCTGCTGCCCGGCGGGCCTGATGAGGGTGGGCAGGCCCTTGCGCAAACGCTGAAACAGTCACTGGAAGCCGAGCGTTTCCACCACGGTGAAGACCGCTTCGTGATCAACACCGCAGTGACCCTGCTGGGTTTCAGGGACGCCAACCATAGCGCCATGGAATTGCTGCGCAACCTGGAAACCTCCGCCAGCCTGGCCAAGCAAGGGGGGCGCACCAAGGTACAACAGGTGCGCCCCGGTGATGAACAGCTGGAAGCACTGGATGAAGTCATGCACTGGATTACCCGGATCAACCGGGCTCTGGACGAAGACCAGCTGCAGCTGATTTGTCAGCGCATTCAGCCACTGACCGGCAGCAACGGCTTGCCGCACTTCGAAATCCTGCTTCGAGTCCTTGACGAACAAGGCCAGGCCATGCCGCCTGCAGCCTTTATTGAGGTCGCAGAAACCTATCACCGGATGAATGCGGTGGATCGCTGGGTAATCGAGCATGTGCTGGCATGGATGCAGACGCATGCGTCATTGCTGCCCCGGTTTGGTGGGTTTTCCATCAACCTGTCCGGCCATTCACTGAACGATGAAAGCTTTCTGGAATTCCTGTTTTCTGCCCTGTCGCGCTATCCGGTACCCCGCGACAAGCTGATTTTCGAAATCACTGAAACCACGGCGGTGGCCAATCTTGAAGAAGCTGCCGACTTCATCAGCGAATTGCGCGGTATTGGCTGTCGCTTCTCACTGGATGACTTCGGCGCCGGCCAGTCTTCGTATACCTACCTGAAAAGGCTCCCGGTCGATTACCTGAAAATCGATGGTGCCTTTATCCGCGACATCACTCGCAACCCGGTGGATTATGCGCTGGCCCGCTCGATTACTGAAATGGGTCACCACCTGAACAAACTGGTCATTGCCGAATACGTCGCCAATAACGCTACCTTGCAAGCGGTGACCACCATTGGTGTCGATTACGCGCAAGGCTACCAGTTCGGCTTGCCGGTCAAGCTGGACGATCTGGCGGATGAATTGCGGCGACCATCAGCAACCCATTGAATCAGACCGCCTGTGCATTCCCTTTGTCATGCCTTGCCGAATCGGCCACAATACCGCCCAATTCCACTTACTGCTGACCGCTGCGCAAGCTGCGGCCACTCTGGTCTGAACCCGATATGTCCAACAGCATCGCCCAAGAAGTTGCCAAACGCCGTACTTTCGCCATTATCTCGCATCCGGATGCGGGTAAAACCACCATTACCGAACGCCTGCTGCTGATGGGCCAGGCGATCAATGTGGCCGGCACAGTTAAGTCACGCAAGTCCGACCGTCACGCTACCTCGGACTGGATGGCGATGGAGAAGCAACGCGGGATATCGGTCAGCACCTCGGTGATGCAGTTCCCTTACCGCGAGCACATGATCAACCTGCTCGATACCCCCGGTCACGAAGATTTCTCGGAAGATACCTACCGCACCCTTACTGCCGTCGACTCGGCTTTGATGGTACTGGACGGTGGTAAAGGGGTTGAGCCGCGCACCATCGCGCTGATGGATGTCTGTCGTCTGCGTGACACGCCGATTGTCAGTTTTATCAACAAGCTCGACCGCGATATTCGTGACCCGATCGAACTGCTCGACGAGATCGAGGCGGTACTGAATATCCGTGCTGCCCCGATCACCTGGCCGATCGGCTGTTATCGCGACTTCAAAGGTGTGTACCACCTGAAGGACGACTGCATCATTGTCTATGCAGCCGGCCATGGGCACGAGCGCACCGAGCAAAGGCGCATTCAGAACCTGGATTCGGATGAAGCCCGTGAGCACCTGGACGATCTGTACGACAACTTTCTCGAAGAACTGGAACTGGTTCAGGGTGCCTGCCATGAATTTGACCAGGACGCCTTCCTCAAGGGCGAACTGACCCCGGTATTCTTTGGTACAGCGCTCGGCAACTTCGGTGTCGATCAGGTACTGGATGCCGTGGTTGACTGGGCGCCCGCCCCCCTCGCTCGCGCCAGCCATGAACGCGTGATAGAACCGACCGAAGAGCCCTTTACCGGCTTTGTTTTCAAGATCCAGGCCAATATGGATCCCCGGCACCGCGACCGTATCGCCTTTATGCGCATCTGCTCCGGGCAATACCAGAAAGGCATGAAGCTGCATCATGTACGCACGGGTAAAGAGTTGCGCATACCCGATGCATTGACCTTTTTCGCCGCCGAGCGCGAGCATCTGGAAGAAGCCTGGGCGGGCGATATCATCGGCCTGCACAATCACGGCACCATCCAGATTGGCGATACTTTCAGCGAAGGCGAGAAGATCGGCTTTACCGGTATTCCCCATTTCGCCCCGGAATTGTTTCAGCGTGTGCGTCTGAAAGACCCGCTCAAATCCAAGCAGTTGCGTCAGGGCCTGCAGGAGCTGGCGGAAGAAGGCGCCACTCAGGTGTTTTTCCCCGAACGCAACAATGACATCATCCTCGGCGCCGTTGGCGTACTGCAGTTCGATGTGGTCGCCAGCCGCTTGCAGGATGAATACAAAGTGGAGTGCCTGTACGAGCCGATAAACGTCTGGTCCGCTCGCTGGGTCAGCTCGGACAATGCCAAGAAGCTGGATGAGTTCAAGAACAAGGCGATGGAAAACCTGGCCATCGATGGTGGCGGTCACCTGACCTATCTGGCACCGACCCGGGTCAATCTCAACCTGACCGCAGAACGCTGGCCGGATATTCGTTTCAGTGCTACCCGCGAGCATCACTAGAATGGGTGATATTTACCTCTGACCGCTTTTTTTGACTCGCTACTGCGCTATATTGGTCCTCGCACCCGTGACCAACTGACGGCCTGAACAGAAACTCGTTCAGGCCGTCGTCCCATGCAGGCAATTCCAATGACAACAGCCCCGCGTCGCTGGCCACTCCTTCGGGTGGTCGCACCCTTGACAGTCTGCGCCTTGCTCTGGGCCGCAACCAGCCTGGCAGTGGCTGACGAGACACGGCAACTGCGTGCCGCCTATATACATTTCCCGCCCATGGCCTGGACGGACGAGCAGGGGCAACCGGCTGGTTACATGATTGAGCTGACCAATCGTCTGGCTGCCGACAGCGGTTATCAACTGCAATGGACCGAGTACCCGATCAAGCGTATCCGACTGCATCTGGAACAGGGGCAGATCGATCTCTGGCCTGGCTCGGCAGCGTTACCGGCGCTGGAGCCCATTACTGTGGAAACCCAGCTCGATTTGACCGTCACCCTGTGTGCCTATTATCTGGATGGCACACCACCGATCGAACAGCTGGATGACCTCAAGCAGGGTCGGCTGATCCTTATTCACGGTTACACCTATCGCGAACTGCTGGGCGAAGTACTTGCCGACAACCCGAATCGCCCCCTGAGCGCACCCAATGAACGCGCAGCGCTGGAACTGCTGGCCCGGGGCCGGGGTGATTATCTGCTCAATTTCACCCATCCGCTGGAAACCGCTTTGCGTGATTTCCCGGTTGATGACCTGCAGTGCACTGTTCTGGATGAATGGCCGATTGCCTATATCGTTTCGCGCCAGACACCCGATGCACAAGAGATAGTCGACAAGTTGGAACAGGCCTACAAGCGTCATCAGATCACTGCAGCACGCAATCACCAGCAACCGGATATCACGAACAAAGACCCTTGACCCCTTGCCAGCCAGCGCTTTTACGCCGAAGCTGTGTTAATGCGCTACATCGACACTCACACCCATTTTGATTTTCCCGACTTTGCCGCTGATCGTGCGCAGGTACTGTCCAACTGCACCCAAGCGGGCATAGAGCGCCTGGTGGTGGTTGGCGTAACCGCCACCCACTGGCCACGACTCTGGGGCCTGGTAACCAGTGATCAACGACTCTCTGCCGCTTTTGGCCTGCATCCGATGTTTCTTGCCGAGCATCAGCCTGACGATGTGCGGCAGCTGAACGCATGGCTGACCAGGCATGTCGCTCACCCGCAATGCTGTGCCGTTGGAGAAATCGGGCTGGATTATTTTCTGCCCGAGCTGGACCCGGCACAGCAGCGCGATTTGTTCGAGCAGCAACTGGCGCTGGCGGCTGAGTTCCAGTTACCGGCCCTGCTGCATGTGCGTCGCGCCCATGCCGACACCATTGCTGCCCTCAAACGCTTCCGGTTGCCTCGCGGCGGTATCGTGCATGCTTTTGCCGGCAGCCTGGAAGAAGCCCGTGAATACCGTAAACTGGGCTTCAAACTGGGACTGGGTGGCGCGGTCACCTGGCCGCAGGCCAAGCGCTTGCGCCGGGTGGTGGCTGAGCTGCCAGCCGACAGCCTGGTACTGGAAACCGATGCTCCGGACATGGCACCGGCCTTCGCCGCCAACCAACGCAACAGCCCTGAGCACCTGCCACGGATTGCCGCTGTCATTGCCGAGTTGCGCGCAGAACCGCTGCACCAGCTGGCCGACCAGTGCTGGCATAACAGCTGTGAATTATTCAACTGGCCATCCATGACGGTGCCTTGAAGGCGCCGCTCTGGTAGAGTCAATAACGACTTTCGTTTGGCGGGGGACTGGGCATGGCCCTGGGTATCATTCTGTTGTTGATCTGGCTGGTATTACTGATCCGCTTTCCGCGCGTGATGGTGCCGGCCAGCGCTGGCGTAGTAGCCGTTGCACTTTTATTGGCCGCGCTGGTAGCTCTCTGGCAATGGTTCAACCAGCGGCACACCGATGAGCTGGACTTCAATTTTCGTTACGCCCCTGCTGAATGCGAACCCGGCCAGCCACTGCAACTGGTGTTGGTCAACCAGAGCAGCCGTGGCATCAGCAATATTACCTGGCAACTGATCGGCAGCCCCGCGGGGATGAATACCAACATGCTGGACGTCGGTGGTGCCGGAGCCAATTATCGCTATGACGGACCACTCCCAGCGGGTGAAGAATGGCAGCAATGCTATGAATTACCCCGCCTGCGTAGCGGTTATCGCGCTCAAGACCTGAATTTTCGCGCGGAGCATATCCGCGCCGACGTCAATTGAATCCACCAAACAGAACAACAAGAAGGACTCTCTCATGACTCAAGCTGTAGCGCTGATTACCGGTTGTTCCACCGGTATTGGTCGGGCCCTGGCTGAGGTATGCCTTGAACAGGGTTATCAGGTATGGGCCACGGCAAGACGACCGGAAACCCTGGAGCCCCTGGTCGCCAAAGGCGCCATTGCCATGCAACTGGACGTGAATGACAGCGAACAGTTGCTGGCCTGCGCTGAACGTATCCGAAATGAAGCCGGTCGCCTGGACTTGCTGATCAACAATGCTGGCTATGGCGCCATGGGACCTCTGCTGGATGCCGACCGCGACACCCTGCTCAAGCAGTTCGATACCAATGTGTTTGCTCCGATTCAGCTGACCCGTGCCTGCGCCGATCTGCTGCGCGAAGCCAAAGGCCTGATAGTCAATATCGGCAGTGTATCCGGTATCACCACAACCCCCTTCTCCGGGGTCTACTGCGCTTCCAAAGCAGCCCTGCACGCCCTGTCGGAAGCGTTGCGCATGGAGCTGCATCCATTTGGCATCAAGGTGCTGACGGTACAACCAGGCGCGATTGCCTCGGACTTCGGCAACAATGCCTCTGCGGCCATTACCCTGCAGGAAGGCTCCTGGTTCAAACCCTGGGAAAAAGCCGTGCAAGCGCGCGCCAAGGCATCACAAAAGGCCAGCTCGACCAGTGCCCGGGATTTTGCCGTTGAGCTGATGCGCTATGTGAAAAACCCCTTGCGCCCGGAGACTGCGCTGATCGGAACCAGCAGCCGCAGCATGGTTCGCATGAAACGCTGGCTGCCGACCTCGATTCTGGAAGCTCAGCTACGCAAGCGTTTCGGCCTCGACAAGCAGGTCTGACTGAACTCACGCCCGAGCCCGAGCCAGCCCCTGACTCAGCCCTGCTCGGGATAAAGAATAGCTTCCGCCTGGCGGTCGGCAATGACCGACGGTGAGCGGCTTTCCGCCTGACTGTCGGCAAAGATCATATCCAGCCGCTGGCCAATCCCCTTGACCCGCTCGGCAATCTCGCCGGGGCTTGTCTGCTGGTGGGTCAGGGCGACATGCAACAGCCCGCCAGCATTGATCACGTAGTCCGGTGCATAAAGGATGCCACGGGCATCCAGCGCATTGGCAGCCTCTGGATCGGCCAGCTGATTGTTGGCCGCCCCCGCCACCACCGCACAGCGCAGCTGCATAATACTGTCGTGATTGAGCACCCCGCCCAGACCGCAGGGGGCGAAAATATCGCAGGGCGTTTCGAAGACAGCATCGGGGGCAACCGGCTGACCTCCGTACTCATCCACCAGCAAATGTACCTTGCCGGTATCCAGATCGGCGACCAGCACATCGGCCCCTTCAGCGGCCAGCATGGCGACCAGCGCGCTACCGACATTACCCGCCCCCTGCACGCAAATACGGACACCGTCCAGGCTGTCAGAACCCAACTGAGCCCGGGCAGCAGCCCGAATCCCGGCGAGCACGCCCAGAGCGGTATGTGGCGACGGATCACCCGCTGCCGTAGTGCTGGTTACATGCCCGGTGTGCTGGGCAATACAGTCCATATCCTGATTGCTGGTGCCACTGTCCATGGCAGTGATATAACGCCCGCGCAGAGACTCGATGGCTCGACCGTAGGCTTCGAACAACGCAGCCCGGTCGTCCACGTGCGGTGGGCGCAGAATCACCGTCTTGCCGCCCCCGTGGGGGAGCCCGGCCAGTGCAGCCTTGTAACTCATGCCTCGGGCCAGACGCATGGCATCGGCCAGGGCCAGGTCGAGGCTGCCATAGGGCTGATAACGGCAGCCACCCAGCGCCGGCCCGAGCCGTGTATTGTGAATGGCGATAATGGCTTCCAGCCCGGTCGCGGCATCACTGAACAGATGCACCGCCTCCATTCCGAAAGATCGCATGGCTGCAAACATAGTCACCTCGAATCGATTGATTGCTTACACCATAGCAGGCCATCCGCCTCAGCGACGTACCGGGCGCTTCTGCAACTTGCGTTGCAGGGTGCGTCGGTGCATGCCCAGCGCCCGCGCAGTGGCAGAAATATTACCCTCATGTTCGGACAGTACGCGCTGAATGTGCTCCCATTGCAAGCGATCAACCGACATCGGGTGTTCCGGCACCAGGGTATCAGGGTCGGCCTGCTCGGACAGCAGCGCGGTCAATACATCATCAGCATCTGCCGGCTTGCAGATGTAATTGGTTGCACCGCGCTTGATCGCCTCCACTGCCGTGGTAATGCTCGAATAGCCGGTCAGAATGACCACTTTCAGATCGGGATAGAGTTCGCGCAGACGCGGCAACAGCACCAGTCCCGAGTCGCCTTCCATTTTCAGGTCAAGCACGGCAAAGTCAGGCTGCTCTTCTCGGGCACGCTGCATTGCCTCCTCCGCGTCCGCGGCGGTGGTCACGCGCAGGCCGCGCCGGCTCAATGAACGCGCCATGACGCGAGTAAAGGTCGGGTCATCATCGACCAGCAGCAACAAGGGCTGTTGCTCCGGTGCATTGTCATCAGTCATCAGCCGTTTCCTCGTCAATCGGCAATACCACTTCGGTCAGGGTGCCACCGCCTTCCTGGTTGAACAAGCGCACACTGCCGCCCAAACGCTCAACCGCCGCCTGACTGAGAAACAACCCCAGACCCAGGCCTTTTTTGCCTTTGGTGGTGAAAAAGGCCGTGCCCAGTTGCTCGGCAATATGCAGTGGCACGCCCGGCCCCTGATCACGAATACGTACAAACAGCTTGTGCCCATGCCAGTCCAGGGTAATGGTAATCCCTTCCGGGCAGGCATCGGCAGCATTGTTCAGCAGGTTCAACATTGCCTGACCCAGTTCGGGAGTTACCCGCAGCGGGGGAATCGGTCCCGCTGGCAGCGGCAACCACTGCCAGGCGGCTTCCGGGCGCATCAGTTGCCAGCGCGCCAGCAAGCTCTTCAGCCAGGTATCCGCTGCTTCGAGACGTTGTGGCTGTCGCCGGCTATCTTCGGCACCACGCACCATCTGCTGCAAACTCACCTTGCACTGACTGACCTGCTGCTGCAACAAAGCCAGATCTTCGCGCATGTCGGCATCCTGACAGTCATGCTGCATGTCCTTGAGCAGAACGCTCATGGTTGATAACGGCGTGGACAACTCATGCGCAGCGCCAGCAGCAACGCTGGCAATCCCCAGCAACTGGGCATCGCGCAGACTCTGTTCACGGCTTTCCGCCAGGCGCTGGGCATGCTGGCGCAGGGCATCCGCCATGCGCACGACAAACAGACTGATCAGCCCCGCACTCATGGCAAAGTTAAGCCACATGCCGATTACGTGCAGATTGATCCCGGGGGGGCCCACCGGCATCTGAAACGCCGGTAAAGGCTCGTACCAGATCAGCACGATACTGAAGGCCGCTACCGCCATACTGGCCAGAGCCAGGGTATACAGCCAGGGCAAGGTGGCAGCGGCAATGGTCAGGGGCACCAGATAATAAGACACAAAGGGATTGGTCGGCCCGCCGGAAAAGTGCAGCAAGACGCTGTGAATCAGAATATCGAACAGCAATTGCAGACTGAACTCCTGATCCGTCACGGGCCAGTCGCGCATCAGTCGCACCAGCGTCATCAGGGTGACCAGTGCGGACACTCCGAGAGTCAACAGCAACGCCGTCCACGGCAGAGGAAACCAGCCACTCAGATAGGCGCCCAGTACCGACAGGCTCTGCGCCAGCAATACCAGCACGCGAACCAGCAAAAGGCGCCAGAGATTTTGCCGCGAAGGTGACAGGGCGAGGGCGTTGGGGCTCATGAAAAACCGCTGGGACACGAGAAAGACTCCAGTATAGGCGCTGCCATTGGCTGATTTCTGCGACACAGCGTCGCACAAAGTTGCGTCGACGTCAGCGGGAACCTGTTGCAAAACATCAGGTCTGACAGGCAACTACCTCAAAGGAAAATACCATGCGCCCTGCTCCGTTTACTCGCAACACACTGACCCGGACTACCGCTGTGATCGGACTGCTTGCCAGCCTGCTGCTCACTCTGCCAGCTCAAGCCGAGACTACCCGTTACAACCAGATTTCATTGCGTGCAGAAGCTCAGCAGGCGATCAATAACGATACCCTGAGCGTGGTGTTGTATGCCGAAGAGCAACACGCTGACCCGGCAACACTGGCCGAGCGCATCAGCCAGCGGGTCAATCAGGCGCTGGACACTGCCCGCGAGGTCGAGGGCGTTCAGGTCGCCAGCGGCAGCCGCCGCAGCCACCCGGTTTATGATGACAAGCGCAAAAACATTGTCGCCTGGCGCGAGCGCGCGGAAATCCGCCTGGAAAGCAATGATTTTGCCACCCTGTCCATACTGACCGGCGAATTGCTCACGGATTTGTCACTCTCCGGCATGCAGTTCAGCCTGTCACCCGCTGCCCGTCAGGCCAGTGAAGACGCCTTGCTGGCCGATGCCATTGACGCGTTTCGCCAGCGTGCCGACCTGGTAACCGAACAGCTGGGCGGCAGTGGATACCAGATTGTCAGCCTCAACCTGCAGACGCAGTCTGCCGGCCCGCACTACCCGCGTGCTGCCACGATGATGCGGGCTGAAGCCGACAGTGTCACTCCCGACCTCGAAGCCGGTGAAGCCAGCGTCAGCGTGCATGCCGACGGTGTCATCGAAGTAGAACTCTGAACAGAACTGCAGCGGACCTTGCGGCCCGACATCAGGGCCGCATGAAGGTGTAATCGGCGTCGTCATCCAGGTTGTCGGCGAGAAACTCAAGCTCATGGCGAATGTCCGCCTGACTGCGACTGCGTTTGTACACCGTAATCACTTCCGCCAACAGTGCTCTCGCGATCGCTTGCTCATCAAACCCCTGTTGTTGACCCTGCGCCAACGCTTGCTGCATGACCTCTTTGGCCAGGCTGAATGCTGTCATGTCTATCTCCCCGGATGGGCATAAAGTGGGCGAAAACCCGATTAAAGCAAATTCTCGTCAGCCGACCCTTGATCTGGCTCAGGATTCTGGTGGCGGATCAAAGGGTTCCTGCAGATAGCGATCGTCATCAAACGTGTCGACCCATTGCGGATAGAACACCACCAGCCCGGCAATCAGCATGCCATTCACAAAGGCTTCCGGAAACAGTATCAATAGCAGGTAGGCAAAGTACTCCCACAGCGCGTAAAGCTCGCCCAGCGCACCGGACCACCAGAGCAGGAACATAGCCCCCAGCAAGCTGGCCAGGCCGGCCAGCGCAGCCCCGAAAAAGCCGCAAACGAAAATATATACAAACAGGTTGCGCGGCTGCCAGCGCTCCAGTACCTGCCAGACCAGCATGGTTACCAGCACCGGCAAGCCAATGCGAATCAGGGCATTGGCGCCCAGCCCAGCCAGCTCATCCTGCCCCAGCACAAGCAACAGCAGCTGGGCCAGAGTGCCCGCGACCACCGCCAGAGGCCAGTTGAGCAACAACACCACAGCCGTCATACCGAGGAAGTGAAACGTCAGGCCATTATCGAACTCACGCCGTACCAGCCACATCAGCAGCAGGAACAACGCGGCCCCGAAAAGCAGGTGCTGGCGCCGGCTGTCGGCCAGCAATTCCACCCAGCGCACGCGAATCAAGGCCCAGCCAAGCAGCGCAAGATACATCGCAAGGGTCAGCACCACCTGAACCGTGGTAAGCAAGCTGGCAGTGAACATGACAACTCCGCGCAACAGATATAGTGGAAAACAGTTTATCAGCCACGCCATCCGGGTATAGCTGGAAAAATGGCCAGTAGCGAGTAGAATGATGACAAAGTCAGTCAAGCCTGCCGCGCGGCACCGCATCGCGCCCGAAACAACAAAGGTCATCCCATGCCCGGCAAACTCTATCCTGAAGATCAGAAACGTGTTGAGGAATACCTGAGCTCCCCGACCCACCAGGTTGAGCGCAAGCCCTTCAACGTCTGGCTGCTGCTCGGCGGCATCACCCTGATGGTTATCTTCATGGGTCTGCTGTCCCGCCTGCTGTCCTGGTTCGCATTGGGCTGAAGACCACCACGCATCGACTGACGTTCGCTTCCATAGTCTAGTGAGTCAACATCATGTCGCATGCACACACTTCATCTTCCCCACCCCACATTGTCGTGGTCGGCGGCGGCGCGGGTGGCCTTGAACTGGCCACCCGCCTCGGCCGCAGCCTCGGACGCAAGAACAAAGCCCGCATCACACTGATTGATGCCAACATGACTCACATCTGGAAGCCGCTTCTGCATGAAGTGGCGGCCGGTTCACTGAACTCCACCGAAGACGAACTCAACTATGTGGCCCAGGCCAAGTGGAATCATTTCCACTTCCAGCTGGGCCGCATGTGCGGGCTTGACCGCGAACGACGCGAGATTCAACTGGAGCCGATTGCCGACGAACAGGGCAGCGAGCTCATCCCCTCACGCTGCATCAGCTATGACTACCTGGTGATAGCCGTCGGCAGCACCACCAATGATTTCAATACGCCCGGAGCGAATGCGCATTGCCTGTTCCTCGACACCCGCACCCAGGCCGAACGCTTTCACCGCCGGCTGCTCAATCAGTACATGAAAGCCCATGCCCGCGGGGTCGACATGACGCCGGAAAAAATCAATCTGGCAATTATTGGTGCTGGCGCCACAGGTGTCGAGCTGGCGGCCGAACTGCATCACGCAGCACGGCTACTGAGCACCTATGGCATGGAAGGCATAAACCCTGAAGACCTCAACATCCACCTCATCGAAGCCAGCGAAAGGGTCCTGCCCGCGCTGCCGGAACGTATCAGCGAGCCGGTGAGCAAGATACTCAAGGATCTTGGCGTGCGCGTGATCACCGGCTCCCCGGTGGCAGAAATCACCGCAGATGCCCTGATTCTGAAAAATGGTCAGAGTATTCCTGCATCGCTGAAAGTCTGGGCTGCCGGCATACGGGGTCCAGGCTTTCTGGCCGAGCTGGGACTGAGCACCAACCGGATTCAGCAAATCCATGTCCACCGGACGCTGCAAAGCGTGGACGACCCGCGCATCTTTGCTTTCGGTGATTGTGCCGCCTGCCCAATGGATGACAGCGAGAATTCACCTATGGTGCCGCCGCGTGCCCAGGCTGCGCACCAGCAGGCCAGCCTGATGTTCAAGAACTTCAAACGCCTGCTGGCCGACAAACCGCTGCAGGCATTCGAATACCGCGACTATGGCTCGCTGATTTCACTGTCCAGCTTCAGTGCCGTCGGCAACCTGATGGGCAACCTGACCGGCAACGTAATGCTAGAAGGCAAGTTGGCGCGAATGTTCTATGTCTCCCTCTACCGGCTGCACCAGATGGCCCTGTACGGCGTTTCCCGCACCATACTGCTGATGCTCAGCGACCAGATCGGACGCAGTACCGAGCCGCGTCTGAAGCTGCACTGAGGGCGTTTGATTGCCGCTTGCCGCAGCAGATCGCCGGCCAGCGGCAATACTGAACGCAGTTCGGAAATTAACCGGAAAATCAGGCTTTCAATCAGCAGGAAAAAAGCGAAGACTTGCGCGAAGCGCGCTGACAACGGATCGCCCGAGCACGGCGAGAGAATGGTGGGTCGTGTAGGATTCGAACCTACGACCAATTGGTTAAAAGCCAACTGCTCTACCAACTGAGCTAACGACCCGTATGCTCATTCAAGATGGTCGGGGTAGAGGGATTCGAACTCTCGACATCCTGCTCCCAAAGCAGGCGCGCTACCAGGCTGCGCTATACCCCGATCTTGTATCTTGTATCAGATGGCTCCGCGACCAGGACTCGAACCTGGGACCCAATGATTAACAGTCATTTGCTCTACCAACTGAGCTATCGCGGAATTACCTTCTAAATACTCAGCCGGGTATTCTGTATGGCTACATATCCCCTGCCGAGGCGCGCCATTTTACCGGTCCGGGCGAAGCTGTCAAGCTTGAAATTACCTTTCTTGGCAATGACTTGGCGAAGCAGCAAAAACGTCTGCCATTTTCCTTCCAAACAACGGCCAGATACGACAAAACCCGCCATTCGGCGGGTTTTGTCAGTCAACCAACGGGCTCTATCAGAGCTGTGGGCCGGCAGCCACGATGCCAGGGTCCACCTCGAACTTCTTGAAGTTCTCGATAAACTTGCCAGCCAGCTCCTGCGCCGCTGCATCATAGGCAGCACCATCTGACCAGGTGTTGCGCGGGTTGAGCAGACGGGTTTCCACGCCTGGCACAGCTACCGGTACATCCAGATTGATCACCGGTACGTGCTCGGTGGTGGTACCCGCCAGCACACCGGACTGGATAGCAGCAATAATGGCCCGAGTGGTGGGAATGCTGAAGCGCTTGCCAACCCCGTAGGAGCCACCGGTCCAGCCGGTATTGACCAGGTACACCTTGCTGTTGAAAGCATTGATGCGCTTGATCAGCAGCTCGGCATACTCACCAGCAGGGCGCGGGAAGAAGGGAGCGCCAAAGCAGGTAGAGAAGGTCGACTTGATGCCGTCACCGGACCCCATCTCGGTAGAACCAACCAGCGCGGTGTAACCGGACAGGAAGTGATAGGCCGCCTGTTCGTTGTTGAGGATAGATACCGGCGGCAGAACGCCGGTCAGGTCGCAGGTGAGGAAGATGATCGCATTCGGTTCACCGGCCCGGTTGGCCTCGACCCGCTTCTCGACGTGTTCCAGCGGATAAGCGACCCGGGTGTTCTGGGTCAGGCTGACGTCAGTGTAATCAGCAGTGCGTGTTTCCGGGTCGATCACCACATTCTCGATGATGGAGCCGAACTTGATTGCTTTCCAGATCACCGGCTCGTTCTTTTCCGACAGGTCGATGCACTTGGCGTAGCAACCACCTTCGATGTTGAACACGCTGCCTGTCGCCCAGCCGTGCTCGTCATCACCAATCAGGTTACGAGCCGGATCAGCCGACAGGGTGGTCTTGCCGGTACCGGACAAGCCGAAGAACAGGGTGGTATCACCCTCGTCACCGACGTTGGCGGCACAATGCATGGGCAGTACGTCCTTGGCCGGCAACAGGAAGTTCTGTACCGAGAACATGGCTTTCTTCATTTCACCGGCATACTGCATACCGGCCAACAGCACCTTGCGCTGGGCGAAGTTGATGATCACGCAGCCATCGCTGTTGGTGCCATCGCGTTCCGGCTCACAGGTAAAATGCGGTGCGTTGATGATCTGCCACTCACCCTTGTTCGATGGATTGAACTGTTCCGGGTTGATGAACAAGGTACGACCAAAGATGTTGTGCCAGGCGGTTTCGGTCTGCATCACGATCGGCAGATAGTGCTCGGGATCGGCACCCACGTGTACATGGGAAACGAAACTGTCGCTGGCCTTGAGGTAATCGGCAACACGCGTCCACAGGGCATCGAACTTGTCCGCCGGGAAGGGGCGGTTGATCGCACCCCAGGCAATCGCATCCTGGGTAGACGGCTCTTCGACAATAAAGCGATCCATCGGGGAGCGACCGGTGCGCTCGCCCGTCTTGACCACCAGGGCGCCAGTATCAGCCAGTCGACCTTCATTGCGCTGAATGGCCAGTTCGATCAGGTGAGCAATACTCAGATCGGTATAAACGGTATTGGTTGCTTGCGTCATCAAACGTCGTCCTCTTCGGCTCTGACCGAACTCTCCATAAGACCGCAAACGGTCTCGGCACGGGGGATATCTGGGTTTGTACTGCTCGTGTTCAGCGCTGGGTCAGCGCGCAGGCGCGCCATTATGCCAAAAAAAACCGGACGGCGCTAAACCCTTGCTGAACTATCTGTTCAATAACGCCAATAGGCTCTTGCTATTTATCAGCCAGGACCTCAATGCAGCCGCTGGGCCTGCTCAGCAGCGCGATCAAACAAGGTTTCCAGCGCAGCAGCATCAAACAGGTAACGCTGGTTGCAGAACTGGCAGTCAATTTCAATTTCGCCCTCACGCTCGGCCAGCAGCGCCATGGCATCTTCGCGTCCGAGGCTGATCAGGGCATTGCCCGAACGCTCGGCCGAGCAACTGCAATGGAAACGCACCGGTCGCGGAGTGAACAGACGCACTGCTTCCTGATGGAACAGCCGATGCAGAATGGTTTCATTGTCCAATGCCAGCTGTTCTTCCGGCGTCAGACTGGCAGCCAGCACCGTTAGATGCTCCCAGGCTATGGCACGCGCTTCGGGGTCGGTCACCCGGTCCGCCGGCAAGGCCTGCAGCAGAAACCCACGCGCCTTGCGGCCATCGGCCTGCAAACGAAAGCGCGTTGGCAGCTGCTCCGAGGTAGCAAAATACCCGTTGAGCGCCTCCGCCAGGGTGGTGCCTTCAAGCGAGACAATGCCCTGATAGCGTTGACCGTTTTCCGGATCGATGGTGATCGCCAATACGCCACCCGGCATCAGTTCATGCAGTGCCTGCGAAGACTGCACATTGTCGTCGTAACGGGCAATGCCACGCACTTCCTGATCACTTGAACACTCCACCATCAGCGTGGATACCGGCCCGGAAGAGCGCGCCTGCAATATGAGCAAACCGTCAAACTTGAGCGTGGTCGAGAGCAATACGGCGGCTGCCAGCATTTCCCCCAGCAACACCTTGACCGGTTCCGGATAAGGGTGGCGGGAAAGAATGTCCTGGTAGCTGTGCTCCAGGGTGGCGATTTCGCCACGCACGTCCTGATCGTCAAAAAGAAAGCGTTGCGTGGTATCCAGAGCTGCGGACATGGCGATAAACCTGCAAAGGGAAAGATTATACCTCATGCACCCATAAAATCAGTGCGTTGCCTACCAAGCGTCAGTCATCACCCAGATCCCGCTGATCACGGAAGCGGTGAATTTGCCGACGCTGTTTTTTTGTCGGCCGCTGTTCACTGATCACTGCCCCGGCGCCCATGGCCTTGCGCTGGGCCGCAGCCGCTTCCCGGCGCTGCATACTGGCCTCGGTCTCGCGATACAGCAGCTGAGCTTCCGGCGCGCCACGACGCTGACCGCTCAATGCCAACACTTCCACCTCGCGGTTATCAAAACCCTGGCGAATGGTCAGCAAGTCGCCCAGGCGCGGCTCTTTCGAGGGCTTGCAGCGCTCACCCTGGCACTGCACCTTGCCGCCTTCTATAGCGGCCTTGGCCAGATTGCGGGTCTTGAAAAAGCGCGCGGCCCACAACCATTTGTCCAACCGCACCTTGTTGTCATCTTTTTCTGCCATCTGTTGCGCTCTGCTATCTTGTCGTAAACCCCATCATGCCCCATGATGCGCGCCAAGCCGCTGGGCACTTGCGAGGTCCGTGATGAAAACCTTTGACCATCTTAACGTGATTGGCCTGCGCGAGTGGATCGCCCTGCCCGATCTGGGCCTGGAACTGATTCTGGCCAAGGTCGATAGCGGAGCAAAAACCTCCGCGTTGCATGCCAGCGAGATCACCACCTTTCAACGCGATGGCCGCACCTGGGTCAGCTTCAATGCGCATATCGGCAGCCGCAAGCAGCAGCGCCTGCAGCGCTGTGAGGCCGAGTTGATAGAAATCCGGCCGGTTACCAGTTCCAACGGTCAGACCCAGGAGCGCATGACCATTCGCACAACGATGGTACTGGGCGATCGCAGCTGGCCGGTAGAATTTACCCTGACCTGCCGCAAGGCAATGCGTTACCGGGTATTGCTCGGTTGTACCGCGATGGTTGATGGCGACCTGGTGATCAATCCCGGTCTGCGTTTTGTGCAAGACAAACCGAATATGACTGCCCGCACCGCGCGCAACAACGAGGACACCCCATGAAAATCGCGATTCTGTCACGCAACCCGCGGCTGTATTCTACCCGCCGCCTAGTGGAAGCTGCCGAGGCCCGTGGGCATGAGATCCACGTGATCGATACACTGCGCACCTACATGAACATCACCAGCCACAAGCCGTCGATACACTACAAGGGTGAGGAGCTGACCGGCTATGACGCGGTGATTCCCCGTATCGGGGCATCGGTGACCTTTTACGGCGCTGCCGTGCTGCGCCAGTTCGAGATGATGGGCGTGTATCCGCTCAACGAGTCCGTGGCCATTACCCGCTCGCGCGACAAGCTGCGCTCATTGCAGTTGCTGTCGCGCCGTGGCGTCGGTCTGCCGGTTACCGGCTTTGCCCACTCACCGGATGACATTCCCGACCTGATCAGCATGGTTGGGGGCGCGCCACTGGTGATCAAGCTGCTGGAAGGCACCCAGGGTATCGGCGTGGTCCTGTGTGAGACCGAGAAAGCTGCCGAGTCGGTACTGGAAGCCTTTATGGGCCTGAAAGCCAACATCATGGTGCAGGAATACATCAAGGAAGCCGGCGGTGCGGATATCCGCTGTCTGGTGGTCGGTGACAAGGTGATTGCGGCAATGAAACGCCAGGCCAAGGCCGGCGAGTTTCGCTCCAACCTGCACCGTGGCGGCAGCGCCAGCCTGATCAAGATCACCCCGGAAGAGCGCATGACGGCGGTCCGTGCGGCCAAGGTGATGGGGCTGAATGTAGCCGGTGTAGACATCCTGCGCTCCAACCATGGCCCGGTGGTGATGGAGGTTAATTCCTCACCCGGACTGGAAGGCATTGAAACCACCACCGGCAAGGATGTCGCTACGCTCCTGATCCAGCATATCGAGAAAAACGCCCGCCCCCATCAGACCCGGACCAAGGGGAAGGGTTGAGCAAAAAAACCACCTGACTTAACGAGTTCAGCACTGGTTCAGTTGCCGCTGACCGGTCCTGGACACGCCGTGAACCCTTCCCTGGGGGCTCGTAGATGCCATCCCTGGCATCTAACGGTCCAGAACCGGTCAGCGGCAACTGAGCGATATAGCTTGGTTTTGACTTCCTGTTAACTACTTGAAAGAAGCTTCTAAAAACGTAGACGACGACTACACGGATGCAGGAGTTAGGGCGCAGCAGGAGCCAGAGCCAAGGCAGGCGCAGCAAGGCAAATCAGCCGAGAAAGCGCAGTTTACGTGTTGTAAATGAGCATTTCGATCGGACTCGCGCACGAGGCTGCTTTTAACGCAGCTGCGGCAACGCAGGTAGTTTTCAGAGGCTTCTCAGCTCAGCTGAAAGCTGCGCATAATCCTCTACGGCATCAAACTCCTCGGTATCACGTAATGCACTGCGACTGTCCGGCTGACGCACGGCGAGCAGGTGCGCGACGCCATAATCGCGCGCGGCGCGCAGAATAGGCAGGCTGTCGTCGATAAACAGGGTGGTGGCGGGATCAAAGGGGACTTCTGCCTGCAGTGATTGCCAGAAAGCCTGAGCCTCTTTGGGGTAGCCAAAGTCGTGCGAGCTGATCAGGCGTTGAAAATAGGTACGCAGCTCGACCCGTTCCATTTTCAGTGACAAGGCATTGCGGTGCGCATTGGTGATCATGATCACCTGCTTGCCGGCGCTCTGCAGTGCCTGCAAGAAGGTGTCGGCATCCGGACGCAGGCTGATCAGGTGCGCCACTTCGCGCTTCAGCTCGACAATCGGCAGCTTGAGTTCACGCTCCCAGTAGTCCAGGCAGTACCAGTCCAGTTGGCCTTGCTTGGCCTGCATGAGCGGGTAAATCTCGGCTTTGCCCCACTCCACCGGTTGGCCGTGGTGCTCGGCATAGCGCCGAGGCAGGTACTCAACCCAGAAATGGTTGTCAAAGTGCAGATCAAGCAGGGTGCCGTCCATATCCAGCAGGACGGTGTCTATCGTATTCCAGTTCAGCATCATGGTTGGGTTTGCAGCGAATGTCGGTCTATCATACGTCAGCCCCCGTCCATTCACCATGGAGCCAGCATGCCACAAAAACCCGAAACCCTGGATGCGCGTATCGTCGCCAAAAGCCGGCTGTTTACTGTTGAACAGCTGCAATTGCGCTTCAGCAACGGGGTTGAACGCACCTACGAGCGCCTGGTCAACAAGGGCCAGGGCTACGGGGCTGTTATGGTTGTCGCACTCCACGATGCGCGCACCGCCGTTCTGATTGAAGAGTATTGTGGCGGTACCGGCGACTATCAGATATCGCTGCCCAAGGGGCTGGTTGAACCTGGCGAGGATGTGCTTGATGCGGCCAATCGCGAATTGATGGAAGAAGCCGGACTGGGTGCCGAGCAACTGGAATTGATCGGCAAGCTGTCGCTCTCGCCAGGTTATATGAGCCAGAGTATTTCCGTAGTGCTGGCACGCAACCTGTATGAAAAACGCCTGCCCGGTGATGAGCCCGAGCCCATCCGGGTCGATCAGGTCGACCTCTATGCACTGACCGATTTATTGCAGCAGAGCAACTTTACCGAAGGCCGTGCCCTGGCGGCGCTGTATCTGGTGCGCGACCTGCTGGAACAACGCGGGGAGCTCAGCCGATGAATCTGCCATGCACCATCGAACAGCTGGCCCAGCTGGCCCGCGAAGCCGGCGCTGCAACCCTGCGCTATTGGCAGCAGAATCCCGACGTGCAACACAAGGCTGACGACTCGCCGGTCACCGCAGCCGATCTGGCGGCGCATGACCTCTTGCTGGCCGGGCTGCGAAAGCTTACCCCGGGTATTCCGGTTATCTCGGAAGAGGCGGCAGACATACCGCTGGCCGAACGCGCCGACTGGCCGCGCTTCTGGCTGCTCGATCCACTGGACGGCACCAAGGAGTTTATCGATGGCAGTGACGAGTACACGGTCAATATTGCCCTGATCGAGAACGCCCAGGTGCGTTTCGGCCTGGTCGGTGTGCCGGCGCGCGACACCCTGTATTGGGGTGGTCACGGCCTGGGCGCCTGGCGTCAGCGGGGGCAGCAGAAAGCCACACCCTTGCATACCCGCCAACCGGGAGCCGAGATCAGCGTGGTTGCCAGCCGTCGTCACAGCGGCCCGGAACAGCAAGCGCTACTGGACACCATGGCGCAGAAGCGCACACTGGAGCTGGTTTCCATTGGCAGTTCACTCAAGTTCTGTCTGCTGGCCGAAGGTGCTGCCGATTTCTACCCGCGCCTGGCCCCGACCTGCCAATGGGATACTGCCGCCGCCCAGGCAGTCCTTGAGGGGGCTGGCGGACAAGTGCTCAAGCTGAACGGTCAGCGCTTTGATTATCCCAGTCGGGACAGCTGGCTGAATCCGCATTTCATTGCCTGTGGCTGGCCTGATCCGGCCTGGCTGCAGTTACTGCGGGGCTGAGCCCCGCCACGAGGTGTAACCCATGTTTTTCCGTCGCCAACCACCCGAACACAAAATGCGCCTGCCCAGCGCCGATGAAGCACTTCCCGGCCGCGATACGCCGATTGCCACCAGCACTCTGCACGCGGTACTCAACACCCGTATTCAGCCACCCTTCCCTGAAGGCATGCAGCAGATCGTATTCGGTATGGGGTGTTTCTGGGGCGCTGAACGTCGCTTCTGGCAGCAGCCCGGCATATTCACCACGGCGGTAGGCTACTGCGGTGGCTTGACCCCCAACCCGACCTACGAGGAAGTCTGCTCAGGCCTGACCGGGCACAACGAAGTCGTGCTGGTGGTGTTCGATCCCGAGCAAACCAGCCTGGAAAGCTTGTTCCGGGTATTCTGGGAATCGCATGATCCGACCCAGGGCATGCAACAGGGCAACGATGCAGGTACCCAGTATCGCTCGGGCATCTACGTCAGCAACATGCATCAACGCACCCTGGCGGAAGTCAGCAAGGCCAATTATGCCAATGCGTTGCAAGATGCCGGTCTGGATCCGATCACCACCGAAATCCTGCCCGCCGATGCATTCTATTATGCCGAGGATTACCACCAGCAATACCTGCACAAGAATCCGAATGGCTATTGCGGACTGGGTGGTACTGGCGTGAGGTTGCCCGGCTGAAAAGCCGAGGACTGATCAGGCGCGGGTTTCGATCAACCTTACCCAGTTACCGAGAACATTCAACTGCCCCGCCGCCAGCTTCAGACAGACCAGCAGCGGGACTGCGAGCAGCACCCCCACGGCGCCCCACATCCAGCCCCAGATCATCAGCCAGAGCATGATGATCAAGGGGTTGAGGCGCATATTGCGCCCGAGCACCAAAGGCGTCACCAGCTGTGCCTCGAACATATTGATGGTGAAGTAGACCACTGCGGGCAACAGCGCCATCAATTCCAGGCCATATTGGGCAATGCCAGCGAGGCTGAGTACGGCCAGGCTGACCAAAGGCCCGACATAGGGGGCAAAGTTGAACAAGCCAACCATAACGCCCCAGAGCAACGGGTCTTCCATACCGAGCAGCCAGAGCACCAACGCCGTGGTCAGGCCAAGGCCGGTATTGATCAGGCTGACTGTCACGATATAGCGCGACAACTCGAGCTGCATGCCCCCGACCAGGCGGATAGTCTGGCGCTTTTCCCGCACCAATGAGAAGCTGTCGACAAAGGTCTCGAACAGGCGTGGGCCGAATATCAGCAAGAACAGGGTCAGAATAATGCTGGTCACCAACTGGGCAATGACCAAGGGAGCGGCTGCCAGCATGTTCACCAGCATTTCCAGCCCGCCCTCTTTCAGCTTGGCACTGACCGGATCTTCATCGCTGTCTTCCTCTGCCCTCTCGGCGGGTGGAGGGTCGGCTTCTTCCTCTTCGTCGCCATGAAACCAGGAAAAAAAACCACCAGAGTCCTGCTCCTCGGCGCGGGTTTCAATCAACGGCCCGCGCCTGGTTTCCTCGCCCTGGGTCAAGGTAGAGATCTGTTCGGTTACCTTGGCCGTCAGCTCGGGAACCTGTTTCACCCAGCGCTGGGCCGGTTCCGACAGCTCCACTGCCAGCAGCGTGAATGGCCCACCAATCGCGCACAGCAACAGCACTGCCGAGATTGAGCGCGGCACGTGAAAGCGCTTGAGCCAGGCCACTACCGGCCCCAGCAAAAGGGTAAACAGGCCCGCCACCACGATCAGCATCAACAGGGTTTTGGCGAAATACAGGGTATACAGCAGGGCCAGCCCCAGCAGCCAATACAATGCCCTGGATGAACCGTGCCTGCCTGACGGCAAGTCGGCATGATCCGTTGCCGACTCAGCCTGTTCTGTCATTCGCCAGCGCCTCCGACAAGGCTGGGCAGTATCACTTCGTACAAGCGCCAGATTTTCAGGCCACCCAGTGTCAACGCATAGGCTGCGTGCTGGCCAGAGTGCACAAAACGGCCCGTCAGGACGCCGGCGGCAAGGCCACCCACCAACAACCAGAGCGGAGAAATACTTTTCAACACTGTCACGCGCTGCCGGGTATTCAACTGCAAGGTGGCGCGCTGCAAATTGAGTTGCTGTTCCAGGGCATCAACCCTGGCGATCAACTGACGCGTGCTCATCCGAGGTAGCTCCTTGCATGAAGGACTTGAGTTGTTCCCGCGTGGCCGGCAACTGCATTCGGCGCTGCAGCACCTTGGCCTTCCTGACCAGCAAGGCCATTACGACCACCTGCCAGAGGGTAAAGCCAAGCAAGCCAAGCAGCACCGAGTCAGAGGCGGCATAGGCCAGCCAGCCGACAACGACCGACAGACCAACCCAGGCCAGCAGTGCCAGCGGCAACATCAACAGCACTATCACAGCCAAACCAGTGGCACTGCGCAAGGCCAGGCGCAACTCGGCCTGAACCAACAGTGCAAACGTACTACCCGCTTCCGTAGCCTGCTGCACCCAGGCCCACCAGGCGTTCAGCTCATGCTGAACGCCTGCAGGTTGTTCACTGGCTGCATCATCTGATGCATTCTCGGCATCAGGTGGTAACTGGCCGGGTGGCACACTCATTTACGTGAAAATAGCTGGGAAAACACGAAACCGGCAATAAAGGCAACACCCAGTGTCGCCAGGGGCTTTTCGTTCATGTAACGACTGGCTTCATTGCCCAGCGCTTCGGCCTTGTCCTTGCCTTTGAGCAGTTGATCGGTAGCTTCAGATTTAAGATCCATTCCAGCGGCCTCCGCAGCTTTGCGAAAATGTGTTTTGGCTTCCAGCAGGTTCTGATAAGCCTGCATGGCTTCTTCCTTGCTGGTTTCCAGAACCTTGTCCTGACTTGCGGCTTCTTTGCTTGCTGCCATGGTTCTCTCCTGATTGATTATCGGATCGTACCTGCATCAGCCTAATACAGGTCGCGCTACATTGCCATTTACTGCCATGCAGGCAGTTGATGAAGCGCCATTCGCAGCGGCGAAATGATACCCCGAGGGCTTTATCTGAACGGCGCGAATGACCGACCCTAGTCGTTTCCCTGGCAGCTACGCCAGCCTGTGCCAGACTGTCAGGGTTTCAGCCGTTCATTTGTCAGCATTATGGGAATACACACATGAGTACAGCACGGGAATATGACCTGATTGTTTATGGTGCCAGCGGCTACACTGGTCGCCTGGTCGCCGAATACCTCAGCCAGGAGTATGCCGATGATGGCAACCTGCGCTGGGCAATGGCTGGCCGAAATGCCGAGAAACTGGCCGCAGTGCGGGATGAAATCGGCGCGCCGGCAGATATTCCTCTGGTGATTGCCGATACCAGCGACCCGGCCAGCCTGAAAGCCATGGTCGCCAGCAGCAAGGTCATTCTGACCACTGTTGGCCCCTACCAGCTGTATGGCTCCGAGCTGGTCGCCGCTTGCGCCGAACTGGGCACCGACTATGTCGATCTCTGCGGCGAACCCGCCTGGATGCGCCAGATGATTGATGCCCATGGCGAAGCGGCCAAACAGAGCGGCGCACGCATCGTGTTTTCCTGTGGTTTTGATTCCATTCCTTTCGACCTTGGCGTCTGGTTCCTGCAACAGGCCGCCAAGCAAAAACTCGGCACTACCCTGCCGCGGGTCAAAGGCCGGGTACGCAAAATGAAGGGCACCTTCTCCGGCGGCACCGCCGCCAGCCTCAAGGCGACCCTGGTTGCAGCCAAAAAAGACCCGAAAATATATCAGCTATTGAGCGATCACTTTGCTTTGGCACCCGGATTCAGCGGTCCCGAACAACCGCCAGCAGACAAGCCGCAACACGAAGACGAACTGAACAGCTGGGCAGCACCCTTCGTCATGGCAGCAATCAACACGCGCAACGTTCATCGCTCCAACTTCCTGCTTGGCCATGAATACGGCAAGGATTTCGTATACGACGAAATGATCCTTACCGGTCCCGGCGAGCAAGGCAAGGCGACAGCCGAGCATGTCGGCAATGACCGCTCACTGGCCAGTGACAAGGCACCCAAGCCGGGTGAAGGGCCGAGCAAGGAAGAACGAGAGAACGGTTTCTATGACGTGCTCTTTATTGGCGAAGGTGAAGGCGGCAAGAAGCTCAAGGCCAGTGTATCCGGCAAGCGCGATCCCGGTTATGGCTCGACCTCACGCATGATCGCTGAAAGCGCACTCTGCCTGCTGCGCGATGCCACTGACACCCCCGGCGGTATCTGGACCACCGCACCGGCCATGGGCGACAAGCTGATCAAGCGCCTGCAAGAACATGCCGGCCTGACGTTCAAGCTGGAAGACTGATCACCCGACAGCAAAAAGCCCCGCCAGCCTTGCGGCTGGCGGGGCTTTTTGTTCGCCTTGCCTCCGACTAAAGCAGCTTGAAGCTATAGGTCAGATAGATGCGAGCTTCGTCGATATCGCGCTGGCTCGGGACGCTGCTGCGCAAACTGGCATGGCGCACTGACAACCCCAGGTTCTTCAGCAACCCCTCTTGCACCGTGTAATCCACCCGCAAGTCACGCTCCCTTTCCTTGTCCTGTCCCGAAGGCTGCCCGCTGACATTGTCACCACGGAGATACTTGGCACTGGCACGCAGGCCGGGAATGCCCGCCTCGGCAAAGTCATAGGCATACTCCGCCACCCAGGTGCGTTGACCGGCACGCAGGAACTTGCCGATCTGCGAGTCGGTAATCAGGTAAGCGATAGCACCGTCACCATTATTGACGAACGGAAAGCTGCTGTTGCCACTCATGTGCTGACGCCCCAACCCCAGGCTATGACCCGAGCGGTGATAGGTAAACAGGGCGCTGACTGCACGGTTATCCACCTTGCCACCAAAGCCGGGCGCTCCATTGCGGTTGGCGCCGTAGGCATTACTGTCGAAGTAACGCAAGTCAGTATCAAGACGCCCGTCACCCAGGGGCAACCGATGACGCACGCCAAGAAAATGCTGGCGATAGTAGTCCTGCAACTGGCCAAAGTAGTAACTGGTGGTCAGGTTCTCGTTGAGCTGATAATCACCCCCGACAAAGCGGAACTGATTGACCCGTTCGCTGCCACCGGCAATGCGCAGGTTCTCGTAATCGGTCGACGCACGGCCGCTGGCGCGCTCGATCTGGCCCAGCTGCAGGGTCAACCCATCGACATCCCTGGATACCAACTGGCCGCCACGAAAGGTCTGCGGCAGCAAGCGACCATCGTTGCTGGCCAGCACTGGCAGGCGCGGACGCAAGACACCAACATGCACGGTCGTCTCGGCAACCTGCACCTTGCCTGTCAGATCAAAACGACCGAACTCACTGGCTGCACGGCCGTCACTCTCCAGCGGAAACAACTGCCCAGGTCGGCGAGTAATCCCGCTCTTGCCGGCACGCCCACCACCATCCAGACGCAGGCCATACTGCCCCAGGGCATCGAGCCCCAGTTTCACACTACCAACGTCCACCCAACCCGACTGGAACTGCAGCAAAAAACCCTGCCCCCACTCCTCGCTGCGGGAAAATCCCGGATTGCCGCTGCGCTGATCCTGGTTGTGGTAAAAATTGCGCAGCCCCAGAGTCAGCGAACTGTCGCTGATAAATCCATTGCCGGCGTGCGCCTGAGCGCTGAGGGTTGTTGCCAACAGGCTGGCGGTAATAGCCCCGGCCAGGGTGGTCTTGTTCATCACGCGTGCTCCTGAATAATCATTGTTGTATCCCGCTGCCGAGTACAGGGGCGGTAATATAAATGAAACATCAGGGGAAACATAAAAGAACAGGCGACTGACGCGTTATTCGACCATGGTATGAGACGTGACCGAGCAGTCATGCCGGAAGGCGGAAAAGGCCCGTTACAGAGCCTTTTCGAACACTTTCGAATTACGCTGATAATTGTACAGAGAAGCGCGTTTGGCGGGTAACCGCTCCACTGTGCTGGGCACAAAACCCCGCTCACGGAACCAGTGCGCAGTCCGCGTGGTGAGCACAAACAGAGTGTCCAGCCCCAACTGCTTGCACTGCCGCTCGATATGCGTCAGCAACTGATCGCCACGCTGACCGTGGCGGTATGCCGGATCAATCGCCACGCACGCCAGCTCCCCTGCCGTCGAGCCCTCCAACGGATACAGGGCGGCGCAACCAATCAATGCACCGTCACGCTCAATCAGCGTGAACTGGCCAATCTCGGTCTCCAACATCTCGCGCGAGCGGCGCACCAGAATCCCGGCCTCTTCCAGCGGCCGCAGCAACTCGACCAGCCCGGCAACATCATCAATGGTCGCCGGGCGAATACTCTCGAAAGCTTCCTGACTGACCAGCGTACCGCCGCCATCCCGGGTGAACAGTTCGGTCAGGATGGCACCATCTTCGGCAAAGCTGACTATATGGCTGCGCCGCACGCCATTGGCGCAGGCCTTGCACGCTGCTTGCAGCAGGTTGCCGGGCAAGCTGTGCCCCAGCTGCTGCAGCAAAGGCGTCGCCTGGGTGGTCCGCAATTCCCGCTGCAGGTTACCCTCGCCATCAAGAATACCGATATCCGGCCCCAGCAGGATCAACTTGTCTGCCCCCAACGCAGCCGCCGCACTGGTCGCCACATCTTCACAGGCCAGATTGAACACCTCGCCAGTCGGCGAATAGCCCAGAGACGACAAGAGCACTATCGCCTGCTCGTCCAGATGCTGACTGATCGCCTTGCGATCAATCCGCCGCACCTCACCGGTATGATGATAATCCACACCCTCGACCACCCCGATAGGCTTGGCCGTGACCAGGTTGCCGCTGACCACGCGCAAGCGCGAGCGCTGTCCGGACGGTGCCGTACACAGTTGCGCCTCGATACTGATGCGCAAACTGCCCACCGCCTCCATGACGGCGGCCAGGGTATCCATATCGGTTATCCGCAGATCATCATGGTAACGCGATGGCAAACCACGCAGGCTCAAGCGCTCCTCGATCTGTGGGCGCGAGCCATGAACCAATACCAGGCGCACACCCAGGCTGTTGAGCAGCATGATGTCATGGATGATATTGGTAAAATTCGGGTGCGCCATGGCCTCACCCGGCAACAGCACAACGAACGTGCAATCCCGATGGGTGTTGATATAAGGCGTAGAGTGACGAAACCAGTTGACGTAATCAGGCATTCGCTGCGTTCCGGGCAAAAACGCAGTGTAGGGAGTTTTCACCCTGCGCAGCAAGCCCGCGCTAGCTGCTAGTATCGGGTAATCATCAATGAAACAGTTAGAGATGCCTGCATGTCGACACCCGATCTCGATTTCCAACCCGTTACCACCGCCAGCGCAGCGGTCGACCGTCTGGCCGAGCTGTACCAATTTGCCACCGAGGCACTGGAACAGGCCCTGCACGATTATTTGCGCCAGCGCAGCCAGCCCGACGCCGAACAACTCCGCCAATTCTGCTACCCCGAACTCCGTCTGGACTACCATGCCCAGGGCGAAGCCCCCAGCACCGTGCGCGCCTTCGCCCGCGTACAGTTAGCCGGCACCTACAGCCTGACCGTGACCCATCCACAGGCGTTTCGCAAGTATCTGCTGGAACAGCTTGAACCCCTGCTGCGCGACTTCAGCATTGAACTCAGCGTCGGCCTGAGCGACCAGCCAATCCCATATCCCTATGTGCTGCCCCACGATGAACTGGCCCGCTCAGGGATTACCGCCGGCGAATTGTCCCGCGTTTTTGCCGGCACCGACCTCGCCGCCATCACCGACCGCTCCGCCGATGGTCAACACAGCTGGGAAAACCTCGACACCCTGCCGCTGGCCCTGTTCGACGCCGCCCGCGTCGACTTCTCCCTGCGCCGCCTGGTGCATTACACCGGCAGCGACTGGCAGCACGTACAACCCTGGATACTGCTGACCAACTACCACCGCTATGTGGATCAGTTCATCCGTTACAGCATGGACATGCTGCTCAGCGAATCACGCTTTGAACGCCTGGTGTTGCCCGGCAACGTCATGCTTGAACGCGGCATGGCCGAAGACGACATGCAGGCCGTGGTCGACAGCGTCGCCTGGCACCGCTTCCAGATGCCCGCCTATCATCTGCTGGCTGCCGATGGCGACGGCATTACCCTGGTCAATATCGGCGTCGGCCCCTCCAATGCCAAGAACATCACCGACCATCTGGCCGTACTGCGTCCACACTGCTGGCTGATGATTGGCCACTGCGGTGGCCTGCGCCAGTCACAAACCATCGGCGACTATGTACTCGCCCACGCCTACATGCGCCGCGATGGCATCCTCGACCGGGTACTGCCGCCCAATATTCCCTTGCCCGCACTGGCAGAGGTGCAGCAGGCGCTGCAAGTCGCCGCTGCAGAGGTCACCGGCGATCAGGGCGATGCGCTGAAACGCCGCCTGCGCACCGGCACGGTATTGACCTACGACGATCGCAACTGGGAACTGCGCTGGGCGCAGGAACGGCCACTGATCAATCAGGCCCGGGCGATTGCCGTAGATATGGAAAGCGGCACCATCGCCGCCCAGGGCTACCGCTTCCGCGTGCCCTACGGCACCCTGCTCTGCGTCTCCGACAAACCCCTGCACAGTGAAATCAAACTGCCCGGCGCCGCCGGCGCCTTCTACCAACGCGCCGTCACCCAGCACCTGCATATCGGCATCGCTGCGCTGGACTTGCTGCGCAGCCAGCTGAATGCATTGCACTCACGCAAATTGCGCAGCTTTGATGAGCCGCCGTTTAGGTAAATCAAACACGATGGGAGCAATTTGCATGGTTTGGGTTGTCGTGACAGCTACGCAATTGCCAGTGAGGGGTGTTGCCAGCCACCTGCCCCAGACCGTCGATGTACAGGGATGTACATCGACGAGCCCCAGGGAAGGCTTGTAGCGTGTCTGGGGCAGGTGGCTGGCAATGCCCCGCAGACACAAGACTAAACTAATCAAGGCCACCTACTTCAAACAAAACTCCCGAATCAACCCACGCAAAATCTCCACCGTCGGATTGATCCGCTCCATCTCCAGAAACTCATCCGGCTGGTGCGCCTGGTCAATATCACCCGGCCCCAGAATCAACGTCTGCATACCAATCTGATTCAGATAGGGCCCCTCAGTCGCAAAAGCCACACTACCGGCTGTATGCCCAGTCAAACGCTCACAGGCCGCCACCAAAGGCGCATCGGCAGCAGTATCCAACGGTGGCACGCCAGGGAACAGCGGCGTCAGCTGGATATCCACCGCCCTCTCCGCCGCAATCAACGCCAGACGCTGGCGAATCTGAGCACGCAACTCATCCGGATCCATCCCCGGCAACGGCCGAATATCAAACTCCAGCGCACACTTGGCGCAAATCCGGTTCGGATTGTCGCCGCCATGAATGCACCCCAGATTCAACGTCGGCGTCGGCACCCCGAATAACGGATTATTCCAGCGCTTCTGCCACTCGGTACGCAAGGCCATCAGATCACTGATCACATAATGCATCGCCTCCAGCGCATTGTTGCCCAGCGCCGGATCGGATGAATGCCCCGCCTGGCCGATAATATCCACCCGCTCCATCATGATGCCCTTGTGCACCCGGATCGGCTTCAGCCCGGTCGGCTCACCGATGACCGCATGCCTTGCCTTCGGCTGCCCACTGGCGACCAGCGCCCGCGCACCACTCATGGTGCTTTCCTCATCCGCCGTAGCAAGAATAATCAGGGGCTGCTTGAAAGGTTGATCCAGATAGCCTTTAACCGCCTCGATAATCAGCGGAAAAAAGCCCTTCATATCGCAGCTTCCAAGCCCGTACCAGCGGCCATCCGCCTCGGTCAGCTTCATCGGGTCATGCTGCCAACGCTCCGGATTGCAGGGAACGGTATCCGTATGCCCCGCCATCACCAGCCCACCGGGGCCACTGCCATAGGTCGCAATCAGATTGGCCTTGCCCGGATGGTCGGCAATCGGCTGGATATCACAGGCAAAGCCCAGATCGCCGAGCCAATCCGCCAACAAATGCACCACGCCCAGGTTGGACTGGTCCCAGTCCGGCTGGGTACAGCTGATCGACGGACTTTGCAGCAACTCGGCAAACTGGGTTTTCAGATCAGGCACAGCCATAGCAGGACTCCGGCAACAGAATTCGATTCCAGCTTACGCGCTCCGTGCAGCTGCGTCAGCCGCCACGCCACATACAGTAAAGAATCCGCCCCTTGCACTGGCGACTCCGGTAAACTGGGCGGCAGCAGATTTACCGTTCGCAACCACACCCTTGTGAGGCCTATGTTCAAGGAAACCGAAATCAAACTGCGTATCAGTGACGACACCCTGACCGCCCTTCGCGAACATCCACTGGTGCAAGAACGTCAGCAGACCACCTGGCAAACCAAACAGCTGATCAACCAGTATTTCGACACCCCACAGCAGTCACTGGCGGCCGCCAAAGTCGCCTTGCGATTGCGCCGTGATGGCGATCAGATCATCCAGACACTGAAAACCCGGGGCAACAGCGTGGCCGGGCTGTCCGAGCGCAATGAATGGGAATGGCATCTGGACAAGATGCAGCTCGATACCAGCGTATTGCACGGTGAATACTGGCCGGAAGCACTGGCCGGCTGTGACCTGGCCAGCCTGCAGCCGCTGTTCAGCAACGACTTCAGCCGTCAGCATTGCCTGCTGGCTTGGCAACGTGACGGCGAACAGGTAGTGGTGGATATGGCGCTGGACCAAGGCGCGGTAAAAACCGCCAATGGCGAAGAACCGATCAGCGAGCTGGAACTGGAAATGCGTGAGGGCAGCAGCCAGGCACTGTTCGAGCTGGCCGCCGAGCTGGCCGAAGACCTGCCGCTGATGCCCTGTGACATCAGCAAGGCCGAGCGCGGTTACCGGTTACTGGATGCCGGCAGCTATCAATTGCGCCCTGCACACCTGGGATGGTCCGCCGAACTGCCGGTGGACGAGGTCATTGCCCGCGCCGGCTGGACCCTGCTGGGCCACAGCCAGCGACTGGCCGAGCAATTCCGTTTCAGCGGTCAATGGCGCCACTTCCGCGAACTGGTAGTACAGCTGGATCACCTGCGCGCCTACTTCAGCGTCTTTGATCTGGCTCTGCCGCGCAGTGCCGGACAGCCCTTTGTCACCGCACTGGATGACATGCTGAATTATCTGCACCCATTGTATCTGGCCGGCTGGGCTGATGATGCCCAGGGACAGGACGCCCGGGCCGAAGCACCAGAAATATTTGCCCGCCTGAGCAATGAGCTGGCCTGGGGGCAACTGTTCATCGGCCTTGCCCTCTGGCTGCAACAAAAGCGTTGGACAGAAAACCGGCCACCCCGTGGTGAGCGCGTCGCCGCCCTCCCCATGGAACGTTGGCTGCTGGGTGCCGTCAGCAAGGAAATTCAGGCTCTGCGGGTACCGCACAACAATGATGGAGACGAACGCGTCAGTGAATGGTGTGACCAGCTGCCACGTTTGCAACGCCTGCATTTTCTGCTCAACCAGTTCCGCCGCCAACTCAAGGTTGCCGAAGCTGATCGTCTGTTTGGTGAGCTGAGCAAGCTGCAAGAACTCTTGCAACAGACCAGTCAGGTAGATGCCTCGCAACGCGATGCGCTGCTTGCTACCCTGCGCAAACAGGGACTACGCATCAGACGCCTGTCCGCCTGGCGAGAGCTGAACGGCTGACACGCGTCCAGCAGCTCAAGGACAGACAGGAACAAGGGCATTCAGCCCACAAGGAGAGGCAATGAACTCACTGGCAGACCTGGCTATAACCGGTCAGGATTGGCCGCTGGAGCTGGCCGACATTCTCAAAGTCCTGGTGGCGCAAAACCGGCTGACTCTGGATAGCGCCGAGCACTTGAGCACCCTGAGGCGCTCGGCTACCGGTGACACTGCACGTCTGCATCCCCTCGAATTCATTGCCAGCCAGGCCCCTGCCGATCTCAGCCGGCCGGGCAAACTGCTCGACCTGGAAACCCTCAGCCGCTGGCTGGCACTGGAAGCCAATCAACCTTATTACCGCATCGACCCCTTGAAGATTGACGTCGCCACCGTCACTCCGCTGATGTCCTTTGCCTTCGCCCAGCGGCACAAGATCCTTGCGCTGGAACTGACCGAACGCGATGTCGTGGTGGCCAGTGCGCAGCCCTTCGTCAACAGCTGGGAAGTCAACCTGACCCATGTGCTCAAACGCGAGATTCGCCGGGTGGTAGCCAATCCCGCGGATATCCAGCGTTACACCATGGAGTTCTACCGCCTGGCGCGCTCGGTACGTGGTGCCACGGCCGGCGGCCCCCAGGGCAACAGCAGCATTGCCAACTTCGAGCAATTGCTCAACCTGGGCAGCATGAGCCAGGAGCCGGATGCCAACGACGCCCATGTGGTCAACATCGTCGACTGGTTGTTCCAGTATGCCTTCGAGCAGCGAGCCAGCGATATTCATATCGAACCCCGCCGTGACAGTGGCAACGTACGCTTGCGTATTGATGGCGTGCTGCATACCGTTTACCAGTTCCCCTTGCAGGTATCCGTTGCCATCGTCAGCCGGTTGAAAAGCCTGGGGCGAATGAATGTCGCGGAAAAACGCAAGCCACAGGATGGCCGGATCAAGACCAAGTCACCGCAAGGCAGCGAAATCGAACTGCGCCTGTCGACTCTGCCGACCGCCTTTGGCGAAAAAATGGTCATGCGGATTTTCGACCCCGATGTCCTGTTGCGCAGCTTTGACCAGCTGGGCTTTTCCAGCGAGGACCAGCGCCGCTGGCAAAGTATGGTGCAGCAGCCCAACGGCATCGTCCTGGTCACCGGGCCAACCGGCTCGGGCAAGACCACCACGCTGTACACCACGCTCAAGCAATTGGCCACGCCCGAAGTCAACGTCTGCACCATTGAAGACCCGATTGAAATGGTCGAGGACAGCTTCAACCAGATGCAGGTACGGCACAATATCGAACTGGATTTTGCCAGTGGTGTTCGCGCCCTGATGCGCCAGGACCCGGACATCATCATGATCGGCGAGATTCGCGACCTGGAAACGGCGGAAATGGCCATTCAGGCCGCACTCACCGGGCACCTGGTACTCTCGACCCTGCACACCAATGATGCACCGACCGCCATCAGTCGCCTGATCGAGCTTGGCGTTCCCGCTTACCTGATTCGCGCCACCGTACTCGGCGTTATGGCCCAGCGTCTGGTGCGCACCCTGTGCCCGCACTGCAAGACCCCGGCGACACTCGATCAAGAAGCCTGGGGCGAGCTGGTCCGGCCCTGGAATGCCCCGCTGCCCAGCCAGGCGCAACAACCGGTCGGCTGCAACGAATGCCGCGACACTGGTTACCGTGGCCGCGCCGGGGTTTACGAACTCATGCCAATGAGTGACAACCTGCGCGACATGATCCGCACCGATACCGATTTCAGCGCCCTGCGCCGGCAGGCCTACAAGGACGGCATGCACAGCCTGCGACTGTCCGGCGCACAGAAAGTCGCCGCCGGGCTGACCACCATCGAGGAAGTACTGCGCGTGACGCCCAATAGTCAGCAGAAGTAGCTATCCCGGACTTCAGGCTGTCGTCCCCGGTCCAGCCTGCTAGAATGCCGGCCTGTTACCGGAGTCCCGCATGAATTACCGCCATAGTTTTCACGCCGGCAACCATGCCGATGTTTTCAAGCACGCCGTGTTGCTGCGTATGCTGCAGCTGATGCAGCGCAAGGAGACACCGCTGTGCTACCTGGATAGCCACGCCGGCACCTCACTGTATGATTTGCTGGGTGAGCAAGCCGGAAAGACCGGGGAGTACCGCGAGGGTATTGGTCGTCTCTGGCAGGCCGGGAATGTACCGCCGTTGCTGGCTGATTATCGTGCCGCTGTCGCCCGTCACAACCCCGACGGCGATCTGCAGCTGTACCCCGGATCGCCACAACTGATCGCTGACGCCCTGCGCGAGCAGGACCGCATGATCCTGAGTGAGCTGCACCCACAGGATGCCGATACCCTGAAAGTGCATTTTGCCGGGCAGGACGCTATCGCCGTACACCATCGCGATGGCTATGAACTGGGCAAGGCGTTTCTCCCGGTGGCGGAAAAACGCGCGCTCTGGTTGCTCGACCCGCCTTTTGAGCAGCCGGATGACTTGCTGCGCTGCCTGCAGGCGATGGATGCCGGCTTGCAACGCATGCGTCATTGCGTGATTGCGCTCTGGTACCCGATCAAGGATACCCGTGCGCTCAAGTCCTTTTACCAGCAGGTAGCCCAACGCGACTGGCCCAAGGTGCTGCGGATCGAATTCAATGTGCGCCCGGCGGATACCTCGCTGGGGCTGAATGGCTCCGGACTGATCCTGGTCAACCCGCCGTGGCCACTGTGGGAAGAACTGGAAACGGTATTGCCCTGGCTGAACAAGCTATTGACTCAGTCTGCCGGTGCCGATTGGCGCATGGACTGGCTGGTTGGTGCACCCTGACTCTCAGCGCCCCGTTCGCAAGGCGCTGATTGGCTGGCCGGTTGCCTGCTTGACGGTACGGCGCAGACTGGACACCGCACCGAAACCGGTCAGTTCGGCAATCGCTTCGACGGATAGCGGTGACACCCGCAACTGATAGAGACAGAAGCGCAAACGCACCTGATGCAGCAACTGTCGAAAACTGGTGCCCTCAGCGCTCAGACGCCGGCTCAGGACTCGCGGGCTCACATGCAGAGCAGCCGCCACGCTAGCCAGATCCGGCGGTCCGCAAGGTCGCTGGGTAGCTGCTCGCGCCAGCTCGCGATTGAAATGCAGGCTGATCTGGCTGCGTACCGCATCGCTTTGCGTCGGCACCAGCCCGGCCGCCTGAAGCTCGACCTCGCATTGATTAACCAGGTGCTGAAACGCCTGTGCTCGCCAGGGCCGCGAAGGTTGGTTGCGAAAGTCCTGATGTATCGATAACAGCGATTGCCGCGCACCAAAACGTACTGGCTCGCAGGGCAACTCACGAAATAGCGCAGCATAGGCCGGACGCGGACAGGCGAGTTCGGCCAGAATACGGTTGTCGTCGACCTGGTGATTGCCGCAGGCATCCCAATGCCGCACGGTTATAGCGAGACGAAATTCCAGCTCGAACTGCAGCATGTCCTGATCGGCATCCGGGGACGGAAAGCAACGCAACGGATAGACATAACGTTCGTTATTGCCGATGTAGCCCAGTGGCCTGCCAACCGAGAGCGCATAGAAGGGTTGCGCAATCATCTGGTAGCGCAGGAAGGCTTCTTCTGCCTCACGCAGACTGGGGCTGCAATGCACCGCATAACCAACGCTGCCATGAAAGCACCAGTCCAGCTCCAGGCCAATACGCAAACCGATTCCGGGCACCTGGCAGTGCCGCAAACCGTTTTGCAACAACCGTCGCTGCTGGGCATAGGAAATACATTGATCAGGCCGGGAAAACTGCTGTTCGCTGATGCCCGTACCCTGTAAAAGCTGTTTAAGGCCAACCCCGTGACGCAGAAAACCTTCGGCAAAACCGGCCGGGTATAACTGCAGCGGAATCACCTTGAGTGACGCATCCATCTGGCACACCTTTACTGCATGGTTGTGTGCAGTCTACAAAAGACAACGCCGGCTGGGGAGCCGGCGTTGTTCATTCAGTCAGACAATCCGGAATCAGCTTTCCGGTGCCCAAACTGCGCAACGATGTGCAGCACGGAATCCGGCACGGTTCAGTGGTTGTACATCAGGGGTTTCAAAGGAGGTGATCTCCCCGGTGCCCGAGACGTAAGGCACCCAGTTCAAGGTGCTTGAGCGCGGATCATCGCCGTGAGCGAAATCCGCCCAGGCACGGGTCATGGTCTGCGCCAACTCTACCTGTTCATCGCTGGCCCGAGCCCCGAAGCCTGCATCCGAGCCGAAGATATACTGAATCTCGGAAGCATGGGTCGCACCCAGCGTCAGCCAGCTCGGTGCATCAATGATCGGCGGCGCATTGCGGTCGGCGAACTCATACACATAAACCGGTGCGTTCGAATTGGCCGCAACCAGATCCGCCTGCACACTGGCCGGGCAAGAGAAGACGTAGTCAGTCATCACCGCTACGGCACGCTTGGCATAGTCATTGTCGAAGGCTGCCAGTGGATACAGCACATCGGCATTGGCGCCGAGTGCTGCCAACACCGGAGCGGCAGCAAGCTGGTTTGCAGCGGTAATCGGATTTTCCTCACCACGACTGGCAAAGAAGTAGCTCCACTCCTCGGTATTGGTACCCATGATCATCGGCACCTTGGCAAAGTTGCCCGATTGCAGCGCGGCGTTGACCGGTAGTGGCAGGATATCCGGACGCAGATTGGGCGTCAGGGTCGTCGGCAAACCCGCGGCCTGAAGGTCAGACACTGATTTACTGCGCAAACATGCTACCTGCTCGGCCGCCGTGCCAGCGCCACAGCCAGCAGTTTCGGCAAAATCAGTGCCCGTTGCTTCAGCGGCTGCCAGCGGTGTCTGCGCCGCGCTGTAGGAACCGCTTTGCACGATAGCCTTGTCAAACAAGCCATTGGAGGCCGGTGAGACCAGATGCGACAGCACACTCAAACCGCCGGCAGATTCGCCGAAGATGGTCACGTTGTCAGGATCGCCGCCAAAAGCCTCAATGTTGTCTTGTACCCATTTCAGCGCCAGCTGCTGGTCCATGATGCCCTGACTGCCGGAGGCTGGCTGAGCACCTGTTGCATTCGCCGTTTCGGCGCTCAGGCCTGGATGGGCGAGGAAGCCGAAACGGCCGAGGCGGTAATTGATCGAGACCACGACCACATCTTCACTGACCAGACGATTGGGCACATAGGTCTCACCCCCGGTACCGAAAACGAAGGCACCACCGTGAATCCAGACCATCACCGGATGTGGGCCTTCGTTCAGCGGCGAGTAGACATTCAGGTAAAGACAATCTTCGTTGGTGACCCCGGTTTGCGGACAGTCACTGGCATAGCTGTCAGCCTCCAGCACATCAGTCCAGGCGGCCGCTGGCTGAGGAGCAGCAAAGCGCAGATCACCCAAAGGTGGCTGAGCATAGGGGATACCCTTGAAAGAAACGAAGTCACTTTCCTTAACGCCCTTTACGTCACCCTGCAAGGTGGTGCGCACCAGAGGTGGCTCATAAGCGGTTTCGCTGGAGCCGCCACCGCCACCTGACAGACAGGCAGTCAAACCAGTGGCCATAACGGCAATCGCTGCTACGCGTACGGCGTTGGGCAGCAGGTGATCCATGGTCGGCATGTTACATCCTCATATTTTTATGCTTGTGTTGGGCCAAACACTGGCACATGGCCAGAGCTCGCACAGAACCATGCTAGAACCTTGGCGCAGCGTTGGATATGACCTGAGACACCATTTAGCCGGCTGTCTGGCAGAACCCGAATCAAAGTCATCACCCGTTCGGGTGAGCGTTGTTTTCACCCCGCCGTTCACAGCCTTGGTCGGCTGAATGAAAGCCCGAGCGGCTATAGAGGCAACAGGTAACTGTGCAGCAAACCGAGCACCGCGCAGACGCCCAACACATGCAGAATGCTGGCATTGAAGTGCCACAGGGCAATGAATGCAGCCAGCGCAACCAGGGCAGCAAACCACTCGAAACCGCCGGCAAAGGGTTGTGCCGCGTTGGCTTCCGGCCACAGCACATGCCAACCGAAAAACAACGCCAGGTTGAGGATTACCCCGACCACCGCGGCAGTAATTGCCGACAATGGGGCAGTGAACTTGAGATCGCCATGGGTCGATTCCACCAGCGGCCCACCGGCCAGAATAAATACGAACGATGGCAGAAAGGTGAAGAAAGTGGCCACGCAGGCGGCGACAAAGCCGGCGAGAAACAGGTGATCGGAGCCGAAGATGGCATGGGTCCAGCCCCCCACATAACCGACAAAAGCCACCACCATGATCAGCGGACCGGGGGTACTTTCACCCAGCGCCAGACCATCCACCATTTGAGCCCCACTCAACCAGCCATAGGTTTCCACACCGCCCTGGTAGACATAAGGCAGCACAGCGTAAGCCCCACCGAAAGTCACCAGCGCCGCCTTGGAAAAGAAAATCGCCATGTCGGTCAGGGTGCCAGCCGGCAGCAGCAGGATGACCAGACTCCAGAGCGCCACTGCAATCGCCACCAGCTTGAACAGATGAAGATGGCTGTGCCGGGTATGTGCCAACGGTGGCGTATCGTCATCGATCACCGCGGCACCGAAATGCTGGTCCGCCGCGCCATGGCCTCCGCCGAGCTGGAATTTACCCGGCAGCCATCGCCCACCCAGCATACCCAGGAGCGCGGCGCCGATAACGATAAAGGGAAAGGGCACATCGAACACGAAGATGGCAACAAAGGCTGCTGCTGCCAGGAGCCACATAACGTTGTTTTTCAGTGCCCGATTGCCTATGCGCCAGGCAGCAAAGAGCACGATGGCGACGACCGCTGGCTTGATGCCGGCAAACACACCTTGCACCAGAGTCAGGTCACCAAAGTCCAGATAGATCCAGGTCAACCCGGCCAGAATGAACAGGGAAGGCAAAACGAAGAGCACCCCGGCCACAATGCCTCCCCAGGTTCGGTGTAACAACCAGCCGAGATAGATTGCCAGCTGCTGAGCTTCCGGGCCGGGCAACAGCATGCAAAAGTTCAGCGCATGCAAAAAACGCCGTTCGGAAATCCAGCGCCGTTTCTCAACCAGCTCCTGATGCATGATGGAAATCTGCCCCGCCGGTCCGCCGAAACTGATAAAGCCCAGTTTGAGCCAGTACCAGAAGGCTTCGCGGAAGCCTGGGTGCTCGGGCCTGTCGGTTGGTGTCCCGGCTTCATTCATGCGTTTGAGCTCCTTGTCACTGATTGAATCAGGCTGGCTGCAGTTCACCAGCGGGGCACAGCATAGCCCAAATGCATGACACGATTAAGGCAGCTGCCGATCTCAGGCCTTGGGGCAGCCATTCCCCGGTTGTCAGACTTCGCTCTGAACGGATCGGGCTTCTGCTCGATCCCTGGTTTTACGCATGTCATCTGGCTGCGACAGCGCCGCCAAATTGGTATGATGGTCGGCTACTGCAACGCACACGAGATCATCGCCATGCCTGATTACCGCTCGAAAACCTCCACCTTTGGCCGCAATATGGCGGGTGCCCGCGCACTCTGGCGTGCCACCGGCATGAAAGATGAGGATTTCCAGAAGCCGATCATCGCCATTGCCAACTCCTTTACCCAGTTCGTACCCGGTCATGTACACCTGAAAGACCTGGGGCAACTGGTGGCGCGCGAGATCGAAAGAGCGGGCGGCGTGGCCAAGGAATTCAATACCATCGCCGTGGATGACGGCATTGCCATGGGGCATGACGGCATGCTCTATTCCCTGCCCAGCCGCGAGATCATTGCCGACTCGGTCGAGTACATGGTCAACGCCCACTGCGCCGATGCCATTGTGTGTATCTCCAATTGCGACAAGATCACCCCTGGTATGCTGATGGCTGCGTTGCGGTTGAATGTACCCGTGGTCTTTGTTTCCGGCGGGCCGATGGAAGCGGGCAAGACCAAGCTGGCCAGCCACGGGCTGGATCTGGTCGATGCCATGGTGGTTGCTGCTGACGAATCCGTTTCGGATGAAACAGTGGCTGAATACGAGCGCAGCGCCTGCCCGACCTGTGGCAGCTGCTCGGGTATGTTTACCGCCAACTCGATGAACTGCCTGACTGAAGCACTGGGGCTGTCATTACCCGGCAACGGCTCCACCCTGGCGACCCACAGCGACCGTGAACAACTGTTCCTGCGCGCCGGTCGTACCATTGTCGACCTGTGCAAGCAGTATTACGGTGAAGGCAACGAGAATGTACTGCCGCGTAATATCGCCAACTTCAAGGCGTTCGAAAATGCCATGACCCTGGATATCGCCATGGGTGGCTCGACCAATACCATCCTGCACCTGCTGGCCGCCGCCCAGGAAGCCGAGCTGGCCTTTGATCTGCGCGATATCGACCGCCTCTCACGCAAGGTGCCGCAACTGTGCAAAGTGGCGCCGAATATCCAGAAATACCATATGGAAGACGTGCACCGCGCTGGCGGTATTTTTTCCATCCTTGGATCACTGGCCCGGGGCGGCTTGCTGCACACCGAAGTGCCTACGGTGCACAGTGCGAGCATGGCCGAGGCGATTGCCCAGTGGGATATTACCCAGACCCAGGACGAAGCCGTGCACACCTTCTTCAAGGCGGGTCCGGCCGGCATCCCCAGCCAGGTTGCCTTCAGCCAGAGCACGCGCTGGGACACCCTGGATGATGACCGCGAAAACGGCTGTATCCGCAGTGTCGAGCATGCCTATTCACAAGAGGGTGGCCTGGCCGTGCTCTACGGCAATATTGCCGAAGATGGCTGCGTGGTGAAGACCGCAGGGGTTGATGAGTCCATTCACGTCTTTGAGGGCCGAGCGAAGATTTTCGAGAGTCAGGACAGCGCGGTCAAAGGCATTCTGGCTGATGAAGTCAAACCCGGCGACGTGGTGATTATTCGTTACGAAGGCCCGAAAGGCGGCCCCGGCATGCAGGAAATGCTGTACCCGACCAGCTACCTGAAATCCAAAGGCCTGGGCAAGGATTGTGCGTTGCTGACCGATGGCCGCTTCTCCGGCGGCACCTCGGGCCTGTCGATTGGTCATGCCTCGCCCGAGGCAGCCGCTGGCGGCGCCATTGGTCTGGTACGTGATGGCGACAAGATCCTTATCGACATTCCTCAGCGCAGCATCAATCTGCTGGTCAGCGACGAGGAGCTGGCTGCGCGTCGCGCCGAGCAGGACCAGAAAGGCTGGAAACCGGTTGAAGTGCGCCCGCGCAAGGTATCCGGTGCACTCAAGGCCTACGCCCTGCTGGCAACCAGCGCGGACAAGGGTGCCGTCCGCAACCTGGCGATGCTGGACGACTGACATCCGGGAAAGCACGTTGACGGGGCCTGGCCCCGTCAATTTCTCGCCAGAACAGCAATCCCGCCACCCTTATAACCTTTTTATGTCAGTTTCAAGTCGACTTTGGCCATTCGTCGGAAATAACCAGCACTTGGCCATCACCCGACTCCTACCCCCTGTACAAGCGCGTTAAGATGCGAGCAAGTTGAAGTTAAATTTCTTGCGCGCAGCGGTGCTTCATATGGATAGTGGCTGCCCCAAACTTTTGTTGGTCGAACCCGACCCGGTCAAGCGGCAACAGTTACTGGCAACTTGCCAGCCTGCCGGTGCGCCAGCCGATTTTGTCATCGACCTCTGTACCCGCCGCAGCGAAGCACTCAAGCGATTGAGTACGGAAAACTTCGATGCCTGCCTGATCCCTGCTGACCTGGACCTGTTGCGCGGCATTCGCCGAGGCGTGAATGACACCTTGTGTCTGGTCATCAGTGACAAAACCGGCCATCACGCAGATGCCGAGGCCATTGAGGCTGGCGCGGACGATGTACTGCCGCGCAACGATATCTGCCCCAGCAGCCTCACCCGGGCATTGGTTCACGGCCGTTGCCGACGCCTGCGAGGCGATCAGCTGGCTCTTGAGGCCCGTCAGGATCCGCTGACTGGTCTGGCCAATCGGGCGCGTCTGGAAGAAGAGCTCGACCGCATGCTGCTGCACAGTGCACGTAGCCACACCGGTTTTGCCCTGCTGTATATCGACCTCGACTATTTCAAGCAGATCAATGACAGCTTCGGTCACGGCCTGGGCGATTTGTTGCTGGCGGTCATTGCCAACCGCCTGCGCCGCACCATGCGCCAGAATGACCTGATTGCTCGCGTCGGTGGTGACGAGTTTGTCGCCTTGCTGAGTGACTTGCATGACCCCAATGATGCGGCACTGATAGCCAGCAAGATCATTCACACGCTGAGCGAACCCATTACCCTGAACAGCCATCACCTGCTGATTTCCGCCAGCGTTGGCATAGCCACCCACCCGTCCCACGGGCAAACCGCTACCGAGCTGTTGCAACATGCCGATCAGGCGCTCTATCGCGCCAAAGCCGCCGGGCGCAATGGCTACAGCTTTTACTCGCCACAAGATGATACGTACACGCGGCAGAATCTGGATATCGAGCAAGGCTTGCGCACTGGCCTGCTGGAAGGCGAGTTCCGTCTGCATTACCAACCCATCGTGGATACCCGGCATGGTGATACCGTGGCCTGGGAAGCTTTGCTGCGCTGGCAGCATCCACGACTGGGCCTGCTGACGCCGGATGACTTTCTTCAGTTGGCAGAACACAGTGGGTTGATTCTGCCCATGGGTCACTGGGTTATCGGCCAGGCCCTACAGGCGCTGCGGCAATGGCAGGCGGCCGGCATTGACTGCCGGCTGGCAATCAATATCAGTGACCGTGAGCTCAAGCAACCGCGGTTTGCCGATCAGTTGCAGCAATTACTGGTCAAGAGCAAGGTCCCGGCGCATATGCTGCAACTGGAGTTGCGCGAATCAACGCTGCTGCGGCACAGCCAGCAGGCCAGCAAACTCTGTCATGCATTGAGCGCACTGGGCGTATCCATCTGGCTGGATCGCTTTGGTGAGGAATACGGTGCCTTCGGCTACCTCTCACGCTTGCCGATTCAGGGCATCAAACTGGACGGGCGCTTTATCGAGGAAGACAGCGCAAGCGGCGATTACGTGCGCAACCTGATCAGCCTGTCACGCAGCATGGACAAGCGCATCACCGCGTCTTACATCGAAACGGCCGACAGCGCGCGCCAGGTATCACACTACGGGGGCGATTTCCTGCAAGGTTTCTGGATCGGACAACCACGACCGATTGACCAGGTGCTGAATCAGTCGCCTCGGCGGTCCCAGATCTGGTAGCTGTGCGCGGGATAATCGTCGCCGGCAGGTTTATTCTCGGCTTCCTGCAACTGCCATTGGCGTGAATCCCACTCGGGAAACCAGGCATCCCCCTGCGGTTCCAGCTCAACCTGGGTCAGATACAACCGATCAGCCTGCGCCAGTAACTGGGTATACAGGTTCTCCCCGCCAATGATCATCACTTCATCAACATCATCCAGAGCGGCCTGGGCGCGTGCCCTGTCCAGAGCATCTTCGATCGAGGCAACCACGACGGCGCCCGGCAATGACAGGCCTGCCTGATGACTCAGCACGATATTGGTTCGACCCGGCAGCGGGCGCCCCAGGGACTCAAAGGTCTTGCGCCCCATCACAATCGGCTTGCCCCAGGTACGCGCACGAAAATATTTGAGATCTTCCGGCAGATGCCAGGGCAACTGGTTATCCCGACCGATCACCCGGTTGCGCCCCAGCGCGGCAATCATCGCCAGACGGGGTTGGGCCTCACTCATACCGCCACCGGAGCTTTGATATGAGGGTGGGCCTGATAGTTTTCCAGCGTGAAGTCAGCAAAGGAAAAGGCAAACAGATCCTTGATCTCTGGATTCAGGCGCATCGTAGGCAATGGCAGAGGCTCACGGCTCAGCTGCAGGTCGGCCTGTTCCAGGTGATTGCTGTACAGATGGCAATCGCCGCCGGTCCAGATGAACTCACCGGGCTGCAGATCACATACCTGCGCGACCATCAGGGTCAATAATGCATAGCTGGCAATATTGAAAGGCACGCCGAGAAAAATATCCGCAGAGCGCTGATACAACTGACAGCTCAGCTTGCCGTCAGCCACATAGAACTGAAACAGCGCATGACAGGGCGGCAACGCCATCTGATCAACCAGTGCCGGATTCCAGGCCGACACCATCAGCCGGCGCGAATCCGGATGGGTGCGGATCATCTCGAGCAACTTGCTGATCTGGTCGATCGACTCGCCATTGGGTGCCGGCCAACTGCGCCACTGGTAACCGTATACCGGCCCCAGATCACCGTTCTCGTCGGCCCAGTCATCCCAGATCGAGACACCGTTTTCCTTCAGATAACGGATATTGGTATCGCCCTGCAGAAACCAGAGCAATTCATGAATGATGGATTTCAGGTGACATTTCTTGGTGGTGACCAGGGGGAAGCCCGCCGCCAGATCAAAACGCATCTGATAACCGAAAACACTCCGGGTGCCGGTACCCGTCCGGTCAGACTTGACGGCGCCGTTTTCGCGCACGTGGCGCATCAGATCCAGGTACTCTTTCATTGCTTGTGTCCTTCACGCTGGTAGGCCACCAGCATCATGATGGCCCCGAGCAGAATCATCGGCAGGCTGAGCACCTGCCCCATGGTAAGCCAGCCAAAAGCCAGATAACCAATATGCGCGTCGGGCTCGCGAACAAACTCGACGAGAAAACGAAAAATGCCATAAAACACGGCAAACAAACCACTGACGGCCATCATCGGCCGTGGTTTGCTGGAATACAGCCAGAGAATGACAAACAGGGCTACCCCTTCCAGGGCAAATTGATACAGCTGCGAAGGGTGGCGGGCAAGTTGCAGCGGATCGGTGGGAAACACCATGGCCCAGGGCACGTCACTGGCACGCCCCCACAGCTCGGCATTGATGAAATTGCCGATTCGGCCGGCCCCCAGGCCAATAGGCACCAGCGGTGCGACAAAATCCATCAACTGGAAAAACGGCTTGCCATTGCGACGGGCAAACCACCAGACCGCCAGCAACACACCAATCAGGCCGCCATGGAAAGACATACCGCCACGCCAGATTTGCAATATCAGACCTGGGTCGTTGAAGTAGGACGCCAGATCGTAGAACAACACATAGCCGAGGCGGCCACCGGCAATCACCCCCAACGCGACCCAGAATACCAGGTCAGACAGCTTGTCCTGGTTCCACTGCGGATCCAGCCGATGCAGCCGCAAGCTGGCCAACCACCAGGCCCCACCAATACCCACCAGATACATCAGGCCATACCAATATATCTGGATGGGGCCGAGACTGAGCGCTACTGGATCAATCGCAGGGTAATTCATCGGCTATCCCTAAAAGAGTAGAAAGTTGATACCTACGCACAACAGCAGTACAGCAAACAGTCGCTTGAGCAACTGTTGCGACAGGCGGTGGGCCAGACGCGCACCAAAACCGGCGAACAGCATACTGGTTGCAGCAATACCCACCATGGCGGGCAAGTATACATAGCCCAGACTCCATTCAGGCAGCGGTGACGCTGACCATCCGGTCCAGATAAAACTGATTGCTCCAGCCACCGCAATCGGCAAACCGCAGGCTGATGAGGTAGCGACCGCCTGTTGCATGGGCACACTGCGCCAGACCAGAAAAGGCACGGTCAAGGACCCACCCCCAATGCCAAAGATGGCCGAAGCCCAGCCAATCACACCGCCTGCGGCGGTCAGACCCGGCTTGCCGGGCACATCCAGCGCGGCTTTGGGCTGCAGCCTGAAACCCATCTGGATCGCTACGCAAATGGCAAACACGCCAATGATTTTTTGCAGCAGAGGACCGCTCAGCCAGGCTGCTGTCAACGCCCCAAGCACAGTACCAAAGACGATCCCCAGCGTCATCCAGACAAACAGCGGCCAACGCACCGCACCCTTGAGGTGGTGCGCGCGAATCGCATTGATCGAGGTAAAGGCAATGGTTGCCAACGAGGTGCCTACGGCCATATGCGTCAACACGCCGACATCGAAGCCTTGCAGGGCAAAACTGTAGACCAGCACCGGCACGATGATCATGCCGCCACCCACGCCAAACAGCCCGGCCAGGGTACCCGCGAAACCGCCCAGAATCAGATACAGCAGGAATTCCACACTCACCTCGGTAAACGCGCAGGCAGCAGCCCGCTAGAGAACAGCCGGTTAGTTTACCTGTTCTGACGGCTTTTGCCTGTACCCCTGAGGCAACCAAAGCAGAGCCCGTGGCGCATCTGGAAACATTATATACAACTTTTGTATAGCTTTTTTCGTGATCTGCACAAGAAAGAAGACTATTTTCGCTAAGGCTGTATTGAAACTTTCCAATCTTGCAACCCTGATCAAGAGGAATTGACAGTGAGAGCCCTTACCCTGTTTCTGGTGGCCACGGCCATCATACTGAGCGGCTGCCTTGGTGGTAGTGGTGGCAGCAGTTCAACTCCGGTCCCACCGGCCGGTGCCAGTGCCGATGTACGCGTTCTGCACGCAGCAGCTGATGCACCGTCAGTGGATATTTACATCAATGATGAACTTGCCATTCCCGATCTTGCTCGCTTCGAGGCCACCAGCTTCACCAGTGTGCCGGCAGAACTCCTGACTATCGATGTCCGCGCCTCAGGTAGCCCGGCGGACTCGGCACCGGTATTCAGTTCTGAGGTCACCCCGACTGCAGATGGCTTCTTTACCCTGGTTGCTTATGGTCTGCTCGACGACGACAGCTTTGACCTGCTGGTGATTGCCGATGACATCCAGACGCCGCCGACGGATACCGCCCGTGCCTTTGTGCTGCATGCCGCCCCGGCAACAGGCAATGTGGATGTGTATGTCGATGCCACGGACGAACTGGGAGCAGAGCCGCTGCTGGCTGATTTTGCTCCCGCTGCTGACAGTGCCGACTACGTCGAAGTCCCGGCCGGGGACTACCGTATCCGCATCACTCCGGCCGGCGACCGCGACACCATAGCCTACGACTCCGGCTTCGTGTCCCTGGAGAGCGGTCCATCGTATTTCCTCGCAGCCCTGGATCGTGCGTCGGGATTTGCCCCGGCCTCGGTGATCGCTCTGCTGGACAATCCGTCTTTTGTCCAGCTGGAAGACCAGCGTACGCGGGTTCGCGCCATGCACCTGTCTCCGGATGCGCCCAACGTAGACGTTCTGGTCGATGGTGCTGCGGCCGTGCCTGATGTTGCTTTCAGGGATGTCAGTGATTACCTGACGGTGCTTGCCGGTGAGTATGATATTGCGGTTGCTGCGGGAGGTAACGAAGTAGCCTCCCTGACCGTCAACGCTGAAGCCGGGGTTGCCTACAGCATTCTGGCAACCGGCTTTGTGTCCGTCACTGGCGAACAAGGCTTTGCCCTGCGCCCCCTGGTGGATGACCTGACCCCCGGCGAAGGTGCCAAGGTTCGGGTAATCCATGCTTCACCGGATGCACCGAATGTCGATGTACTGGTCAACGGTGCCATGTTTGCCGGACTCGCGGGTGTGCCCTACTTCACCGCGTCCGACTACGTTGAAGCACCCGCCGACACCTACGACATCGCCGTCAACGTGGCGGATACCCTGACCACGGTGATTGACCTGCCCGGCACCGGTTTGAACGCCGGTTCGAACTACACGGTCATTGCCATCAACGATGTGGCCAATATCGAACCACTGTTGGTGGTCGATCCCTGATAGACACGTGGCGGAAAAGGGCCAGTCATGGCTGGCCCTTTTTGTTTAACACAGCTTGATTTGCACGAAAGACACGATGCAGCAGCTTGACCAGCAACTGATCTACTGGTCAGCACCCGAGCCCCTTACGGCGTAAACGCCCGCACGCAGCGTGTTCTATTGCTAAGATACTTTAAATTTATAAAACTGTTCCCGTCGACGAAAAATTGAGCCCAGCTAGATAATGCTGGGTCAACGGAAAACTCGCTGGAGCTCCAGTAAAATCCTTCACTAAATCCACCAATAGCCACTCGACTGGTGTAAAGCGCATTCAGCTGATCGCGGGACGGCAGAAACCAGTCGTCATAACAGGCATTGCCGACCTGGCATGGTGTGTTGCCCTGCGAATCCACCTCGAAATCATTGCACTGCTGCGCTGCATAGGGCGTGCCACCATTGTTCCCGAGGGCCACAACAATCGCGGCCGTGTTACTGGCCCCGTCGCTGTCACTCTGTGCAACGACACCGACCGCAGTGCCATATCCGCCCCATTCAATCCCGGTAGAGTTGTCCGCCGCCGCCGCAATCAGATTTTCAAACCCGCCGTTCAGCGCGGCAATGGTGCCACCGAACGCGATTTGCCCCACTGCGGTAGGCTCGAACGTGTAGCCATCGACCAACGAAGCAGGGCCGGCCGGCGTGTCAATAACGACGTCAACCACGCCCGCTGCATGAACGGGCGTCACCGCGGTTACGACGGTGGAATTGACCACATTCACACTGGTGGCGGCGACGCCGTCAAAGGTAATGCCGGTGGCCCCTGTCAGGCCGGTACCGGTCAGGGTAATACCCGTGCCACCCGAGGCAGTGCCCAGCGTCGGGTTGATCGCCGTCAGCGTCGACCCCGACTGCACTTCGATTGTCGCCGTTAACGTATTGGTATTGTCGCCACTGATGGTCAAATCGGTGGCCGGCACTACGGCATTACCCGGGGTAAAGGTCAGGGTGCAGCTGCTGCCCGGCGCTACCGTGGCACAAGTGTTGCCCGTCTCGGAGACAGTGCCATCCAGCGCCGACCCGGTGAGGTTCGCGGCAATGTTGCTGGCGGTGACCTGGCTGGAAGTGTTGGTGATCGTCATTGCCGCCGCCGAGCCGTTGAAGGTAAGCGTCAGCGGCGAGCCGCTGAGCTCAAGCATGGCCAGACCAGCCTCGGCCGCGGCCCGGCAGATACTGTCCACATCCACTCGGCAGCTGGCCCCGTCAGCCAACACCCCGGTACAAGCGCCCGGCGACGCTCCGCCACCACCGCCAGCCGGCAACAGGTTGCCGCTCAGACCGCCCGGGAAACAGTCTTCGAGCACGGGCGGATCCAGGCTGACTATCAGCAAGGGAACACCGGAGTCGTTGCTGAAGTCAGCCAGCTCAAAACCAGCCACATCGCCGCCAGCGGGAATCTGCACAACGGGAATCGGCAGCGTCTCCCCCGCAGGATTGGTGAAGGCTGCCAGCAACTGCGCGCGCAGCGCCGGGCTCTGCCAGGTCGCAGCGACGACCGCTCCGACCAGCAGTAGAGACATCAGCGTGCGTTGTCGCCGCCCCGTGCGCAATATCCACAGCGCCAACGCCAGCAGCAATACCGCCATCAGCACCAACGCAACCGGACTGCTGACGGGTATCGGGGTTGGCTCCGCACCGGTCGTGATGCTCTGCGCAAATACCGGCCCGGCCAGCACCAGCATAAAAGCCCCTACCCCGCGGTGCAATAATCGACCTGATTCCATTCGGTGTCCCCCTTGCTTGTTGTGTGTACTTCGAGTAAGTCATCACAGACTAATCTATACCTCGCCTGAGCGTCGCTACAAGATACAATTTTTGCCATGCGCGACATTCTGCAGAGGCAGAACGCCAAGGTCGTGCCGATGACTGCTAGACTGCAGGCTGAATAAAGGAGCCACCATGTGCCTGATTGCCTTTGCCTGGCAGGTCAATGACCAGCCCTTGCTGTTGCTCGGCAACCGCGATGAATTTCACGCCCGCCCTACCCGTGCCGCGCAGTTCTGGACCGACGAGGGTCACCCCGACCTGCTCGCCGGCAAGGACCTGCAAGCAGGGGGCAGCTGGCTGGGAGTGACCCGAAGCGGACGCTTTGCCGCACTGACCAATGTGCGCGCACCCGGCGCCCAGCGTGACGGCAAATCACGCGGCCATCTGATTCACCGCTATCTGACCGGTGAATCGGGGCCGGAAGATTACCTGCATGAACTGCAGGCCGAGCTCGGCGCCTATGCCGACTTCAACCTGCTGGTCGGCAACCGCGAAGAACTCTGGCATTTGCACAGCCGTGACGGTCAGCTATTGCCAGTGCCACCGGGCATCCATGGTTTGTCGAACGCCAGCCTGGACAGTCCCTGGCCGAAGACCCGACGCCTGTGTCAGGACCTGGAAGCACATCTGGATGCGGATGACGCCAGCCTTTTGCAGCTTTTGGCCCGCCGTGAACGTTATCCGGACAAGCAGCTACCGGATACCGGTATCAGTCAGAATTGGGAACGCATGCTCTCGGCGGCCTTTATTGTCAGTGCCGACTACGGCACGCGGGCCAGCACCCTTGTGCGGCTGCAACCCGGCGGAGCAACAAGCTTCCGCGAGCGTCAATTCAATCCGGCTGGCGAGACGGTAGGCGAAAGTGCCTGGAGCCTCAGCGCGTCTGGCTGAGCACCTTGCCCAGGCCCATATTGCGCAGTGCCATATGCAGGGTGCTTTGCACCAGGAAGGGGTTATCGATTTCCAGCGCCTCGTTGAGCAGCGCCCGGGCATCGCTAAGTCGAATCTGACGCAACAGCCATTTCACCTTGGGCAGGTTGGTCGCGTTCATCGACAGCACATCACATCCCATGGCCATCAAGAGTACGGCCGCCGCCGGATCACCGGCCATTTCACCACAGACGCTCATCGGCTTGCCCGCATCACGGCAAGCGGTGGCAATCTTCATCAGTGCCTGCAGCACCGCTGGATGCAGTGAGTGATAGATATCCGCGACACGCGGATTGTTGCGATCCACAGCCAGCAGATACTGGGTCAGGTCGTTGGTACCCACCGACAGAAAATCAACCATCTGCACCAGTTCGCGCGCCTGGTAAACCGCTGCCGGCACCTCGATCATCACCCCAACCGGCGGCATCGGCACATCAAAGCCTTCGTCGCAGATTTCACTGTGCGCACGATGGATCAGATGCAATGCCTCTTCCACTTCATACACGCTGCTGATCATCGGCAGCATGATGCGCAGATTGTTCAGTCCCTGACTGGCCTTGAGCATGGCCCGCACCTGAACCAGAAAGATTTCCGGATGGTCCAGCGTTACCCGGATGCCGCGCCAGCCAAGGAAGGGGTTATCTTCTTTGATCGGGAAATAGGTCAACGCCTTGTCACCGCCGATATCCAGGGTTCGCATGGTTACCGGTAGCGGATGGAAAGCTTCAAGCTGTTCGCGGTAGGTGGCCTGCTGTTCCTTTTCACTGGGGAAGCGGTCCTGCACCATAAAAGGAACTTCGGTTCGATACAGACCAACGCCCTCGGCACCCCGGTCCAGCGAGCGGGCAACATCGGCAAACAACCCGGTATTCACCCACAGCGGCATCCGATGACCGTCAACGGTAACGCAGGGCACTTCACGGAGTTTTTCCAGCCCCTGGATCAGCTCTTTCTCTTCCTGGACCAGGTCAAGATAATGCCGACGCAATTCAGCCGACGGGTTGGAGTACACCTCGCCCTGGCTGCCGTCAACAATCAGCTCCATGCCGTCCATACGGGTATAGGGCAGGTCGACTGCACCCATCACTGTCGGCACGCCCATGGCACGGGCCAGGATGGCCACGTGGGAACTGCCGGAACCCAGAACCGAGACCAGGCCGACCAGCTTTTCCTTGGGCACTTCGCCAAGCATTGCCGGGGAGATTTCCTCGCTGACAAGAACCGTCTGATCGGGGTAGACACGATCCTCCTGACCTGATTCCTGCAAGTAGGCGAGAATGCGTCGCCCCAGATCCTTCACATCCGAGGCGCGCTCACGCAGGTAGGGGTCATCCATCATTTCAAAGCGATTGACGTGATCGCTTATCACCTGGCGCAAGGCCCCCTGGGCCCATTGACCGCTGCGGATAATGTCCACCACTTCACGGCCCAGCGCAGCGTCATCCAGCATCATCAGGTAAACGTCAAACAGCGCCAACTCTTCCGGACGCAACTGGGTCGAGAGCTTGCTCGACAGGTCCTGCATATCTCCGCGCACGGAACTGATGGCGCTGCGGAACAGTTCCAGCTCGGCAGTCACATCACTGACGGTTTTATCCGGGACGGCACCCAGGTCGGCGGGCGGCAGGATAACCACCGCCTGGCCAATGGCAAAGCCGGGGGCCCCGGGGACAGCGTCAAAGCGGGTATCCTGCACCGCTTCACCACCCCAACCGAGCCCGCCAATCGAGCCGGTCGCTTCGGCATGCGCAATCACCCCGGCCAGCTGGGCGCTCATGGTAACCAGGAACGACTCTTCCCCTTCGTCAAACTGGCGGCGCTCTTTCTGCTGCACCACCAGGACGCCCATGACCCGACGATGGTGAATGATGGGAACGCCAAGGAAAGAGGCAAAACGTTCTTCGCCCGTTTCGGCGAAATAACGGAAGCGCGGGTGCATGGCGGCATCTTCCAGGTTGACCGGCTCTTCGCGCGCGCCAACATAGCCGATCAGACCCTCATTGGAAGCCAGGCTGACAAGACCCACCGCATCCTTGTTGAGACCTTCAGTGGCCATCAACACATAACGTGCAGTATCCGGGTTGTACAGATAAACCGAGCATACCTCGGTCCCCATGGCCTCCTTGACCCGCTGCACGATAATGTCCAGGGCTGCTGTCAGATCTCTGGCAACATTGACTTCCTGAACGATACGACGCAGCGTATTCAGCATATTCAACCGCTCCGGGGACAGTTCAGTGGCAGGCGGGGTGCCAGCTCTTTCATTGCCCGCCGGTAGACATCGCGCTTGAAGGCGACCACCTGACCGAGCGGGTACCAGTAACTGACCCAGCGCCAGCCATCAAATTCAGGCTTGGGCGTGCGTGTCATGCACACCTGCTCGTCGGCCGTTTTCAGCTGCAGCAGAAACCACTTCTGCTTCTGGCCAATGCACACGGGTTGCGAATGATTGCGCACCAGGCGCTGTGGCAGACGGTAACGCAACCAGCCGCGGGTACAGGCGAGAATATCGACATCTTCAGGCATCAACCCGACTTCTTCATGCAGTTCACGAAACAGCGCCTGTTCAGGACTTTCATTGCGCTGAATACCACCCTGCGGAAATTGCCAGGCGTCCTGCCCGATGCGTCGCGCCCACAGCACCTGACCCAACCCGTTGGTCAGGATAATGCCTACATTGGGACGAAAACCATCGGAGTCGATCACAACCGCCACCCTTCTTTTATATATCTTCTGCATTGTTCCACAAAGACGCGCGGCGCAGCAATTGCATATAATGCCCACTGGGTCACAACCTGCGATTTATTCCCCTTCCCTTACCAACGGAGTCTGCCGTGGCGCTTGCTATTTTCGATCTCGACAACACCCTGCTAGGCGGTGACAGCGATCATCTGTGGGGCGAGTTCATTGTTGAACAACGGATTGTCGATCCGGCTGTCTACAAGGAGCGCAATGATGCTTTCTTCAATGATTACCTGGCCGGCCGGCTGGATATTCAGATCTATCTGAGTTTCTGTCTGCAGCCCCTGGCGGAGCACTCCGCCGAGCAACTGGTAGCCTGGCATGCGCAATTCATGCGCGAGAAAATCGAGCCCATCATGCTGCCGGCGGCACGTGAACTGATCCGGAAACACCGCGATGCCGGCGATACGCTGATGATCATTACCGCGACCAACCGCTTCATCACCGCTCCGATTGCCAGGGCGTTCGGTATTGATATCCTGCTGGCAACAGAGTGCGAAAAGGCTGACGGCCGCTATACCGGTCACAGCACCGACATCCCCTGCTTTCGCGACGGCAAGGTCACGCGTCTGGACCGCTGGATGCTGGAGAATAGCCAGTCTCTGGATGACAGCTGGTTCTACAGTGACTCGATCAACGACCTGCCCCTGCTCTCCCTGGTCGACCACCCCGTCGCCGTCGACCCCGACGACAAACTCCGCGCCCACGCTGAAGCCAATGGTTGGCAGGTGTTGAGTTTGCGTTGATCTTCGGTTTTTAGTTTCCAAGCGAACACCGATGACTTCTGGCTTTGTGCCTTGGCGGCATCAGGGCGGGCCCTGGCTGGACACGCGGTGAATACGTCCCTGTAGCTCGTCTGCGGCGTCCCTGCCGCAGACGGTCCAGCCAGGGCCCGCCCCGACACCGCCTTGCCAGATTTGTGCGCGCCGCACCCAAACCCAAGTAGAAACCAGAGCATAACTCCGCGCCTACCTAAAGGTTTAGAAAATCGGCACACAAAAACGATCCGGGTATGGCGGGGTTGCCCACTACGGGACCGTCGATGGCAGGGACGCCATCGACGAGCTACATGGACGTACTTGCCGCGTGTCCTGTAGTGGGCAACCCCGCCATAGCGAGCTCACAAATCAAAACGCCGATTTTCAGCCGGGCAACGACCGGCCGCTTTAAACAGAGGACGACGGAACAAGAGCTAAACCGGCAACACCCGACAAAACAGCGACTTGATATAACCTGTTTCCGGAATAGCCGGATGCAGCGGGTGATCCGGGCCCTGGAAGCCGCGTTCGGTAATGACCAGGTGGCGGTCGAGATGACGCGCTGAGGCATTGAGGATGTCGCGCAGGGTATTTTCTTCCAGGTGCATGGAGCAGGAGGCGGACACCAGAATGCCGTCCTTGTTGAGCAAGCGCATGGCCTGCTCGTTCAGGCGCCGGTAAGCCTGCTCACCGTTGCGCTTGTCCTTGCGTTTCTTGATGAAGGCAGGCGGGTCAGCAATGATCACGTCGAACTTCTCATCGGCCTGTTTCAGCTCGCGCAGGGCGTCCAGCACATTGCCCTCAACCACCGCCATCCTGTCTGCCACACCATTGAGCGCCGCATTGTGCTCCACCAGATCCAGTGCGGGTGCCGAACTGTCCACGCACATCACCTCGGAGGCACCAAAGACCGCCGCCTGCACACCCCAGCCACCGATGTAGCTGAACAGATCCAGCACCCGCTTGCCCTCAACATAAGGCGCCAGACGTGCACGGTTCATGCGGTGATCGTAGAACCAGCCGGTTTTCTGCCCGCTCCAGACTGGCGCCTCAAAGCGTACACCATTCTCTTCCAGCGCTACCCGTTCCGGCACCTCACCATAAGCGGCTTCAACATAGCTGGGCAGATCTTCTTGTGCTCGCGCACCGCTATCGTTCTTGAACAGAATGCCCACCGGCTTCAGCACCTGTACCAAAGCCTCAGTGATCTCGGCCCGCACCCGCTCCATCCCCGGCGTCGCAATCTGCACCACCAGATAGTCGCCAAAACGATCGACGACCAGGCCGGGTAGCAGATCGGCATCGCCATAGACCAAGCGATAGAACGGCTGCGGGAATAAACGCTCGCGCAGTGCCAGCGCCACCTTGAAGCGGTGCACCAGCAACGGCTTGTCCAGCGGGTGACGCACATCGCGGTTGTGCACGCGGGCGCAGATCAGGTTGTTCGGGCTCATGCAGGCCAGACCCAGCGGTTTGCCGCTGGCGGTTTCAACCTGCACTTCCTGACCGGCCGTGAAAGCCGTCAGCGGCGTCTGGGCAATGTCGACCTCATTGCTGAACACCCACAGGTGGCCTCCTTTGAGACGGCGATCGCTGTTGGCTTTCAAACGCAAACTGGGCAAGCTCATAACACACTCCGGAATCTGTCAGACCGAGAAATTCGACTGCATCGGCATTATACAGGGTGCCAAGGCAGTCAGTCTGCGGCTACACTCAGAGGCTAAGTCCAATTCAATGGAAGCAGTCATGATCGAGGACCTGACCGAAGAACAGATCCGCAATGCCCTGCAGGGCATCAGTGTGCCGCCACAGCCCCAGATCATGGTCGACCTGCAAATGGAGCAGGTGATGCCCGACCCGGACCTGAAGGCCATTGCCCGACTGATCAGCCAGGATCCGGGGCTGTCCGGCAGCCTGCTTAAAATCGTCAACTCACCCTTTTTCGGCCTGGCCAACAAGATCAGTTCGATCCAGCAGGCAGTCAATCTGCTGGGCGCCAACAAGGTAGTAAACATCGTCAATGCCCAGTCGATTCGTGGCGAACTGACCGACGAAAACATCGTCAACCTGAACCGTTTCTGGGACAGCGCGCAGGACATTGCCATGACCTGCATGACACTGGCCAAGCAGCTCGGCTGCCTGCCTCCGGATGAAGCCTATGCCCTTGGCCTGTTTCATAACTGCGGCATCCCGCTGATGCTCAGCCGTTTCCCCGGCTATATTCAGGTCGTGGAAGATTCCTATGCCCAGAGTGATGCCCGCATCGTCGATGTGGAGAATCAGCGACTGAACACCAACCATGCCGTAGTGGGTTATTTCACCGCCAAGTCCTGGCTTCTGCCACGTCACCTGTGCGAAGCCATTGCCAGTCATCACAACGCACGACAGATCTTTCTGGAAGAGGGCAGCAAGGATGCGGCACTGAAAAACCAGTTGGCCGTACTGAAAATGGCCGAACATATTTGCCGGGCTTACCGCACACTCGGCAACCAGTCGGTTGACCATGAATGGAACCTGGTCGGCAACAGCATTCTGGAATACATCGGCCTGTCCGAGTACGACTTTGAAAATCTTGAAGCCACTTGCCGCGAGATGATGGCCAGTGGCGACGGCCTTTATTATCAAGACTGACAGCCTACAAGGTTGACTGCGCCCACTGCGCCAAGGAGATATACATGACCACCCCATTGGTACTCACCGTCATATCCGCCGACAAACCCGGCCTGGTGGAAAGCATCGCTCAGGTCATTACCCAACATGGCGGCAACTGGCTGGAAAGCCGCATGGCGCGCATGGCCGGTCAGTTTGCCGGGATTTTGCGAGTCGATATCGCCGCTGATGCCGTCGAAGCCTTGCGGGTCGATCTGGAAAACCTGACCAGCCTGGGCATCAACGTGCAGGTAGCAATCAGTGGTCAAGCGGACGAGCCGGCCCAGCAGCATCTGCTGATGACCCTGCTGGGCAATGACCGGCCGGGGATTGTGCATGAGGTATCACAGGTTCTTGCGCGCCACGGGGTCAACGTAGAACAGCTGGAAACGGAATGTACTGCCGCCCCGATGAGTGCTGACACGCTGTTCAAGGCCCGTGCGCAACTGGGTATCTGGCCGCAGACCGATCTGGACAGTCTGCGCGCTGATCTGGAAGGCCTGGCAGATGACCTGATGGTTGAACTGCTCGATTTCGAACTCGACTGACCTGCTGACATTGCTGGTAGACCCCGGTACGGCCAGACTCAACCCGTTGCGTTTGATCTCGGTCAGTATCGGGTCAGGCACTTTGGTTACCATTAGCAAACTGCTCTGGATTGGCTTGTCAATACCGTGAAACCACTGCTTGCGTTCTGGCACACCTTGCGCCACTCGTTCAACAATCTGCTACCCATCATACTGGTAGTGGGCGTTTTTCAGGCCCTGGTCATTCGACAGGTGCCCGATGGACTGGTCGGCATGGTAATCGGCCTGGGCATTGTAGTGTTCGGAGTGGCGATTTTCCTGCAAGGACTGGAACTGGGGATTTTCCCGGTCGGCAAGAACCTGTCGAACAGCTTTGCTCGTCGTGGCTCGCTGCCACTGCTGATGATCTTCGGCTTCAGCCTCGGCTTTGCTGCGGTGATCGCCGAACCGGCACTGATTGCCGTCGCCGAACAGGCAGAGAGTATCAGTGAAGGACGAATCAACGCCTTTACATTACGCCTGCTGGTGGCTTTTTCTGTCGGTCTGGTCGTGGCACTGGGGGTTGTCCGCACCCTGCTCGGCCAACCCCTGCACTGGTACATGATCATTGGCTACTTGCTGGTGGTCACCGTGACCTTCTTTGCCCCGGAAGAAATTGTCGGCCTGGCCTATGACTCCGGCGGCGTGACCACCAACATTGTCACCGTGCCCCTGATTGCCGCGTTGGGTATTGGACTGGCAACCTCAATCAAGGGCCGCAACGCGCTGGCCCACGGCTTTGGCCTGGTCGCCCTGGCGGTGATGGTGCCCATGATCGCCGTGCAGTTCTACGGCATTGTCGTCTACACCCTCTTCCCGTCAGACCCCGGCCTGGTCAATGCCGCCGGCGGCATGGCACAGGTAAAGGATGTCGATACGGCCGTGCAGACAAACGCCGGCAGCTATATGCTGGGCATGCTCAAGGATCTCGCATTGATGCTGCGCGATGTCCTGCCGATCATCGCTGTCATTCTGTTTTTCCAGTATGCGGTGATTCGCAAGAAGCTGCCTTATCTGCAGCGCACCGTGATCGGTTTCAGCATGGTCATCATCGGCCTCTACGCCTTTGTCGTTGGGCTCAAGCTGGGTTTGTTTCCAGTTGGCACCAGCATGGCCGAGCAATTGATCGAGCTGGATAACCTGCTTTTCGTCTATCTGTTTGCCTTTTGCATCGGTTTTGCCACCACCATGGCAGAACCAGCGCTGATCGCCATCGGCGAGCAAGCCGAGGAAGCCGCCAACGGCAAACTGGCCGGCAGTCATATCCGGCTGCTGGTTGCCGGTGGGGTCGCTATCGGCATCACCATCGGGGTGCACCGAATCATCACCGGTGACTCGATCCATTACTACATCATGGGCGGCTATGCCTTGGTCATCCTGCTTACCTTGCTGGCCCCCAAGTTCATCGTCCCGCTGGCCTTTGATCTCGGCGGGGTAACCACCTCGGAGGTGACCGTCCCCCTGGTGACAGCGCTGGGCATTGGCCTGGCGACGCAGATTGAAGGCCGTAACGTACTGATCGACGGCTTTGGCCTGATTGCCTTCGCCTCGATATTTCCCATTGTGACCGTATTGCTCTATGCCATCATCATGGAGCATTTCAACCCAGCCAAAGGAGCAAGCTCATGAAGTTCTCGGTACTGGTGGCCATGCTGGCCGAGGATCTGGAAGAAGATGCCATTGCCTCGGCCAAAGCTGCTGGCGCGGGTGGCGTGACCATTCTCAACGGTCGCGGCCTTGGCGCAGAACGGAAAAAGACCTTTTTCGGTCTCACCTACGAAGGCAGCCAGACAGTGATGATATTCGTACTCGAGCGCAAACTGTCGCTGCGGGTGATGAAACAGCTGGTCAAGGATCTGGACCTGAAGAACCACACCCGTGGTGTGGTATTTACCCTGCCGCTGGAACATATCGCCGGCATTGACCATTTACAGATTGAGCAGTTCGAAGAACTGATCAAAGACGACATCTGACCCTGGAGAGCCAACCATGCTGGTCAAAGACATCATGAAACCACAGGTAGTCACTATTGCTGCCCGCGCTACTGTGCGTGAAGCCATGACTGCCATGCGCAAACAAGGCATCAAATCGCTGGTAGTCGAGAAGGGCAATGAGCACGATGCCTACGGTCTGATTACCTACAACGACATCCTCAAGACCATCGTCGCCGAGGAAGGTGATATCGACCTGCTCAACGTCTATGACATCTGTGCCAAACCGGCACTGATCGTTTCCCGTGAGCTTGAGGTCAAACATGTAGCCCGTTTGATGGTAAACATGAATATCCACCGGATCGTGGTGACCAATGCCAATGAACTGGCCGGCCTGATCACCATGAACGACATCGTCAGCGCCATTCTCGAGCTTGCAGACGGGGAAGAGTGACCCTCCCCGCGGTAACAAGCCATGACTGACTGATGTTTACTGGCGTCCGATATAGCCCGGGTTGAACACCACATCGTCGCCCTGAATCATATCGAAGATGTCACGCGCCGGGATTGCCGGATCTTCCCAGTTGGCGGCGCGGTCCTCTTCCGGATTGGCTGCAGGACCTACCGAATGCTTGCTGATGTGGGTACGCATGCCTGCCGGAGCAGCCACGAAGACCTTGATATTGTCGTCCGCCACTTCCTGAGCAGTGCTCTGGAACAGACCATGCAAGGCATGCTTGGTCGCTGCGTAATGGCCCATGTTTGCCGGCGCGGCACGCATGCCAAGAATGGAAGAGACGTTGAGAATAGTGCCGCCACCCTGCTCGCGCATGTGCGGAATGACCCGCTGTGCCAGATCGGCATAGGCCCAGTAGTTCACTTCCATCAAGCGCTTGGCCGCATCAACGTCCATCTCTTCCAGCGTGGCCAGGTAGGAATAACCAGCGTTGTTGAACAGGTAATCAATGCGGCCATATTCTTCCAGCGTGCGCTCGACAATCTGTGGTCGCTGATCCGCTTCAGCCAGATCAGCCTCAATCACGATGGCGTCTACACCCTGCGAGCGCAACTGTTCGGCCAGTTCATGCGACGGGTCGGGGCGATAATCCACCATGACCAGTTTCATCTCTTTGGCTGCCGCCAATAACGCCAACTCACGACCAAGGCCGTAACTGGTGCCGGTGATGATGGCCACCTTGTCCTTGAACACATGCTCATCGGCCTGGGCCGGCTTGCTGACAGACAACAAATAGATGCAGGCAACCACGGACATAACCAACAGCGCCAGGCTGCGACGCGAGGCTAACCAACGAATAGACGACATGACAGGGCTCCTTGTGGGATTCACGAGAACAAAAGGGGTACTGTACTGGTAAACAGAGTTACCAATGCAGCATTGAAACATCTCGCAGCAGTTCCATCCACAGGACTATGCCGCATGATTTCTGGCCTGAATGGCCATGACCGGATATACAGCGAATAGCGTAAACTGCGACAGCACCCACAGTACAGGCTTGATCCATGTTCTCACGCAGCTTGTTGGCGTTAACCACGGCTACCTGTGCCGTCGGTACCCAGACGTTTGTATTCGCCGGACTGTTGATCGAGCTGGCCGCCGATCTGGACGTCAGCGTTGCAGTCGCCGGTTATCTGGCCGTCGCCTATGCCATTACCTATGCCTTTACCGCCCCCCTGATTGCGTTGAAAACGGGCCGCCTGGAGCGTCGTCGGCTGCTGTGGATGGCCATGCTGGCGTTGGCAGCCATCAATTTGCTGGCGGCGCTGGCGAGCAGCTTTTCCGGCTTGATCATCCTGCGAATCGTCGCCGGACTGACCGCCACGCTGATCATGCCCGTGGTGCCCGCGGTAATCGGCAGTTTGTTGCCGGTGGAAAAACGTGGTCCGGCACTGGCTCTGGTCACCGGCGGTATGGTTGTCGCCTTTCTGTTCGGCATGCCATTGGGCAGCCTGGTGGGCGCGGCTTTCGACTGGCGTGCGACCTTCTTGCTGGCTGCTGGCATCTGCCTGTTCTCAGCGATTGCCATTCGCATGACCTTGCCGCCCATCCGCAGCGAGGATGGCGTCGGCTGGCACTTGCTCATGCAGGGCTGGAAACCCGAAATCCGGCGCTTGCTGTTGATGACCGCCACGGCCTTTTGCGCCACTTTCTGCGTTATTCCGTTTATTGCCCCGGTGATGGAATTGATCGTCGGCAATACCCGTCAGGTTGCGCTGATCCAGATGCTGGTCGGGGTTGGCGCCTTGCTGGGCATTCTGGTTGCCGGCAAGCTGGGTAGTCCAAGCCACCCGCGGCAGGTATTGATCGCGATCTTTGCCGTACTGGCCCTGACCCAGGTGCTCTATACCCTGGCCATGTTGGTATTGCCGCAACAGGGTGCTATCAGCTGGGTGCTGCTGGGCAGCGCCGTATTGCTCAGTTCCGCCGCTCTGTTTGCCTTGACGCCGTTGATTCAGGCGCAGTTGCTGGAAGCCGCACCCCACGCCCGCCAGGTGGCGATCGCCTTGAACGGTTCGATGATGTTTCTCGGCCAGGGGAGTGGAGCAGCACTTGGAGCCTGGATTACCCAGAGCCTGTCTCTGTCATTCATTGCCCTGGCTGGACTGACCGTTGCCGCGCTTGGCGGCTTCAGTGCCTGGCACCTGCACGACCGCGCGCCGAGTGCGCAGCCTCAAGCCTGATCCTGTACGCTGGCCCGCGGCAAGGCGAGGGAAATCAGTGTTGCCGAGAGCAGGAAAGCCGCGGAAACCCAGAGGCAGGCCTCCAGCCCGTAAGCCTGATAAACCCAGCCGGACAGTACCGTACCCAACAGCCGACCCAGCGCATTGGACATATAGTAAAATCCGACATCCAGTGACACGCCATCAGCCTTGGCATAAGACACAATCAGATAACTGTGCAAGGACGAGTTCACCGCAAAGAGCACACCGAACACCAGCAAGCCCCCGAGCAAGACCACATAGGGATTGGCCCCCTGCCACAGGCCCAGAGCAATGGCCGCCGGCAACAGGGCCAGAGCGCCGGCCCAGGCACTGGCCGCCAGACCACCGGGCACCCGCCCGCTGCGCTTGCCGGTAAAGGCCGGGGCCTGCGATTGCACCACCCCGTAGCCAATCACCCAGACCGCCATAAAGCCGCCGACCAGCCAGAAATCCCAACCGAACACCGAACTCAGATACACCGGCAAGGCAATCACGAACCAGACATCGCGGGCGGCAAACAGGAACATCCGCGCAGCCGAGAGAATATTGATCTGCCGACTCTTGGAGAGTATCTCCCGGAACTTCGGCTTGGCCCTGGCCTTGCCCAGATCTCGCTTGAGCAGAAACAGGCTGGCCAGCCAGACGAGCCCCAATACCAGGGCCATGGCCAGCACCGCACCGGCAAAACCGAGTAGCGCCAGCAAGCCACCACCAAGAAAGAAACCCACCCCTTTGAGCGCATTCTTCGACCCGGTCAGAACGGCCACCCAGTGATACAACTGGCTTTGCTGGTTATCCGGCACCAGTAACTTGATCGAGCTTTTTGCGCTCATCTTGTTCAGGTCCTTGGCGACCCCCGACAAGGCCTGCGCTGCCATCACCCAGACCACCGTCAGCCAGGCCGCCGGCACCGTCAGCATCAAGAGCGCGATCACCTGCAGGGCCAGACCGATATTCATGGTCCGGTTCAGCCCGATGCGCGCGCCCAGATAACCGCCCACCAGATTGGTGATCACGCCAAAGATTTCGTAGAACAGGAACAGCGCCGCAATCTGCAGTGGGCTATACCCCAGGCTATGAAAATGCAGCACCACCAACATGCGCAGCGCGCCATCGGTCAGGGTAAAGGCCCAGTAATTCCCGGTCACCACCAGATACTGGCGAATATCGGGCGACAGATTTTTCAATGCCTGCATCAGGATTCCGCTCAAGATTGTGCGTTAAAGCCTCAGCTCGCGACACCCACCAGGCGCGCCAACTCCACGGTCCGGTTGGCATAGCCCCATTCATTGTCATACCAGGTATAGATCTTCACCTGAGTGCCGTTCACCACCAGGGTCGACAGCGCATCGACAATGGAGGAGCGCGGGTCGGTGCGGTAATCGATCGATACCAGGGGGCGCTCTTCATAGCCGAGAATATCTTTCATCTCGCCTTCAGCCGCCGCCTTGAGCATGGCATTCACCTCCTCCACAGTGGTTGGCTGTTCAACTTCGAACACGCAATCGGTGAGGGAGGCATTGGCCAGGGGTACCCGCACGGCATGACCGTCCAGCTTGCCGCGCAGCTCGGGGAAAATTTCCGCAATGGCCGTTGCCGACCCGGTGGTCGTCGGAATCAGGCTCATGCCGCAGGCCCGGGCCCGGCGCAGATCCTTGTGCGGCTGATCCAGAATGCTCTGGGTGTTGGTGACATCATGAATGGTGGTAATCGACCCATGGCGAATGCGCAGCTTCTCGTGAATCACCTTGACCACCGGAGCCAGACAGTTGGTAGTGCAGGAGGCGGCAGTCACAATCGGGTGTTTTTCCGGGTCGTACAGATGCTGATTGACGCCCATAACCACATTGAGTACACCCGCCTCCTTGACCGGCGCACTGACCACCACGCGTTTGACACCCTGATCCAGGTAGGCCTGCAATGCCTTGCTGGTCTTGTTCACCCCACTGGCTTCAATCACCAGATCACAGCCCGACCAGTCGGTGTCAGCGATTGCGCGATTGGCGGTCAGGGCCAGGCGCTGATCGCCTATGACAATGTCATTGCCCTCGGCTCGCGCCTCATGCTGCCAGCGGCCGTGAACAGAATCGAAGTTAAGCAAATGTGCGTGGGTTGCCGCATCGCCCGCTGGATCATTGATCTGCACAAACGTCAGCTCCGGCCAGTCCCAGGCGGCACGAATCAGCAGCTTGCCGATACGTCCAAAACCGTTGATACCTACCTTGATAGTCATAGTGCTCTCCCAGATTGATTTGCCCTGACCAGCGCAGCGCACATGGTCTGTAAACTTTCAGTATGGCAGCTGGATGCTGCGCTGGTTGACGCGGGCAGACAGCCGCTCAAACGAGTATCAGCAGCAGCGGGATAGTCGAACGGGGCGATCACCCATGTCCTGCAACTGCTGCAGATTAGTGGCCAGCCAGTCGCTATTGGCCGCCAGGCTGGTGTGCAGTACCTCGCTTACCCAGTCCGGCAGATCCGCTGGCAAGCTGTAATACACCCATTGCCCCTGCCTGCGGTCCTGTAACAACCCGCACTGGCGCAGCTCGGCCAGATGCCGGGAAATCTTCGGTTGGCTGGCTTGCAGCGCGCAGGTCAGCTCGCAGACACAGAGCTCCTGCTCACGGGTAACCAGCAGCATCACGCGGGCGCGGGTCTCGTCAGCCAGACATTTGAACAATACCGGTGGGGTCAGAGCAGTTGGCATGGGTCATCATTCCTCTGTGATGACGACAGCATATACGCTATTCCATATATATGGAATAGCGTATATCTCGACAGTCGATTACCGCTCGGTCAGAGCAGGATCAGGGTTGCCAGCCCAAGGAAGGCGGAAAAGCCGATTACATCGGTGACTGCCATCAGCACCATGCTGCCCGCCAGGGCAGGGTCAATGCCAAAACGCTTGAGAATCATGGGGATCGACAGCCCGGCGAGCGCAGCGCACAGCAGATTGATGCAGATAGCCATGGCAATGATGCCGCCAATCGCCCAGCTACCGAACCAGACGATCGCCAGTGCAGCAATAACCGTGGCCCAGAGCATGCCGTTGAGCACCGCAATGCCGACCTCCTTGACCAGCAGGACACGAAAGTTACCGGTTTCCACCTGCCCCAGCGCCATGCCGCGAATCACCAGGGTCAGCGTCTGGCTGCCGGCAATCCCACCCATGCTGGCAACAATCGGCATGAGTACGGCCAGGGCAACGATTTGCTCCAGTGAGGCCTGGAACTGACCGATCACCGATGCCGCCAGGAACGCCGTAATCAGGTTGACCCCCAGCCACACCGAGCGACGGCGCGTGCTGGTCAGGATCGGCGCAAACATGTCCGCCTCATCATCCAGACCGGCCATATTCATCAGCGTACGCTCGGAATCCTCACGGATGATATCGACCACATCATCCACCGTGATGCGCCCCAGCAGCTCACCTTCGTCGTTCACTACCGCTGCCGAGAGCATATCCAGGTCCTCGAACTGCCGGGCGACTTCAAGGCTGGTCATGGTCACCGGCAAGGCGGCAAAGTCGGTATCCATGACCTCACTGATTTTGGTATCAGCGGCGGTAGTTACCAGTCGGCTCAGCCGCAGCACACCCTGATAGCGGTTCTTGCGGTCAACCACCATGACCTTGTCAGTCTGATCAGGCAGGTCTTCCAGCAGCCGCAGGTACCTGAGGATAGAGCCCGCCTTGATATCGGCCCGAACGGAAATATGGTCGGTATTCATCAGGCCGCCCGCGCTGTCTTCCGGATAGGCCAACATGGCCACCAGTTGCTGGCGTTTTATTTCATCCATGGATAACAGCAGTTGCCGGCCCGGTCCGGTCGGCAATGCCTGAATGAGGTCGACCAGATCATCCAGCGCGAGCGTGCGCGCCGCTGTCAGCAGCCGGTCTTCGTCCATCTCCAGCGCCAGCTTGGCACGCACTTCCTCATGCAGGTGCACCAGCACCCTGGCCGCCCGCTCGGTATCCAGTGTCTGCCAGACGGTGCTGCGCTCATCCGGCGGCAAAGCCTCCAAAAGGCCTGCCGCCTTGGCCGGATGCATGCTCCGGAAAACCTTGCCAACACGCTTCAGTTTGCCCGCTGCAAGGGCCTCACGCACGTTACCGGTGTGGGTGAAGACCTGTTCACCCCCTGCGTCCAGCTCTGAACCGACCGCCTCGGCGTCGCGCTGCAGCAGTGCTGCCAGCTGCGGATCCAGGTGACGCAATACGGCTTGCTCTCGCTCATCCGCGACTTCTTGCCATACCGCCTGGCGCTGCTGGCTATCCAGCGCTTCCAGCAGGCTGGCCAGTTTGCCCGGGTGCATGGAGCGCGCCAGTTTGCGCAGCTTCTTGCGCTTGCCCTTGGCCAGCGCATCAAGCACCGCATTCTGGGCAGTGTGAACGTTGTTGCCACTGTCTTTACTGCTCAAGCATGCGTCTCCTGACCTGACGGTTAGAATGGAAGTGCACAGCGCTATGCTGTAAGCACAACACAATCAAGCACTGTACTCGCGAAGTTCATCGGGCTGCCTGATGATCAATCACAGCATACGGGATATTGATGACCGCCGATTGACTATCGCCACCTGAAGCCGGCCGCTGCCTGATTCGCTGTGACCGACACTATGCAGCTTAGCTGACCAGTAGCGGTCGCAAAACCTCAGCAAGCATAGGCGCCATGGCGATGGCATTACTCGGATGGGCAATGCAGTCGGTACTCCAGACCTCACCGACGCCAGCCTCCCTGATGACCACCAGTGCATCGCCGGCAAAGAGCGCGTGAGTCACCGCCACATCCACCGAGGTGGCACCCGCCTCGAGCAGCAAAGTAGCGGCCCCGGCGAGCGTTCGCCCGGAACTGGCAACATCATCCATCAATACCACCGCCCGCCCGCGCACATCCCTATCCGGCAACTGGATCTGCACCTGGGTATCGCCGCTGCGTACCTTGGTGCACACCGCATAGTCAAAGCCGTGCGCCTGGGCAGCGCTTTCCACCCATTGCAGGGATTCGGCGTCCGGGCCCATCAGGATCGGGTTAGCAGTTTTTTCCGCGATCAGGTCTGCCAGGCGCTCGGCGCCCGATAGCGCAATGGCGTGTTCAATGGGTATCGCCTGCTGCAAATGACTGATGCGATGCAGGTGCGGATCAACGGTGATAACCGCACTGAACAGCTCTCCGAGGAAATTACCGATAATGGTCTGGCTGACAATTTCCCCCGGATTGAAAGCGATATCCTGGCGCATGTAGGCCAGATAGGGCGCAACCAGAATCAGCGTCTTGATACCCAGCTGCTGCGCGTGGCGGGCTATCAGCAAGAGTTCGACCAACTTGTCATTTGGCCGGTCGAGGCTGCGATACAGCACCAGAGTGTCCGGTATTGACGTCTCCGTGGCAAAAGGCAGCGTCAATCGCAGCTCATCGTCCGGAAAGCGATGACTCACAACCTGTGCCGCTGTCAGGTTCAGACTGTCGGCCAGACGCTTGGCCGGTTCAGCTTCATCGGCAAAGTGCAGCAACCAGGCAGCCATGATCAGAACTCCACGTTGAGGGTTTGCAATTGTTCTGCGCCGCCAAGGGTGAATCCGCTATGCCGCTCAGAAGCCTGCCGAGCAAAATTCTGCTCTGATCGGTAAGCGGCATAGACCCGATACAACGGCTGCCCTGCACTCACCGTATCACCAATTCGCGCCAGCATATCGACCCCGGCACCGGCGGCCTTGGGCGCACCGGCAACGCGCGCAATACGCGCCAGTTTGAGATTGTCGATGCCCAGCACCACACCATCCTCCGGGGCCAGCACGTCAAAACTGTGCGGTGCCAAGGGTGGATTCTCCGGATCAAAGGGTTTTCCGCCCTGGGCCTGGATAATCGCCTGCATTTTCTCCAGCGCACGGCCGGAATCAAGGATATCGCGGGCAATGGCAAAGCCGTCACCACCGCGCACATCGGGATCAAATTCAAGCATGCGCCCTGCTAGTCGCAGGGATTTCTGTCGAAGATCCATCGGGGCCTCCGGATGATTTTGCAGCACACGCATGACATCACGCGCCTCGAGCACGGGCCCGATACCCCGGCCAATCGGCTGGCGGCCATCGGTAACCACCACTTCGATCACCAGGCCCATACATCCGGCGACATATTCGAACAACTTACGCAAACGCCTTGCCTCGGGCATGCTGCGCACCTTGGCATGCGGTCCAACCGGAATATCCAGCAGCAAATGGGTGGAACCGGCAGCGACCTTTTTTGACAGGATGGAAGCGACCATCTGGCCCGGCGAGTCGATCGACAGCGGGCGCTCAACGGCAATCAGTACATCATCGGCCGGCGACAGGTCACTGGTGCCGCCCCAGGCCAGACACCCCCGGTGCGTGCGCACCAGCGCGTTCAAATCGTCAAAGGGCAACTCGACATTGGCCAGTACTTCCATGGTATCCGCCGTACCGGCGGGCGACGTAATCGCCCGCGAAGAGGTCTTCGGGCAGAGCATGCCGTGGGCGGCAACAATAGGCACCACCAGCATTGAGGTGCGATTACCGGGGATACCGCCAATACAGTGCTTGTCGACCACGGGATGTTCCTGCCAATCCAGCCGCCGACCGACCCGACTCATGGCATCACTGAGATAGAACACTTCTTCACGGTCGAGCTCGCCCTGGTTGCAGGCAACCACAAAGGCGGTCAGTTCGATTTTCGAGTAACGATGCTCGGCAATGTCCTGCACGATGCGACGAAAGTCATCCCGCGTCAGGCGTTCGCCGGCTATCTTGCGGTGCAGGGCCGGAATCGAACTGGCCGGCTCAGCCTGCGAAACGCTGACTGCAAAGCCCTCCTGCAGCCCAAGCTGGGCGAAGGCGTCTTCAGACAGGCCCAGCTGATCGCCCTCGACGATGCTGCTGTCGTCCACCACATTCAGGCTGGCGAGAATACGCTGCCCATTGCCACGCACCTCGACCTTGGCCAGCGCCTGGAAACCTTCAGCGCGATAGAGCGCACAATCACGATGCAGGTAGGCAACATTCTCCCGGTAGGTATCGATACCGATCCAGCGTAAACGCAACGTCTGAGCGGGTGCTTCGTTTGAATTGTTCGAGTCCATTGATGCTCTCCGGCCAATCAGACACCACTCTAACTCCGCCTCCGGACGACGCCAATGACTTCGATCACACAGAAACCACATCAAGGTCACAAACAGCCCGGCGACACTGCATGCGTCAATTACTCAGGGAGATACACCATGCAGACAAGATTCGGATGGCTATTGATCATTGTTGGCCTGTTTGCCGCAATGACGCAGGCACAGGCACAGGAGTCGCGTGCAGCGCTGCGCGACGCAGCAGGCACGGGCGTATTCCTGCTGCGCAGCGATACCCGGAGCGAGTGGGTTCCGGCCCTGCTGCTGAATACCGAGATGGACGTCGATATCAGCGGCCCACTGGTTCAGGTACGCATTCGCCAGGAGTTTGCCAACCCTGGTCTGGCCTTTGCCGAAGGCCAGTATGTGCTGCCGATATCAGAACAGGCGGCCGTGCATGGCATGCTGCTGGAAATCGGCGAGCGGAAAATCCGTGGCCAGGTTCGCGAGCGTCAGGAGGCTCGGGCGCTATACCAGCAGGCGCGCGACAGTGGCCAACGCACCGGCCTGGTGGAACAGAACCGACCCAACCTGTTCCGTACCTCGGTGGCCAATATCGGTGCCGGCGAAAGCATTGCCGTAACGCTCGAATATACCGAACTGCTGACGCCAGATGCCGGGCGCTTCAACCTGCGCCTGCCGCTGACCATGACACCGCGCTATACCCCGCAGCCCCAGCCCAGTGATTCGCCCGTTGCCGCCCCGGGACAACAACACGCCGTGGAGGGCCCGATAGTTGCCAACCTGCGACGGGAGGGTCCGTCACATCAGGCGCGACTGGATATCTACCTGGATAGCGGCATGCAGCTCGACAACGTACATAGCCCCAGCCATCAGATCGAGCATGACTACGATGGGCGTGGCTATCAGGTTGAACTGACCCGAAACCCGGTGATCATGGACAGCGATTTTATTCTCGAGTGGGCATTGCCGGCTGACGCTGGCAACCAGGCCGCTCTGTTCAGTGAAACGCTTGATGACGGACACTACGCGCTGTTGATGCTCTCTCCCGCTGACCGCCCGGTCAGTCAGGAGCGGCAGCCACGCGAGGTGCTATTGATCGTCGACACCTCCGGTTCCATGCAGGGCGAGCGTATGCGCCAGGCACGGCAAAGCCTGATCCATGCTCTGGGCCGGCTGCAACCGGACGATCGCTTCAACGTGCTGGAATTCAATCATCAGCATTCCCTGCTGTTCCGCCAACCGATGCCCGCCACCAGTGATCATCTCGCCGAGGCCCGCGACTGGATCACAGCCCTGCAAGCTGGTGGCGGTACCGAGATGCTGCCGGTGCTGCATGATGCACTGACCCAGCCGACTGAAGCCGGCTATCTGCGCCAGCTGGTCTTCATCACTGACGGCTCGGTGAGCAATGAGCAGGCCATTCTCAATTTGATTCAACGGCGTTTGCACAATGCCCGGGTGTTTACTGTCGGCATTGGTGCCGCACCCAACAGCTACCTGCTGCGCAAGGCAGCCGAAATGGGTCGCGGGCAGTTTACCCCGGTCAATGAGCGGGACGGCGTAGCCGACTCGATCAACCGCCTGTTCGACAAGCTCGAGGCTCCGGTCCTCACCGATTTGCGCATCGAACTGGAAGAGGGTATCCAGGCAGACATCTGGCCCGAGCGCCTGCCCGACCTGTATGCCGGACAGCCTCTGGTGGTGGCACTGAAGCTCAACCGCCTGCCGGAATCCATCACGCTGCACGGTCACCAACCCGAGCCCTGGCAACAACAACTGTGGCTGCCCGAGTCGCAGCAGAACCCGGGAACGGCCAGGCTCTGGGCCCAGCGCAAGATCGATTCACTGATGGACCGCCTGACCCAGGGGACAGCCGAATCAGAGGTACGCGAAGCTGTACTTGACGTGGCGCTGCAGCACCAGTTGATGAGCCGCTATACCAGTTTTATCGCCATCGAAGAAACCCCGGTGCGCTCACCCGATGAGCCGCTACTGAGCCAGCAGGTCCCGAACCTCAACCCGGCGGACCATCATATGTATCCGCAAACTTCTCTGGGCTTGCTGCGCCTGTGGGTTTTGGCACTGGCCCTGTTTGCCGCTGCGCTGGCCCTGCTGCTCCACCGCCGGCCCAGCCATGCGTAAGTTGTTGATCGCCGCCCTGCTGCTCGCGGCTCTGGGACTGAGCGGTCAGGCCCTGTGGCTGCAGGCCAAAGCCGAAGTGGCGCAATGGCTGATCGCCCACGCCTGGCAGCAGCAACTGGTCGAAGGCCGGGTGGTGAAGCCCTGGTCCTGGGCTGACACCTGGCCAGTCGCGCGGCTGACCACCCCGCAAGGTGAAGACCACTACGTCCTCGCCAGCCTCAGCGGTCAGGCGCTGGCATTCGGTCCGGGGCAACTCGACAATGGTGTCGCGCCCGGGCAGCTGGGCACTCTGCTGCTGGCGGGACACCAGGACAGCCACTTTGCTTTCCTGCAGCACCTCCAGCCCGGCGAGGTGCTGCAAGTCGAGGCACTTGACGGCCAACGCTACCGCTACCGGGTCGGCCAGACCGACGTGGTCGACAGCCGCTACCGACAAATTGAATTGCAGCACGCCAGGGCTGAGCTGCGCCTGGTCACCTGCTACCCATTTGCCGCCCTCAGCAGTGGCGGCCCGCTACGTTATGTGGTCAGCGCCTGGCTGGAGCACGAGGAATGATTGCGCGCGTGCCGCCAATAGCGCCACAATCGGGGCTCGCAGTTCAGGATGAGCAGCCCATGGGCGATAGAATACTGATCATCGAGGATGAGCCGGCAATTGCCGATGCCCTGCTCTATGCCCTCGCTACCGAAGGTTTTGACACCCACTGGTGTGCATTGGCCGGTGACGGCATGGCCTGGCTGCAGCAGCAGCCGGTAGACTTGATCATGCTGGATGTGGGCCTGCCGGATGAAAGCGGCTTCGAGCTGTGTCGGCGCATTCGGCAATTTTCCAATGTCCCGGTGATGTTTCTGACCGCCCGCAAGGAAGAGGTCGACCGCATCGTCGGGCTGGAAATCGGCGCTGACGACTATGTCGTCAAGCCATTCAGCCCACGCGAGATATCTGCCCGGGTGCGTGCCATCCTGCGGCGTACCCGCGCACAGTCCCAACCGGAACACGAGCCTGACAGCGCCCTTTTCGAGCATGATGCCGAGCGTCGGCGTATCCGCTATCAGCAGCAGTGGCTGGAGTTGACCCGCTACGAATACCTGATTCTCAGCGCCCTGTTGCGCCATCCCGAACATGTACTCAGTCGCGAGCAGTTGATGGATGCCGCCTGGGAAGATCCGGGCGCCAGCCTGGACCGCGTGGTCGACACCCATATCAAGGGTATCCGAGTGAAGCTGAAAAAGATCCGCCCCGACCTCGACCCGATCATCACCCACCGAGGCCTCGGCTACAGCCTCGACCCACAGGCCGGCAGACAGCATCCATGAGCCTGAGCATCCGCATTCTGGTGGCCTGGTTCGTACTTGCCGGGCTGGCCACGGTGCTGTTCCTCAACAGCATCCTCAACCAGCTGCCATCCTCGGTACGTCAGGCCAGTGAAGAGGTGCTGGTTGACAGCAGCAATCTGCTGGCCGAAGTTGCCGGCCTGCACTGGGATCAGGGCTTTGCCCAGGGTTCACCCTTTGCAGAAGCCGTCCAGCGCTATCAACAGCGTCAGCTGGACGCACTCATCTGGTCGCACCACAAAACCCGCCCCGAACTGCTAGTCTATCTCACCGACAGCCAGGGGCGGGTGCTGTTTCATACCGACCCGGCACTGATCGGTGAAGACTTCTCGAATTGGCGTGATGTTGCCCTGACCCTGCGCGGCGAATACGGTGCCCGCACTACCCGGACCACACCAGAGGACGAAAGCAGCAGTCACATGTATGTGGCTGCTCCGATCTACCATAATGACGAGCTCAGGGGGGTAGTTGCCCTGGGCCAGCCAACCTCCAGCCTGCAACCCTTTATCACTCTGGCGCACGGTTATTTCTGGCAGCGCGGCGGGCTGATTCTGCTCGGCGCCCTGCTACTGGGTGCGGCCCTGTCGATCTGGATCACCCGCTCTATCCGCCGCCTGGTCGAATACGTCGAACGGGTCCGAAATGGTGAACGGGTCAGTGCCCCCAGACTCGGCGAGCGGGAGCTTGATCGTCTGGCTCGGGCTACCGAAGCGATGCGCGCGGAAATTGATGGCAAGGCGTACGTCGAGCAGTACGTGCATACCCTGACCCATGAGATGAAGTCCCCCTTGTCGGCCATCCGCGGGGCCGCCGAATTGCTTCAGGAAGGGGATGTACCGGCTCTGGCACGGGAACGCTTTCTGGCCAATATCGACAGTGAGTCTCAACGCCTGCAGCGGCTGGTTGAGCGGCTGCTGTCGCTGGCCAGCGTGGAAAAGCGACAGCATCTGGAGCAGGCCGAATCACTCGACCTGGCTGAGCTGGCCGCTCGCGAACTGGAGTCCAAGCAACCGTTGGCGGAAAAAAAACAGCTTGCTTTGCAATTGATCCGGACTGATGACTGTCACCTGCGCGGCGAGGCGTTTCTGCTCGAACAAGCCATCAGCAACCTGCTCGACAACGCCATCGAATTCAGCCTGTCCGGCGGCCAGGTGACCTTGCGGATCAGCGCGCACGCTCAACAGTTACGCCTGACGGTCAGCAACGACGGCCCGCCGGTGCCGGACTACGCAATGGATCGGGTGTTCGAACGGTTCTACTCACTGCCGCGCCCGGACGGACAACGCAAGAGTACCGGGCTCGGGCTGAGCTTCGTCCGCGAAGTTGCCCAGCTGCATCAGGGATCCGTTGAGCTGCGCAATCGCCCTGAAGGGGGTGTGGAGGTCTGCCTGAACCTGCCACGCCAGCCACAGCAAGGCCGTCGCTAGGCGGGCAGAACAGACAGCAGCGCCACCCGGCGGATGGCGCTTTGCGCTTCAGCCTTCGTAGGACTCGATCGGCGGGCAGGCGCAGAACAGGTTGCGATCGCCGTAGACGTTATCGATACGGTTCACCGACGGCCAGAATTTGTTGGCCGCCACCCAGGCTTGCGGAAATACCGCCTGTTGCCGGGAATAAGGCCGCTCCCAGTCACCAGTGATGTCGGCCAGGGTGTGCGGGGCATGGCGCAACGGATTATCGTCTTCCGGCCACTCGCCCTGCTCGACCTGGCTGATTTCACTGCGGATGCTCAACATGGCATCGACAAAACGATCCAGCTCGGCCTTGGACTCGCTCTCGGTCGGCTCGATCATCAGCGTGCCGGCGACCGGGAAAGACATGGTCGGCGCGTGGAAGCCAAAATCCATCAGCCGTTTGGCAACATCTTCCTCGGTAATACCCGAGGCCGCCTTGAGCGGGCGAATATCAATGATGCATTCATGCGCTACACGTCCATTTCGACCGCTGTAGAGCACCGGATAGGCCTCGCCGAGCCGCTTGGCCAGGTAGTTGGCATTCAGAATCGCCACTTCGGTGGCCTGGCGCAGGCCAGACGCCCCCATCAACGCAATATAGGTCCAACTGATCGGCAGAATGCTCGCGCTGCCCCAGGGCGCGGCGCTGACTGCGCCATTGCCCGGGTGCGGACCGTCCAGCGGCACCACCGGATGGTTGGCAACGAAGCGCGCCAGATGCGCCTTGACTCCGATCGGCCCCATACCCGGGCCGCCGCCGCCATGCGGGATACAGAACGTCTTGTGCAGGTTCATGTGTGATACGTCGGCACCAATATCTGCCGGACGGGTCAGCGCGACCTGAGCATTCAGGTTGGCGCCATCCATGTACACCTGACCGCCATGCTCGTGGGTTATAGCGCAGATCTCACGGATTCCCTCTTCGTATACGCCGTGGGTCGACGGGTAGGTAATCATCAGACAGGACAGGTTGGCCGCGTTGTCAGCCGCTTTTTGCCGCAGGTCCGCAACATCCACATTGCCCTGCTCGTCGCAGTTGACCAGCACTACGCGCATGCTGGCCATCATCGCTGAAGCCGGGTTGGTGCCGTGCGCCGACGTCGGAATCAGACAGATATTGCGATGCCCTTCCCCGTTTGCCTCATGGAATTTCCGAATGGCCAACAGCCCGGCATACTCGCCCTGCGCGCCGGAATTGGGTTGCATGCAAATGGCATCGAAACCGGTAATCTCGCGCAGCATGGCTTCCAGCTCGGCAATCATCACCTGATAGCCTTCAGCCTGGGCCAGTGGCGCGAAGGGGTGCAACTGACCGAACTCGGGCCAGGTAATCGGGATCATTTCCGTGGTCGCGTTCAACTTCATGGTGCAGGAACCGAGCGGAATCATCGAGTGGTTCAACGCCAGGTCCTTGTTTTCCAGCGACTTGATATAGCGCAGCATCTCGGTTTCCGAGTGATAGCTGTTGAACACCGGATGAGCGAGGAATGCAGACTGGCGCTGCAACCCGGCCGGTATGCCCGGCTCGCCAGTGATCGCAGCATCCAGCTCGGCTACGGCCAGGCCGTGGCTATCACCAACGAAACAGGCCAGCAGGGTCTGGACCGTGCTGCGCGTGGTGCTTTCATCCAGGCTTGCGCCCAGCGTGTCGGCATCGATCAGCCGCAGGTTGATCCGGGCATTGCGAGCGCGCTCGACAATGGATCCGGCACGGCCTGGCACCTTGAGCGTCAAGGTATCGAAAAAGTGCTGATTGACGCGCTCGATGCCGGCCGCAGCCAGCCCCTCAGCCAGAATCGCAGTCAGCCGCTGGACCCGACGCGCAATGGTCCGCAAGCCTTCCGGGCCATGGTAGACCGCATAGAAGCTGGCAATATTGGCCAGCAGTACCTGGGCGGTACAGATATTCGAGTTGGCCTTCTCGCGGCGAATGTGCTGCTCGCGGGTTTGCAGTGCCATACGCAGTGCACGGTTGCCGCGGGTATCCACCGAAACGCCGATGATCCGGCCGGGCATGGCCCGCTTGTAGGCATCACGGGTAGCAAAGAAAGCGGCGTGCGGGCCGCCGTACCCCATGGGCACACCGAAGCGCTGGGCACTGCCAAACACCACATCGGCCCCCAGCTCACCCGGCGGCGTCAGCAGGACCAGGCTGAGCAGATCCGCACCGACGCAAGCGAGGCCTTTCTGTGCCTGGACCTGCTCGATCAATGGTTTGAGATCACGAATGTCGCCCCATGTCGTCGGATACTGGAACAACGCCCCGAAGACCTCATGCTCACCCAGGGTCGACACATCGGCAACCACGGTTTCGAAACCAAAAGCCTCGGCACGGTTGCAGACTACCGAGATGGTCTGCGGGTGGCAGTCATGGTCGACAAAGAACAGGTTGCTCTTGCTCTTGGCCACTCGCTTGGCCAGCGCCATCGCTTCGGCCGCAGCCGTGGCTTCATCCAGCAAGGAGGCGCTGGCCAGCTCCATGCCGGTGAGGTCGATGGTCACCTGCTGGAAGTTCAGCAAGGCTTCCAGGCGGCCCTGGGCAATTTCCGGCTGATAAGGCGTGTAGGCGGTATACCAGCCCGGGTTTTCCAGCACATTGCGCAGAATCACTGTCGGCGTCAGGGTGTTGTGATATCCCATACCAATGCACGAGGTGTACACCTGATTCTTGCTCGCGATCCCCTTCAGGTAGGTCAGCACCTCGGCTTCACTGCGGGGGCCAGCCAAACCGAGCAGGTCATCGCGCAGAATGCTCTGTGGCACCGTTTGTCGAATCAGCTCAGCCAGCGAGGGCGCACCCAGGGTGTCCAGCATGGCTTGTTGTTCGGCTGCATCCGGGCCGATATGGCGGCGAATGAAGTCGTCAGTCTGTTCGAGGTCAGTAAGGCTTGGGGTATGACTCATCGGGGTACCTGCTCGGGGTAATAAATACAAAAGCCCTGAAATAGCTCAGGGCTTTGCAGCAAGATCGGACCATGGATCAGATCGAGGCGCCGTAGGCCTCGGCATCCAGCAACTTGTCCAGTTCACTACTGTCACTGGGCTTGATTCTGAAGAACCAGGCCTCGCCATAGGGGTCGCCATTGACGGCTTCCGGGGCCTCATCCAGGCTGTCATTGATGGCAATTACTTCGCCACTCACCGGTGCGTAGATGTCGGAAGCGGCTTTGACCGATTCCACTACCGCACACTCTTCACCAGCGCTGACCGTGCGGCCAACCTCGGGCAACTCGACAAAAACCACGTCACCGAGCAGATCCTGGGCATGGTCGGTAATGCCGATGGTCAGAGTGCCATCAGACTCTTCGCGTACCCATTCATGACTGCTGGCGTAGCGCAATTCGGCGGGAATAGTGCTCATGTTGATATCCTCGAAACAGTAAAAAAATACTTGGCTCAACCGTGCAACGGTTGCCCATGACGGACGAAACCGGGTTTGACCACCTGTACATCCAGTAATTTGCCGCGAATTTCGACCTGAGCCGTGCTGCCGGTTTCCCGCGGCACACGCGCCAGCGCAATCGAACAGCCCAGCGTCGGCGAGAAGCTGCCACTGGTGATTTCACCCTCGCCAACACCGGGCACAATCACTGTCTGGTGGCCGCGCAAAACCGCGCGCTGCTGCAGAATCAGCCCCACCTGTTTCGGCTGATCACCGGCGGCGCGCTGGGCTGCCAGTGCTTCCCGACCGATAAACTCGCGCTCGGCCGGTTCCCAGGCGATGGTCCAGGCCATATTGGCCGCCAGCGGCGAAACGCTTTCATCCATATCCGACCCGTACAGGTTCATACCGGCCTCCAACCGCAGGGTATCGCGAGCTCCCAGGCCACAAGGGGCACAACCCGCTTTCAGCAAAGCATCCCAGAACGCCGGCGCCTCCTCGGCAGGCAAGATGATTTCCAGACCGTCTTCGCCGGTATAGCCGGTGCGCCCGATAAACCAGTCACCTTCCGGCAGCCCCTGGAAGGGTTTCAGATCATTGATCAAGGCGGCGCGCGCATCAGTCACCACGCTCTTGCATACATCCAGTGCGCGCGGCCCCTGCACAGCCAGCATGGCCAGATCATCCCGCTCGCGCAGGGTAACCGCAAAGCCCTCCGCCTGCTGCTGCATCCAGGCCAGGTCCTTGTCCCGCGTGGCGGCATTGACTACCACCCGATACCCGCTGGCGAACAGATAGACGATGAGATCATCAATCACCCCGCCCTGCTCATTGAGCATGCCACTGTACAGCGCCTTGCCGTCGATGCTCAGCCGCGCCACGTCATTGGCCAGCAAGTATTGCAGATAGGCTTTGGCCTCGCTGCCGCTGACATCCACCACCGTCATGTGCGACACATCGAACACGCCCAGTTCACGCCGTACCTGGTGATGTTCTTCCAGCTGTGAACCATAGTGCAAAGGCATGTCCCAACCACCAAAATCAACCATTTTGCCGCCGGCGGCCAGGTGTTTGTCATACAGCGGAGTGCGCATACCCATTCGGACATCCTTCAGATCGGGGGTCGGAAAGGCGCAATTGTAGCCGCATTCAGGGGGCTTTGTGCAGTCCGGCGTGACAGCCGGCGGTACAAAGCCGCATCCCGGGCCTAGCCGTTGTGCACGCTGCGGCCGGAACGCCGGATCAGAATGATCACCGGCAACAGGCCGACGACGACCAGCGTCAGCGCCGGCAGGGAGGCACGAGCCCACTGCCCTTCCACGGTCAGGCCGTGGATACGCACGGCCAGGGTGTCCCAGCCGAAAGGCCGCATCAGCAGGGTTGCCGGCATCTCCTTGAGTACATCGACAAAGACCAGCAGGGCTGCACTGAGCACACCGGGCAGCAGCAACGGCAGGTAGACCCGCCAGAACACGGCAAAGCCCGACTGCCCCAGGCTCTGCGCCGCCTCCGGCAAAGATGGCCGAATGCGCGCCAGTGACGTATCCAGTGGACCGTAGGCAACCGCCATAAAACGGATCAGGTAGGCCAGCAACAAGGCAAACAGGCTTCCCATCAGCAAAGGGCCGGCTGCGTCATTGCCCAGCCACTGACGCAGCGGAATGAGCAACTGGTTGTCCAGAAAACTGAAGGCAAACATGATGCCTACTGCCAACACAGAGCCGGGTAACGCGTAGCCGAGGTTGGCTACCGAAACCGCGCTCTTCACCCGACGACTGGGCTGCAGGCGCCGGCCAAGCACCAGCAGAGTCGCTCCGAGCACGGTAATGAAGGCCGCAATAGCGCCCAGAATCAGCGTGTTGCGGATCAGTCGCAAATAACGCTGATCCAGCTCCTGCAAACCGCCTTCAAACAGCCAGAAGATCAGTTGCGTCAGCGGAATGACAAAGGCAATCGCCAATATCAGCAGGCAATAGCCGGTAGCCAGCCAGGCTTTGGGCCCGCTCAGGCGATAAAGCACGCCCTGACGAGGCTTGTCAGCTCCGGGGAAACGTTTGCTGCCCTGCGCACGGCGCTCGGCGAACAAGGCCAGGACCACGAACAGCAACAAGACGCTGGCCAGCTGAGTGGCGGTAGACAAGCTGTAAAAGCCATACCAGGTCTTGTAGATAGCGGTGGTAAAGGTATCGAAATTGAATACCGAGACGGCACCGAAATCAGCCAGGGTCTCCATGATCGCCAGAGCCACGCCGGCACCTATGGCCGGACGCGCCATCGGCAAGGCCACTCGCCAAAAGGCTTTCCACGGAGTCATGCCGAGAATTCGCGAGGCTTCCATCAGCCCGCGCCCCTGGGCCAGAAAGGCACTGCGCGCGAGCAAATAGACGTAAGGATAGAACACCAGAACCAGCACACCGATGACGCCACCAGTGGAACGGATCGGCGGCAGCCCGGCCTGCGGGCCAAGCCACTCACGCATCAGGCTTTGCACCGGGCCGGAGAAGTCCAGCAGACCGATCATGACAAAAGCCAGAACATAGGCGGGAATCGCAAAGGGCAGCATCAGCGCCCAATCCAGCCAGCGTCGACCGGGAAACTCACAGAGACTGACCAGCCAGGCGAGGCTGACCCCCAACAGGGTAACCCCGACCCCGACGCCCAATACCAGCACCACAGTATTGGTTACCAGCCGCCACAGCTGGGTTTGCAGCAGATGACTCCAAATCTGGTTGTCCACGCTTTGCCAACTCAGCAGTATCACTGCAATCGGCATCAGCACCAGTGCGGCCAGACCGTATACAGTCAGGCGCCAGCGGCGGTTAGAGGTCAGAGGGTGACGGGACACAGGCTCTCCGCGTTAAATACAATCGCCCGGCGCATGGCCGGGCGAGCAGTATAGCGGAATTGATCAGCGGCTAGCAGCGTGATTCAGTTCCAGTTCAGCCGATCCATCAGCATGATGGCTTCCGGCTGACGGCGACCGGCAACTTCGACATTGATGGTGTCAGCCTTGAATTCACCCCAGGCAGCAACATCTTCTGCAGGCGCCAGCGCCTCATTGGCGGGGAACTCCATGTTGACATCGGCAAAGACTCGCTGAGCCTCTTCAGTAGTCAACCACTCGAGGAACTTGACCGCTTCTTCCGGCTGCTTGGCATGACGGGTAACCCCGGCACCGGAAATGTTCACGTGGACGCCACGGTCATCCTGATTGGGCCAGAACAGCGCGACATTGATATCCGGGTCGGCTTTTTCCAGACGACCGAAATAGTAGGTGTTGACGATGCCCAGGTCACACTGCCCAGCGTCAATCGCCTCCAGCAGAGAGGTATCGTTGGAGAAAATCGGCACTGTCGTATTGGCCACCCAGCCGCCGATCACGTCAGCGGTTTTGTCTTCACCCAGCGTTTCCAGCATGGTGGCAGTCAGCGACTGGTTGTAGACCTTTTTCGAAGTGCGCAGACACAGGCGACCGTGCCACTGCTCGTCAGCCAGGGCTTCATAGGTACTCAACATCTCCGGATCGACGCGTTCGGTAGAGTAGGCAATGGTCCGGGCGCGCAGTGACAGGCCGGTCCAATGTCCGTTGGAAGACCGGTACTGACTCGGGATGTTGGACTCGATCACGTCCGACTTCACCGAACGCAACAGCCCCATTTCCTCAGCCTGCCAGAGGTTGCCGGCATCAACGGTTATGAACAGGTCAGCCGGGGTGTTGGCGCCTTCGGCACTCAAGCGAGCCATCAAAGGCGCCTCGCTGTCGGTGATGTAGTTGATTTCAACCCCGGTTTTCTCCGTATACAACTCGAACACCGGCCGGATCAGGTGCTCCTGGCGCGACGAGTAGACCACCAGCTCCTTGGCTTGGGCAAAACCGGCAAAAGCAGTCAGGGCAAGCGTGGCGGCAGCGACAACAGGTTTGCAAGACATGGAAGAACCTCAGGTCAGATAAGCGATACACAGATGATAATGATTGGCATTAAAATTAGCAACAGCTTATCTTTTTGCAGTTCCGTCAGTTCTACCCATGTTCAGTATCCGCTGGCTACCGACAGTGCCGGGTCCCGCGCCAGCGGCGGCAAATCGCCCTGCAGCCCCATCGCCTGTCGCATCAAACGGGCCTTGACCTGGCTATGCTGATCGACCAGGTTCATCCCCGCGTTGCGCAGCCAGCGCAACGGCAAGGCATCGGCATGAAAGAGTCGCTGAAACCCTTCCATCGCCGCCATCATTGCCAGATTACTGCCCATCCGCTGCCGCTCGTAGCGTCGCAAAACGGCCAGCCCGGACAGTGCTTCGCCACGACGACCTGCCTGCATGAGCACATCGGCCAATACCGCCACGTCGAGAAACCCCAGATTCACCCCCTGCCCGGCCAGCGGGTGGATGCTGTGCGCAGCATCACCAATCAGTGCCAGCCCCGGCATCACATACGTTTTGGCATGCCGCTGGCGCAGCGCAATACGCTGACGCGGATCAGCCGATAAAACCGGTCCCAGACGCTGCTCAAAAGCATCACCCAGGGCGCGGCAGAACGCGGCATCATCCATTGCCATAACCGCATCCGCCGCATCCGGCAACAACGACCAGACTATCGAGCAATAATGCCGGCCGCCACGCGAAGGTAGTGGCAGAAAGGCCAACGGGCCACTAGGCAAAAAGCGCTGCCAGGCAGTCGCCTGATGGGCTTCGGTGGTTTCTACTGTGGTTACCAGCGCGTGATGCAGATAATCCCACTCACGGGTGGCCATGCCGGCCAGGTCCCGCAGGCGCGAACGAGCACCATCGGCAGCAATGATCAGCGGTGCGCGCAGTGATTCTCCGGTCTCCAGATTGAGCCGCCATGCATCGTCCTCGCGCACCAGCGTGATGACCTTGCGCCCGCCCAGCAGGCTGACCCGGGTGTTATCGATACTGGCCTGCAACGCCTGCTGTATATGTCGATTCTCAATGATATGGCCCAGCCGCGGCTCATTCAGCGCCGCCGCGGTAAAGCCGATATGCCCGGTACCCTCAGCATCCCATACCTGCATTTGCTGATAGGCGAAAGCGGTATCTGCCGGCAGACGCTGCCAGGCACCCAGGTGACGCAAGAGGTGCTCCGAGGCAGCGCTCAGGGCGCTGACCCGCGCATCGAATCCCGACGCCACCGCCGGCTCCGGGAAATCACTCGGCAGTGCTTGCGCGTCGAGCAGGGCCACCCGCAGGCGAGCATCCTGCAAGGCACTGGCCAGAGCACTACCGACCATGCCCGCTCCGACAATTATCAGATCATAGTCCGACGCCATACGCGCTCCTTGAGTCATCAGGCTTTCAGCCCCATTGCCTGACGCGCCAGCAGGTGCTTGACCGGCGGCAGCAAATCCAGGCCAAGCAGGCCAAGATTGCGCCCGGCAGTCAGCAGTGGCTGGCGATTGCTGAACAACCGGGTCAGACGATCACTGAAAGCCACTGTCAGTTGCTGGTCGCCTTGCTGCTGTTGCCAGTAGCTCTGCAGCAGGGACAAGTCACCAGGATTTTTTCTTTGGTCAGCGGCAGCCAACAAGTGCTCGGCCAGCGCAAGCGTATCGCGCAGTGACAGATTGAACCCCTGACCGGCAATTGGGTGCAGGCTGTGAGCGGCATTGCCGAGCACCACCAGGTGAGGGCGTACCTGCTCGGCAGCCTCAATCAGGCTGAGCGGATAGGCATGACGCTCGCCAACCCGGATCAGGCCGCCCAGGCGATAGCCAAAGGCTTGCTGCAGCTGCTGCAGGAATTCATTATCCGCCAGCGCCAGGACATCGTTCGCCTGATCTTCCGGCAGGGTCCAGACCAGCGCACTGCGCTGGTCACTGAGCGGCAACAAGGCCAGCGGCCCATTGGGAGTAAAGCGCTCATAGGCTACGCCCTGATGGCCCTTGCTGCTGGTGATATTGGCGATGATCGCGGTCTGACCGTACCGGCGCTGGTGGCGGTGCACACCGAGGCTGTCGAGCAGGCCGGAGCGCCCGCCATCTGCGACGACCAGCAGGTCGGTTTCCAGGGTCTGCTCGCCCTCTGCGGCATTGAGCGTCAGCTGATAGCCTCCCGCCCGGGGCTGGGCAGCAGTCACCTGCATCGGTGCCAGCCATTGAACCACCGAGGTATCCAGCGCCTGCAGCAGCACCTCGCCCAACCAGGTATTGTCCACTACATAGCCCAAGGCCGGCACACCTTCATCACGCGCGGCCAGCCGGGTAATGCCCGGATGGCCCTGGTCAGAGACGTGAATATGCGCAATCGGCTCGACACGCTCGGACAGTCGCTTCCAGATACCCAATTGCTCGAACAGGCGACAGCTACCCTGAGACAATGCCGTAGAGCGGGCATCGTAACTGGGCTGATAACCACCGGCTTTGGGTGGCTGTGCCTCAATCAGATTGATCTGCCAACCTGCATCCCTGGCGCCGGCCTGCAGGGCCAGCGCCAGGCTGGCGCCGACCATGCCGCCACCGACGATACTGATGCTGGTCACGCCGCCACCCCGGCAGCAGCCATGCTGGCCTCGACCTCGTCCGCCGTGCGCGGCAGCCCGCTCGTCAGCAGTTGATAGCCATCCCGGGTCACCAGCACATCATCTTCTATTCGCACACCGATGCCGCGCCACTTGCGCGGCACGGCCGTGTTATCGGGAGAAATATAGATACCCGGCTCGACCGTCATCACCATGCCGGGCTCCAGCACGCGCCACTCTCCACCCACACGGTAGTCACCCACATCATGGACATCCATACCCAGCCAGTGGCCAGCACGGTGCATGTAAAAGGGCTTGTAGGCTTCGCTGGCGATCAGGTTATCCAGCTCGCCCTGCAGCAATCCCAGGTCAATCAGTCCCTGGGTAATGACCCGTACCGTGGCTTCATGGGATTCATTCCAGTGGCGCTCCGGCGCAATGGCCTCGAAGGCAGCTTCCTGGGCTGCCAGCACAATGTCATAGATAGCTCTCTGCTCGGCACTGAATCGGCCGCTGGCCGGAAAAGTCCGAGTTATGTCGCTGGCATAGCAATCCAGCTCGCAGCCGGCATCAATCAACACCAGATCGCCATCACGAAGTTGTCGGGTGTTTTCGGTGTAGTGCAGGATGCAGGCATTGCGCCCGGAAGCGACAATCGAAGCATAGGCGGGGGAGCGGCTACCGTGGTGCATGAACGTATGTTGCAGCTCGGCCTCCAACTGATACTCGAAGAGGCCGGGGCGACAGATCTGCATGGCACGGATATGTGCTTCGACAGAAATCTGTGCTGCCGCCTGCATGACCTTGATCTCGTTGGCGCTTTTGTACAGGCGCATATCATGCAGCAGATGGTCCAGCGCAACGAATTCGTTCGGCGGTTGAGCGCCCAGGCGCGCCTTGCTGCGAATGACATTGATCCAGCCGGTCAGGCGACGATCGAAATCGGCATTGGCGCCCATGGCGTAATACACCCTTTCACGCCCTTCGATCAGACCGGGGAGAATGTCATCGATGTCATTGATCGGAAAGGCATCATCGGCGCCATACTCGGTCACCGCCCCCTCCTGACCAGCGCGATAGCCATCCCAGAGTTCACGCTCAATGTCTTTTTCCCGACAGAACAACACATACTCGCCATGCTCACGACCAGGCAGCAAGACCGCGACGGCTTCCGGCTCGGGAAAACCGGTCATGTACTGGAAGTCGCTGTCCTGGCGGTAATTGTGCTCCACATCACGGTTGCGAATATATACCGGTGCGGCTGGGAGCACAGCAATACTGTTGGGCTCCATCTGTTTCATCAACGCTTTGCGCCGGCGACTGAACTCCTGCTTGCTGATCTGCATGCGTACCTCGGTTTGTTTCAATGCAATGCGGCGGGCGGTTCTGGCTGCCCCTTGTCGGCTGGCTGGCACTCACTGAACAACATCAATGAGGCCATGCGCACGTACTCCATGACTTCCATGTAATCACTTTCATTGGCTTCACTGTCGTCAGCCTCGGCCTGAATCTGTGCTATGGCAGCAAAATCATGCAGCACACCATTGGCCTCTTCACTCAGTTCGGCTTCCCGCTCAACCAGTCCAAAGCCGCCGAGAAAACCATTACACCACTGCCCCAGTGCCTGGCTGCGCAAGGCAATGGGCGAATCATCATCAGGTAACAGCAGAGTAATCTCAAAGCCGCTGCCTGTCAGTTGCGCCAAAGTGGCATCATGTAACTGAATCAGCATGACCTTGCCGGCTTCTGCCAGACTGGCCCGGCCATCCAGCAGCTCTTGCGCCACGCGCAACCAGCTTGCATGATCCAGTCGCGTGCCGGCCGCCAGACGGCCAACCAGGTGGCCGTGCAGCTCGGCCGGGTGACCAACTGCAGCCAGATCATTGCAGAGTTCAGCATAACGGTCATACTCGTAAACGGCGGGCATCAGTGCCATAGGGTGCGGGCCTCTCATTGCCGGATGCATGGATAGGTGGATATTCTATAGGTCTGCCTCAACAATTGGCCAATTCCAGGGAAAACAAGATGGCGCCAACGGATCAACCGGATATCAACACCCTGAGCCTGCGGGTGAGCGAACTGATTGCGCTATGCGATCGTCTGCAACAGCAGAATCAGCACTTGCTGGCGCAGGAACGCAGTTGGCGTGAAGAACGATTGCAGTTAATTGAAAAGAACGATTTGGCCCGCCAGAAGGTCGAAGCCATGATTCTTCGTCTGAAATCTCTGGAGCATGACTCATGAGCGAGCCACAAACCGTCATCCTGCATATCCTCGATAAAGAGTATCGCGTCAGCTGCCCGCCGGAAGAACGCAGCAACCTGGAACAGGCTGCCCGCCACCTGGACCAGACCATGCGTGACATTCGCAACAGCGGCAAAGTCATCGGCGTCGAACGCATTGCGGTCATGGCAGCCCTGAATATCAGCCATGACATGCTCACTGGCGGACGGCAGAAAGACGTTGAACTGAACAGCCAGCAACAGCAGATTACCGACCTGGTCAGCCGTCTGGATCAGGCCCTGGCCCGCCATCAGGCGTGATGCGCACATGAATCCATGGTGAAAATGCTGTACAGTAACGCTTGTCCCTGGGGTGTTTGCCAGTCGGAGATGTCCCTGAGCCGATACTTCTGTACCAGGGGGCTGCTTGCCACAGCCAGTGTGCATGTCCGCATGACGGAAAGCCTTAGGCCTGGCGGCATCCTCCGCCTTGAACTTTCGGGTTCAAGGGCTAACCCGACAGCGGCATTCCCGGGGACTCTTTCATGACTCGCGGCCAATGGCGGCGCACCTTGCGCCAACGCCGACGCAGCCTGAGCAAGGCTCAGCAGGCACGCGCCAGTCGCGACCTGTGTCGCCGCATTGCACAGCTGCCGAGCTTTCAGCGCAGCCGACGCATTGGCCTGTACCTGCCCAATGATGGCGAAATCGACCCCACTCCCTTGCTGTACCTGGCACAACGCCGGGGCAAACACTGCTACCTGCCGGTCGTCTCTGGATGGCCACGCCAGCAGATGCGCTTGCAGCGGTTGCGCCCGGGACAACGCTGGGCGCGCAACCGTTTCGGTATAAACGAACCCGCGTCTGCCCCGCACTGGCAAGTGAAGGCCTGGCAACTGGATTTACTGTTACTGCCACTGGTCGGTTTTGATCGGCAAGGCAATCGGCTGGGCATGGGTGGCGGCTTCTATGACCGCTGCCTGGCCTACAGGCAACGTCGGCGGCATTGGCGGCGCCCACAACTGCTGGGGCTGGCCCACCAATGCCAGGAAGTGCCGCAACTGCCAATTGCCGACTGGGATATTCCGCTGGACGGCATTGTTACCGACCGGTACAGCCTGTTTTTACAAGAATCAGGGTTGGGCACTGATACCCGGCGGTGAGTCATTGCGATCCAGATAACTCTGGGTATATCCGGTTGTCACTACTCCCAGGGTAAAAACCAGTACGAGAATCCACATGGGATCCAACTTACGGCGCATCGCTGCCTCTCCTTGCTAATATCAATGGGCAATCTTGTTGTGAATGCGAATGACGCGTCAAATCAGGCCCGAACAGTTGCTTGCCAGTCAAATTGTCAGGCAACCCATGAGACTATTGACGCCGTTTCGCAAAACACTCTGTTTAAAACATGCAACAAAACATGTCAAATCTGATACAGGAATTTCCCCATGGCCTACTGGCTACTCAAATCCGAGCCTGATGCATTTTCCATAGACGATCTGCACCAACAGGGCGAAGCCACGTGGGACGGGGTCCGCAACCATCAAGCAAAAAACTATATCGCCCGCATGCAACCGGGCGATCTGTTCCTGTTCTATCATTCCAGCTGTACCCCACCAGGGCTGGCCGGTTGCGGCGAAATCATCAGCACGGCCTACCCCGACCTCAGCGCTCTTGATCCGCACAGCCCGGGTCATGACCCTCGCAGCAGCAAGAGCAAATTGCCCTGGTTATGTGTAGACGTACGTTGGCGCGAAAAGTTTCCGCGTTTTGTTTCACTGCAAACGCTGAAAGCATCCAGCGCCCTGCAACACCTGCCACTGCTCAAGCGCGGCAACCGGCTCTCGGTCATGCCTGTCAATAGCGAAGACTTTACCTGCATGGTCGAACTCGCCGGTGGCAAAACCCATGCCTGCTAGCAGAGCCAGCGCTGGCATGCCGACAAGCGATGTGCTATCACATAGGCAGTATCTCTGAGGCCATCCATGCTACTTCGCACCTTTGCACGCAATCCGGGGCTATCCCGGGTGCTGATCGCCACCCTATGCGGGCTGCTGATCGCGGCCAATCTGTTGATTTGGCAAGCCCTGACCAATGCGGAAAAGCAGCAGGCCAAGTCGCGTCTGAAACTTGAGACCCATGCGCTCGCACTGCAACTTGAGGCGCGCTTCGAGAGCCAGGCCAGCAGCTTGCGTCGCCTCGCCAATCGCTGGCCCTACCATCATGACGATTATCAACAATGGTTGCTGGATGTAGAGCGCCTGCTCGATGACGTCGGCAACTATCAGGCAATAGAGTGGCTGGATGCCGATTACCGCATGCAGTGGATTGAACCTCTGGCCGGCAACGAAGCGGTGATTGGCTTCGAGTACCCGCTTGACCATCCTAACTACCCTTTTCTCGAGCGTGTGCGCGGCTCCAGCGAACCAGAGTTGAGTGACAGTTTCGAATTGCAACAGGGCGGTCCCGGCCTTGCCTACTACGTCCCGGTATACCGTGAAATTGACGGTCAGAAGCGTTTTGACGGCTTCCTGCTGGCAGTTTTCCGCGTGGAAGTGCTGCTCGAAGACTTGCTGCGCGACCTGGCTGAAGAGCGTCTGAGCCTGGTGTTCTATGACCAGCGGGCTGAATTGTTCAATCGCCAGCGCCCGGACGCCCTGGAGCTGGACTGGGCGGTTGAAAGCCAGGTTGTGCTGGGCGGGAATAGCGGTTTCGTACTGCGCAGCAAACCCACCCGACAACTACTGCAGGAAACCACCACCCGCTTGCCGGCAATGATCCTTGGGGCTGGGCTCCTGGCCAGTTTTAGCCTTTGCCTGGCTCTGTGGCTTGCCATGCTCAGCGGCCAGCGCTCGCAACAACTGAAACAGAGCAATCAGAGCCTGCAGCGGGAGGTGGTCCGTCGCCAGGCAACCGAAGAGCGCATGCAGCAACAGTCAGCGCGGCTGAAGCTGATCCTCGACCTGACCGATCATAGCCATGATGCCCTCTTCATCATCGGGCTGGATCCGCAGGAGCTGATCTATATGAACCGGGCTTGCTGGCAGACCCTTGGTTATGACCAGAAAGAACTCGCCAGCATACTGGCCATTGCCCCCGAAGACGTAATGCCGGACTACCAGGCCTGGGCCGACCTGCTGCAGCAACAGGTCGAATCACAAGGCAATGCCATTTATCAGCAGAATGCCCGCCATCGCAATGGCGACCTGATTCCGATGGAAATCAGTGTCAGCTATCTGCAGCGTTACGGCCGCGACCACCTGATCTGCGTCGGCCGCAACAACAGCGTGCAACTGGCTGTCACCCATCGACTGGAAGCACTATCCAACCAGGATGGCCTGACCGGTCTGTTCAATCGCCGCTACTTTGACGAGACCCTGCACAGTGAGTGGCGCCGCATGCGTCGCGGCAGTGAGCCCTTGGGGCTGCTGATGCTTGATGTCGATCACTTCAAACCCTTCAATGACCAACTTGGCCACCAGGCGGGTGACGAAGCCCTGCAAAAACTGGCCGTGGCATTGCGGGAGAATCTGCTGCGCGAAGGAGACTGCGCCTGCCGCTATGGTGGCGAGGAGTTTGCGGTCATTCTGCCGGGCGCCGACCTGGAACAGTGCGAGCGGGTAGCACATCACTTGCATCAGGCAGTGCAAGATCTGCACATCAGCCATCCGGAAACAGAGATAAAGTACCTGACCATCAGTATCGGGGCAGCCAGCCTGATCCCCGACGCCGACAACAGCCCCCACGATCTGGTTCAGATTGCCGACCGGATGCTCTATCAGGCCAAAAGCTCCGGGCGCAACCGGACCTGCAGCGCAGATCAGGCGGCCAGCTGATTCAGCCGAGAAACAGGCGGTAAGCCGGGTTTTCCGATTCATCCCAATAGGGGTAGCCAATCTTGTCCAGGGCCTCATCAACCTGGTGGCGCTCGTCTTCCGGCACCTGCAAGCCGACCACCACGCGACCATAGGCCGCACCATGGTTGCGGTAATGGAACATGGAAATATTCCAGCGCCCGCCCAGATTGCGCAGAAAGTTGAACAAGGCTCCCGGCCGCTCGGGAAACTCGAAACGGTAGATCACCTCATCGCGCACATGGTCGGCATGGCCGCCCACCAGATGGCGGATGTGCAGTTTGGCCAACTCATTGTCGGTCATATCCAGCACCGGGAAACCCAGTTCACGCAGGTTGCCGACCAGTGCATCGCGTGGATCAGACTCCGGATGAGTCTGCACGCCGACAAAGATCTGTGCTTCTGCACGGTCGTAAAAGCGGTAATTGAACTCGGTGATCGAGCGTTTGCCCAGCGCCTCGCAGAACGCCTTGAAACTGCCGGGGCGCTCCGGAATGGTCACCGCAAGAATGGCTTCACGCCGCTCACCGATCTCCGCCCTCTCGGCAACATGGCGCAAACGATCAAAGTTGACGTTGGCACCCGAATCAATGGCGATATAAACCTGCCCTTCACAGCCTTCACGCTCGACGTACTTCTTGATTCCGGCCACGCCAAGACAGCCCGCTGGCTCGCAGATGGAACGGGTATCGTCGTAGATATCCTTGATCGCCGCACACATCTCGTCGGTAGTCACGGTGATGACTTCATCCACGTAATGCCGACACACTTCAAAAGTGTGCTCGCCGATCTGAGCCACTGCCACACCATCGGCAAACAGCCCGACCTGACTCAGCACCACGCGCTCGTCCGCCGCCATGGCCGCTTGCAGACAGGCCGCTTCTGTCGGCTCGACACCAATGACCTTGATATCCGGACGCAGGTATTTCACATAGGCAGCAATCCCGGCAACCAGACCACCGCCCCCAACCGGAACGAAAATCGCATCCAGCGGACCCTGATGCTGGCGCAGGATCTCCATCGCCACCGTGCCCTGGCCAGCAATGGTGTCCGGGTCATCATAGGGATGAATGTAGGTGTAGCCTTTTTCTTCGATCAGCTTTCGCGAGTAGGCCAGGGCTTCATCAAAAGCATCGCCATGCAGAATGACCTTGGCACCACGCGCGCGCACCGCCTTGACCTTGATCTCCGGCGTGGTGCGCGGCATGACAATGGTTGCCTTTACACCCAGATGGCGCGCAGCATAGGCCAATCCCTGGGCATGGTTACCCGCTGAGGCGGCCACTACGCCCTTGGCCCGCTGTTCGTCAGACAGCTGCGACAGCTTGTTATACGCACCACGAATCTTGAACGAGAAAACTGGCTGCAGGTCTTCACGCTTGAGCAACACGGTGTTGCCCAGGCGTTCGGACAGAAAGGGCGCGGCATGAATAGGCGTTTCAACCGCCACATCATAGACCGGCGAGCAGAGGATTTTCTTGACGTAGGATTCCAGCATGGGATTTCGGCTTGACCAGGGTGAAAACGACCAGTCTAGCGAATTGACTGCGGTACGACTACACGTTGCCCGCGGCAAACCCGTATAATTCGTAACTTTACTACCGGCCAAGGGGAACATCGGCATGAACCAGGACCAACTCAAACAGGCTGTCGGCCAGGCGGCCGTCGACCTGCTACTGCCTGATCTGGAAGACAGCAGCATCATCGGCATCGGCACCGGTTCCACGGCCAACTGTTTTATTGATGCTCTGGCCAAACACAAGGGATTCTTTGACGGCGCCGTCGCCAGCTCGGAAGCCACGGCTGCGCGCCTGAAAGAGCACGGCATTCCGGTCTACGAACTGAACAATGTATTCGAGCTGGCTTTTTACATTGACGGCGCGGATGAGACCAACCGCCATCTGGAACTGATCAAGGGTGGCGGCGCAGCCCTGACCCGCGAGAAGATCGTTGCTGCGGTGGCGAAAACCTTTATCTGCATTGCCGACGACAGCAAGCTGGTCGACACTCTGGGCAGCTTTCCGCTCCCGGTCGAGGTAATCCCCATGGCACGCAGCCATGTGGCCCGCGAGATCGTCAAACTGGGCGGTGATCCGGTTTACCGGGACGGCTGCGTGACCGATAACGGCAATGTGATTCTGGATGTGCACAACATGCAGATCCACGATCCGCGCAAACTGGAAGACCAGCTCAACAGCATCGTTGGCGTGGTCTGCAACGGTCTGTTTGCCCACCGCCCGGCAGATATTCTGCTGTTGGGCACCAGTTCCGGTGTGGAAACACTGAAGCGCAGTTGAACGTCCTTTATTGCCGCAGACACTCAGTCTGCGGCAGCTTCACCAGCAATTTCAGCCGACTGTTCCAGCGCGCCCGGGATCGCCAGCTCCAGCACATCGCCGGCTTGCAGTTCGCCAACACCTGCCGGTGTGCCGGTAATGACGACATCACCCGGTTGCAGGGTAAACACACAGGCGATCTGCTGCAGCAGGCTGAGGATCGGCGTAATCATCTCGGCACTGGAACCCTGCTGGCGTACTTCGCCATTGACCACCAGGCGCAAGGGCAGCTCAGTCAGCGCCGGGGCCTGTTCAGGACGAATAAATACCGAGAGCGGGCAGGCTCCATCAAATGACTTGGCGCGCTCCCAGGGGTGCCCCTTGGCTTTCAGCTGGTCCTGCAATTCACGCAGCGTCAGATCCAGCGCCAGCCCAACCCCGATGATCGACTGCCGGGCCTGCTCGATGCTTACCTCACCGCGCAGTGGCTGGCCGATCAGCAAGGCAATTTCCGTTTCATAGTGCACCGGACCCTTGCCTGTCGGCAGCTGCAAGGGGGCATCACTGAGCGGTACCACGGCAGTGGCCGGCTTGATAAACAGCAATGGCTCACTGGGCACCGGATTGTTCAGTTCACGCGCATGTTCGGCATAATTGCGCCCGACACAGACGACCTTGCCCAGTGGCAGGTCGATGGTGGTGCCGTCAGCGAAGTGGTGTTGGTAGGACATGCAGACTCCACGCAAGAGATGGGTAGAAACACGGCTTGCTGCACTAGATCTGGCAAGCGGTGTTGCCTGGCCCTGATCTGGACCGTCTATAGCCAAGGACGGCTATAGACGAGCGTACAGGGACGTATTTACAGCGTGTCCAGGTCAGGGGCCAGGCAATACCGCACAACTCAGAACCTTTCCTATCAGTGTTTCTAACCAATAGTTTTACAAACACACTCTTTTAAGCCGCGTAAATGGACGGCATCACCAGGCACCGACCCCTGGGACGGGTTCACGGCGTGTCCGCTGCGGGTGAACCCTGCCTGAGCTGACACGCTGATGACTGGCCAGTTTTTTACAACGTCAGGCAAAAATCTTGCCTGGATTCATAATCCCATTCGGGTCAAATACAGCCTTGACCGCTTTCATCACGGCAATTTCTTCCGGGCTGCGACTGTAATGCAGGTAGTCACGCTTGGTCATGCCCACGCCGTGCTCAGCGGAAATCGAGCCGTTGTATTTCTGCACGATCTCGAACACCCACTTGTTCACGCTGGCGCACTTGCCGAAGAACTCATCCTTGTCCATGCCTTCCGGCTTGAGGATATTCAGGTGCAGGTTGCCGTCACCGATATGGCCGAACCAGACGATCTCGAAGTCCGGGTAGTGTTCCGCGACGATGGCATCAATATCATGCAGGAAGGCCGGTACCTTGGCGACAGTGACCGAGATGTCATTCTTGTACGGCGTCCAGTGCGAGATGGTTTCCGAGATAAATTCGCGCAGCTTCCACAGGTTCTGCAATTGCTGGTCGCTCTGGCTCATCACCCCGTCCAGCACCCAACCCTGCTCCACGCAATGCTCAAATATCTCCAGTGCCTGATTGGCGATATCCTCGTTCAGCGCCTCGAATTCCAGCAACGCATAGAAGGGGCACTCGGTGGCGAAGGGTGCCGGCACGTCGCCGCGAGCCATGATCTTGGCCATCGCCTTGTCAGAGAAAAACTCGAAGGCAGTCAGGTCCAGCTTGCTCTGGAAGGCGTGCAGCACCGGCATGATGGAATCGAAGTCGGCGGTGCCCAGCACCATGGCAGTCAGGTTCTTTGGCGCGCGCTCCAGGCGCATGGTCGCCTCGACCACAAAACCCAGGGTCCCTTCTGCGCCGATGAAGAGTTGGCGCAGATCATAGCCGGTCGCGTTCTTGATCAGGTCCTTGTTCAGCTCCAGCAGCTCGCCAGTGCCGGTGACCACTTTCAGGCCCGCCACCCAATTACGCGTCATACCGTAGCGAATGACCTTGATACCGCCGGCATTGGTGCCGATATTGCCGCCAATGTTGCTTGAACCGGCCGAGGCAAAGTCGACTGGATAATACAGCCCCTGCTCTTCGGCGAACTGCTGCAGTTGCGCCGTGACCACGCCGGGCTGACAGACCACGGTGCGGTCAAACTCATTGAAGGACACAATCTTGTTCATGTAATCGAAAGAGACCACAATTTCGCCGTTGGCGGCGACTGCGCCGGCGGACAGACCCGTGCGCCCGCCGGAAGGTACCAGGGCGACCTGATGCTGATTGGCGAAACGCACGATTGCCTGCACCTGCTCGGCATTTTTCGGGAACACGATAGCCAGCGGAGCGGGCGCAAAGTGCTTGGTCCAATCCTTGCCCCAATTATCCAGGGACTCGGGATCGGTGCGTACCTTGTCCGCATCAACCAGGGTTTTCAATTGCTCGATCAGGGCTTCGGGGGTCATCAACCAGGCTCTCTCACAGAATTCATGCTGCCGATGAATAGAATTCGTGCAGCAATAAGCATCAAAAAGACAGATTATGCTAGCATACGCGGCTTCCGAAACAGGACGCTTTTGTGGCAATTCATGCCCGACAGCGTCGGCACTGCTTCATCGCAGCCGCCCGGAGCACTTAACCCGCGCCCCAGGCGCTACCAGTATTGCGGATACCACAGACCATGGCCAAGACCTCACTGGACAAGAGCAAGATCAAGTTCCTTCTGCTCGAGGGCGTACATCAGAACGCCGTCGATACGCTGAAGGCTGCTGGTTACACCAACATTGACTACCGTACCGGCTCACTGCCGGAAGAGGAACTCAAGGCGGCCGTGGCCGATGCCCACTTTATCGGCATCCGTTCGCGCACCCAGCTGACCGAAGAGATTTTCCAGAGTGCTCCCAAGCTGATTGCCGTCGGCTGTTTCTGCATCGGCACCAATCAGGTGGACCTCAATGCGGCCATGGAACGCGGCATTGCAGTGTTCAATGCGCCCTTTTCCAACACCCGCTCAGTGGCGGAACTGGTACTCGCCGAAGCTATTCTGTTGCTGCGTGGCGTGCCGGAAAAGAATGCGTCCTGCCACCGCGGCGGCTGGTTGAAAAGCGCAACCAATTCCTACGAAGTACGTGGCAAGAAGCTGGGTATCGTGGGTTATGGCTCGATCGGGACTCAGCTGTCAGTGCTGGCCGAGGGCCTTGGCATGCAAGTGCTGTTCTACGATGTCGTCACCAAACTGCCCCTGGGCAACGCTTCTCAGGTTGGCTCCCTGAACGAGCTTCTGAGTCAGGCTGACGTGGTCACTCTGCATGTGCCGGAAACTGCCGCAACCAAGTGGATGATGGGCGAAGAGGAAATTCGCGCCATGAAACCCGGCAGCATTCTGATCAACGCGGCACGCGGCACGGTAGTGGATATCGAAGCCCTGGCTGGCGCCCTGGCCGACAAGCACCTGGGTGGCGCGGCCATCGATGTGTTCCCGGTTGAACCACGCTCGAACAATGACGAGTTCATCAGCCCGCTGCGTGAATTCGACAACTGCATCCTGACCCCGCACGTCGGCGGCTCGACCATGGAAGCGCAAGCCAACATCGGCCTTGAAGTGGCGGAAAAGCTGGTCCGCTACAGCGACAACGGCACCTCGATCACCTCGGTCAACTTCCCCGAAGTGGCGCTGCCATCGCACCCCGGCCAACATCGCTTGCTGCACATCCACCAGAACATTCCCGGCGTGATGAGCGAAATCAACCAGGTGTTCGCGGAAAACGGCATCAACATCTGTGGCCAGTATTTGCAGACCAACGAAAAAGTCGGTTATGTGGTGGTCGATGTCGATGCCGAATATTCCGACCTGGCCCAGGAAAAGCTGCAAAAGGTCAAAGGGACCATTCGCTGCCGCATCCTCTTCTAGCCGGACGTTCCGGTGCCGTCGCCAACCATCAGGCGAACGACGGCACCGGCCTGTCATCTCGTAGAAACCTGGCGCTGGTTTAATGACGACTTCGTTCACAGCCAGTCGCTTACCATGTCCAGCAACAAGACCCTCGCCGACCTGTGCCACAGCGTTGATCCGCTGAGTGCGGAACTGACCATCAACGATGTCGCCGACCGCCTGCTTGAGCCGGCTTACAAAGGCTTCCTCTCACTCCCCGTAGTGGATGCCGACAACCGCCCCCTGGGCCTGGTCAGTCGCTATCGCCTGCAGAACATCTTCATGCAGCGCTTTGGCCGCGACCTGTGGGGCCGGCACCCGGTGACAGAGGCCAGCAACCCGGATTCACTGATCATCAAGGCAAGTACGGCACTGGATCGTGCAGCCAATATCATCACGGGCCAGCTGCAGTATCCGATTACCGAGGACTTCATCCTGGTGGACGGCGACGGCCGTTATCTAGGACTGGGGACGGTGATGGACCTGTTGCGCGCCATGGAACACCGCATTGAGCAGCGCAACCAGGCGCTGCAACAGGCGCTCAAGCAGCTCAAGCAATCGCAAAGCCATCTGGTCCAGGCAGAAAAAATGGCCTCGCTCGGGCAAATGGTCGCCGGTGTAGCCCACGAGCTGAATACCCCCTTGGGCTACATAAAAAACAACGTGCAACTACTGGGCGATCTGGTCAGGCCGGTGCTGGAGCTGGCTGACCAGCAAGATCATCTGATGCAGCTGCTCAATGACCCCCAAGCCAGTGACGAACAACTCGCCGAGTCCTTTGCCGCCACCCGCGTAGCGGCCGATGCCGCCGCGCCGGCGCAATTGGCGGAAGATCTGGGGCCATTGCTTGAAGATACTCAGTTCGGGCTTGAGCAAATCGCCGAACTGGCCATCAGCCTGAAGGATTTTGCCCGGCTGGATCGCGCCATGACCGAAGCTGTTGATCTCAATGAGTGCGTCCACAACGCCTTGGTCATTGCCCGCAATGTGCTCAAGGACAACGCTGAAGTGATCACCCGGCTTGGCGATCTGCCGGTAATTACCTGCACCCCTTCGCAGATCAACCAGGTGCTGCTCAACCTTCTGACCAACGCCGCCCAGGCCATGGAGCGGCCGGGGCAAATCCTGATACGCACCTGGTCAGAGCAGGATCAGGTTCACCTGTCGGTACAGGACAATGGGCGCGGCATACCCGAAGCCGCACAAAAAAGAATTTTCGACCCCTTCTTTACCACCAAGAGTGTTGGCCAGGGCACCGGACTGGGGCTTTCGATCTGTTATCAGATCATTCGCGACCACGGCGGCCGCATCCGTTTCAAGTCCGAACCCGGACGCGGCACGCGCTTTCTCATCAGCTTGCCCATAAGTCAGGACCTGGCCCTGTCAAGGAGCGCCTGAAATGACCCAACCCATCCGCATCATGTTTGTTGACGACGAAGAACGCATTTTGCGCAGCCTGGCCTTGCAGTTTCGGCGCCACTACCAGGTGCTGACCGAGTCCAACCCGCTGCGAGCCTTGCAACGACTGCAGCAGGAACCCGTTGATATCATTGTCAGCGATCAGCGCATGCCGCAGATGAGTGGCAGCCAACTGCTTGCCCAGGTTCAGGAACGCTACCCGCAGACCTTGCGAATTCTGCTCACGGGTTACTCCGACCTGGACGCCGCCGTGGATGCGCTCAATAGCGGTGGTATTTTCCGCTACCTGACCAAACCCTGGGATCCGCAGGCAATGGCGGGAACATTGCGCCAGGCCGCTCAACTGGTGCATGAGCAACGCTCACTCGGGGTCCCTACCAGACCGCAGGTGCCCGCAAATGCAGTGCGCCAGCCTTCCCTGCTGCTGCTGGACCCTGATCCTGACACGGTCAGGCACACCAGCGAACTCTGCCGCAACTGTGGCATTCTGATGCATCAGGCACACAGCCTGAACGAAGCACTCGACCTGTTGAACGACCAGCCACTGGATATTCTGGTCAGCGACATTCGCCTGCGCAATGAAGACATGCGCCCACTGCTGATGAGCCTGGCCCAGGCCCATCCGCGCATGCTGAGCATTATTATCACGCCCTTCCAGGACACTCAGGTATTGCTCAAACTGATCAATCAGGCACAGATTTTCCGCTACCTGCCCAAGCCGATTCGCAGCGGCATGTACGAGCGCGCCATTCGCACGGCAGCCGACAAGGCGAGGCATTGGCAAAACCAGCCACAGCACCGGGTCCAGCGGGCCGCGGAAATCCCCGACCTGGCTGCCGAACAAAGCCTGGTCGGCAATCTGCTGGGCCGCCTGGGTCGTTTGCGACAGCGGCTGATTGCCTGATCAGCGCAGCAAGGGATTGTCCGGTCGGCGACGAAACCAGCCCACCAGACTGGCGCGGTCGCAACGCGCCGGCAGCACTTCATGTTCGATCAGGTCACTGAGAAAGACCACCAACGTGCCCGCACGGGGGGCAACATCACGCACACCTTCCGGCAAATACAGTCGCAGCTCGCCACCATCACCGGGTTGCCATTGCTGGTTGAGGTAACTGACCACAGACACCGTGCGCAGAGGGTTGTCCTGGAAACGATCCAGATGCCGCTCATAGCCAGCACCCGGCGGGTACAGGGCATAATGGGTTTCAAAGGTATCCAGACCGAGAAACAGACTGCGGTTGAGCGTCAATCGCAACACATCCATCCACAGCAAATAGTCATCCTGGGCTGCATGTGGCGGGCAGTCATCCAGCCACCGCGTGTAATCACCGCGTCGCTCGGGGACCACCTGCTGTTCGCTGCCGCGGCCAATGGCTGCCGGCGTCAGATCATCCGCCTGCCACAGAGCACGACATTGCCCTGCCAACTGAGCAACCAGCGCGTCAGGCAGCGAATCGGCCAGCACCGACCAACCACGCGCCACCAGATCATCCGCCACCACCTGAAAAGGTTCGGGCAACGGCACCGACACTTCTGTCATCCTGCAATCTCGTATCAGCAAGCAATTGGAAGGCTCCGCACCCGGGCGGAGGTACTCACTCAAACACCCGGAGGATGGGCGTCTTCTTCGCGGCAACGGGCATTGCCTGCAGCGATGCATTTTAAGAAGCAAGCCCGGTCAGCGACAAGCTTTTAATTCACTATCTGACCGGGCGCTACTGCAGCTCAGGTGTGCAGTCGTGCGTCCAGCCATTGCAGGTATTGCGCACGCATCGAGGCTTGTTCATTGGCCAGGTGATGACGAGCGCCGGGCAGGTACAGCAGCTGTGGCTGGGCAAACTTGTCGGCAAGGACCTGCATATTGTGTTGCCAGTCGACGGTATTGTCGTCCTGCCCCTGGATGATCAGCGGCGAATACACAGACTCCCCGGCCTGTTCGATGCGCGGAATCCAGGCATCCAACGCCTGCACCCAGGCCACCGGCAAGACCTTCGGCTGCAGCGGATCACGGGTGCGAACAAAATCGAGGAACGCCTGATCGGTAGAGTTCTCGGTAAAGCGCCTACCCAGTTGACGCACCATGCCACCGAGCATGCGCAAGCCCATTTGTGACAACAGCCATTGCCTGGGCCGCACCAGCGGGGCCATAAGAATGGTCTGACCGACTTGCTCCGGCACCGGACCATGCAGCAAACGGTCGACCAGAATACCACCCCCGGTGCTTTGCCCGAGCAGATGCCAGGGCTCTGGCAAGGCCCATACCTGCGCCTGTGCAAAGGCCGCATCCAACGCCGTCTGGTAACTGAGAAAACAATCAATGCTGGCACGCTCACCGGATGACAGGCCATGTCCGGGCAGATCCATACCGAGCACGGCCAGCTGCTGATCCAGCGCCCACTCAATCACATGCCGGTAGAGCCCCATGTGATCATAATAGCCGTGCAAAATAAGCAGCGTGCCGCGCGGCTGCGCTGGTCGCCAGACCTGCAAGGCCAGATCAAAGCCTTCAATGGGTACCCGCCCGAGGTGCTGCTGGGCACGGTCGGAGAAATCAATGCCGTAATAGCCCGCATACCTCAACCCCAGGGCATCCAGCGGCCGCCCCGGCTCCAACAGCGGCAAGTCGGTAACAAGTTGATGCAGTAACGCCTGATCCATTGAATGACCACTCTAAAAAGCCCAACTAGCGGCAACAGATCAGCGGCTAGCGCAAGGCGCACAGAATTCCATGCTTTGGGCATGATTTGCAACCGATCATCGTGTAACATGCTGCATCGCTAAATACCACGTCCAAATGCGCCAGTTCACGCGGCGCAACCTGCTCATACTGTGAGGGTTTTCATGACTGAACGCGTACAAGTCGGCAGCCTGCAAGTTGCCAAGGTGCTCCACGACTTTATCAACGATCACGCCATTCCGGGCAGCGGCGTCGACGCCAAGGCTTTCTGGAGCGGCTTTGAAGCCCTGATCACTGACCTGGCGCCAAAGAACAAGGCTCTGCTGGCCAAGCGCGACGACCTGCAAGCCCAGATTGACGCCTGGCATCAGGCGCGAGCCGGTCAGGCGTTCAACTTCCCCGAGTACAAGGCTTTCCTGCAAGACATCGGCTATCTGCTGCCCGAGCCGGCTGACTTCCAGGCCACCACCGAGAATGTCGACGAAGAGATTGCCCAGCTGGCTGGCCCGCAGTTGGTTGTTCCGGTGATGAACGCCCGCTTTGCCCTGAATGCGGCCAATGCCCGCTGGGGTTCACTGTATGATGCCCTCTACGGGACCGACGCCATTTCCGAAGCCGATGGCGCTACCAAGGGCCCGGGTTACAACGAAATCCGTGGTGACAAGGTCATCGCCTATGCCCGCGCCTTTCTTGATGAGGCGGCACCGCTGGCCACAGGTTCCCATGTTGACTCCATCGCCTATGTCATCGACAACGGGCAACTGCAAGTCAGCCTGAAGGATGGCAGCCACACGGGCCTGCAGGACCCGAACAGGTTCGTTGGCTACGTCGGCAACCCGTCCAATCCCGATGGCATACTGCTGAAAAACAACGGCCTGCATTTCGAAATCCAGATCGACCCGTCCAGCAATGTCGGCCAGACCGATGCAGCCGGGGTCAAGGACATCCTCATGGAGTCCGCACTGACCACCATCATGGACTGTGAAGATTCGGTAGCCGCCGTCGATGCCGACGACAAGACCGTTGTTTACCGCAACTGGCTCGGCCTGATGAAAGGTGATCTGGCGGAAAACGTCAGCAAGGGCGGCAGCAGCTTCACCCGCACCATGAACCCGGACCGGGAATACACCGCCGCCGACGGTTCAACGCTGACCCTGCACGGTCGCTCACTGCTGTTTGTGCGCAATGTGGGTCACCTGATGACCAATAACGCCATTCTCGACAAGGACGGCAACGAGGTCCCCGAAGGCATCATGGACGGCGCGGTTACCAGCCTGATTGCCCTGCACAACCTGAATGGCAATACCGCGCGCAAGAACACCCGCACCGGTTCGGTCTATATCGTCAAGCCGAAAATGCATGGTCCGGAAGAAGTCGAATTCACCACCGAACTCTTCGGCCGCGTGGAAGACATGCTGGGCATGACCCGCAACACGCTGAAAGTCGGCATCATGGATGAAGAGCGCCGCACCACCATCAACCTGAAAGCCTGCATCAAGGCTGCCAGTGAGCGCGTGGTCTTCATCAATACCGGCTTTCTCGATCGTACCGGTGATGAAATCCATACCTCGATGGAAGCCGGCGCCTTTATCCGCAAGGGCGACATCAAGGGCGCCGTATGGATTGGTGCCTACGAAAACAGCAACGTCGACATCGGCCTGGCTACCGGCCTCAAGGGTCGCGCGCAGATCGGCAAGGGCATGTGGGCCATGCCCGATCTGATGGCGGCCATGCTGGAACAGAAAATCGGCCACCCGATGGCGGGCGCCAATACTGCCTGGGTACCCTCCCCGACAGCCGCTACCCTGCACGCCATGCACTACCACAAGGTGAATGTCGCCGAACGCCAGAATGAACTGGCCAAGCGCACGCCGGCATCCGTGGATGACATCCTGACCATTCCGCTGGCGGAAAACACCAACTGGAGTGCCGAAGAAATCCAGCAGGAACTGGACAACAACGTTCAGGGCATTCTGGGTTACGTTGTACGCTGGATTGATCATGGTGTTGGTTGTTCCAAGGTACCGGATATCAACGATATCGGCCTGATGGAAGACCGTGCCACCCTGCGTATCTCCAGCCAACATATCGCCAACTGGCTGCGTCATGGCATCTGCACCGAAGAGCAGGTAATGGAGACCTTCAAACGCATGGCTCCGGTGGTTGACCGGCAGAATGCCAATGACCCGGACTACCTGCCGATGGCGCCGGACTTCGCTGACAGCGTCGCCTTCCAGGCCGCCGTCGAACTGTGCATCGAAGGCTGCAAACAACCCAACGGTTACACCGAGCCGGTTCTGCATCGCCGCCGCCGCGAGTTCAAGGCCAAACACGGCCGCTGATCCCGCAACAACCCAGAGCCCCGGCCAGCCTAGCTGCCCGGGGCTTTTTTGTGCTCTGGGCAAGGCGCCGAACAAAAAAGGAATGAATGTTCGGTTTTTATTGACTGCGTTAGCGCGCCTGACTAGTGTAGAGACGCGCTCAAAAATGAGCCGCTTGGACAGATGGGACCACCCCTGGTGCACTTACCCCCTTTGATCCAGTCATATCCAGAATAAGAAATGGAGATAAACCTCATGACGCGCTTCGCATCGCGCAGCTTCCCCGCGCTCGGCCTGCTCGGCCTAAGCACACTGCTTATCAGCGGTTGTTTGTCCGGATCGGGCTCAAGCTCCGACGACGGCCCGCTCAGCGGCCAATTTATAGACAGCCCGGTTGCAGGGCTCTCGTTTCGTACCGACAGCACCAATGGCCTGACCGACGCTGACGGCAACTTCCAATACCTCCGCGGCGAAACCGTCCATTTCGCCATTGGTGATCTCGACCTGGGTAGCGCAACCGGCCAGCCGGTACTCAGCCCGGTGGACCTGATTGCCGAAGCGGATGACAGCAGCCACCCTGCGGCAATCAATCTGGCGCGCCTGCTTCAGAGCCTGGATGCGGACGGCAATCTGAACAATGGCATTCAACTGGATGCCGCCTTGCATGACGCTATCAGTGACTATCTCGCCAACAACCCCGGCTTCGACCTGAGCCTGATGGATAACGGCGACTTTGCTGTCGCGGCCAATGCCTTGCTTGGGTATCTGAACGACCAGGACCTGTTTGCTGCAGGAGACCGCATCCTGCGCGACCGCCTGAATGCCTGGCTGCATCTGCAGGACTCCCTCGATGCAACCGATGGCGAAGAGGTCGACTTTGACAAGCGCCCCGTTGTGTTCGTGCATGGCGGTGCCGGCTCCGCCGGTCAGTTCGAGTCGCAAGCGCAGCGCTTTATCGCCAATGGTTACCCGCGCAGCCATCTGGCCACCTACGAATACGACACCAATCCACCGGATTTTACCCGGACCACAATGGAACTGAATGCCCTGATTGATGCTCTGCGCCAAAGCACGGGTTTCGAGCAGGTCAACCTGATGGGGCACTCCATGGGAACCGAGGTCAGCCGGATCTATCTGGCCGACCCTTCACGTGCAGCCAAGGTCGCAGCCTATGTCAACCTGGATGGCCGTGATGGCGAGGCACCGCCCGGCGGCGTGCCCAACCTGGTGCTCTGGGGGCAATATGTTGATCGCGAGGTCGTCGGTGCCGACAACGTCTACCCGAGTGAGGAAGATCCGGTAGGTCATATTGAAGTGGCTACCTCGGCGGATTCCTTTGCGCGCATGTACCGTTTCTTCAATGACGGCGCCGAACCGGCCACAACGGCCATTCCTGCCGCCGAAGGCGAGCATCTGTGGATCGCCGGGCGCGCCAACCTGTTTCCTTCCAATAGCGGCGCTGCGGGTTCGATACTGGAAATCAGCGAAGTGGATCCAACCACAGGGCGCAGCCTGGCCGACCTGCCGCAACATACCCAGGCGATTGGCAGTGATGGACACTGGGGACCCTTCCAGATCAACAACGGCGGTACTTACGAATTCGTTCTGCGCCGGCCCGATGCGGCCAATGCCGACCACTACTTTTACCGCGAAGCCTATACCCAGCATAGCTACCAGATTCGCCTGAATACCTCCGAACCCGGTGAAGGGCTTGGCGCCCGTCTGGCCCGCAGCCCCAATCACAGCAATCTGTCTATCAGCCGTGACATGGAGCTTTGGGGTGACCAGGGTGACAGCAACGACCAGCTCCTCGTGAACGGCACCAATGTCATTACCGCCCAGACCGGACCACTGTTGAAACGGCTGAGCAATATATTTCTGCATGACCGCAATACCGACGGGGTCAGCAACCTGACCGCACCGGACCCGGTGTTCCACCTCTTTCCCTTTATTTCCGGGCTGGATCTGTTCATACCCGGTGCGGCTGAGCCCGATTCGGTCATTGAGCTGGAACTGATATCGCGCCGGGGCGGCGAACCGCGGCGGGTCAATGTACCCAACTGGTCATCCGACAAGGTGCGTTCAATCTCGGTGCATTTCCGCGATTACGTGGAATAACCTCAACAAGGACCGATGCCACCTGTAACAGCCTGCCCTGCCGGCAGGCTGTTATCTCCCCTCCCGTTCGCCGGCGACCAACGGCAGATATCCAGTGACCGGCTACCCGCTGGCCAAACCCGACCGGCTTGCTTTCATCAGCAGCTAGGATACTATCGACAGGTAATTCAAATTTCCGACTGGCAATGACTGCCGGCCGCCACTTGCCCGGATGCAGAAGATCTCCTGTAAGGGGAGCTGTATGACCAAAAAGCGCGCGGCAGTACCTAGTGATGTTCACCGCCAGCGATTGCTGGCCATACAGGCCAAACTGGCTGAACAGAAGATCGAGATCACCGAAGCCCCGATCGAGGAAGTCGAGCTTTCTCCGATCGAGCAGCGTGAACTGCACTTGTTGCGGGCTCACATTGACACCATGGTCGATCACGGTTGGCGCATCATCAGCCGCGAACCCATCACCCTGAAACGCGGTGCCCAGACCTGCTTTGTGCAGCAGGGCATGCTGATCAGCCCCGACCTGGGCAGCAGCAAAACCGGCTGAACCAGAGCCAGGTCGCGCCAGCCGGCGGTTCTACCCCTGCCCCATTCCACGCTATAGTGACTCCCGCGCGCGACTCTGCGCGCTGCCATCAGTGCTCAAGGAGTCCGCATGTCCGCGCAGGAACTTGCCCCCAAACGGGAAATATTTGGCTGGGCCATGTTCGATTTTGCCAACCAGGGCTATACCCTGCTCATCATCACCGTTATCTACGGTGATCTGTTTACCCGGGTAATTGTTGGCGACAGCCCTGATTACCGTCTGGGTAATCTGCTCTGGAGCCTGGCACTGGCATTCAGCTATTTTCTGGTGGTGGTGGCCAACCCCCTGTGCGGGGCGATCATGGACTATTCGCGCAGCCGCAAACGCTTCCTGTTTATCAGCTACCTGCTCACCGTAGGCGCTACCGCGCTGCTGTATTTCGTCGAGCCCGGCTGGCTGATACCCGCGATGCTGCTGATTGTTGCATCGAATTTTGCCTATGCCATCGGTGAGGGCTTTATTGCCAGCTTTCTGCCTGATCTGGGTCCACGCAAAGCCCTCGGCTGGATCTCCGGGCTCGGCTGGGGCCTGGGTTATATTGGTGGTCTGGTGGCTACCGCTTTCACCCTGTTTTTTCTTGGCGAGGTCTCTGCCGAGAACTATGACACCATTCGCTGGGTCGGTCCTTTTGCGGCCGGCTTCTTCCTGCTGGCCGCGATCCCGACCTTCCTCTGGGTCCGCGAGCGGGGCAGCAAGCAACATTTGCCATCAGGGCAAAGCCTGATTGGCGTCGGCTTGCAACGATTGCAGACCACATGGCGACAGGTTCACCAGTTCCGTGACCTGCGCGCGCTGCTGATTTCGGTCTTCTTTGCCATGGCCGGCATCTATATCATCATCTCTTTTTCCTTTATCTACGGCGCTCAGGTGATTGGCTGGGATGAGCAGGTTCGCATCTACATGTTCATCACCGTGCAGATTACTGCCGCGCTCGGGGCCATCGGTTTTGGCTGGCTACAAAGCCATATTGGTGCTCGTACCACCTACTTGATAACACTTGGCCTCTGGTTGCTGGCCATTCTGGCGATCTGGCAGACTCCGACCCTGACGGCAAGGCTTAGCCACTGGTTTGGCGTCGACTGGCAGGCGCAATACGTATTTCTGTTTGCCGGAGTGCTGGCCGGCGCCAGCCTGGGTTCTTCGCAATCCGCAACGCGGGCCCTGGTCGGGGTGCTGACGCCCAGCGGCAAAGCGGCAGAATTCTTCGGTCTGTGGGGGATGGCGTCCAAACTCGCCGCCATCTTCGGTATTTTGGGACTGGGTCTGATTCAGTGGGGTTTCGGCCTGGCCAACGCCATCCTGTTCTGTCTGGCCCTGTTCATTGTCGCCATCCTGGCCGTGCTACCCGTCGATGAACGGCGCGGTGAACAAGTCGCCGATGGCTGGCGCGACCCGGGTCAGGAATGATCCGCATCGCCCTCATCAGCGGCCAGCGGTAGCTGCAAGATGCTATCGCTGAATACCCAGTCGACCCCACGATTGATCTCGCGATTGAGGATCAGCCGGTTTTCGACGAAGCCGGTGCCGACCCTGCGACCAGCGTCACGAAGTTGCTGCAGGGTACTGGCGCCGATAAGCGCAAAAGAGCCTGCCACGGCGCCATGCCCCAAGGCCAGGTTCTGCCGCACGATATGCGCGGTATTCGCCTGGGCGACATCAACATAGGCCGCTTTGGGTATCTCGCGAAAACCTTCCAGATGCTCTGGTTCCAGACTCAACAGATGAAAGTCGGTCGTCGGTGTCAACGCCTGCAGGCGCTCACTCACCCGTTGCGGCAGTTCGGCACGCTGCTGCCAGGATTCCTTGATTTCGATCATCAGGTGCAAGCGTCCGCGCGCCAGGTGCACCACTTCATCCAGGTGCGGAATCTCCGGCACGGCAGCGCGCAGGTCACGGTAACGGGTCTCTGCAATAACCAGATCGGGACGCTGAAACAACCGCCCGCAATGCGGATCATGATGCACGACCGGTTCGCCATCACGGGTCAGCTGAATGTCCAGCTCGGCTCCCCATACCCCGAGTTGCAGGCACAGCTCAAAGGCCTCAAGCGTATTCTCTACCACTACACCGGCTGGCCCACGGCCGTGCGCCCCCCGGTGCGCCACCAGATTGCTCACCACCGGCACCGGCCGTCGTGCAGCAGGTGACAAACTCCAGAGATAATTGGCCAGGGTGTTCAGGTGTCCGGACAAATCCGCCATGCGCCGCTCCGAATTGTATTGTCATGCGATGTACCTGTCATTCTAGCCTGCTGCATGATCTGTTTATCCAGGTTCAGCCCCGGCCCGGCATGACGACAACCCACGCGTTTCTATGCCGGCGAATCAGCAAGACTGATGCCGCTTGCTTTTCCGCTGCCTGCTCGCTAGCGTCAGGGTTTTGTTTCAGCCCAATCCTGTACGAGGTGTGCTTCCGTGAAAACCCGAATTACTGAACTCTTTGGCATCCAGCATCCGATCATTCAAGGCGGCATGCATTTTGTCGGTCTTGCCGACCTGGCAGCGGCCGTATCCAACGCCGGTGGTCTGGGCACCATTACCGGGCTGACCCAGCGAACGCCTGCCGATCTGGCCAATGAGATCGCCCGCTGCCACGACATGACCGACAAACCCTTTGCGGTCAACCTGACCTTCCTGCCCACGGTCAACGCCCCCGACTATCCGGGTTACATCAAAGCCATCATTGAAGGCGGGGTGAAGTTCGTGGAAACCGCCGGCCGCAGTCCGGAGCAATATATGCCCGCGCTCAAGGATGCGGGCATCAAGGTCATTCACAAGTGCACTTCGGTACGCCATTCGCTGAAAGCCCAGGCGATTGGCTGCGATGCGGTGTCCGTCGATGGCTTCGAGTGTGGCGGGCACCCGGGGGAAGACGATATTCCCAATATGATTTTGCTGCCCCGCGCTGCTGAAGAACTGGAGATCCCCTTTGTCGCCTCCGGCGGTATGGCCGATGCCCGCTCGCTGGTTGCCGCTCTGGCTCTCGGTGCCGAGGGCATGAACATGGGTACACGCTTTATCGCTACTCAGGAAGCGCCAGTGCACGATAACGTCAAACAAGCCATTGTTGCCGCCAGCGAGCTGGACACCCGCCTGGTCATGCGTCCGCTGCGCAATACCGAGCGTGTGCTCAACAATGCCGCCGTGGAGCGCATCATCGAGAAAGAGAAAAGACTGGGCAAGGACCTGCAATTCAGCGACATCATTGATGAAGTTGCTGGCGTCTACCCGCGCATCATGCAGGAAGGTGATATGGAAATCGGTGCCTGGTCCTGCGGCATGGTCGCTGGTCTGATTCACGACGTACCTACCTGCGAACAGCTGATTTCCGGCATCATGCGCGATGCCGACGACCTGATTCGCCAACGCCTTGCAGGCTTTCTGTAAAGGGCTCTGCCCCGCTTAACGTGGCGCCTTGATCTGCTGGACCTCGTGCAACCAGGCCGGGTCCAGCTGATACAGGTCAACGGGCAAGCCGAGCTCATGCAGTGCCTGCTCATGGGCCAGCTTGTCGGCAGCCAGCGTATCCAGGGCTTCCTGATTGCCATCCAGCCGGTACATTTCGCTCAGTCCCAGATGATAGAAACGCTGCAGTTTCATGGCTGCAGGGTGCTGTGCGGTCACCCCGGCCTTGAGCTGATGCTGGCAGTTGGTAATGCGCAGCATGCAGCGCTTGAGCTGCCAGCCGTAGGCAGCCGAGCCCATCCATGGCTGCTGCCAGAAAACCTGGCGGACCAGGATGACTGTCAGCATCAGCGCCAGGAGCACGCCCAGCAGGTTCCAGCGAAAATTACTCATCCCCGGCTGGCCAAACAGAGCAACCAGGCCCATGGACATGAGCATGCCCAGCACGGCAAACAGTACAATCAGGCGAATAGTACTCTGGCGCGTATCGCGCCGGTAGCTCAGCGGGTCACGCTGCTCGATGACAAACATGCTGACAAACTCCGCAGTCAAAAACGGGAAAAAACTGCCATAGCAGACTAGGCTGATCATGGTAGCGCAGATTGCACGGGGCAGGTGCGCGGACATGGAGGGAACCCATGGAAAATAGCGGGAAACGCCTGTTTATCGGTCTGGAGTTACCCGGTAGCCTGCAAAGGCTGCTCGCGCGCCTGACCACTGACTTGCCCGGCGCACGCTGGCACCTTCCGCAAGACCTGCACATCACGGTTCGCTTTCTCGGCCAACTGGACCCGGTGCGTCAGCAGGATATCCATCAATTGCTGAAGCAGTCTGCGATCACCCCCTTCAGCCTGCAGGTCAGCGGCATCGGCCACTTTGACCAACGCATCCTCTGGGCTGGCCTGGCACCCAGCCCATCGCTGCAAGCAATGAAGCAACAACTCGACCAGAGCCTGCAGGCCCTGAACCTGCCAGCGGAGATGCATGACTATCATCCGCATATCACGCTGGCACGCATCAGAGCCGGACATCAGTCCAGTTTGAACGACTTTGTCGAGGCACATCATGAACTGGCATTGCCGGCCTGGGGCGTCACCCATGTCAGCTTGTTTGAAAGTCGCAATAATGGTCAGGGGCGTTATCATGTGCTTGGACGCTATCCGTTACGCCAACCTCATCATGCCTGAGTACGCCTTGCCGCCGCCGGGCAAACCAACCATGTCATTTCTCGAGTACAGGAGTCAGCATGTCGCTGAGCAGTCTGCAAGGCAAACGAATTCTGGTCACCCACGCCGACGCCTTTATGGGACCAGCCATCTGCCAGACCCTTCGCGCGCAGGGGGCCGAGGTCATCGCCGATACGGACCCTCTGCTCGACATTGACGCTCCCGCCCAGCTGATCGGACGGGTTGGCACTCCGGATGTACTGGTGGCCAATCTGGCACTGCCGGCACCCAACACCCGTGCTCCCGACGTCGACGAACAGGAATGGCAGGCCGTGTTCGACACCATGGTTCATCCGTTGATGCGTCTGTGCAAAGCGGTATTGCCCAGGATGCAGTCACGTCAGGCGGGCAAGATACTGCTGATCGGCAGTGCCGCAGCCTTGCGCGGCATGAAGCGAGCATCAAGCTACAGCGCTGCGCGTGGCGCGCAGCTGGCCTATATACAGGCAATCGGCGTGGAAATGGCCCCAGACAACATCCAGATCAACGCCATCGCGCAGAACTTTGTCGACAACCCGACCTACTTCCCACCCGAAGTACAGGCCAACCCCCGCTTTCAGCAGCGGCTGGCCAACGAAGTACCTCTGGGCCGTCTGGTCAGCGCGGAAGAAGATGCCGAATTTGTCGCCTACCTGTGCAGTGACGCCGCCAACTGTTTCGTTGGCCAGGTATTTCCACTCAGCGGTGGCTGGGCAACGCGCTAGAGCTCAGGGCAGGCTAGAGGGCAAAGTTCAGCTGATTGCCGAACAGGCCCACCAGCCCGACGATGATCAGGTAAGCCGCAACAATATAGTTCAGCAGGCGCGGTACGATCAAAATCAGGATACCGGCAATCAGTGACAGCAAGGGTGCAAGGGCAATAGTCATGAACAAACTCCAGATGTTGGTTGGAAACAACTACCAGTCTAGACCATGCCGGGATCAAGCAGTGACCTCATTGGCAGCCGCTGCAGTTTCGGCCTGGTGACCACCCGGTTTGCGGTCATGACAGAGCGGCCTGGCCAGCCTGACTCTCTGTCAAGGGTTCGCACACCACACTGAAGCCACTGATTTTTTTCGCGGCATGCTTGGCATGCGAGGCCCGTTCAGCCAGTTGCGCCGGGTCATAAATACCATGCCCACTGGCCGGCAGACTGACCACACCCACCGATAGTTGCAGCAAACCGTGCTGCCGCCAGCGTCCTTCACGGTCCGGCGCAGAAAAGCCCCCGGCAGCCAGATGCGCCGGTTGGTACATTGACCGGCACAGCTGCTGGAAACGCTGATCCAGAAGCTGCAAACGCTCGCGCCAATCATCACTGCGCAACACCAGCATAAAATCATCACCACCAATGTGACCGACAAAATCACAGCGCGGATCACACAGGCTGCGCAGGATCTGAGCCAGACCCAGTAACACCTCATCGCCCTTGCCATAGCCATAGATATCGTTGAACGGCTTGAAAGCATCCAGATCGACATAACACAGCTGTGCCGCCTGTTGATTGGCCAACAGGCGAGACAGGCACTCCTGAATCGGAATATTGCCCGGCAACAGCGTCAGCGGATTGGCATGCCGCGCCTGGCGTATTTTCAATTCGGTAATCTGCCGCAGCACATCAATCACCCGGCCAAGGCCCAGATACTGACCATTGCGCACGATGATGAAATCCTCTTCCATCCGCTGCCTCGCCCGGCTGGTCAACAGGCGACTGACCCGCTCCAGGCTCTGCTGTACATCAACCACCAGGTAATCACGGTCCATTAACTGGCTGATTGGCTTGCGTCCGTGCAGCTCGGAAGCAAAGGGTTTCAGCATCGTCTGGCTGAGGCTGTGGCAATGCACCGTACCGACCGGTTCACCACTGTCATTCAGCACCGCCAGGCTGTTCAGACTGGCCTGCTGATGAAAGCGTGCCAGTACCGCACTGACCTTTTCGCTCTGATGCACCCCGGGCACCGACAACAGGAGTGAATCCAGGGCCTGCTCGGGCTCCAGCTGTACCTGGTCAACCGGGGCCTGCAGGCGCACGTCCCAGTCCGCCAGTTGCCGCAAGGGCTCAACAGCCGGGCGCCCGAGCAGGTAGCCCTGAACCCAGTCAACTCCCATATCCTCCAGCACCCTGAGTTCTTCCGGCTGCTCGATCCCTTCAGCAATAATATGCGCCTTGGAAGCATTCGCCAGGCTCAGTATGGAGCCGACGAATTCGCGTTTCAGCGGATCACGATGCAAACCATCGATAAAATGCCGGTCGATCTTGACGAAATCAGGGCGCAACTCCGACCACAGGCGCAAACTGGAATAGCCGGCACCCAGGTCATCCAGAGCGATGGAAAACCCCATATCCCGGTAATGGAAAAGGGCACTGTGCAACAAGCCGAAATTATCGATGGGGGCCTGCTCGGTCAGTTCGATCACCACCTGTTCTGGCGACATGCCGACGGCTTTCAACATGGCCAGAGTGCGCCCGGGATAATGCTGTTTTTCCAGCAGGCTTTCCGGTGAGACATTCAGGAACAGCCTGCCCGGCAGTTGCATGCGGCTGAAGGCTTCGACCGCCTTGCCACGGCACAGCATTTCCAGTTCGGTCAACAACCCCCAGTGACGTGCTGCGGAAAACAGGGTCAGCGGAGAATGCAGCGGGCTGTTGGATGGCCCCCGGGTAAGGGCCTCATAACCCATAATCCGCCTCTGCATGGTGGACACGATAGGCTGAAACAGAATTGACACCGCGCCCTCAGCCAGGATGGCGAGTAACGCCTCACGTTGTTCATTGACGGTCATGGAGAGTTCCAGCAGCAAAACAGGGAGTATCAGGCCGCCGCCCTGGCAGGTGATGCTTGTAACTTCCATGCTGACAGTCAGCAATGACAATTCGATGACAACCCGCTCGGCAGATGGCGGGCTCAGAGTCCGCCGGTCAACTGCTGCATTTGCCGTACCGGCACCCCCAGGTCCTGCCATTTGTCAGCGTGGCAGGTAAACAGGAGGATCTGATGCCGCCGTGCGGCATCAAACAGGATTCGCTTCATGTCATCCAGGCGCTGGTTGTCACTGTGCACCAGGGCATCATCCAGGATGATCAGGGTTGGCCGTCCGGCGGCCTGCAGCAGGTCGGCATAGGCCAGACGACTGATCAGCCCCATCTGCTCCCGCGCGCCATAACTGAGTGTTTCCAAAGGATCATTGATCGCACCACCAGCTTGCTGCCGTACCAACTGTCGGGGCTGCAGTTGCTCGTCAACGAGCAAATCCGCCTGCGGAAACAACAAACGCAAATAGTGCTGGATATGCGCCTGCAACGGAGCCTGCAAACGTCTGGTCAACGCCTGTCGCTGCTCGGCAAGCAAGTCTTTCAGAAGACTCAGGGCAGCTACGCGGCGCTCAACCTCGTGCAAACGCTGCACGGATTGTTCTGCGGCCTGACGCGCAACAGCCAACTGCTCCTCAAGGGCTTCTGCATTGAGGGCCTGCAAAGCACTGCGCAAGCCGACAATGACGGTTTTACGCTCGGCAAAGGCCTGCTCCAGCTGCTCAGCCGTGCGAGTAAAACGCAACCGGTCATCCCGCAGAATATCCGGACGTGCCGCTGCAATCTGTTCGGCACGTTCACTGAGCCGTTGTTGAATCGTCTGCGCAATATCCAGCTGCGCCCGCAGCTGGTCGGTTAACCCCTGCTCCTGTTGTTGACTGTGCAGATCGGCAATATGGGTTTGCAATCGACTCAGTTCAGCTTGAGCGGTAGTCTTCTCGCGCTCGGCAGCCAACAACTGCTGCTGAAGGTCGCGGCAACGCTGCTCTGCCTGACGCCACTGCTGCTCGGCTGCGGCAAACAGGCTTTCCGCTTGATGCAGAGAGATATCGGTCAGTTGCCGGGGAGCTTCTGTGGGCAATTCGGGCAACGCAGCCAACTGCTGCTGGCAGTCGGCCAACTCCTGCTCCAATGCGGCCACCCCCTGTGGAGCCAAACCCGCCAGACGGGTTTGCGCTGACGCCAGCTCCCGCTCTGCGAGCTGCGCCTGTTCCTGGCGTTGTTCGGCTGCGTTCAGATCGCTGACGCCGAGCTGCCGACACAGTAACGCATACTCGTCCTGCAGGCGCTGTTGCTCACGCATCAACTCACCCAGATCACTGCCACCGGGCAAAATGCGCAACCGGCCCAGTGTCCCCAGGTCCAGCTCAGCCGACTGCGTCAGCGCCTGGGCACCTTTGCCTTGCAAGGTGTGCCCATTCAGGCTGACAGCCCCGTTGCTCAAGTCATACTCCAGTCGTGTCGCCGCCTGCTGTTGTCGCGCCAGCACCTGATCCAGGGTAATGCGCGACTGGCGAAGTTGCTTGAGGTCCGCACCGGGCAACTGACTCTGCTGCAGCCTGCGTTGCCAGTCAGCCACGTCTGCTGCGCAGCGCATGGCCGTTTCAACTTGTGGCTGCAGTTGTTCCAGCCGTGCCTGCAAGGCAGCACGCTCGGATGCTTGTTGTTGCCGTTGCACCTGTTCCCGCACCTGACTCAGCTGCGCTCGGGCGACGACATGCTCCTGTTCGGCACGCTGCTGGTCGGCGGCGGCTTCTTGCCTGTGCTGCTCCAGGGCCTGACAGTTGGCCGTCGCATTGGCCAGCGCTTGCTCGCGACGCTCACGCTCTTCCAGCTGGTGTTTGAAGCCGGCGATCTGTTCACGAATCAGACGCAAAGTGTTGCCACACTGCTCCTGCAGCTGCAGATCCTGTTCCTGCTGTTGTTGCAAGCGCGCCACCTGATCCAGCGCTTGCTGGGTTTCGCGCTCGCGGCGGCGATACTCCAACCAGGGTTGCTGCTGTTCATCGGCAGCCTGTTGTTGAACCAGCAGACCCAACTGATCGACTTCGGAGCGATACTGCGCAACCCGCTCCGTCAGTACTGCCACTTTTTCCGCCTGTTCCCTGGACGTTTGCACAAGCTGGGCGTAGCGACCCGTTGGCTTGCCGGTTTTTGTCTGCAATTCTGCCAATTGTGCAGTCACGGCATCCACGACACGGTCACCGCCGCTACTGGCCAGCTCACCCAGGGTATCGCCCAGTGCTGCCTGCAGATGCTCACTGGCGTGGCTCACCGCGCCGCTGATTTCATGCCCGCTGCCCTGTTCAATCCACAACAGGCCGGGAATCCCCCAGTGTTCAGCCTTGCTGACCCCCTTGCCGGGGAACTCGTAGCCGAGCAGCGCAGCCAGTCTTTCTTCTGCTTCACTGCCACTCCAGTGCTGGTTTTCTATGTGCAGGTCGCAGCGCTTCTGTTTGAGAAATCGCTTGTGCAAGTGCCAGCTTTCACCTTGCCAGAGAAAGCGCAGGCTGATTTCCGGTGCCGCCGAGCTGTCTCCCCAAGGCTGCAGGTCGGTCACCACACTGGAACCATGCCGCTCGAAGAATGCGGCACGAATTGCTCGTACCAGGGTACTTTTGCCCGATTCGTTGGGTCCGGCAATCACGTTCAGGCCGGGCTGCAATTCCGTCAGCCGCAAGGGCTTGCGAAACTGACGGAACTGATTGACCTCCAGCTCGATCAGTTGCATGTCTTGCTTCCTGCCGGGGCATGATCACGCATCAGAGTGGCCAGAATCATCAACGCTTCTCGAGCCACCTCGGCATCCGGGCCCGCTTGCCGCTGTTGCAATTGCTCCACCACCTCGGCCAGATAGCCATCGGCCTGCAAGCTGACCAGGTCTTCAGCGCTTGGCGCCAGCGTCAATTCCCCCCAATGACAGGCCAGGCTGCGAAAACGGCCGGCAGCCACCGACAACGCTTGCTGCAATCGCTGCAAGCCGCTCAGGTCAGTGGTTCCACGCAAGGCAAGATCGAGTACGCTGGTATCCGGCAGCGCATCCAGGTCTGCGATGCATTGATCGATATCGCTGGCCAGTTGAATATCCCGCTGCCACTGCTGCCATTGATAACCGCCCACCTCATGGGCGCTAACCTGCACCGCAGCCCCCGGCCCGGGAATCTCGACCTTGAGTACCTGACCCGCCCCATTGGCCTTGAAGCGCTCCTGCTCGGGAGTACCGCTATACCAGGTGCGCGCATCAACCTGTTTCAAACCATGCCAGTCACCCAGTGCCAGGTAATCCAGGCGCGCCTGCTCGGCGCGACCTGCTGCAATCGGGTTGGGGGAGTCGATATCAGCCGCCAGAATGCCCTGTACGCTACCGTGCGCCAGCCCGATTCGCAGCAGAGCAGCCGGTGTATCAGCGCTGTCAAACCAGTCGGTCAGGTCGCGGTTGGTTTGGCGCTGGGTCAGGGGGGCGGGCAATACCGCAAAACCGGCAGCGGGAAAACGGTGAACCTCCGGGCGCAACAACAGGTGTACGTTGTCCGGTACCGCCTGCAGACGCACGGCACGGCTCCAGACACTTTCCACCAGCGCAGCATCATGGTTGCCGGGCAGCAGCAACCATGGCCCGGCATAGGCTTGCAGCGCATTGAACAGGCGACGGATGATGCGATCGGATACGGTTTGTGCGTCAAAGACATCACCCGCAACCAGCACTGCATCAACCTGCCACTCGCTCGCCAGGGCAGCTATACGCTCGACACAGCTAAAACGGGCTTCAGCAAGAGCAACCGCATCATCGCTGGCAAAACGGCCGTATTGACGACCGATTTGCCAGTCTGCGGTATGCAGAAAACTGGGCATGACGGGATAACTCCTTGGGTACTGGATCGCAGCACTATGATGTCAAGGCCACACCCTAGCCGCGCCAGGCAGGCGTTGTCCAGCCAGCCGACTAGCCAACCTTGTCCATGGCCTCCAGTTCACGCCACAGTGCATCAGCCTCCTGACTGAGCGTGGAATAGGTCCGTATATCACCATTGCGCTGTGCCGTCATGGCCGCTTCAAGCTTGGCATCATAGGCCTTGCGCAGTTTTTTTCGTGGATCCTGGCGTAAGAAGCCGAACATGGTTTGCCCTCAATTGAATTTATCGCTGGTTATCGGAATGTCCACCTTTGGCGTTTTTGGTCAGCGCATCCAGCAGATCAATGGGTAACGGGAACACAATGGTCGAAGCATTGGTGTTACTCATATCCGCCAGTGTCTGCAGATAACGCAACTGCATGGCGCCGGGCTCACGGGACATCACATTGGCGGCCTCGACCAGTTTTTCCGAAGCCTGCAGTTCGCCTTCGGCATGAATCACCTTGGCCCGACGCTCCCGTTCTGCCTCAGCCTGCCGGGCAATCGCGCGGATCATGTTTTCATTCAGGTCGACGTGCTTGATTTCCACATTGGCTACCTTGACACCCCATTCTTCGGTCTGGGCATCAATGATTTCCTGAATATCCGCATTCAACTTGTCACGTTCGGAGAGCATTTCATCCAGGTCGTGTTTGCCGAGTACTGAACGCAAGGTGGTTTGCGCCAATTGGCTGGTGGCCTCGGAAAAATTCTCTACCCGGATAATCGAGCGCTCCGGGTCGACTACCCGGTAATACAGTACCGCGTTGACCCTGACCGTGACGTTGTCGCGGGAGATAACATCCTGGCTCGGTACATCCAGCGCGACCACACGCAAATCCACCCGGGTCATTTGCTGCAGACCGGGAATCACAATAATCAGGCCCGGTCCTTTGACACCCTGAAAGCGACCGAGAAAGAACACCACGCCACGTTGATACTCGGGCAGGATACGTATCGCCGACGCGATGATGATGAGGAAAAAGACGATGGGAGTGATATAGGGAATTATATCGCCAAGCATACAACCTCCTGTAATTTGAGTGCAGACACCGCCGATAGCGGCTATCCGCTGTTACCGCTCGGGGCTGACCTCCAGCGTCAAGCCGTCGAGATGTCGAATAGTCAACCAGGTACCGGCCTTGACCGGCTGTCCGGCACGGGCATTCCAGCGTTCGCCACTGACTTGCACATGCCCGAGATAACTGTCACCGCCAGCGACAAAATCATCCAGTGCCAGAGCACGTTCACGCAACAGGTGTTCTGCACCACTGGCAGCCGGGCTGCGACGCAACCCCACCAGCCGGTAAAGCGCCCAGAGCATGAAACCCGCCGCTATCGCCGCGACGCCCCCGATGGTAGGCAGTGAAATATCCTGATGACTGCCATCCATGAGAATCACTGAACCGACAACAAAAGCGACAATCCCGCCAATACCCAGAATGCCGAAACTGGGCGCAAAGGCCTCGGCAATAATAAAAACCAGCCCCAGAATGATCAGCACCAGCCCGGCGTAATTGACCGACAACACCTGAAAGGCAAACAGAGCCAGCACCAGACTGATCACGCCGATCACCCCGGGAAAGATACTGCCCGGGTTGGACAGCTCAAAAATGATGCCGTAAAAACCGATCAGCATCAGAAAGTAGGCAATGTTCGGGTTGGTGATTACCGCCAAAAGCTGCGTGCGCCAGTTGGGATCAACGCGGACCATCTCGAGTTCGGCAGTATCCAGCGTCAGCTCTCCCCCGGCCATCGCAACAGTGCGACCATGAATTTGCTGCAGCAAGTCATCAATGTCACGCGCCACCACGTCCACTACATTTTTTTCCAGGGCCTCCTGCGAGCCCAGATTGACCGCTTCGCGCACGGCCTCTTCAGCCCAGTCAGCATTCCGGCCATGCCGTTCGGCCAACTCGCGAATGTAAGCGACCGAGTCTTCCAGCATCTTGCGCTCCATGGCGCTGCCACCCCGACGCGGACTGGACGACTCTTCAGTCTTGCCAGCCTCCTCGGCAGCGTCGTCGCCGACATCCTCTTCGCTGGGGGATGCGGGCTCCGGCTCATCACTGCCGGGCATACCCCCCATCTGGACCGGTGTTGCCGAGCCCAGATGGGTCGCCGGGGCCATCGCAGCGATATGACTGGCATACAGAATATAGGTACCAGCGCTCGCGGCCCGGCTTCCCGAGGGGCTCACATAGGTAGCAACCGGCACCGGGGAAGCAAGTATCCGCTTGTTGATCAGGCGCATGGAGTCAACCAGCCCGCCCGGTGTATCCAGCTCGATTACCACCAGAGCAGCATTGTCAGCAGCGGCCTGCTCGAACCCCCGCACCAGGTAGTCCATGGTTGCCGGTCCGATGGCATCGTTCACGCTGAGCACAATGCCACTGCGTCGCTCACTGCTTTCGCTGGCCATCGCCTGATAATTGTGGACAAACAGCGCCATGAATACACCCACGACAACTGTCATGACACTGCTCAAGGCCAACCAGCCCGAAGCTAGACCCCGGGTGCGACCATGTTGCTTGTACAGGGACACGCCTAGCCCTCCAATACCTGATCTGATGATGTCAGATTAGCAGAGTCGGTTGCTGTCGGCAGACTGCCAAACCTGGCAATACGTGACACCGTATGACCGGGTTCCGGGTTGCACCGCCGACAGGCCATGCTGCATGCGCTATAGTGAGTCATAAAATTGCCATGGAGCACCCAGCGCTTGTCTGACCGTCTTTCCCTCCTGCTTCAGCAGGCTTACCTGTTCTGGACCAGCCCCCTGGTGGTCTATCAAGTAATCATTCTGCTGTTTGCCGCAGGCATTACCCTGTTTTTACGCAAAACGCTGTCGCCACGCCTGGAGTCGCTGGCCGGTATCGACGGCACCCGCCAGTTACGGCACCTGCTCAGCCGCTCCGGGCAACGTCTGCTGGCTCCACTGAGTCTGCTGTTGTGGGTGATGATCGGGCGCAGTCTGCTGCTCGGCAGTGAGCTGGAAACACAATTGCTGGACCTGGCCATACCACTGTTGCTATCCATGGCTGGTGTCCGCCTTGTGGTCTATCTGTTGCGCAAGGGTTTCCCGGTCACGCCGGCACTCAAGACCTGGGAAAACATCATCAGCTTCAGCATATGGACGCTGGTAGCCCTGCACCTGGTAGGTATTCTGCCGCACATGCTGCAGTTGCTGGATAGTCTGGCAGTTACGCTTGGCGAAACCCGTATTTCACTGCTTTATGTGCTCAAACTGCTGTTGCTGGTAGCCTTGATGCTCTCGCTGGCATTCTGGCTGTCCGCGCTGATTGAACGCCGCATGCGCGGCTTCACACATGTCTCGCCGGGACTTCAGGTTGCACTGGGCAAATTCAGCCGGGTTTTCCTGCTTACCCTGGCCGTGCTTCTGTCACTCAACCTTGTTGGCATAGACCTCACCACATTGACGGTTTTTGGCGGCGCACTCGGGGTCGGGCTGGGCTTTGGCCTGCAACGAATAACCAGTAACTTCATCAGCGGCTTCATCCTGATTCTCGACCGCTCGATCAAACCCGGTGATGTAGTCACCATCGGTGAAAGTTTTGGTTGGGTACAGGAACTGCGGGCACGTTACATCGTGGTGCGCAACCGGGATGGTGTGGACACCCTGATTCCGAACGAAAACGTGATCACCAATGAAGTCATCAACTGGAGCTATGCCGACCGTAATATCCGCCTGCGTATTCAGGTCGAAATCAGCTATGACGACGACCCGGAACAGGCCATGGAACTCATGCAGCAAGCTGCCAGCGTGTCGCCACGTGCTCTGCAGGAGCCCCCGGCATTGGTCAATCTGGTCGAGTTTGGTGACAACGGTATTCTGCTCGAACTGCGAGTATGGATTGCCGACCCTGAGGCCGGCGTCGGCAGCGTGCGTTCCGCCATCAACCTGGCTATCTGGCGCGCATTCAAGCAAGCCAACATCACTATTCCTTACCCGCAACGCGACCTGCATATAAAGGGCCCCTTGCCACGCCAGGAATAGCCCGGGGCTCCCTGCAAGCCGATGTGCTTCTGCCCACGAGTGTTCTAGACTCTGGGCAGTAGACGTTTTGCGTACACCACTGTCGAGCCATGCCATGCAGATTGAACTGATCGAAATTCGTGATCACCTGAGCCGTTTTCCACCCTTCGAACAACTCCCCGAAGAGACCCTGGAACAGCTCGCCAGCCAGGTGGAAATCAGTTACTTTCAGGCTGGTAGCGAGATCCTGGCGTTTGATCAACCCATTCATCAACTGCACTATGTGCGCAGCGGCGCGGTCGAGGTTTATCGGCGCAACGGCGAACTCTACAACCGTCTCAGTGAAGGCGATATTTTTGGCCACTTTGGCCTGCTACGCAGCAATCGGGTACGTTTCCCGGCCAAGGCGCTGGAAGACTGCCTGATCTACCTGCTGCCAGACAGCCAGTTCCACCAGCTCTGCGAGCAGTTCGACAACTTTGCCGATTTTGTCGAGGCCGAGGGTCAGAGCCGCCTGCAAAAAGCGGTCGCCGATCAGGATCAGGCCGCCGAGCGCATGCAAGTGCGGATCAGCAAATTACTCAGCCGACGCGCAGTCAGCGTAACCGTCAATGACAGCGTACAGACCGCCGCCCAGGCCATGAGCGAAGCCGGGGTATCGTCACTCCTGGTGATGGATGACAACGTGGACACTCCCCACGCATCCAATATGATCGGGATTATTACCGACCGTGACTTTCGCAACCGTGTGGTTGCGCCGGGGCTGGGCTACGAGACGCCCATCAGCGAGGTGATGACCAGCAACCCGGTTACCTTGCAAAGCACTGATTCCGTATTTGAAGCCATGTTGACCATGTTGCGCTTCAATATTCATCACCTGCCCATCATGCACCGTCGCCGTCCACTCGGCGTTGTCAGCCTGGCAGACATCACACGTTTCGAAACCCAGAGCAGCCTGTACCTGGTCAACAATATCTTCAATTGCCAGTCGGCCAATGAGCTGCAGGCGTTACTGCCCGACGTGCGCGCCACCTTTGCCCGCATGGTCAAGGAAGGCGCCACGGCGCATATGATCGGGCGTGCGCTATCAAGCATCGGACGCAACTTTTCTCAGCGCCTGATTGAGCTTGCGGAAGCAGAGCTGGGCCCACCTCCGGTACCCTATTGCTTTATGGCATTGGGCTCAATGGCGCGGGATGAGCAACTGATCGTCACCGATCAGGACAACGCCCTGGTATTGGATGATCGCTTTGACCCTGCCCGGCATGATGCCTATTTCATTCAGTTGGCAACTCGCGTCAGTGATGGTCTGGCCGCTTGTGGTTACAGCTACTGCAAGGGAGGCATCATGGCCACCAATCGCGACTGGCGACAGCCACTCAGCGTCTGGAAGAACTATTTCCAGCAGTGGATTGCCAAACCCAATCCGCAGACATTGCTGAACAGCTGTATTTTCTTTGATCTGGACGCTGTGCACGGTGAAACCGAGCTGGTCTCGCAGCTGCAACAACAAGTTGCCGATCAGGCCAGCCAGAGCCCGGCCTTTCTTGCCAGCCTGGCTCGCAACGCGTTGAATCGCACGCCACCGCTGGGCTTTTTTCGTACATTCGTGATGGAGCAGGATGGCAAACAGAACAACATCATCAATCTCAAGGGGCGAGGCACAGCGCCACTGACCGACCTGATCCGTGTCCATGCACTGGCCTGCGGCTCCACCACGCAGAACAGCAATGAGCGGCTGGATGCCATCGCGCAGACCAAGCTATTACCCGCCGAAGCCATCGAAAGCTTGCGTGCCGCACTGGAATTTCTCTCCAGCGTGCGCATCCGCCATCAAGCCTGGCAACTGGAGCACGATGATGAGCCAAACAATTATATCGAACCGGAAGCGCTCACACCCAGCCAGAGACACAGCCTGAAAGAAGCCTTTCAGGTGCTCAGCAATGCGCAGAAATTCCTGCGTTTTCGCTACCCACCCGGCGGCGCGGAGCGCAGCCCGTGAGTAAAACCAGGACCGAATGGCCCGAGCTGATGGCTGCCCATGCGGCACATGCCAGCCACCCGGCATTGGCCGACTTTTACCGGGCATTCGATATTGCTCCGGATACGCCGCTGAGCGAGATACCTCTGGTGGCACTGGATATCGAAACCACCGGGCTGGACCCGACGCGCGATGCGATTGTCAGCATCGGACTGGTTAACTGCAGCAGCCAACGCGTGCGCTGTGCCGAGCACTGGTATCAGGTAGTGCGTCCACGCCATCTGAGCATCGACAGCATCCCGCTGCACCGTATCACCCACGCCGAGGTTCGTCATGCCCCACCGCTGACCGACGTCCTGCCCATGCTTTTGCAGCATTTACAGGGCAAGGTTGCACTGGTGCATTACCACCCGATCGAACGTGAGTTTCTTGCGCATGCGGTCAAACAATTGCTGGGGCAGGCGCTGTACTTTCCGCTGATTGATACCATGCAGCTGGAAGCCCGTCAGCACCCACGGCAATCACGCAGCTGGCTCGACCGTTTGCGTGGCAAGGGTCCGGCATCCCTGCGCCTGGCTGACTGTCGTTCGCGTTATCACTTGCCCGCCTATCAACCGCATCATGCGCTGACCGATGCGATCGCCAGCGCCGAGTTGCTGCAAGCCCAATGCAGCAGGCATGTGGATGCCGGCCGCGCGGTCAAAGAGTTCTGGTCGTAAACCAAAACGGGGCGCCATGGTTACCCATAACGCCCCGCGGTTGTGGTGCGATAACTACCTAGCGTGGCTCACTGAGCAAGCCTTTCACAATGGCGATACAACCCACCAGCAACACCACGGTAAAGGGTAGCCCGGTAGACACTGCCATCGCCTGCAAGGCGACCAGGCCACCACCGAGCAACAGGGCAATGGCAATTACCCCTTCGATCAGCACCCAGAATACACGCTGCGGCACCGGCGCATTGACCTTGCCTCCGGCGGTAATGGTATCAATCACCAATGAGCCGGAATCTGACGAGGTGACAAAGAACACAATGACCAGAACGATACCGATAAAGGAGGTAATTGCGGCCAGCGGCAACTCTGCCAACATGGCAAACAGCTGAATTTCCAGCGCCGCCTCCTGAACGCCGGTAAAACCACCGAGCAGCTGACTGATCGCAGTGCCACCAAAGGTGGTCATCCACAGTACGGATACCAGCGAAGGTACCAGCAATACCGCAATCAGGAACTCACGCACACTGCGGCCACGGCTTACCCGGGCGATAAACATGCCGACGAAGGGTGACCAGCTGATCCACCAGGCCCAATAGAAGGCAGTCCAGCCCTGGCTGAAGTTGGCATCTTCACGGCCGATCGGGTTCGACAGGGCCGGCAGGTACTGCAAATAAGCGCCCAGATTGTCGAAGAAACCGGTCAGAATCGCCAGCGTGGGTCCGACCACAATGACAAACAGCAGGAGCAACACGGCCAGGCCCATATTGATCTGTGACAGAAACTTTACGCCCTTTTCCAGACCCGCCAGCACCGACAACAACGCAATGAAGGTAATGCCGATGATCAGCAGCACCATGCTGGCGTTTCCACCACCGATATTGAACAGATGGCTGATCCCCCCGGCTGCCTGTTGCGCCCCCAGGCCCAGCGAGGTTGCCAGACCGAACAGAGTGGCAAACACGGCGAGAATATCGATCACATGCCCGGGCCAACCCCATACACGCTCACCCAGCAACGGATAGAAAATCGAACGGATACTCAGCGGCAAACCCTTGTTGAAGGAAAACAGCGCCAGTGCCAGGGCCACAATGGCGTAAATCGCCCAGGGATGTAGCCCCCAATGGAAAATGGTCGCTGCCATACCCAGCCGTGCGGCTGCTTCCGCATCGCCAATGGCTCCGCCCAGTGGCGCCCAGTCGGTCCGTGCACCTGCTTCACCGACACTGGTACCCCCCATGGCTGCCGAGAAATGCCCCATGGGTTCGGCAACACCGTAGAACATCAGACCGATGCCCATACCGGCGGCAAACAGCATCGAGAACCAGCCGAGATAGGAATGATCTGCCACAGCCTCTTTGCCGCCCAGACGCACCTTGCCCAACGGAGTAAAAATCAGCACCAGACATAGCAACACGAAAATATTTGCGGCGCTGATAAAGAACCAGGCCATATGGCCGGTCAACCAGTCACGGATTGCGGTAAAAATGGGGGCGACTTCATTCTGCAACGCCAGGGTAAGCACCACAAAGAGCAGAATGGTGATTGCCGAGATACTGAATACCTTGCCGTGAATATCCAGTGCGATGGAGAACTGTCCCTTGATGTTGTCTTGCCCGATCACATAATCCGTGTCGATCAGGTTGGCATCACCGGACGGGGCCGGGATCGGCGGTCCGCCATCATGATGCGGGTCCGTGGTGGCCGGTTGGATGGGATCGTTACCCATGGGTTGTGCTCCCTAGCAGAGGTTATGCCTGCACGCAGGCAAATTGGATGATGGGTTGCTTGGCGGGCCAGGTTAGCCCGGCAACACTTCTAGTGAAACTGGCCGCTGGCCAGCGTGCTGTTAGTATGGGAAGCAGAATGTGATTTGGCAAAAAAAACGGGGCAATAAATTACCATCGCCGTTGAATATCGGCATTAATGAACAGAAAAACAGAGTCATCGAACAGAGCGGTATCTAGCTTGCAGAGTGAAGAATCGCCACCACCTCGCGCTTGCTCAGACCATAGGCCTTGATCAGGGCCTTGAGTTCATCATTGAATGCCAGCTCGGCATTGAGCTGGTCATCCTGTTTCAAGGTTTCCAGCTGCGCCAGTTGATCCGCCAGTTGGCGTTCAATCGCGCGAAAATCGGCAAGTTTGGACATGCGGCTCCTACACACGGTGAAATAGAAGAAGTTCGCAGATTATTCTACCTCAAAATGCATGGCAACTATGCTGTACCCGCAGATATATGCACTGCATAAACGACAAGGATGACTGCACATGCACAAATACGTCGCCCTGCCACTGCTGTCCCTGCTTGTCGCCTGCAGTGGCAGCGATCCGGCAACCGATACACCAGCAATGCAAAGCCGTGCCGAACGCGAAGCCAGCCGACACATGATCAGTGCTCCGCACCCGCTGGCCGCCGAAGCTGGACGCGAAATACTGCGTCAGGGGGGCAGCGCGGCAGATGCTGCGATTGCCGCCAAGCTGGTGTTGGGCCTGGTCGAGGCACCGGAAACCGGCATTGGCGGTGGCGGTTTTATCCTGCTGCACGATGCAAACCGAGGCCAAAGCCGTTTTTACGATGGTCGCGAAACCGCACCCCGGGCAGCAACTGCCGATCGCTTTCGTTGGCCGGGATTGAACAAACCCTTCATTCTGGCCATGACCAGTGGCGACGCAGTAGGGGTGCCCGGCATGCTCGCATTGATGGCCAAGGTACATGCCGAGCATGGCCAGCTCGCCTGGGCCAGCCTGTTTGTTCCAGCCATTGAGCTGGCCGAGCAGGGCATTCCCATGCCGTCTCGCTTGCAAAGGCAAATCAAACACGATTGGTCGCTGCGCCTGTTCGCCGATACACGTCAGTACTTCCGCCGTCAGGCAGCTGGCGAGCCACCCCGATTGCACAACCCGAAACTGGCAGCCACCCTGCGGCAACTGGCCGAAGAAGGCCCAGACAGCTTCTATCACGGCGCGATTGGTGAACAATTTGTGCAGCGCGTTCAGGATGCACGCTGGGGCAGCGGTGACATGCAGCTCAGTGACCTGCACGACTATGCTGCCTTCGAACGCCCACCGGTCTGTGCCACCTACCGGCAATGGACCCTGTGCGGCCCGCCACCCCCTTCCTCGGGTGGGCTCACCGTATTGCAGATCCTCGGCATCCTCGAACATTTCCCCATGGACGAACTGTCTGCCGATGATCCCCAGTCCTGGCACCTGATTGCCGAGGCCAGCCGTCTGGCCTTTGCCGACCGCGATTACTACATAGGTGATCCGGACTTTGTACAGGTACCGCTTGCGGAGCTGCTGGAGCGTGATTATCTGGCCCGGCGTGCCCACCTGATTGATCCTCGGCAAGCCATGGCTGAGCCGCTTCCCGGAGTCGCCGGTAGCGCTGCCGAACACCCCGACGCCGAACTGCCGGTTCCGGAGCCGGAATATGGCACCTCGCACCTGAGCGTGGTCGACAGCGCCGGCAACCTGGTCGCTTTTACCGGCTCCAACGAGGCACCCTTTGGCAGCCGCATGCTCAGCCAGGGTTTTGTGCTCAACAGCCAGTTGACCGATTTCAATTTCAATCCGCGCCTGGGTGACCGTGAACACCCGAACGCAGTGGCGGGCGGTAAACGCCCGCGCAGCTCAATGTCACCCTTTATCGTCTATGACGCCGACGACAAGCCCATCATGGTCATTGGCTCACGCGGCGGCAGCCGGATTATCGGCTATGTGGTGAAAAGCCTGGTCGCCAGCCTCGATTGGGAGATGGAACTGGCCGAGGCTCTGGCCATGCCGAACATGGTCGAGCGTCGCCAGGGTATCGAGCTTGAAGCCGACACCTGGCTGGCGGATCACGCCGAAGCCCTGCGGTCCATGGGGCACCGGGTACGCCTGAAATCCATGACCAGCGGCGTGCATGCCATTCAGCGTATCGACGGCGGCTGGCGAGGAGCCGCTGACCCGAGGCTGGATGGTGTGGTGCTTGGCGACTGACACCGGGCTGACACCCCGGTATGTTAAAGTCATTCATTACTTTTGAAGGGATAGTCCATGCCAACTGAATTTCCCATGCCTCCGGTACAGAAAAATACCGATGGCGCGCTACGTCGGGTAGGCGTCGAGCTGGAAATGAACGGCTTGACGCTGGACCAGCTGGCTCGGCTGGCGGCCGACTTTCTCGGCTGCCAGGTCGAGCAGACCAGCCGCTATGAACGCACCCTGGTCGGTGACGACGCCGGCGACTGGGTGGTGGAGTTCGACTTCCGCCTGCTGAAAAAACTCGGGCGCGAAGAGCGCAGGAAGCATGACCTGGGAGACGAGCTGATGAACTCGGCCGAGGATGCCCTCAAGTGGGTTTCCGAGGGTCTGGTGCCAATGGAGCTGGTCAGCCCGCCACTGCCGCTCGACCGCCTCGGGCAGGTGAATGATCTCATCGCTCACCTGCGTCGCGCCGGCGCCAAGGGCACCGGTGACCGCATTACCAACGCCTTTGGCATGCAGTTCAACCCGGAAGTGCCGGACTCGGAAGCCGACACCATCACGGCATACCTGAAGGCCTTTCTCTGCCTGTATGACTGGATCAAGACACGCGCCGACATCAACATTGCCCGGCGACTGACCGGTTATGTCGACCCCTTCCCCAAGGACTATGTGCGCAAGGTAATCGACACCGATTACTGGCCGCCGATGAACCAACTGATCGACGATTACCTGCGTGACAATCCGACCCGTAATCGTGCCCTGGATATGCTCCCCCTGTTCAAGCATATCGACGAAAAACGGGTACTGGCCAGAGCCGATGACCAACTGATCAAAGAACGTCCGACCTTTCACTACCGCCTGCCCGACTGCCTGATCGACCAGGCCGGCTGGGGCTTGCATGTGGCCTGGAATGACTGGCTTCAGGTAGAGCACCTGGCCTATGATCGCCAACGTTTGCAGGCCTGCTGCGAAGCCTATGGCGAATATTGGGACCAGGGTATTGGCGGCCGCTTGCTGGACAATTGGGAACACCGGGTCAGCCGCGACTGGCTGTGCGAGATCAAATGAGCAAACCTGTTGTCGCCATCACCGGCCCGCAAAAGGGCGCCTTTGGCCCACGCTTTCTGGTTGCCTGCGCCGTGCGCTGGTACGGCGCAACACCGTTGCAGGTGCGCCCCGGTGACGACTGGCAGCAGTTACGCTATGACGCTGTCGTCGTCACCGGCGGGCATGATATTGACCCGGTGCTCTACGCGGCCGAACCTGAAGTGCATCCGAAGTACGATCCCGAGCGTGATGCACTGGAAGCTGCGGTGATCGACGATGCACTGAACACCGGCCTGCCATTGCTGGGTATTTGTCGGGGTGCCCAACTGCTCAATGCCCGGCGCGGCGGCAACCTGTTCCAGGAGCTGAAGTCACACCGCAAGATGACCTCCAACCGCTGGACGGTGCTGCCGCTGAAAACGCTCAAGGTCGCTGCCGACAGCCATCTCTGCAAGCTGATGCGCGCCGACAACTGCCGCATCAACAGTCTGCATAATCAAGCCATTGATCGGGCTGGAGACGGCCTGGTCGTCACCGGCCGCGACCTGGATGGCATCGTGCAGGCAATTGAGGACCCGAGTCGCCCCTTCCTCGTCGGCGTGCAATGGCACCCTGAATTTCTGATCTTCAGCCCACGCCAGCGGCGGCTTTTCGGGGCTCTGATCGAGGCGGCCGAAGAGCGGCGGCCGACAAAGCCCTGATGTACGGTCTGACCCACCCTGTCAGTTGCACCCTGGAAATCCGCAAAAGTCGCTTTATCGGCTGCGTGGAACCGGTCAGCGATCGTGCCGCAGCGCAGCAACGGGTTGCCGAATTACGTGCGCAACACCCGGATGCGGCGCATGTGTGCTGGGCCCTGTTGGCTGGTGGGCATAGTGCAGCCGTGGATGATGGCGAGCCCTCGGGGACTGCCGGGCGGCCAATGCTGGAAGTGTTGCGTCATCAGCAGCTGGATGGCGTACTGGCCACCGTGGTGCGCTATTTCGGTGGCACCAAACTCGGCGCGGGCGGCCTGGTGCGTGCCTATACCGAGGCCATTGCCCAGGCCCTGCAACAGGCTGATCTGATCCCGGTACAGCGCATGCGCACCTTGCACTGCCAACTGCCCTTTGCCCAGGAAAGCACCGCGCGGCGCTTGCTCGATCAGCTCGGCGGTGAATTGCTCACGGTCAGTCACAGCGATGGCGTACAGCTGGATGTGCGCCTTGAGGAAAAGGCGGCCGAGGACTTTCTGCAGCAATTGCAGACGACCTGTCGTGGTGATGTTAGCTGGCAGGATGCGGTGGATGAGGATTGAGTCTGATCTAGCGCACAGTGCTCTGACCAAGCCCCTGTGACAGACCGTCGATGCACAAGGACGTGCATCGATGAGCCCCAGGGATGGCTCGTAGCGTGTCTGTCACAGGGGCTTGGTCAGGGCGCAACACCAATATCTGCGAGCTTGATTACTGCGCAGCAGCAATCAGGCAAACACCCAAAACCTTAATTCAACAACAACCCACTGATCCGCCGCACAGGTGTACGCACTGCCTCTTCAAACACCCCGGCGCGGCTTTCCAGCAGGGTGAAGTGCTTGCTGGCGCGGGTGATCGCGGTATAGACCAGTTCCTTGGTCAGTACCGGATTGCGCGCCGGTGGCAGCACCAGCACCGCATGGCTGAACTCCGAGCCCTGGGACTTGTGCACTGTCATGGCAAACACACTGTCCACCTCCGGCAGGCGGCTAGGCAACACAAAACGAATGCCGCCGCTGCCGTCGTTGCGCGGAAAAGCCACGCGCAGGGCCGTGCGTTCGGGGTCGCCCGGTTTCAGCGCCGGCTCGGCGATGCGCAGGGCGATACCGATATCACCGTTCATCAGCCCCAGCGCATAGTCATTGCGGGTGACCAGTACCGGCCGGCCCTCGTACCAGCCCTGCGCCGCCGGCAACAGGCCACGCGCATGCAAAAGACCGGTGATGCGCTGGTTGATCGCGTCCACCCCCCAGTCCCCCTTGCGCACTGCACACAGCAGCTGACACTGATCAAACACATTCAGCACCGCACGCGCCCAGGCCTGCCAGGCGTCACTCTCGGCCGGTGTGTCCGCCGACGGTCGTTGCGACTTGAGCAACTGCAGATAGGCCTGATAGCCCGGCAATGCATCCGTGCCCAGCACGCAGGCGGCAAAGGCCGGATCAGCAGGCTGGTTCAGGCTGCGCTGATGAATATCGGCAAACTGCCCGCTGTGCAGCAGTTGCCGGGCACCAGGCGCATCGCAGCGGTTGACCGCACGCGCCAGCTCACCGATACCGCTGTCACTGCCAAAGCGATGAGAGAAGCGCAGCATGGCCGTTTGTTGCTCGATCAGATGCTGCTCGGCATCGCCGGTTGCCAGGCCGGCCGCGGCCAGTGACTGGCCACTGACCGCTTCCAGCCAGTCGCGGGTTTGCTCACTGTAATAGCCCTGCTCGGCCTGCCGGCACAGATCACCCAGCACGGCGCCAGCCTCCACCGACGCCAGCTGGTCCTTGTCACCCAGCAGGATCAAACGGCTATGGGCCGGCAATGCGGCCAGTACGCAGGCCATCATTTCCAGATCGATCATCGAGGCTTCGTCGATCACCAGCACATCCAGCGCCAGCGGGTTATCGCGGTGGTGACGGAAATGACGGCTGTGCGGCTGGCTGCCGAGCAGCCGATGCAGGGTGCTGACTGCAGTGGGGATGGCATCGCGCAACTCATCCTTCAGTTGCAACTGGCCGACCTGACGGCCAATGGATTCGGTTAGCCGTGCGGCGGCCTTGCCGGTCGGCGCCGCCAGGCGGATGCGCAGTGGCTGGCCGGCTGCTACCGCCGGTGCCTGCAACAGCGCCAGCAGGCGCACCACAGTGGTGGTCTTGCCGGTTCCCGGCCCGCCGGTGATGATGCTGAAGCGCCCGCGTGCCGCCAGCGCACAGGCCAGCCGCTGCCAGTCCGGCGCGTGCTTGCTGTCGGTAAACAGCTGCTGCAGTTGCTCGGCAAAGTCATCGCTGACCGGCAGCGGTGCCTGCAAGCGTTCACTCAGGGCACTCACCACATCACGTTCATAGTGCCAGTAACGGCGCAAGTACAGCCGCTGGCCGACCAGTACCAGTGGCCGCACGCCCTCGGCCGGTTGTTCGCTATCGACCACCAGGCTACGGGCCAGCGCTACCTGCCAGTCGGTTAGCGCCACGCTTTGTAGTAATTCGGAGGGCAGCGGCGCATCGACACTTTCCGCGCCCTCCGGCGGCAGCGACAGGGCAAAATCAGGAGTCTGCAGGGTGGCGGCCAGATCCAGACAGACATGCCCGTGACCCAGTTGGTGACTGACCAGCGCCGCCGCCAGCAGCACCAGCGGTGGGCAGTCGGGCGCCTGCTCGCGCAGAAAACCGGCCAGTGCCCGGTCCAGTGGACGCAACCAGCCGGCGGCCTGCCAGCTGTCAAGCAGCGCCAGCAGCGCGGCGCTGTCCTCCAATTCGGGCCTGACGGGTGTTTCATTCAACAGATCAAATTGCTCAGGCATGATTGATCTCCTGCGGCTGACTGGCAAACAGTTGATCCAGCGTTTCGATCAATGCACGGGACGGGCGCGCCTGCCAGAGACCGCCGCTGGGTGCATCCACACCACGCAGGAACCAGTACACCGCCCCGCCGACATGCTGATCGTAATCGTAGCCCGGCAGCCGCGCCTTCAGCTGGCGGTGCAGCGCCAGCACATAGAACACGTACTGCAGATCGTAGCGGTGCGCCTGCACGCTCTGGTACATGGCTGCCTGGCTGTAGCTGCCAGCATCCGGCCCCAGCCAGTTGGACTTGTAGTCGACCACCCAGTAGCGGCCCTGGTGTTCGAACACCAGATCGATATAGCCTTTGAACAGGCCATTGAGCATGTCCGCGCCCAGTTGCGGATAATCCCCGCCATCCAGCGTTTCCGCACGTACCAGGGCATCAATTCTGGCCGCCTTGACGCCCTGGGCGGCAAACAGAAACTGCAACTCGCTCTGGTATTGCCCCGGCTGCAACTGCGTCAGACTGAAGGGCTCGCCGTCCAGTGACCAGGATTGCACCAGCAGGCGACCGAGCCAGTCCTGCAGGCAGTCGGTCCATTCCTCCCAGTTGCGTCGCTGACAACGCGGGGCCAGCCATTGCAGGCGGCGCTCCGGTTCAGCCGAGCAGGCAAAGCCGTCTTCCGCCATCTTTTCCAGCAGGCTGTGCAGAAAGACCCCCGGCTGCGGACCGCGCGGGAAGTTATGCGGACTGTGCGCCCGGCCAAGGCCCGGCGGCAGAAAAATCGCCGGCACATCGTGATCCAGCGAGTAGCTGTCCTGGCCGTTGAGCAGGGCACTGTAAGAGCCGATCCACCAGTGTTCGAAGGGCTGATGGCCGGGTTGACGTTCACTGATGCTGGTCGGCGCCGGGGCTTCTGCCTGATAGGCCAGTTCGCTGGCCTCGGGGGCCGGCAGTACAGTGATCTCCGGTGGCTGTTGCAAGGCCTGCAACCACTGGCCGAGTTGCTCTGTTGACGGCAGTCGCTCGCCACCCGCCAGCAACCAGGCCAGCGCGCTCTGATGCAGTACCGATGCCTTGCCGTTACCACGTTTCAGGTCGGCCACACCCAGCCAGCAGGCATGCCGAGCCCGGGTCAGGGCTACGTAGAGCAGACGTATATCTTCACCCAGACGTTCGGCATCGGCCTGCGCCACCGCCTGTTCGTCCGGTTTCAGCTGCAGACGCCGCGCTTCACCATCATGCAGCCGCAGCGGGTGCTTGCCATCCTCGGGACGGCTATGGGCGATAAAAGGCAGGAACACCAAGGGGTATTCCAGCCCCTTGGATTTGTGGATGGTCACCACCTTGACCAGCTCGGCATCGCTCTCCAGCCGCAACACCTGGTCCTCGGCGCCATTGCCGGCGGCATCCTCCAGCAATTCAGCCAGATGACGGATCAACGCCTGTTCGCCGTCCAGCTCACGACTGGCGGCCTGCAGCAGTTCGGCCAGATGCAGCAGGTTGGTCAGCCTGCGCTCGCCGTCGGCTTGTTGCAGCAGTCGCGCCGGCAACTGGAACTGGTGCAGCAACTGCTGCAACATCGGCAGCACGCCCTGGCGCAACCCTACCCGGCGCAGGCCGTGAAACTGCTCGACCTTGTTCTCCCAGTAACGCTCATCCTGATTCAGCTGTTCCAGCTCGGCCCAGCGCAGGCCCAGCCCCGGACTGGCCAGCGCCGCGCGCAGCAGGCTGTCGTTGCCGGGATCGGCGCAGGCGCGCAGCCAGCGCAACACATCAGCCGCTTCCGCACTGGCAAACACCGAATCCTTGTCTGACAGGTAGACGCTGCGCACCCCGCGCGCGGCCAGCGCCTGACGAATGCACTGCGCTTCCTTGCCGGTGCGCACCAGGACAGCCATGTCCGCCGGCTTGACGGCCCTGAGGCCCTGCTGCGGATGGGCAAAACCGGCGTCACCGGCCTGCCCGGCGTTCAGCAGCTCGACCATGGCCGTGGCACAGCGCTCAGCCATCTGCTGACGATAGGCATCACCGGTCAGTGGCTTTTCGCTGTCCAGCTGCCACACCGTGAGCGCCGGAGCATCCACGCCCTGATACTGCCAGATGTCCTTGCGCCCTTGCGCCAGCACCGGCTGGAAGGGCAAGGGGTGGTCCTCGCCCTGACGGAAATGGAAAGCGCCCTTGGGGTTGTTCGCCTCGGCCAGACTGAACACCCGGTTGACCGCAGCCACCATGGACTGGCTGGAGCGGTAGTTGGTCTCCAGGTTTTCATGCCGCCCGGTGGTATCGCGCCGGGCCTGGAGATAGGTGTGAATGTCTGCGCCACGGAAACTGTAGATCGCCTGCTTGGGGTCGCCAATCAGCAACAGGGCGCTGTCCTGATCATTGGCGGCGACCTGATAGACCGCATTGAAGATACGGTACTGCAGGGGATCGGTATCCTGGAATTCATCAATCATCGCCACCGGAAACTGCTGACGGATCACCTCGGCCAGGCGAGCGCCATTGTGGCCCTGCAGGGCCACATCCAGACGCTTGAGCATGTCGTCAAAGCCCATCTGCGCGCGGCGGCGCTGCTCCTGCTCGAAGCGCGCAGCGATCCAGTTGGCGGCCTGGGTCAGGCCAGTCTGTTCCGGGGAAGGCAGCTCCGCCAGTGCCTGCTTGAGTGCGATTATTGCTGTCATCGCCGGATGGGTGGGTGGTGGACTGCCCCCCTTCCAGGCTTCAGCCAGCCCCTCCTCGCTGAGGCGATGCCAGGCCGAATCAGTCAGATCGAGTTTTTCCTGTTCCGGGGTATTGGCCCACTCGCGCAGACTGACAAACCAGGGCGCAAAATAGCGGCGTTGCAGCTTTTTACCATTAACCAGTTTTTGCTCGACCGCCTGCTCCAGCAACTGTTCCAGCTCATCGGCCCAAACGGTCCAGGGCGCTTTCAGCGCAGCCAGGGTGTCAGCGCGTTGCTCCAGGGTATCGGCAATCAGCGCCTGCAAATCGCTGCCGGCGTCGGGCAAGGACTCCGCCAGCAAAGGCGTAACCTTGGTCAGCAAACCCTCGGGCGTACCCCAGTGTTCGGCTACCCAGGCCAGCGCTGCGCCCTGCAGCGGGTAGCAATGCTGACGCCAGTAATCCCGCGTCACCTCGGCACGCAGCTCGCGCTGGTCAGTTTCCAGCGTCTGCTCGAACAGGCTGCCACTGTCGAAAGCATGTTCACGCAGCATGCGCTGGCACCAACTGTGGATGGTCGATACTGCAGCCTGATCCATCCACTGAGCGGCAATCTCCAGCCTGCGCGCACTGGCTGGCCAGTGCTCTGTCGGAGTCTGCTGGCAGAGCGCAGTAATGATCGGGTCCGGGTCGGGCAATTCTTCGCGGAAGGCGCTGGCCGCATCCACCAGCCGGGCACGAATGCGATCGCGCAGCTCCTGGGTGGCGGCCTCGGTAAAGGTCACGACCAGAATCTCCGGCGGCAGCAGGGCGTGGGGGAAATCCGCCTCGCCGCCTTGGCCGAGCACCAGCCGCAAATACAGCGCGGAGATGGTAAAGGTTTTGCCGGTACCAGCACTGGCTTCGATCAGCCGGCTGCCACGCAACGGGCAGCGCAGCGCCAGCGGCAGACTGGAATGCGTCATGCATCATCCTCCACGGGGGTAAGCACCAGCAATTCACGGGTCTGCAAATCCAGCAAGGGGCGGTACAGCTGCTCGGCCCAATCGCTGAATCCTGCCGCCTGCAGGCTGGCAAAATCAGGGAAGCTGCGCTGCAGGGCAACACTCTTGTCCACCTCGCCCAACTGACGCTCACTGCCCTCATAGTATTTGCCGGCCTTGTCCAGATCGTCATCCTTGAGCCAGAGCATGGCGGTTTCCAGCGCCAGCGGCAGCGGCTGACAGAGTCCCTGCTGAAAGCCGGCCAGCCATCGCTGCAGGATGTCCTGCGCCGTCTCTGGCTGCAGCGGATATAGCGTCAGGCTGGCATCCTCAGCGATCAGACAGACTTGCGCTGCCGCACCGCTGGCACTGGCCAGCAAGTGCTGACACACAGCCCCCAGTGCGCGCCGCCAACGCAGGCTTTGCTGCTTGCCCTTGCCGCTCAGCAGACGGCCGGTTTCCAGCTGCAACAGCATCTGGCCACCCAGGCTGCTGGCGCTGCGCCAACCGCCCAACCAGTCCTGCAGTTCAATGCCCGGCGCCGCTGCACTGACGGCCAAGGGCTGCTCCAGCGGCGTATCCCACAGTTCCAGCAATTGCTGGTAGCGCACCAGCTGGCCCCGCAGCGGGGCAATCAGCGCTTCCCGTTCGCGCTCGCCAAAGCCGGCCAGCGGCAGGCTGCCGCGCTGGTTCAGGCGCAATGATTCCTGCTCCAGCACCTGCGTCCAGTCTGCCTCGACGCCACTGGCCAGGGTGCGCTGCAACAGCCACTGGCTCAGCTCAAAGCGTTGCAGGCCATCGAGGGCAAAGGGTTCATCATCCTCGGCCTGCAGCTCGGCAGTGCGGAACCAGACCTTCAGACGCTGGCCAAAGAAATGCTCGACCGGGCTGCGCAAGAAACGCTGCAGCGCCGTGACATCAATGGGCTCGCTCAGGTCAGGTGGGGGCAGTGGGTTATCAGCCACGGTGTTCAACGGCGCCTCATGCAGTACTCGCCAATCGCTGGCATAACTGAACAGGCGCGGGTTGCTGCCATCGAAATAGTGCCGACTGAAAGGCTGCAAGGGATGCTCGGTGGTCAGTGCTGCCAGCAGGTCCTGCTCCGGGTCGGCGCAGCGCCAGCCGGCAGCCAGATGGTCACGCAACTGACCGATCAATACCGAGGGCGGGCGTTCGCCATTGTCGCGGATGCTGCGCCCGACCCAGCTGATATACAGACTATCGCGGGCCGACAGCAGCGCCTCGAGCAGCAGGTAGCGGTCGTCCTCGCGTCGCGAACGGTCACCGGGACGGTAGTCATGGGCCATCAGGTCAAAATCCAGCGGCGGCTGGGCTCGCGGGTAGTCGCCATCGTTCATGCCCAACAGACAGACCATGCGGAAGGGAATCGCACGCATGGGCATCAGGGTGCAGACATTGACCGCACCAGCGAGAAAACGCTGGCTCAGTTGCTGCTGGCCTATGCCCTCCAACCAGGCCTCGGCCACCACATTCAGCGGCAACTCTTCATCCAGCCCGACCTCGCTGGTCAGCTCCAGCCACTGATCCAGACTCTGGTGCAACTGGCCAACCAGTAACTGATCCGTTTCGCTGGCGGCAGTAAAGAAATCGGCTAGCAACAGGCGCAGACGCTCCCCCCAGACCGCCGGTGCCGCTGCGCTGGCCAAAGCCTGCTCATGCCGGTCCAGCGTCTGCAACAGCTGGTCCAGCGGGCCAATCAGGGCCGCATCCAGACCACCGACCTCGTCATAGGGTTCAATCTCGCCCCAGGCACCCTGCTGGCCACTGGCATAGCCGAGCAGCATGCGTCGCCAGCCAAAGCGCCAGCTGTTGTGTTCCAACCCGGCGGGCAAGCCGCGCGCCATGCGCCGCTGCTGATCCAGCCCCCAGCGAATGCCGGCGCCCTCAATCCAGCGCTGCAGGGTCGGCAAGTCCGCTTCGGTCAGATCAAAACGGTTACGCAGTGCCGGTACATCGAGCAAATCCAGCACCTCGCTGACCGGCAAGCGGCTGTGGGGCAGCTGCAGCAGATGCTCCAGCGCAATCAGCAGGGGTTCACGACCGCGCTGGTTCTGATCCGCCAGGGTAAAGGGGATGTAGCGCGGGTCATCCGCCGCATACTGGCCGAACACGGCCTGGATATGCGCTGCATAGGTATCCACATCCGGCACCATGACAATCACATCCCGCGGGCGCAGGATTGGATGACGACCAAAGGCATCCAGTAGCTGGTCATGCAGGATTTCCACCTCACGCTGCGCGCTGTGGGCAATATGCATGCGGATCGAGGTATCTGCGCTCAGTTGCGGCGGCGCACCGTGATGGGGTGATTCGCTGGCCAGTGGCGGCCAGACACTGCGCGTTTCTGCCAGGGGGCGCAGTTCAAGAATATCCTGCTGTAGCTGTTGCAGCAGGGTGTCACCCGGTGGCGGTTCAAACAGGTCAACCCGGCCACCGTTAATGGCGGCAAAGCGCTGCTCGTAGCTGGCGCGCTCGTCATGGACATCGAGCAGGTTGATATAGTCACGGCCTTGCTTGCCCCAGGCCGCCAGCAAGGGGTGGGCATGCTGGTGCAGGGTGCTTTCATCCAGCTGCACGGGTGTGTCGGGCTTGGCCGCCTGCCGACGGTATTGATGGCGCAAGAGTTCTCGGTCAGCAACGATATCGCCCCAGTAGAACTGGCAGGGGTTGAGCACGGCCAGCAGCACCTGACTGAAACGCCCGAGCGCCGCCAGGGCCTCCAGGGTCTGGGCTGGTAGCGACGAAATGCCGAATACAATCACCCGCCGCGGCAAGCCTGCAGGGCGTTCATCGGTGTTGAGCAGAGCGTCTAGTGCACGCGGATGAACCCCCGCGCGACTATTACTGACATGCTCGCTACCCACATCGGCCAACACCGCACGCCACAAAGCCGGCTGCCACAGCTCATGTTCGTTCAGTGCCCGACCGCCATTACGCGACAGGCTGATGTAGTCTTGCCCGGCTGCCCAATCATTCAACCAGTCAGCGCGATACACCTGATACTGATCGAACAGGTCGGCCAGGCGTTCGGCCAGTTGGTAGCGTTTGCGACAGTCATCATCGTCGGCAAGAAATCGCTGCAAGGGCGCAAAGGCAGGATCATCGAGCAAGGCGGGAAGCAAACGCAGCAAACGCCAGGTCAGCGGTTGCTTGTCCAGTGGCGAGCTGCCCGGCACGCTCTCGGCACCCAGCACGCCACGATACAATTGCCAGAGAAACTGTGCCGGCAGCTGCACATCCTGCGCGGCAGCAATGCCACAACCGCCCTGCTCCGGGTCGGCCGCCAGCGCCATTTCAAGCCACTGGCCAATACCGTTGCTCTGCACCAGCACCACTTCATTTTCCAATGGTGCCAGGGGATTTTCCCGCATCCAGTCGACCACCAGCTGTCGCAGGCTTTCCAGGCGATTGCCATGCAGAATCATGAATCCGGGGCTGAGACTGGCGGCGTCCTGCATGACTTCTCCCATGTTGAGCGAGACTGCATGCTCGCGATGCAGATCATTCAACATAGTATCAGGGAGCTGTGCGACAGGTCAGGTCGCAGATATAGAATAAGGGAACCTTTGAAAACGTAGGCGACGCAGCTGCGGCAACGCAGGTAGTTTTCAGAAGCTCCCTATACCTGAGACCCAAGAAATGTCCGCTCCCACGGGCTGATCTGCTGCATATAGCTGTCCAGCTCCATGCGTTTGGTGGCAAGAAAGCCGGCAACAAACTCCTCACCCAGCCAGTCGCGGGCAAAGCGACTGCGTTGCAGACGATGCAACGCCTGATGCAGGGTCACCGGCAGCAAAAGCTCATCGGCCGCAACAAATTCGCCGTGCACTTCAGCAGCCGGCAGGCATTCGTCTTCAATGCCCTGCAGGCCGGCAGCCAGGCTGGCGGCAATCGCCAGATAGGGATTGGCATCGGCGCCAGGCAAGCGATTTTCCACCCGACGATCAACCGGACCGCTGTGCGGCACGCGCAACCCCGCCATGCGATTGTCAGTCGACCAGCACAGGCTGTTGGGCGAGGCATAAGGGCTGTAATAGCGCTGGTAACTGTTGACGTAGGGCGCCATCAGCGCCGTCAGATCGGCCAGCCAGGCCTGCTGGCCACCGATGTAATGCCGGAAGCTCAAGGTCGGCTCACCGCTCTGCGGGTCGGTGAAAATATTCTTGCCGGAACTGCGCGCGATGATGCTCTGGTGCACATGCATCGAGCTGCCCGGCATGTCGGCCAGCGGCTTGGCCATGCAGACCGCCTTGAGGCCGTGCTTGAGGGCCAGCTCGCCCAGCATGAACTTGAACAGGAAAGTCTGATCGGCCACCTGCAGGGCATCACCGTGCACAAAGTTCAATTCGAACTGACTCAGGCCCATTTCATTCATGAAGGTATCGCGCGGAATACCCAGCGCATCCATCGCGATTTTCAGCTCATCAAAAAAGGCCTGCAAACCATTGGCACTACCGACGCTAAAGGCAGAAATACCCGCTTCGCGCTGGCCACCAATACCCCGTGGCGCCAAAAAGCCCTGTTGCGGATCGGATGCCGCATCAAACAGATAGAACTCCAGCTCGGTCGCTACCACCGGCTGCCAGCCACGCTCCGCGTAGCGATTCAGCACTGTTGCCAGCAATGCGCGCGATGACAGGCCACAGGCGCTGCCATCCAGCTCTTCCGGTTGGCAAATAACCAGCCCACGGGCCTCAGCCCAGGGCAAGCGATGAATCTGATTCGCTACCGGCTGCATCACCAGGTCGCCGTCATCATGGCCATAGAACTCGGGCTCGGGATAGCCACCCATGATGCACTGCAACAATACCCCGCGGGCCAGGTGCAGTCTTCGTCCTGCCACAAAGCCTTCCCGGGTCATCACCTTGCCCCGAGGCACACCATTCAGGTCAGCGGTGACGCAAGCAATATCGCTGACACCAGCCAGGCGCTGGGCAAGAGAAAGGCTGGATGGTGCAGAGGTCATGGCAGGCTCGCTAACAGGGCTGGGCAACATTGGCAAGTCGACGATGATACCTGAACAGTGCCTGATGTCGATGGCGGGCTGGACCTGCTGGCTGGAGTCGGCTAGCATTCACCTACGAATGAACGTTCATTCAATAACAGCAAACAGGGATTCTCCGATGCTACGACACATCCTTCTCTCATCCGTCTTACTGCTGGGCGCCAGCATGCTCACCGCTTGCCTTGGCGGCAGTGGCGGGTCCAGCCAGCCCACTGCCGAGCCACCCACAGACAAGGCGCAGCCGCCACTGGTGTATCTTGCCAGTGCCGCCATTGGCGTCAGTGACCTTGAGGCATCCCTTGACCTGTATACCCAGGGTCTGGGCATGCAAGAGGTTGAACGACTACAACGCAGTGATCGCACCGAAGTTATCCTGCGCTCGGCGGACCGTCGCGGGTCGCACCTGGTACTGATGGATTTTACCGATGGCGTCGGTCGCAACGTCCAGCAGAACCCCGGGAAACTGGTGTTTTACGTCGCAGACATGGCCAGTTATCTGGCGGACTTTACCGCCCAGGGCGGCCGCATCACCCTGCCCCCGAGCGTGCAGCCGGATCTGGGTAATGTACTGGTTGGCTTCGGTCGCGATACCGACAACAACCTGATCGAGTTTGTCGGTGAACCCGACGCCGAGCATTCTTTTTTCGGCGCCTTCGGTATCGGCGTCAGTGATTTGCCGGCCGCCCGCGATTTTTATGTCGAGCAACTCGGTTTCGAGGAACAACTGTTTCTCGAACTTCCCGGCTTATACGACGAATACGTTCTGCAGTCGCCAGTCCCCGGCGACTCGGCGTTGGTGCTGATGAACTGGACCAATGACGGTAACCAGAATTACACCGACAACCCGGTCAAGCTGCAACTGGAGCTGGATGACCCGGTCACTGCGGCCGAACAGCTGCAGCAGCAGGATGTGACTGTCAGCCAGTTTCCGGCACCCAGCGGCGAACCGGACCTGAATCAGGCAGTGGTCGGCTATGCAGCGGATGCCGATGGCACCTCCCTTGAACTGCGCCAGGGCCTGCGTAGCTATCTCGCCGCCGGCGCTATAGGCGTGGCCGATCTGGACGCCGCTTTGCACTTCTATACCAACGCGCTGGATCTGCAGGAAGTAACCCGCCGGCAACGCGATAATCGTCTTGAGGTGGTCTTGCAAGCGGCTGAAGGGCGTGGTGGCGAGCTGGTGTTGATGGCGTTCACCGATGGCCAGCAACGCCAGTATGACCGCAACCCCGGCAAGCTGGTGTTCTACGTCAATGACCCGGATGCCATAGCCATGGACATTGTCGCCGCCGGAGGGCGCGTTACTCTGCCACCCGCCCTGCAGCCAGGCCTTGGTGCCGTGGTCGGTTTTGCCCGTGATCCGGATAATAATCTGGTGGAAATTGTCGGTAGCCCGGATGCATCTCCAGCCTATCTCAGCGCCTTCGGTATTGGCGTCAGTGACCTTGGCGCCGCAAGGGATTTCTATGTTGAGCAACTCGGTTTCCGGCAACAACTGTTCCTGCCCATCCCCGGCATGTACAACGAATACATTCTGCAGGGCCAGGGCGGCGTGGCATTGGTGCTGATGAACTGGGTTGACGGTCAGCCACGCAACTACGCGGACAACCCGGTCAAGCTGGAAATCCGCAGCATGGCACCAGCAGCCCAATTGCAAGCGATCAGTGACAGTGGCGAGCAGGTAATCCAGACACCCGAGCCAGATGCCAGCCGGGACGATGAAAAGGTTGCCTATGCACTGGATAGTGACGGTAGCCTGCTGGAAATCCTTCATGCTCCCTGGAGACAGGCAGCCGAATAGCTACCCGGACATAAACAAGCCGGCTATCAAAGCCGGCTTGTTTATCAACCTCAGAAGCTCAGGGCTCGATCGCCCTGCTCGTCCCTGATCCGGGTCGGCAGACCCATATCGTTGAGCAGGTTGATAAAGGGCTTGGGGTCCAGCTCTTCGATGTTGACCATCTTGTTTACATCCCACTCGCCCGTCGCGATCAGCAGTGCCGCAGCAACAGGCGGTACACCAGCCGTGTAGGAGATGCCCTGGCTGCCCACTTCGGCGTAGGCTTCGGCGTGGTCGGCAACGTTGTAGATGAACACTTCCTTGTCCTTGCCGTCTTTCTTGCCTTTGACCACATCGCCAATACAGGTCTTTCCGCTGTAGGTCGGCGCCAGCGAAGAGGGGTCCGGCAGTACTGCCTTGACCACCTTGAGCGGCACCACTTCCAGACCCTCAGCCGTAGTCACCGGCTGCTCGGACAGCAAACCCAGGTTTTTCAGCACGGTGAAGACGTTGATGTAATGCTCACCAAAGCCCATCCAGAAGCGAATGTTAGGGACATCCAGATTCTTCGACAGCGAATGCAGCTCATCATGCCCGGTCATGTAGCTGGTCTGGGCACCGACCACGGGCAGGTCATCGGTGCGTTTGACCTCGAACATGCTTTTGCTGACCCACTCACGGTTCTGCCAGGACCAGACGGTGCCGGTAAACTCGCGGAAATTGATTTCCGGGTCAAAGTTGGTGGCAAAGTAACGGCCGTGACTGCCCGCATTGATATCGATAATGTCGATATCGCTGACGCTGTCAAAATACTCGTTCACTGCGATAGCCGCGTAGGCGTTGACCACGCCCGGATCAAAACCGGCGCCCAGAATGGCCGTAACGCCTTTCTCAGCACACAATTCCTTGCGTTTCCACTCGTAGTTGGCGTACCACGGCGGGGTTTCACAGATCTTTTCCGGCTCTTCGTGAATCGCTGTATCCATATAGGCAGCACCGGTTTCGATACAGGCCTGCAATACGGACATATTGATGAAAGCCGATCCGACATTGATGACGATCCGGGATTGGGTCTGCTCGATCAGGGCCTTGGTGGCCGCAATATCCAGCGCATCCAGTGCATGCGCCTGCAATTCCCCTGCAACCTTGAGGCTGCCCTTTTCCTGCACGCTGTCGACGATCTGCTGACATTTCTCGACCGTACGTGAGGCGATATGGATATTTCCCAATATATCGTTATGCTGCGCACACTTGTGGGCAACCACTTGGGCAACACCCCCGGCACCAACAATCAGAACGTTTTTCTTCATTGCTCTTCCTCGAAACGCCTCCTTCAAAGGCTTTGGTGGTTATCAAACCTCAAGAGAGGCTGCCAACAAAATCATCAAACCCGAACTCGCGCACCAGTTCAACCTCACCGTCCAGGCGCTTGACCGCTATGGAAGGCATTTGCACGCCATTGAACCAGTTCTTCTTCACCATGGTGTAACCGGCCGCATCGATGAACGACAGCCGATCACCAATCTGCAACGGCTGATCAAACCTGAACTCACCGAAAATATCACCTGCCAGGCAGGATTTGCCACAGACCATATACTCATGCGGCCCGTCGCAAGGGGCCATGCGCGCGGGCTGACGGTAGATCAGCAGATCGAGCATGTGGGCTTCGATCGAGCTGTCGACAATCGCCAGCTGCTTGCCGTTGAACAGGGTGTCCAGCACGGTGACTTGCAGTGAGCTGCTCAGGGTAATGGCTGCTTCGCCCGGTTCCAGGTACACCTGTACGCCGAAGCGTTCGGCAAAGGCCTTGAGTCGCGCGCAAAAGATGTCCAGCGGATAGCCTTCGCCGGTGAAGTGAATGCCGCCACCCAGGCTGACCCACTCGACCTTCTCCAGCAGTGCACCAAAGCGCTCTTCAATCTGGCTGAGCATGCGGTCGAACAGCTCGAAGTCGCTGTTCTCGCAATTGTTGTGAATCATGAAGCCGGAGATCTTGTCGATCACGCCCATGACCTTGTCCGCATCCCACTCGCCAAGGCGGCTGAATGGCCGCGACGGATCGGCGATAATGAACTCGGAACTGGACACGCCGGGATTCAGACGCAGGCCACGCACGTGCTCACTCGACGCCTGCTCAAAGCGCTCAAGCTGGCTGATCGAATTGAAAATGATCTTGTCCGAGTGACCGAGCACCTCGGCAATCTCGTCGTCCGCGTAAGCCACACTGTAGGCATGAGTTTCACCGGGGAATTTGAGTTTGCCCAGTTTTACCTCGTTGAGCGACGACGAGGTAGTGCCATCCATATAACGGCTCATCAAACCGAACACCGACCAGGTGGCAAAGCATTTCAGTGCCAGTAGCGCCTTGGCTCCAGAGTGTTCGCGCACATAGGCGATCCGCTCAAGGTTGCGAAGCAGCTTGCTTTCATCGATCAGATAATACGGCGTTTTGATCACCAGGATAGTACCCCTCTGCCCATGACGAGGTTCCGGCACTGGCCGGATGAGAAAGCGCGCGATTATAAGGTATAGGGAGCGTCGCTTCGAGCAAAATCACGCATGTGACTTTGCATATGGTAGCAGTTCGGGCTTGGCAAATTGACTACGTTTGAATGACAAAGGGTGACCGTCCGCAACCCCGTCACCCGGGCAGGCAGCGAGCGACCCTGATACCCGGGCAGAAAAATAGTATCAATCCGGCAACCATGAACGCCGCATGTGTTGCAGAAAAAACGCTTTCTCTGCCGCCAGATCAAACAGGTCCGGGGCAAACAACCAGCTTTGGGTAATCCCCATCAGCTGGCTGTAGACCAACAAGGCCAAACGTCTTGGTGAGTCTGTCGCAGGCAGCATGGCCGCCTGCTGAGCCGCAACAAAGCTGTTACGCAAACCGTCGATAATTGTCAGGGTCAATCCACGCTCACGCTCGAGAGTCGGCACCATCTGCTCGGTCAACTCGGTCTTGTTCAACAAAATCTCGAAAGACTGGCGGAACCAGGCATCCTCAACCAGCAGGTCCAGCCAGCGGCAAATGAACTGCTCGATCGCCTGCAGCGGTTGTGCATTGGCGACCTGCATTTCCGCCACCAGCTGTTCAAGCGGCTCCTGAGACACCGCCAATACGGCCTGATAAAGATCATCCTTGTTCTTGAAGTGCCAGTAGATCGGTCCGCGACTGTATCCTGCTTCAGCGGCGATCATGGCCAGGGTAGTATTCGAGTAGCCATTGCGACTGAACAGAGTCAGCGCGGCATCAATGACTTTCAAACGGGTTTTTTCGGCATCTTGCTTGCTGCGACGCATGGAGGCTTCCGTGAGCAGGCGCGGCGGGGCAGGCCCGCCGCGTCGTTGGTATTACAGCTCGCCATCGGCCGCCATCTGCATGTAGCTGGGGTCGAAGCGCAGCTTGATGTTAGCACTGTCACCCAGGATGACGTCACCCGGAAAACTGATGCCGACAAAGTCTGCCGAGGGCGCACCATCACCCAGCAGGCCACGTTCAAAGGAGAACTGGCGTACATCTTCCATGGCCGTGACCGCCTCTTTGCTGGAGATAAAACTCACAGCATCAGCCGGCTCCCAGAACATTTTCATGCCATCCAGCTGCATTTCATAACCCGCCTGATCGGTACCGGACGCTTCACCCAGGAAGGCACGAATCTCGGCACCTTCTTCAGTGTCAGTGCCCATTATCGCCATCAGCTCGAACCAGGCACCCGTCAAGGCTTTGCCCAGTGCCGGGTTGGCCGCCAGAGTCTCGGTATTGACGATGGTCAGGTCCTTGATATGACCCGGAATATGCGAAGAATCAAACACCAGGTTGGCACCCGGCACACTCATCACATCGGTCAGTTGCGGGTTCCAGGCCGCGACATTGCGCACACCGTCGGTATTGAAAGCGGCAACAATGTCAGCGTCACCGGTATTCACCACAGTTACGTCGCGCTCACTGAGACCGACGCTGTCCAGCGCCTGGGCCAACAGGTAATGCGATACTGACAGCTCAACCAGGTTGATCGACTGGCCCTTGAGGTCAGCGATATCGTCGCTGTCTTTCATCACCAGACCGTCATTGCCGTTGGAGTAGTCGCCAACGATCAGCGCCGTGGTATCCACACCGCCAGCAGCCGGAATCGACAGCGCATCCATGCTGGTCGCCACCACACCATCAAACTGGCCAGCGGTGTACTGGTTGATGGACTCGATATAGTCGTTGATCTGTACAATCTCGACGTCAATATCATATTTGTCCGCCCATTTTTCCATGATGCCGGACTCATCAATGTACTGCCAGGGCATCCAGCCCGCATAGATGCTCCAGGCAAGGCGGAAACTGTCACGCTCCTCGGCAGTGGCCGCCGCCGGAAGAATCATGGTACTGGCGGCAATGGTCAGCAAAGAACCGGTCAGCATTTGCTTGCAACGCTGGGTAAAGCGGGTTGATTTTTTCATCGTTAGACTCCTGAAGTTAATAACCGTTGGCAAAGTGACAGCAAGAGTCGCGCCACTTCACCCTTGACTCGCATTCAGAACATTTTCAGATAACGCTTGAGCTCCCAGTCAGACACGTACGTGTGGTAGCTGGTCCACTCTTCGCGCTTGAGCGCGACAAAACTGTCAAACATGGCCTCACCAAAAACGGCTTTCGACAGCGGGTCCTCGGCAAAGGCATCCACCGCCTCACCCAGGTTCTGCGGCAGCATCTCGATACCCTGTTCACGCACTTCGGCATCGCTGTAGTTGTACATGTTTTCGCGCCGTGGCTGACCCGGGTCCATGCCCTCGCGAATACCTTCCAGTCCGGCCGCCAGCATCATCGCTGCGCCCAGATAGGGGTTGCAGGCGATGTCCGCCGCGCGACACTCGACCCGGGCACCCTGAGAGGGAATGCGCAACATATTGGTGCGGTTGTTATTGCCGTAACAGGCGAACACCGGAGCCCAGGTTGAGCCCGACATGGCCCCCTTGCGCACCAATCGCTTGTAGCTGTTGACCGTCGGCGCAATCACCGCACTGATCGCCTGTGCATGTTTGATGATGCCGGCAATAAAGTGATAACCCATGGCGGTGACACCGCAACCGTGGGGATCTTCACCATGTGCCGGATCGAACAGGTTGCGTCCGGTTTCCCGGTCGGCCAGCGACATGTTGTAGTGCGCGCCACTGCCGGTGCGATTGGCCGAAGGCTTGGGCATAAAGCTGGCAAAGGCACCGTGCTTGCGAGCGATTTCATTGGCCATCAGACGGAAGAACACCAGGCGGTCGGCCATGTTCAGCGCATCGGTATAGGTAAAATCAGTCTCGAACTGGCCGTTGGCGTCTTCGTGATCAAAGGAGTACACATCCCAGCCCAGTTGGTTCATCGCATCGACCAGCTCATCAATAATCGGCAGATTATCGAACATGGTGCGCGGGTCATAACAGGGTTTCGCCTGATCATCGCGGTCACTGACCGGCGCAAAGCCACCGTCTTCCGTGTCCTTGAACAGGAAGAACTCGGTTTCTATGCCCAGATTGAAGGTCAGTCCCATGGCTTCCGCTGCAGCAATCTGGCGCTTGAGAATATTGCGTGAGCAAGCTTCGAAGGGAGCCCCCTCCAGGTACAGGTCACTGGCAAACCAGGCCAGCTGCGGGTTCCAGGGACAGATTGCCAGCGACTTTTCATCCGGCATCGCAGCCACTTCATTGTCGCTGATGTCCTGCGGTACACCGTCAAGCGCGGCACCCGTAAACAATTCCGAACCCTTGAACATTCGGTCGAGGTGCTGCAAGGGAACGAACTTGCCCTTGATGATGCCATGAATATCAACATAACCAGCCAGCGCGTGTTTGACGCCTTTGTCGGCCAGGGATTGCTGCAAGGTGTGACTGCTCATCGGGTACTCCTCTGATGGCTGTGAGCCGTGTTCGGGTTGGTACGAATCTTCCATTCAACATACATGCCAGCATGCATGTATAAATTCATTGCCAGCCTGTTTACAGGCTTGCGCACCCGGGAAAACACATTTGGCAGGGGATATTAAATGACATCAAATCAGGCACTTAAGAAGACATTCCAGCTGCATGACTTTCCGCTCGACAGCGGAGAAAAGCTGGCTTCAGGCTGGCTCAGTTACCTGCAGATCGGCGAACTGAACGCCGCTGGCGACAACCTTATCCTGCTGCCAACGTACTATGGTGGAACACATGAGGGCATATTGCCCTGGATTGGTGCAGACTCACCGCTCAATCCTGCGCAGTATTGCCTGGTGATCCCCAACCTGATCGGCAATGGTGTTTCGGTGTCGCCATCCAATGCCGAGCATTTCCAGGCCGGGCCGCACTTTCCGGCCATCAGCCTGTATGACAATGTGCGCGCACAAAAGCGCTTGCTGGAAAGCTGCTTCGACGATGCTGCCCCGGCGCTGGTCATGGGCTGGTCCATGGGTGGCATGCAGGCCTTGCACTGGGGAGCGCTGTACCCGGATCGGGTGCAGCGTCTGCTGAGCATCTGCGCCACCGCACGCTGCTGGCCGCACAACCAGATCTTTCTGGCCGGCGTAAAAGCTGCCTTGACCTGCGATGCCGCCTGGCAGGACGGGGGCTACCAGTCACCGCCCGACAAGGGTCTGAAAGCCTTTGGCCGGGTTTATGCCGGCTGGGCCTACAGTCAGGCGTTTTTCCGCAAACAACTGCATCGCGAGCTGGGCCTGGAGACCCTGCAGGATGTACTCGACTATTGGGAAGAGGATCATCTGCAACAGGATGCCAATAACCTGCTGTGTGTACTGGAGAGCTGGCAACAGGCCGATATCAGTCAACTGCCCGCCTTTGCCGGGGACCCTGAACAGGCACTGGCCAGCATTCGTGCGCCGAGCATTATCATGCCCTCCAGCACGGACCTGTATTTCACCGCAGAAGATGCTGCCTGGGAGGCCGCCCGGATGCCACATGCCGAGTTACGCGTACTGGAATCTGACTGGGGACATATTGCCGGCGCACCGGGCCGCAGCCCGGTTGATCACCAGCAGATCATGACGGCGTGTGCCGACTTGCTCACACGAAGGGGGCTGGCCAGTTGAGCGTTTTCGATTGGCCATCAGCGCTGAACAAGTGGCCCACTGTTGGCACGGCATAACAGCGCTGACCCCGCTCCGGGTGCCAGGCATTGTACTGCGCGTGACTGATGCCCACTTCCCAGAGGTCATCACTGGCCCAGCCAACCGGCTTGAGTTCGATCCGCACTTCAGCGCCAATGAGACTGATCGCCTCTATCTGCATCGGCAGGTTGGCATGACCGGCCGGCGCATTGTGCAAACCCAGCTCATGTGGACGCAGGAAGAGCTGCAGCTCCTCACCATGCTCAGGCTCGGGTAGCTCAACCCAGGCATCGCCCTGGGTGAGCCGCTTGCCGTCAACACGGCCAGTCAGCACATTGACCTGGCCTAGAAAGTTGAACACAAAACGGCTATCCGGTTTGGCATACAGCGCTTGCGGGGCATCCACCTGTTCAATCTGACCGGCGCTCATCACTACAACCTGATCAGACAGCTCAAGCGCCTCCTCCTGATCATGGGTGACGAACACACTGGTAAAGTGCAACTCGTCATGCAGGCTGCGTAACCAGCGACGCAACTCCTTGCGTACCTTGGCGTCCAGAGCGCCAAAGGGCTCGTCCAGCAGCAGTATTTGCGGCTGTGTTGCCATGGCCCGGGCAAGCGCAATCCGCTGTTTCTGCCCACCCGAGAGTTGTGCCGGATAACGCTTGGCGAGATGATCGAGCTGAACCATCTCCAGCAGGTCGGCCACCCGCCGCTTGATGTCGGCACGCGGCGGTCGCTGCTTGCGCGGTAAAACATCCAGACCAAAAGCAACGTTGTCTGCGACCGTCATGTGCCGGAACAAGGCATAGTGCTGGAACACAAAACCAACCCGACGCTCACGTACATGCAGCTTGCTGACATCCTCGCCGTGAAACAGAATGCGCCCCTTGTCTGCTGTTTCCAGGCCGGCGATGATGCGCAGCAATGTGGTTTTGCCCGAACCGGAGGGCCCCAGCAGACCCGTCAGTTGGCCATCGGCAATCTCCAGACGTATATCATCCAGCGCCTTGAAGCGACCAAACGACTTATCGATACCTTGCAGACTGATACTCATTGACGACCATCCACAGTCAGATCCAGGGATTCACGTTGCCGGGACTGGCGCCACTCGACAAAACTTTTTACCAGCAGGGTAACCAGGGCGATCCCGGCCAGTAGCGAGGCACTGGTGAAAGCACCCACCACGTTGTAATCCTGATACAGCAGCTCGACGTGCAACGGCAGCGTATTGGTTTCCCCACGGATATTGCCCGACACAACAGACACCGCACCAAATTCACCGACTGCCCTCGCATTGGTCAGTACCACGCCGTAAATCAGAGCCCATTGAATATTCGGCAGGGTCACACGGCGGAACAGCTGCCAACCTGAAGCCCCGAGAATCACCCCGGCCTCCTCTTCTTCATGACCCTGCTGCTGCATAAGGGGGATCAGTTCCCGCGCCACAAAGGGACAGGTAACAAAGACCGTCACCATGACAATGCCCGGCCAGGAAAACATCAACTGCACATCACGGTCCATCAACCAGCCACCCAACCAACCGTTACTGCCATACAGCAGCAGATACAAGAGACCGGCAACCACTGGCGACACCGCAAAGGGTATATCGATCAGGGTAATCAGCGCCTTGCGTCCGGGAAATTCGAAACGGGTCACCAACCAGGCAAGAAAGACACCGAACACCAAATTGATGGGTACTGTCAGCCCGGCCACCAGCAGGGTGAGCATAATCGCGTGACGGGTATAGCTATCAGTCAGATTATTCCAGAAGGTTTCCGCTCCACCGGAAAACGCCTGAATAAAAATCGCCGCCACTGGCACCACCAATATCAGTGCGGTCAGTGCGGCAGCCAGACTAATCAGACTCCATTTGACCAAGGGGGTGTCGCCGATGCGCAATTTGCCGTGTGTTCGCATTATCCGCTCCTATCGACCGTGCAGACGGCGCAGGTAACGCGCTTGCCAGAGATTGATGCTCAACAACAACACCAGCGAAGCAACCAGTACGACGGCCGCAATAGCGCTGGCCGCCGCATAATCATATTCCTGCAGCCGCACGAAGATCATCAGACTGGTCACTTCACTGACATAAGGCATATTGCCGGCAATAAAGATAATCGCGCCGAATTCGCCAAGGCTGCGAGTAAACGACAGGGCGATGCCGGTCATCAGCGCCGGCCAGATACTTGGAAACAAGATGCGGGTGAACACGGTCAGATCGGAAGCGCCCAGGGTAACAGCGGCCTCTTCGTCTTCCGGGGCAAAATCTTCCAGCACCGGCTGCACCGTGCGCACAACAAAGGGCAAACTGGTAAACGACATGGCGACAATAATACCAATCGGGGTAAAAGCAACCTCGATACCCAGTTCAGCCAACAGCGAACCATACCATCCATTTTGCGAAAACAGTGCCGCCAGGGTGATCCCGGCAACCGCTGTCGGCAAGGCAAAAGGCAGGTCCATCAGGGCATCCATGATGCTTTTGCCGGGGAATTCGTAACGCACCAGAACCCAGGCCAGGAGCAGGCCGACCACCCCATTGAACAATGAGGCTATAAACGCGGCCCACAGAGTCACTTTGTAGGACGCCATCACACGCTCATCGGTAACCACCGCCCAGAACTCGCCCAGGCTCATGTCGGCTGTCTGCATGACCAGACCGGTCAGTGGCAACAACAATACGATGCTGATGAACAGCAACGACATGCCCATGCTCAAGGCAAACCCCGGCAAGACACGTTTGCCGGGGCTACCGAGTCCTGCCAGCTTGCGGCTGACGACTGATTGACTCATTGGACGGGGTTATCCTGTTCAGCGACGCTGCAATTGATCCAGTTTGGCGCCATTGGCAAAATGCTCTTCCATTGCAGTCGGCCAGTCGCCCGCAATCTCTTCGATAGGCAACAGCTGCAACTCGGGAAAGCGCTCGGCAAACTCGGCCTGTACGGTTTCATTGTGAACCCGATAGTTAAACCCAGCCAGCAAGCGCTGGGAGTCTTCACTGTAGAGATACTCAAGGTAAGTCTTGGCCAGTTCTTCATTGCCATTGCGTTCAACGTTGCTGTCTATCCAGGTAACCGGAAATTCAGCCAGGAAACTGACCTTGGGCACCACTACCTGGAAACCATGTTCCGGGTGGGTATCTGCAATATTGTTCACCTCTGACTCAAAAGTCAGCAACACATCGCCAATACCGCGCTCGACGAAGGTAGTGGTAGCGCCCCGACCGCCGGTATCGAATACCGCGACGTTACCCAGCATGGTGCGCAGGAAGTTGTCGATCTTTTCCTGGTCGTCACCGAAAGTCTGCTGCGCATAACCCAGCGCTGCCAGATAGGTATAGCGCCCATTCCCGGAAGTCTTTGGATTGGGCAGCACGGAGCTGACATCTTCACGCGCCAGATCATCCCAGTTCTGGATATTCTTCGGGTTACCTTCGCGAACCATGAAGGCCATGGTCGAGTAGTAAGGAGAGCTGGCATTCGGCAGACGTTCACGCCAGTCAGCCGGAATAAGATTCCCGCGCTCGTGCAAGATATCGACATCAGTTACCTGATTGTATGTGACGATGTCGGCACGCAACCCCTGGATAATTGCCTGTGCCTGACGCGAAGAACCACCATGTGACTGGCGCACTTCCAGCGTCTCACCGGTCTCACCGAGCCAGTACTCGGCAAACTTCTCGTTATAGGCCGCGAAGAGTTCGCGTGCAATGTCATAGGAGGAGTTGAGCAGTTGACGGTCGGCCGCCTGGACCGAGCTCATGGCCGCCCCAGCCAGCAACAACACACCAGCCCAGCGTCCGGAACGTTTGATGAAACCTGACATACAGCCTCCTGTTTGCGGCAATGATCAGCCGACAAAACATCGACTGAAAGAGCAGCAAAGGGTACTGAATTCGGCAGGTTAGAACAATAACTGGTTTAGACGGATTAGCTTATTACTTCAAACTATAACGAATAAGCTACTACTGGCGGGAAGGCAGCCTCGGGGGAGCGGATGCCGCAGGTAGAGGGGTAGTTATCAGGCTTGAGCCTGAGACGGCAGCCAGATATCAGAGCCAATAAAAAACCGGACACTAGGTCCGGTTTTTTACAACTCAGCTAACTCACTCTTCGCCGGCAGCAGCCAGCTCGGGACGGTCAACCAGTTCCACGTAAGCCATGGGGGCAGCATCACCAGCGCGATAACCGCACTTGAGAATACGCACATAACCGCCGGGACGATCGGCATAACGCTTGCCCAGATCGTTGAACAGTTTACCGACCGCTTCTTTGCTGCGGGTACGGTCAAATGCCAGGCGGCGGTTGGCAACCGTGTCATCCTTGGCCAAAGTGATCAGCGGCTCGGCAACGCGGCGCAGTTCCTTGGCTTTCGGCAGGGTTGTTTTGATCATTTCATTCTCGAACAGCGACACCGCCATGTTCTGGAACATGGCCTTGCGGTGTGAACTGGTCCGATTCAGGTGGCGACCACTTTTACGATGACGCATCTCTTAATTCCTCGATGTCGGGACGATCAGGCCGAAACCTTGTCGTCCTTCTTCAAACTAGCAGGCGGCCAGTTATCCAGACGCATACCCAGGGACAGACCACGCGAAGCCAGCACATCCTTGATCTCGGTCAGGGATTTCTTGCCCAGGTTCGGGGTCTTCAGCAGCTCCACTTCGGTACGCTGGATCAGATCGCCAATGTAGTAAATATTTTCCGCTTTCAGACAGTTCGCTGAACGTACAGTCAGCTCCAGGTCATCCACCGGGCGCAACAGGATAGGATCAATTTCATCTTCCTGCTGTTCAACCACCGGCTCCTGATCACCCTTGAGATCAACGAAGGCAGCCAACTGCTGTTGCAGAATAGTGGCTGCGCGACGAATCGCTTCTTCCGGGTCCAGAGTACCGTTGGTTTCCAGATCGATAACCAGTTTGTCCAGGTTGGTGCGCTGCTCAACCCGAGCGCTTTCAACGACGTAGGCCACACGGCGAACGGGGGTGAAGGCTGCATCGAGCTGCAGACGACCAATGGAACGGGTTTCATCGTCATCCGACTGGCGCGCATCCGCCGGCTCGTAACCACGGCCACGGGCAACGCTGATCTTCATGTTCAGAGCGCCATTGTCAGACAAATGCGCAATGAGATGATCCGGATTGACGATTTCGACATCATGATCCACCTGAATGTCAGCGCCAGTCACCGGACCCGGTCCTTTTTTGGACAGAGTCAGAGTCACATGGTCGCGGCCATTCATGATGATTGCCAACCCTTTCAGGTTGAGCAGGATCTCGATGACATCTTCCTGTACGCCTTCGATGGCGCTGTACTCATGCAATACGCCGTCGATTTCCGCCTCTACCACGGCACAACCGGGCATGGACGAGAGCAAAATGCGACGCAGCGCATTGCCCAGGGTATGGCCGAAACCACGCTCCAGCGGCTCAAGAGTGATCTTGGCACGCGTGGGCGAGGATTCCTTTACGTCAATATGACGTGGTGTTAGAAACTCGGTAACCGAACTTTGCATGGGGCACCTTTATGCTGTCTGTCGCTTACTTGGAGTACAGCTCGACGATCAGGTTTTCGTTGATGTCAGCTGACAGGTCACTGCGGCTTGGCAGGTTCTTGAAGACACCTTCCTTCTTGCTGCTGTCGACCTCAATCCACTCCATTTGACCGCGCTGTGCAGCCAGTTCGAGGGCGCTGCTGATACGCAGTTGGTTCTTGGCCTTTTCACGAACCGCAACCACGTCACCAGGGGATACCTGATAAGACGCTACGTTGACGGTCTTGCCGTTGACCATGATTGCCTTGTGCGATACCAGCTGACGTGCTTCGGAGCGGGTAGCACCAAAGCCCATGCGGTAGACCACATTGTCGAGACGACGCTCGAGCAGTTGCAGCAGGTTCTCACCGGTTGCACCTTTGATACGGGCAGCAGCCTTGTAGTAGTTGCTGAACTGACGCTCAAGCACACCGTACATACGACGTACTTTCTGTTTTTCACGAAGCTGTGTGCCGTATTCCGACAAGCGACCGCGACGCTGACCATGTACACCAGGCGGTGTTTCCAGTTTGCACTTGGAATCCAGAGAGCGAGCACCGCTCTTCAGGAACAGATCAGTGCCTTCGCGACGAGACAGCTTACACTTGGGACCAATATAACGAGCCATTTACCGTCTCCTGATTACACGCGGCGCTTTTTGGGCGGGCGACAGCCGTTGTGCGGGATGGGGGTGACATCGGTGATGCCGCTGATCTTGTAACCACAAGAGTTCAGCGCACGTACTGCCGATTCACGACCCGGGCCAGGGCCCTTGACGCACACGTCGAGATTTTTCAGACCGTATTCCAGTGCGGCCTGGCCGGCACGCTCAGCTGCAACCTGGGCAGCAAAGGGCGTGCTCTTGCGCGAGCCACGGAACCCGGAGCCACCAGAAGTGGCCCAGCTCAGGGCGTTGCCCTGGCGGTCAGTGATAGTGATGATTGTGTTGTTAAAAGACGCATGGATGTGCGCGATGCCATCCACGACTGTCTTTTTGACTTTTTTACGTACACGAGAAGCAGGCTTAGCCATATCTGTATATTCCTTCGCGATTACTTACGGATCGGCTTGCGCGGACCCTTGCGGGTACGAGCATTGGTCTTGGTGCGCTGACCACGAACAGGGAGACCCCGACGATGGCGCAGACCACGATAACAGCCAAGATCCATGAGACGCTTGACGTTCATATTGATTGTACGGCGCAGATCACCTTCAGTGGTCAATGAGCCCACCTCGCTGCGCAGCGAATCAATCTGCTCCTCGGACAGATCCTTGATTTTTACACTGGGCTCAATGCCAGTGGCGGCACAGATTTTCTGTGCCCGTGTCTGACCAATACCAAAGATATAGGTCAGTGAGATAACAGTATGTTTGTTATCCGGGATGTTGACGCCTGCAATACGGGCCATCCAATTTACTCCGTCTGACAGCTACCTGACTCAACCCACTCGGGCAGGTTGCGCGAAAAAGGGTGCAGTAGGGTAGCGCTAACAAAAACAAAAATCAACCACCCGGCCATTTTACTGGCCAGGTAGCGGTTATCCTGAGACGTAGTCTGCAATCAGCTAACGGGAAGTATTAACCCTGGCGCTGCTTGTGACGGGGCTCAGCACTGCAAATCACACGAACGCTACCATTGCGGCGGATGACTTTGCAGTTACGGCACAGCTTTTTGACTGATGCTCCAACTTTCATAACGCACTCCTGACATCTGAGTTCAGCGCAGCATGCCGCTGCCGTAGCCCTTCAGATTAGATTTCTTCATTAGAGATTCATACTGCTGCGAAACGAGGTGCGATTGTACTTGCGACATGAAGTCCATAACAACCACTACAACGATCAACAGTGAAGTCCCACCCAGGTAGAAAGGCACATTGGCCGATACCACCAGGAACTGCGGCAACAAACACACCGCTGTCATGTACAACGAACCGAACAGAGTCAAGCGGGTCAGTACGCCATCAATATAGCGCGCGGACTGCTCACCAGGCCGGATACCCGGAATGAAGGCGCCCGACTTCTTGAGGTTGTCGGCCACATCACGCGGGTTGAACATCAAGGCTGTATAGAAGAAGCAGAAGAAAATGATCCCCGCACTAAACAGAATGATATTCAGTGGCTGGCCCGGAGCCAGTGCCTGGGAAATGCCTTGCAGCCAACCCATGCTCTCGTTCTGACCGAACCAGGTTCCCAATGACGCCGGGAACAACAAAATACTGCTGGCAAAGATTGCCGGGATAACACCCGCCATATTCACCTTGAGCGGCAAATGACTGGTCTGCGCGGCAAATACCTTGCGACCTTGTTGCCGTTTGGCATAGTTCACCGTAATTCGGCGTTGCCCACGTTCAACAAAGACCACGAAAGCGACCATCGCAACCGCCAGCACAGCAATCACAATAAGCAGGAAAATATTGATATCCCCCTGCCTTGCCGACTCGAACGATTGCCCGACGGCCGTTGGCAGTCCGGCAACGATACCGGCGAAAATCAGCATCGAAATGCCGTTGCCGATCCCGCGCTCGGTAATCTGCTCACCCAGCCACATCATGAACATGGCACCGGATACAAAGGTCGTGATAGCGATGAAGTAGAAGCCGAACCCTGTGTTGAATGCAACACCCTGACTCGACAGCCCTACCGACATCCCGATCGCCTGGACAAACGCCAGTACCAGCGTCAGATAACGCGTGTACTGGGCAATTTTCCGCCGCCCCGACTCCCCTTCCTTCTTCAACTGTTCCAGTTGCGGATTCACCGCTGTCATCAACTGCATGATGATGGACGCGGAGATATACGGCATGATGCCCAGAGCGAAAATACTCATTCGCTCCAGGGCACCACCCGAGAACATGTTGAACAGGCTGAGGATAGTACCTTCGTTCTGCCTGAACAGCTCAGCAAGACGATCCGGATTGATACCGGGAACCGGGATATGCGCCCCGATCCGGTACACGATGATCGCCAGGAACAGGAAGCGCAAGCGCCCCCAGAGTTCGCTGAGCCCGCCTTGCTTCATTCCGGGAAGAGCGCCTTGCTTAGCCATTTATTCCTCGATTTTGCCGCCAGCTGCTTCGATTGCCGCGCGTGCACCTTTGGTGACACGGATCCCTTTCAGGGTAACGGCCTTGCTCACATCACCGGACAACACTACTTTGGCACGCAGGTAGTTGTTGCTAATGATGTCAGCATCCTTGAGTGCCTGCAGGTCGATGACATCGGCATCGACTGCATTCAACTCGCTGGTGCGAATTTCAGCGGTTACCGCTGCCAGCTTGGAAGTAAAACCAAACTTCGGCAGGCGACGGTGCAACGGCTGTTGACCACCCTCGAAACCGGGAGCAACAGTGCCGCCGGAACGCGAGGTCAAACCCTTGTGACCACGGCCGGCAGTTTTGCCCAAGCCGCTACCGATACCGCGACCAACGCGAAGCTTGTTGCGACGCGCGCCCGGAGCGGAACGCAGATCATTAAGTTTCATGTCTTAACCCTCTACCCGAACCATGTAGGAGACCTTGTTGATCAACCCACGTACGGACGGCGTATCTTCGACTTCAACGGTGTGACCGATGCGGCGCAGGCCCAGACCCTTGACACAGAGTTTGTGCTTGGGAAGGCGACCGGCGCTGCTTTTGGTCTGCGTAACTTTGATTGTTGCCTTAGCCATGACTGCTTACCCCACGATATCTTCAACAGTCTTGCCGCGTTTGGCAGCTACCGACTCGGGCGACTGCATGGCTTGCAGACCCTTGTAGGTCGCCTGGACGACGTTGACCGGGTTGGTAGAACCGTAGCACTTGGCCAGGACGTTATGTACGCCCGCAGCTTCCAGCACGGCACGCATGGCACCACCGGCAATAACCCCGGTACCTTCGGAAGCTGGCTGCATGAATACCTTGGAGGCACCGTGCGCAGCTTTGACCGGGTACTGCAGAGTCGAACCGTTCAGGTCTACCTGAATCATGTTGCGGCGCGCAGCTTCCATGGCTTTCTGAATTGCAGCTGGCACTTCACGCGCCTTGCCACGACCGAAACCCACACGACCTTTGCCATCGCCGACGACTGTCAGCGCGGTAAAGGCGAAGATGCGACCACCCTTAACTACTTTGGCGACGCGGTTAACCTGAACCAGCTTCTCAATATAACCTTCGTCGCGCTTCTGATCGAAATTAGCCATAGACCTGCCCCTTAGAATTCCAGCCCGCCTTCACGTGCGGCCTCGGCCAACGCTTTCACGCGACCATGATACTTGAAGCCGGAACGGTCAAAGGCGACCTGAGTAATACCGGCGGCCTTGGCGCGCTCAGCGACCAGTTGACCAACTTTCTTGGCGGCTTCAACGTTGCCAGTACTACCGCTGCGCAGATTTGCGTCCAGGGTAGAAGCGCTGGCCAGAACGGTGGAACCATCCGCAGAGATCACTTGCGCGTACATGTGCTGCGAAGAGCGGTGCACGCACAGACGTACGGCTTCCAGCTCACGCATTTTCAGACGCGAACGGCGAGCGCGACGGAGACGAATAACTTTTTTATCGCTCATTTGCTATGCCCTACTTCTTCTTGGCTTCTTTACGACGCACCATCTCGTTGACGTAGCGAACACCCTTGCCCTTGTAAGGCTCTGGGCGACGGAAATCACGAATTTCCGCGGCTACCTGACCAACCAGCTGCTTGTCGATACCTTTGATGAGAATGTCAGTCTGACTCGGAGTTTCGGCAGAAACACCTTCTGGCAGCTGATAGTCGATCGGGTGGGAGAAACCCAGGTTGAGAGTCAGAACCTGACCTTTAGCCTGAGCCTTGTAACCCACACCAACCAGCTGCAGCTTGCGCTCGAAACCTTGGCTGACACCTACCACCATATTGTTGACCAAAGCGCGGGTAGTACCGGCCATGGCCATGTTCGGGCTGCCTTCACGGGCATTGAAATGCAATGCGCCTTCTTTCTCGACAACCTCAACTGTCGGATGCAGGTTCAGATCCAGAGCACCTTTGGCACCCTTGACGTTGATTTCCTGACCGTTCAGTTTGACTTCTACGCCCTGTGGCAATTTGACAGGGTCTTTAGCGACGCGAGACATCGTAACCCCCTATCAGAATACAGTGCAGAGTACTTCGCCGCCGATACCGGCAGCACGTGCAGCACGATCTGTCATCACACCTTTATTGGTGGAGACAATAGAAACACCCAGGCCACCTTTGACCTTGGGCAACTCGCCAACCGGCTTGTACTGGCGCAGGCCAGGGCGGCTAACGCGCTTCAGCTCTTCAATGACCGGCTTGCCTTCGAAGTACTTCAATTCGATGGACAGGGTCGGCTTGGCGTCTGCGGTCACATCGTAACCGGAAACGTAACCTTCTTCCTTAAGTACCTTGGCGACAGCCACCTTCAGCTTTGCCGAAGGCATGCTGACAATGGACTTTTCAGCCATCTGGGCATTACGGATGCGGGTCAGCATATCTGCTAACGGGTCCTGCATACTCATGGGCTTTGTGCTCCTGAAACTGAGTAATAGTGGTTTGATCTTACCAGCTGGCCTTGACCAAACCAGGTACGTCACCGCGCATGGCGGCTTCACGCAACTTGATACGGCTCAAACCGAACTTGCGATACACGCCATGTGGACGACCAGTGATACGGCAGCGATTACGCTGACGGACCGGACTGGCATCACGCGGCAACTTTTGCAAAGCAACCTGAGCATTCCAACGGTCTTCAACAGACGCATTGACATTGCCGATGGTGGCTTTCAGCTCGGCACGCTTTTTTGCGTACTTGGCAACCAGGCGAGTGCGCTTGGCCTCGCGGTTTTTCATACTGATCTTTGCCATTGTGCCTGACTCCTAGTTACGGAACGGGAAGCTGAACGCGCGCAACAAGGCGCGGCCTTCTTCGTCGTTCCGAGCAGTAGTGGTCAGGGTGATGTCCAGACCACGCAGGGTATCGATCTTGTCGTAATCGATTTCCGGGAAGATGATCTGCTCTTTCACGCCCATGCTGTAGTTGCCACGGCCATCGAACGACTTGGCGTTCAGACCACGGAAGTCACGTACACGCGGCAGCGAGATCGCCAGCAGACGGTCGAGAAACTCGTACATCTGTTCGCGACGCAAGGTCACCTTGACACCGATCGGCCAGCCGTCACGGATCTTGAAGCCGGCAATCGACTTGCGTGCATAGGTAACGATACCTTTGCGACCAGTGATCTTTTCCAGATCGGCCATTGCGTTCTCGATGATCTTCTTGTCACCGACTGCCTCACCAAGGCCCATGTTCAGGGTAATCTTGGTGATCTTCGGAACCTCCATAACGTTCTTCAGGCCCAGCTCTTGCTGAATCTTCGGAACCAGGTTGGTCCGGTAATGCTCTTTCAATCTTGCCATGGTAAGCACCTAGATTCTCAAGCGTCGACGGCTTTTTGGGTCGACTTGAAAATACGCACCTTCTTGCCCTCTTCCACCTTGAAGCCAACACGGTCGGCCTTGCTGGTCTCGGGATTGAAGATAGCCACGTTGGAGACGTGGATTGGCGCCTCCTTTTCAACAATACCACCTTGCTGACCAGCCATGGGATTTGGCTTGGTATGCCGCTTGATAATGTTGACGCCGGAAATCAGCAGACGATTATCGGTCAGGACCTTGAGGACCTTGCCGCGTTTGCCTTTATCCTTGCCGGCGATGACGATGATATCGTCGTCACGTTTGATCTTTTGCATGACCGGGCTCCTTACAGCACTTCGGGCGCGAGGGAAACGATCTTCATGAACTGATCGTTACGCAGTTCACGCGTCACTGGCCCAAAGATGCGGGTACCGATCGGCTCATTCTTGTTGTTGAGCAGAACGGCTGCGTTGCCATCGAAACGAATCAGCGAACCATCGTTACGACGAACGCCGTGACGGGTACGCACGATGACTGCATTCAGCACCTGGCCTTTCTTTACTTTGCCGCGGGGAATCGCTTCCTTCACGGTCACTTTGATGATATCGCCAATGCCAGCGTAGCGGCGGTGAGAACCGCCCAGAACCTTGATGCACATCACACGACGTGCACCACTGTTGTCAGCCACATCCAGCATGGATTGAGTCTGAATCATAACTTTCTCCGACCCTTAAATAATCCGCTAAATCGCGCGGGGCTTATACTTGCGCCGCGCGCTCGTCAACCTGCACCAGGGTCCAGCTCTTGGTTTTAGCCAAGGGGCGGGTTTCCCGGATGGTGACCAGGTCACCGATGCGGCATTCGTTATTCTCGTCATGCGCATGCAGCTTGGTAGAGCGGCGTACGTACTTGCCGTACAGCGGATGCTTTACCTGACGCTCAATGAGCACAGTGACGGTCTTGTCCATCTTGTCACTGACCACCCGGCCGGTGACGCTACGTACTGTCTTGTTCTCGGCCATGATCAGTTACCACCTTTCTGGTTGAGCACGGTCTTTACTCGGGCGATATCACGCTTTGCCTGCTTCAGCAGGTGGCTCTGACCGAGCTGACCAGTGGCTTTCTGCATGCGCAGATTGAACTGATCACGCAGAAGGTTGAGGAGCTGCTCATTGAGCTGCTCGGCACTTTGTTCACGAAGTTCTGTTGCTTTCATCACATCACCGTCCGCTTGACGAAGGTGGTTGCGAGGGGCAGCTTGGCAGCAGCCAGAGCAAAGGCTTCACGTGCCAGCTCTTCCGGAACACCTTCAATTTCGTACAGGATCTTGCCCGGCTGAATCTGGGCAACCCAGTATTCAACGTTACCCTTACCTTTACCCATCCGCACCTCAAGGGGCTTCTTGGAAATCGGCTTGTCCGGGAAAACACGGATCCAGATTTTACCGCCACGCTTAACGTGACGAGTCAGAGCACGACGGGCGGCTTCAATCTGACGTGCAGTCAGACGGCCACGGCCAACGGCTTTCAATGCATATTCGCCAAAGCTCACTTTACTGCCGCGATGCGCCAGGCCACGGTTGCGGCCGGTCATTTGCTTGCGGAACTTCGTACGCTTGGGTTGTAACATGTGCGTACCCCTTACTTAGCAGCTTTTTTCTTGGGAGCGGCGGCTTTGGATTCTTCCAGCTGGCCACCAATGACCTCGCCTTTGAAAATCCAGACCTTGACACCGATCACACCATAAGTGGTGTGAGCTTCTGCCGTCGCATAATCAATGTCGGCGCGCAGGGTGTGCAGCGGCACACGACCTTCGCGGTACCATTCAGAGCGGGCAATTTCTGCACCACCCAGACGACCACCGACCTGAATCTTGATGCCCTTGGCGCCCAGACGCATGGCGTTCTGTACGGCACGCTTCATGGCGCGGCGGAACATCACACGACGCTCCAGCTGCTGGGCAACGCTCTGGGCAACCAGGGTACCATCGAGTTCCGGCTTGCGGATTTCTTCGATGTTGATGTGCACCGGCACACCCATCTGTTGCGTCAGATCCTGGCGCAGCTTCTCGACATCCTCGCCCTTCTTGCCAATCACGATGCCCGGACGGGCCGTGTGAATGGTAATGCGGGCGGTTTGTGCCGGGCGCTGAATTTCAACGCGGCTGACCGAGGCGCTTTTCAGTTTTTCCTGAATGTACGCACGTACCTTCAGATCAGTGTTCAGATAGTCAGCGTAAGTGCGACCATCCGCATACCACACCGAAGTGTGGTCCTTGACGATTCCGAGGCGAATACCCGTCGGATGTACTTTTTGACCCATGATCGACTCCTACTTTTCAGCAACCTTGACCGTGATATGGCAAGATCGCTTGATGATGCGATCAGCGCGGCCTTTGGCACGCGGCATGATGCGCTTCAGGGAGCGACCTTCGTTGACAAACACGGTGGTGACCTTAAGGTCATCCACGTCTGCACCTTCGTTGTGCTCAGCATTGGCAATTGCCGATTCGAGCACTTTCTTCATGATGCTGGCGGCCTTTTTGTTGCTGAAAGTCAGCAGATTCAAAGCCTCATCCACCTTTTTTCCGCGGATCTGGTCGGCGACCAAACGCGCTTTCTGGGCCGAGATGCGGGTGCCCTTGAGAGTAGCGGCTACTTCCATCGTCATACCCCTTAGCGCTTGGCTTTCTTGTCTGCAACGTGACCTTTATAGGTACGCGTGGCAGAGAATTCGCCTAACTTGTGGCCGACCATGTCTTCGGAAACCATCACCGGAACATGTTGACGACCGTTATGAACTGCAATGGTCAAACCAACCATTTGCGGCAGGATCATTGAACGGCGCGACCAGGTCTTGATTGGTTTGCGATCGTTCTTCTCAACTGCCACTTCGATCTTCTTGAGTAGGTGAAGATCAATAAAAGGACCTTTCTTTAGAGAACGCGGCACTGTCGTATCCCCTCTGATTACTTGCTGCGACGACGGACAATCATCTTGTCAGTGCGCTTGTTAGACCGGGTTTTAGCACCCTTGGTCGGGAAGCCCCACGGCGACACTGGATGACGACCACCAGATGTACGACCTTCACCACCACCATGTGGGTGATCAACCGGGTTCATGACAACACCACGAACGGTTGGGCGTACGCCACGCCAGCGCTTGGCGCCAGCTTTACCGAGGGAACGCAGACTGTGCTCACCGTTGGACACTTCGCCCAGGGTGGCGCGGCATTCTCCGAGCACCTTGCGCATTTCACCTGAACGCAGGCGAACTGTCACATAGGCACCTTCACGGGCCACCAGCTGTACGGCGGCACCAGCGCTACGAGCAACCTGGGCACCTTTGCCTGGCTTGAGCTCGACAGCGTGGATAGTGCTACCCAGCGGGATGTTGCGCAAAGGCAGGCAGTTGCCAGCCTTGATCGGCGCATCGGCACCCGAAATCACCTGGTCGCCAGCACTGACACCCTTGGGTGCAATGATGTAGCGACGCTCGCCGTCGGCATACTTCAGCAGAGCAATGTGAGCGGTACGGTTCGGATCATATTCGACGCGCTCAACAACGGCCTTGATGCCATCCTTGTTGCGACGAAAATCTACCAAACGGTAATGCTGCTTGTGACCGCCTCCACGATGACGCGTGGTGATGCGACCGTTGTTGTTACGTCCACCTGACTTGCCTTGCTTCTCGACCAGAGGGGCATATGGAGCACCCTTGTGCAGACCGTCATGAACGATCTTGACGACAAAGCGGCGGCCAGCGGAAGTAGGTTTACACTTAACAATAGCCATGATGTACCCCTCTCTTATTCAGCGCTGGCGAAGTCGATGTCCTGACCCGGCTCAAGGCTTACATAGGCCTTTTTCCAGTCAGCACGTTTACCCAGGCCACGCATGGTGCGCTTGGTCTTGCCCTTGACGTTCAGGGTCGCGACAGCTTTTACCTTGACATTGAACAACTGTTCAACGGCCTTTTTGATTTCCAGCTTGGTGGCAGTGGTATCGACCTTGAATACAATCTGGTCTTTACCGTCAGCCAGCACGGTAGCCTTCTCGGATACATGCGGGCCAAGCAGTACTTTGAAAATGCGCTCTTGGTTCATCCCAGCATCTCCTCGAACTTCTTAACAGCAGGTACGGTAATCAGTACCTTGTCGTAAGCGATCAGGCTGACCGGGTCCGAACCCTGTACATCACGCACATCAACGTGCGGCAGGTTGCGGGCCGCCAGATACAGGTTCTCGTCGACATTGTCAGTCACGATCAGCACGTTGCCCAGGTTCAGCTCATTCAGCTTGCCAACCAGACCTTTGGTCTTGGGGGCATCAAGGCCGAAGCTCTCAACCACAACCAGGCGCTCCTGGCGCACCAGCTCGGACAGAATAGAGCGCAGCGCGCCGCGGTACATCTTGCGGTTCAGCTTCTGCTCGTGATCACGCGGACGGGCAGCAAAGGTAGTACCGCCGCCGCGCCAGATCGGGCTGCGAATGGTACCAGCGCGGGCGCGGCCAGTGCCTTTCTGACGGAAAGGCTTCTTGCCACCACCAGAGACATCAGAGCGCGTCTTCTGCTGCTTGGTGCCCTGACGTGCGCCTGCCATATAGGCAACCACCGCCTGGTGCACCAGCGTCTCGTTAAATTCTGTGGCAAATGTCAGATCGGATACTTCGATCGCATTTGCACCAGCTACATTCAGATTCATGGCAACTCCCCCTTAACCCTTGGCCTTGACAGCCGGGCGGACGATAACGTCGCTACCGGTTGCACCAGGAACGGCGCCCTTGATGAGCAGCAGATTGCGTTCAGCATCAACGCGCACTACTTCCAGGGTCTGCACAGTCACCTGCTCGGCACCCATGTGACCGGCCATCTTCTTGCCTTTGAAGACGCGACCAGGCGTCTGGCATTGGCCGATGGAGCCAGGTACACGGTGAGAAACGGAGTTGCCGTGAGTATTGTCTTGTCCGCGGAAGTTCCAGCGCTTGATGGTACCGGCAAAGCCCTTACCCTTGGATTGGCCGGTAACATCGACTTTCTGGCCCGCTTCAAAAATACTGACGGTAACCTCTGCGCCAGCTTCGTATTCCGCGCTGTCATCCAGACGGAATTCGCATACGCGGCGACCTGCCGGCGTATTCGCTTTGGCAAAGTGCCCGGCCATTGGCTTGCTGACGCGATTGACGCGACGCTCACCAACAGTGATTTGAATGGCGCTGTAGCCATCCGCATCCTGGGACTTAACTTGTGTGACACGGTTCGGTTCTACTTCTACAACCGTTACCGGAATGGAAACACCATCTTCAGTGAAAACGCGGGTCATACCGCATTTTCGGCCGACTACACCAATAGTCATGTTGTAAACCTCATGAGTGCACGGGGCTATCTACCCGCTATGGCCGCCCATCTCAGGGCGTTACACGACATATAGCCCCCGTCGTGTGGGGCTATCAGCCGAGGCTGATCTGGACCTCAACACCTGCTGCCAGGTCCAGCTTCATCAACGCATCGACAGTTTTGTCGGTGGGTTGAACGATATCCAATACCCGCTTGTGGGTACGGATTTCATACTGATCACGCGCGTCTTTATTGACGTGCGGGGAGACCAGTACGGTAAAACGCTCTTTGCGCGTCGGCAAAGGGATCGGACCACGCACCTGAGCCCCAGTACGTTTCGCGGTATCCACGATTTCCTGGGTAGATTGATCGATCAGGCGATGGTCAAAAGCCTTCAACCGTATACGGATCTGTTGGTTCTGCATTTGACCAGAAACTCCACGTTACTTTTATCGGGCCGGCCCTGCTGTTGGGCAGGCCCATCCAAGGGAGGCGCAATTCTACTGATGCACCTGCCGACTGTCAACCTAAATGCAAAAGCCCCCGCAAGCGGGGGCTTTTGGCAACTCAGACCATCACTCGATGATCTTGGCAACCACGCCGGCACCAACGGTACGGCCGCCTTCGCGAATCGCGAAGCGCAGACCATCTTCCATGGCGATCGGAGCGATCAGGGTGACAACCAGCTTGACGTTGTCGCCCGGCATTACCATTTCAACACCTTCCGGCAGTTCGCAAGAACCAGTCACGTCAGTGGTACGGAAGTAGAACTGCGGACGGTAACCCTTGAAGAACGGGGTGTGACGACCACCTTCATCTTTGCCCAGTACGTAGACTTCAGCTTCGAACTTGGTGTGCGGAGTGATGGAACCCGGCTTGGCCAGTACCTGACCACGCTCAACGTCTTCACGCTTGGTACCACGCAGCAGTACACCAACGTTCTCACCGGCACGACCTTCGTCGAGCAGCTTGCGGAACATTTCAACACCGGTACAAACGGTCTTGGTGGTGTCCTTGATACCAACGATCTCGACTTCTTCCTGTACACGAACGATGCCGCGCTCAACACGACCAGTCACAACAGTACCGCGACCAGAGATGGAGAAAACGTCTTCGATCGGCATCAGGAACGGCTTGTCGATATCACGCTCGGGCTCTGGCAGGTAGCTGTCCAGAGTCTCGACCAGCTTGGTAACCGCAGTCACGCCAATGCCGTTGTCATCCTTGCCTTCCAACGCCATCAGCGCGGAACCAATGATGATCGGCGTGTCGTCACCCGGGAAGTCATAGGTGCTCAGCAGATCACGCACTTCCATTTCGACCAGCTCGAGCAGCTCTTCGTCATCGACCATGTCAGCCTTGTTCAGGAACACGACGATGTAAGGAACGCCTACCTGGCGAGACAGCAGGATGTGCTCGCGCGTCTGCGGCATCGGGCCGTCAGCAGCGGAACAAACTAGGATTGCGCCGTCCATCTGAGCGGCACCGGTGATCATGTTTTTCACATAGTCAGCGTGACCAGGGCAATCAACGTGCGCGTAGTGACGAGTCGGAGAATCGTACTCAACGTGCGAGGTGTTGATGGTGATACCACGAGCCTTCTCTTCCGGCGCGTTATCGATCTGATCGAAAGCGCGGGCAGAGCCGCCGTATACTTCAGCACAGACCTTGGTCAGAGCCGCAGTCAGGGTGGTCTTGCCATGGTCAACGTGACCAATGGTGCCCACGTTCAGGTGCGGTTTGCTGCGTTCAAATTTTTCTTTAGCCACGGTTGATAACCTCTTTGATTAGCTTAGGTTCAAGTTAGCCTTGCTTCTTGATGATTGCTTCGGCGATGTTCATAGGGGCCTCGGCATATTTGGAGAACTCCATGGAGTAGCTCGCGCGTCCCTGGGACATGGAGCGGACATCCGTGGCGTAGCCAAACATTTCACCAAGCGGAACCTCTGCGCGGATCACCTTACCGGAAACGGAATCTTCCATACCTTGTACCAGACCGCGACGACGGTTCAGGTCGCCCATGACGTCACCCATGTAATCTTCCGGAGTAACGACTTCGACCTTCATGACTGGCTCGAGCAGAACAGCACCGCCTTTCTGGGCCAACTGCTTGGTGGCCATGGAAGCAGCGATTTTAAACGCCATTTCGTTCGAGTCAACATCATGATAGGAACCGTCATAAACGGTTGCCTTCAGACCAAGCAGCGGATAGCCGGCAACAACACCGTTCTGCATCTGCTCCTCGATACCTTTCTGCACCGCCGGGATGTATTCACGCGGAACCACACCACCAACGATTTCATTCACAAACTCAAGCCCTTCAGCCTCGTCACCGGACGGCTCGAAGCGAATCCAGACATGACCATACTGGCCACGACCACCCGACTGACGCACGAACTTGCCTTCAATCTCACAGGTATTGCGGATCATCTCGCGATAAGCCACCTGCGGCTTGCCGATATTGGCTTCAACGTTGAATTCACGCTTCATGCGATCAACCAGGATGTCCAGATGCAGCTCGCCCATACCGGAAATAATGGTCTGGCCGGACTCTTCATCAGTACGCACGCGGAAAGAGGGATCTTCCTGGGCCAGTTTGCCCAGAGCGATACCCATTTTTTCCTGGTCGGCCTTGGTTTTCGGCTCGACCGCGACCGAGATAACCGGATCCGGAAACTCCATTCGCTCAAGGATGATCGGCTTGTTCAGATCACACAGAGTGTCACCCGTGGTCACATCCTTCATGCCGATGAGCGCGGCGATGTCACCCGCACGCACTTCCTTGATCTCTTCACGGGCGTTGGCATGCATCTGCACCATACGACCCACGCGCTCTTTCTTGCCCTTGACCGAGTTAAGCACCGAGTCACCGGAATTCAACACGCCGGAGTAAACCCGGGCGAAGGTCAGAGTACCGACGAAGGGGTCGGTAGCAATCTTGAACGCCAGCGCCGAGAAAGGCTGCTCGTCATCAGCAGAGCGGGTATCCGTCTTCTGGTCATCATCAGGATGGACACCACGAATGGCTTCAACCTGATCCGGTGCCGGCAGGAATTCGATGACCGCATCAAGTACCAGGGGAACACCCTTGTTCTTGAACGAAGTACCGCACACAGCCGGGACAATTTCGCAAGCCAGAGTACGCTGACGAAGACCAGCCTTGATCTCGTCCAGGGTCAATTCACCCCCTTCGAGATACTTGTTCATCAGCTCTTCGTTGGCTTCAGCGGCCGCCTCAACCATCTTCTCGCGGTACTCATTGGCCTGATCGACCAACTCAGCCGGAATCTCTTCCTCACGGAAGGTGGTGCCATTGTCTTCGTCGTTCCAGTAGATTGCCTTCATGCGCAGCAAGTCGACCTGACCTTCGAAGTTTTCTTCAGCACCGATAGCCAGCTGGACTGGAACCGGGGTATGACCCAGGCGCTTCCTGATCTGCTCGACAACACGCAGAAAGTCAGCACCCTGGCGATCCATCTTGTTGACGTAAACAATACGTGGCACGCCGTATTTGTTGGCTTGACGCCATACAGTTTCAGACTGAGGCTCAACACCTGAAGTACCACAGAAGACAACGACCGCACCATCAAGCACACGCAGTGAGCGCTCTACTTCGATGGTGAAGTCAACGTGACCAGGGGTATCGATAATGTTGACGCGGTGCTTACGGTATTGTTTCTCGGAACCTTCCCAAAAACAGGTAGTAGCAGCCGAGGTAATGGTAATACCACGCTCCTGCTCCTGCGCCATCCAGTCCATGGTCGCGGCACCATCATGCACCTCGCCCAGCTTGTGGTTGACACCTGTATATAACAGGATCCGTTCCGTGGTCGTGGTTTTACCCGCATCGACGTGCGCGCAAATACCAATGTTACGGTACAGATTGATCGGGGTTATACGAGCCACGATAGTCACCTGAGTCGTTTAGAAGCGGTAGTGAGAGAATGCCTTGTTGGCTTCAGCCATACGGTGCACATCTTCACGCTTCTTGACTGCCGCACCCTTGCCTTCAGCCGCATCAAGCAGCTCGCCGGCCAGGCGCAGAGCCATGGATTTTTCGCCACGCTTGCGGGCAGCATCAACCAGCCAGCGCATCGCCAAGGCGTTGCGACGGGAGGGACGCACTTCAACCGGAACCTGATAGGTGGCACCACCTACGCGGCGGGATTTAACTTCAACCAGGGGGGCAATGGCATCCAGGGCTTTTTCAAACACTTCGACCGGATCCTCGGTCTTGGTGCGCTCCTGTACTTTGTCCAACGCACCGTAAACGATACGCTCGGCAACTGCTTTCTTGCCGCTTTCCATTACATGGTTCATGAATTTGGCGAGGATCTGACTGCCGAACTTGGGTTCTGGCAGGATCTCACGCTTTGCCGCTACACGACGTCTTGGCATTGATAAGCCCTCAAACGGTCTTCAGGTTAGCCCAGAACTGTAACTGTTATGTTACGTCTGACCTTACTCTTATCGACTCAGGTTAAATGAATTCAAATTACTTGGGGCGCTTGGCGCCATACTTCGAACGACCCTGCTTACGATCCTTGACACCCGAGGTGTCCAGCGAACCGCGAACAGTGTGATAGCGCACACCGGGAAGGTCTTTTACACGACCGCCACGGATCAGCACAACACTGTGCTCCTGCAGGTTGTGACCTTCACCACCGATGTAGGAAGACACTTCGTAACCGTTGGTCAAACGGACACGGCAAACTTTACGCAGAGCCGAGTTCGGCTTCTTCGGCGTGGTGGTATACACACGAGTGCATACGCCACGACGCTGCGGGCAGTTCTGCAGTGCCGGCACGTCGCTCTTTTCAGCTACGCGCTTGCGCGGCTTGCGAACAAGCTGGTTGATTGTTGCCATCTAGCAAAACTCCAATTGATGTCTCGAAGACATAATAAAAAATGGCAGGACACCTTGCCCCGCCAATTTTAGGGGTACGGAATTCTATAGACCCCGTCCCCGCTCGTCAAGTTGCCGGGCGCCAAGGCGCCCGACAGACTCTCAGCTGTTGCTCGAGTTGAGCGCGTCGGACAGTGCCTGCTCGACATCACTGGCGCTGACCTTGGCGGGTACGTCAGCAAGGCGCTGCCGCTTGCGTTCCGCATGGTAAGCCAGACCCGTACCAGCCGGGATCAAGCGCCCGACAACGACGTTCTCTTTCAGGCCACGCAAGTGGTCGCTCTTGCCTGTCACTGCCGCTTCGGTCAATACCCGTGTGGTTTCCTGGAAGGAAGCCGCAGAAATGAACGACTCGGTCGACAGGGATGCCTTGGTGATACCCAGCAGCACACGCTCGTACTTGGCCGGGAACTTGTCCTGTGCTGACAGGCGCTCGTTCTCTTCCAGGACCTGGGTCAGCTCTACCTGGTCACCCTTGATAAAGCTGGAATCACCGGACTCGCTGATCTCGACCTTGCGCAGCATCTGGCGAATAGTCACTTCGATGTGCTTGTCGTTGATCTTGACGCCCTGCAGACGGTACACGTCCTGAATCTCGTTGACGATGTACTTGGCCAGTGCACTGACACCCAGCAGGCGCAGGATATCGTGCGGGTTGCTCGGACCATCCGAGATAACCTCACCCTTGGTCACCTGCTCGCCTTCAAAGACGTTGAGATGACGCCATTTCGGAATCAACTCTTCGTAGGGGTCACCACCATCAATCGGGGTAATCACCAGACGACGCTTGCCTTTGGTTTCCTTGCCGAAGGAAATTGCACCGCTGATTTCAGCCAGAATCGAGGCCTCTTTCGGACGGCGCGCTTCAAACAGGTCAGCCACGCGTGGCAGACCACCGGTGATATCGCGGGTTTTCGAGGTTTCCTGCGGAATCCTTGCTACCACGTCACCGATATTTACCTTGGCACCATCCGTCAGGTTGACCAGGGCGTTGGCCGGCAGGAAGTACTGAGCAGGCACGTCGGTGCCAGGCATCATCAATTCCTTGCCATTCTCGTCGACCAGCTTGACCGCGGGACGGATATCTTTACCCGCTGCCGGACGATCCTTGGGATCGATCACTTCGATATTGGTCAGACCGGTCAGCTCATCCGCAGTACGTTTGATGGTAATGCCATCATCCATACCAAAGAAGGCCACGGTACCCGCAATTTCGGTAACAATCGGGTGCGTGTGCGGATCCCACTTGGCAACCACGCTGCCGGCATCCACAACATCACCTTCCTTGACCGAAATGACCGCACCATAGGGCAGCTTGTAGCGCTCCCGCTCACGACCAAATTCATCGGCAATCGCCAGCTCACCAGAGCGCGATACGGCAACCAGCGCGCCATCGGTACGCTCGACGTGCTTCAGGTTGTGCAGGCGGATGGTACCGCCGTTCTTCACCTGAACACTGTCCGCTGCCGAGGTCCGGCTGGCCGCACCACCAATGTGGAAGGTACGCATGGTCAGCTGGGTACCCGGCTCACCGATCGACTGGGCCGCAATAACACCGACGGCCTCACCGATATTGATCTGGTGACCACGGGCCAGGTCACGACCATAACAGGTCGAGCAGACACCGTAGCGGGTATCACAGGTAATCGGCGAACGCACGATGACCTCATCAACACTGTTGCGCTCGAGGAACTCAACCCACTGTTCGTCGATCAGGGTACCGGCCGGAACAATGACTTCGTCATTACCGGGCTTGACCACATCACGTGCAACCACGCGACCAAGCACACGCTCACCCAGCGGCTCTACAATATCGCCACCTTCAATGTGCGGCGACATCAGCAGACCATTTTCGGTACCGCAATCAGGCTCGGTAATTACCAGATCCTGGGCCACGTCGACCAGGCGACGGGTCAGATAACCGGAGTTGGCGGTTTTCAGTGCGGTATCTGCCAGACCCTTACGGGCACCGTGAGTGGAGATGAAGTACTGGAGTACGTTCAGACCTTCACGGAAGTTGGCGGTAATCGGCGTCTCGATGATCGAGCCGTCCGGCTTGGCCATCAGGCCCCGCATACCCGCCAGCTGGCGAATCTGTGCGGCAGAACCCCGGGCACCGGAATCAGCCATCATGTACATGGAGTTGAATGATTCCTGCTCGACATCATTACCATCACGATCCTTGATCGTGGTGGACTTGAGGTTGTCCATCATGGCCTTGGAGATTTCGTCGTTGGCCTTGGACCAGAGGTCGATCACCTTGTTGTACTTCTCACCCTGGGTTACCAGACCCGAGGCGTACTGGTCTTCGATTTCTTTCACTTCATCAGTGGCGGCATCAATGATGCGGGCTTTCTCGTCGGGAATGACAAAGTCATTCACACCGATCGAGGCACCGGAAATCGTGGAATAGGCAAAGCCGGTATACATCAGCTGGTCAGCGAAAATAACGGTTTCCTTCAGACCCACCACGCGGTAGCACTGGTTGATCAGCTTGGAAATCGCCTTTTTCTTCAACGGCTGGTCAACCAGCTCGAAGGGCAAGCCATCAGGCAGAATCTGGAACAGCAGGGCACGACCGACCGTGGTATCGACGATACGGGTCTCGGTGCTCCAGCTTTCATCCTTGTGCTTGACGGTTTCAGTGATGCGCACCTTGACCAGGGCGTGCAAGGAAGCCTGGCCACTACGGTAGGCCATTTCGACTTCATTGACACCACTGAAGCGCATGCCTTCGCCCTTGGCGTTGATGTTGGTACGGGTCATGTAATACAGGCCCAGTACCACGTCCTGCGAGGGCACGATGATCGGTTCACCGGAGGCTGGCGAGAGGATGTTGTTGGTCGACATCATCAGCGCACGCGCTTCCAGCTGGGCTTCCAGCGTCAGCGGAACGTGCACGGCCATCTGGTCACCGTCAAAGTCGGCGTTGTAGGCAGCACAGACCAGCGGGTGCAGCTGGATGGCCTTGCCTTCAATCAGCACTGGCTCAAACGCCTGGATACCCAGACGGTGAAGGGTCGGTGCACGGTTGAGCAGTACCGGATGTTCGCGGATCACCTCAGCGAGAATGTCCCAGACTTCCGGCAGCTCGCGCTCGACCATCTTCTTCGCGGCCTTGATGGTCGTTGCCAGACCACGGTGCTCGAGCTTGCCGAAGATAAACGGCTTGAACAGCTCGAGGGCCATTTTCTTCGGCAGACCACACTGGTGCAAACGCAGGGTCGGGCCTACCACGATCACCGAACGACCGGAGTAGTCGACACGCTTACCGAGCAGGTTCTGACGGAAACGGCCCTGCTTGCCCTTGATCATGTCGGCCAGGGATTTCAGCGGACGCTTGTTGGTGCCGGTAATGGCACGACCACGACGACCGTTATCCAGCAGCGCGTCGACCGACTCTTGCAGCATGCGCTTTTCGTTGCGCACGATGATATCCGGCGCAGACAAATCCAGCAGACGCTTGAGGCGGTTGTTGCGGTTGATCACGCGGCGGTACAGATCGTTCAGGTCCGAGGTCGCGAAGCGGCCACCATCCAGAGGTACCAGCGGACGCAGGTCCGGCGGCAGTACTGGCAATACCGTCAGCACCATCCACTCCGGCTTGTTTCCGGAACCGTGGAAGGCTTCCATCAGTTTAAGGCGCTTGGAGAGCTTCTTGATCTTGGTTTCCGAGTTGGTTTGCGGAATCTCTTCGCGCAGGTGGCCAATCTCGTGCTCAAGGTCCATCGCAGTCAGCAATTCATAGACTGCTTCGGCGCCCATGCGGGCGTCGAATTCGTCACCGAATTCTTCCAGCGCTTCAAAGTACTGCTCGTCATTCAGCAGCTGACCTTTTTCCAGCGTGGTCATGCCCGGCTCGATAACGACAAAGCTTTCGAAATAGAGCACGCGCTCGATATCACGCAGGGTCATATCAAGCAGCAGGCCGATACGGGATGGCAGCGATTTCAGGAACCAGATGTGGGCTACCGGTGACGCCAGCTCGATATGACCCATGCGCTCGCGACGCACCTTGGCCAAGGCGACTTCAACGCCACACTTCTCACAGATCACGCCGCGGTGCTTGAGGCGCTTGTACTTGCCGCACAGGCACTCATAGTCTTTTACCGGGCCAAAAATCTTGGCGCAGAAGAGACCATCACGCTCCGGCTTGAAGGTACGGTAGTTGATGGTTTCCGGCTTTTTCACTTCGCCGTAGGACCAGGACCGGATCATGTCCGGCGATGCCAAGCCGATTCGAATGGAATCGAACTCTTCAATCTGTCCCTGGGACTTGAGCAGGTTCAATAAGTCTTTCAAGGCCTATACTCCTCGCAATGTCTCAAGGGCGGCACGTGCCGCCCGAGACGTGGGCAATGCTTACTCTGATTCCAGTTCGATGTCGATCCCGAGCGAGCGGATCTCCTTGACCAGCACGTTGAAGGACTCGGGCATGCCGGCCTCCATGCGATGGTCACCATCGACGATGTTCTTGTACATCTTGGTACGGCCGTTGACGTCGTCCGATTTCACCGTCAGCATTTCCTGCAGGGTGTAGGCGGCACCATAGGCTTCCAGCGCCCAGACCTCCATCTCCCCGAAACGCTGACCACCGAACTGCGCCTTGCCGCCCAGCGGTTGCTGGGTAACCAGGCTGTAGGAACCGGTAGAGCGAGCATGCATCTTGTCGTCAACCAGGTGGTTCAGTTTCAGCATGTACATGTAACCGACGGTAACCGGACGATCAAAGGTATTACCGGTACGGCCGTCGATCAGCATCATCTGACCGGAATCAGGCAGGTCTGCCAGGCGCAGCATATGCTTGACTTCACTTTCCTTGGCACCATCAAATACTGCCGTCGCCATGGGTACGCCACCGCGCAGGTTGTTCGCCAACTCGATGATTTCAGCATCGCTGAGCGCATTCAGGTCTTCCTGACGGCCACCCACCTTGTTATATACCTCATCGAGGAAACCACGCAGATCTGCAACCTTGCGCTGCTCTTCCAGCATGCGGTTGATCTTTTCGCCCAAGCCCTTGGCGGCGAGACCAAGATGCGTTTCCAGAATCTGACCAACGTTCATCCGCGAGGGTACGCCCAGCGGGTTAAGCACGATATCCACTGGATTACCGTTGCTGTCATGGGGCATATCTTCTATGGGCATGATGACCGAGATAACACCCTTGTTACCATGACGGCCGGCCATCTTGTCACCCGGCTGGATGCGACGCTTGATCGCCAGATAGACCTTGACGATTTTCAGCACGCCCGGCGCAAGGTCATCGCCCTGCTGCAGCTTGCGCTTCTTGTCTTCAAACTTCTCATCGAGCAACTGACGACGATCAGACAGATAGGCCTGGGCCTTTTCCAGCTGTTCGTTCAGGCTGTCTTCGCTCATGCGCAGCTTGAACCATTGGCCATGCTCGATACCATCAAGCACTGCATCAGTCAGCTTGGCGCCTTTCTTCACACCGGCACCACCTTCTGCAGTCTGGCCAACCAATGCTTCACGCAAGCGCTCGAAAGTGGCGGTTTCAACGATGCGGAACTCTTCCTGCAAGTTCTTGCGAATCTCGTCAAGCTGCTCTTTCTCGATCGCCAGCGCACGGGCATCACGCTCAACGCCGTCACGGGTGAAGACCTGCACATCGATCACGGTACCCTTGGTGCCAGTCGGCACACGCAGGGAGGTGTCCTTGACGTCGGACGCCTTTTCACCAAAGATCGCACGCAGCAACTTCTCTTCCGGCGTCAGCTGGGTCTCACCCTTGGGCGTCACCTTGCCGACCAGGATATCGCCAGGTCCGACTTCGGCACCCACATACACAATCCCGGCTTCATCCAGTTTGCCCAGTGCAGATTCGCCCACGTTGGGAATATCCGAACTGATCTCTTCAGGCCCCAGCTTGGTATCACGCGATACGCAGGTGAGCTCCTGAATGTGGATGGTTGTAAAGCGATCTTCTTTTACCACGCGCTCGGAGACCAGAATCGAGTCTTCGAAGTTGTAACCATTCCAGGGCATGAAGGCCACACGCATGTTCTGGCCCAGAGCCAGCTCACCCATATCGACCGACGAACCGTCAGCGAGGATATCTCTCCGGCTGATTACGTCACCCTTGCGCACCAGTGGGCGCTGGTTGATGCACGTGTTCTGGTTGGAGCGTGTATATTTGGTCAGGGAATAAATATCCACCCCGGCCTCACCCGCTTCGATCTCGTCAGGGTTGACGCGCACGACGATACGCCGGGCATCAACCGAGTCGATCACACCACCACGCAGAGCGGTAACACAGACCCCGGAATCCTGGGCAACGTTGCGCTCCATACCGGTACCCACCAGCGGCTTCTCGGCACGCAGAGTCGGCACAGCCTGACGCTGCATGTTCGAACCCATCAAGGCACGGTTGGCATCGTCATGCTCGAGGAACGGAATCAGCGATGCCGCGACCGAAACGACCTGACGTGGCGACACGTCCATCAGGGTCACTTCATGTGGCGCCTTGACGGTAAATTCATTTTGGTGACGTACTGCCACCAGATCATCAACCAGCTTGCCTTTTTCTACTGTGGCACTGGCCTGGGCGATGATGTGTTCGGCTTCCTCGATCGCCGAAAGGAAAACGATCTCGTCGGTAATGACGCCTTCTTTCACCCGGCGGTATGGACTTTCCAGGAAGCCGTACTTGTTGGTGCGAGCATAGGTCGCCAGCGAGTTGATCAGACCGATATTCGGACCTTCCGGCGTCTCGATCGGACAAACGCGGCCGTAATGCGTGGGATGCACGTCACGCACTTCAAAGCCGGCACGCTCACGGGTCAGACCGCCTGGCCCAAGGGCCGAGACGCGACGCTTGTGGGTAATCTCGGACAGCGGGTTGTTCTGGTCCATGAACTGGGACAGCTGGCTGGAACCGAAGAACTCCTTGACCGCAGCAGCCACCGGCTTGGCGTTGATCAGATCCTGCGGCATCAGGCCTTCGCTTTCAGCCATTGACAGACGTTCCTTGACCGCACGCTCAACACGTACCAAGCCCACCCGGAACTGGTTCTCGGCCATTTCACCAACCGAACGGATGCGGCGGTTACCCAAGTGATCGATATCATCGACCACGCCTTTACCGTTACGGATGTTGACCAGGGTCTTGAGCACATCAATGATGTCTTCCTTGCTCAGGACGCCCTCGCCTTCGATCTCATCACGACCGATGCGGCGGTTGAACTTCATCCGCCCCACGGCTGACAGGTCATAGCGCTCACTGGTAAAGAACAGGTTGCCGAACAGGGTTTCGGCTGCATCCTTGGTCGGCGGCTCGCCGGGACGCATCATGCGATAGATTTCCACCAGCGCATCGAGCTGCGAGTTGGTGTTATCAATCCGCAAGGTGTCGGAAACGAAAGGACCGCAGTCAATTTCGTTGGTGTACAAGGTCTCCAGTCGAGTGACCTTGGCCTTGACCAGCTTGTTGATGACCTCGGTGGTGATTTCAGCATTGCATTCAGCAATGATTTCACCCGTAGCCGGGTCGACGACAGGCTTGGCGATGGTGCGACCCACCACATAGTCAAAGGGTACTTCCAGGCTGTTGATACCGGCTTTTTCCAACAACTTGATGTGGCGCGCGGTTATCCGCCGGCCCGTCTCTACAATGACCTTGCCCTTGTCATCCTTGATGTCAAGGGTAGCAATCTCACCACGCAGGCGTTCCGGGACCAGCTCCAGCTCGAGCGAATCTTCCTGAACGGCAAACACGTTGGTGTCATAGAAAATATCCAGAATCTCGTCGGTCTGGTAACCCAGAGCACGCAGCAGCACACTCGCCGGCAACTTGCGGCGACGGTCGATACGGACGTAAACACAGTCCTTGGGATCGAACTCGAAGTCCAGCCACGAGCCGCGGTAAGGAATCACGCGGGCGGAATACAGCAGCTTGCCGGAACTGTGCGTCTTGCCACGATCATGGTCGAAGAACACACCCGGGCTACGGTGCAACTGGGAAACGATGACCCGCTCGGTACCATTGATGATGAAGGTACCGTTTTCGGTCATCAGCGGGATTTCTCCCATGTAGACTTCTTGTTCCTTGATATCCTTGATCGCTTTGTTCGATGACTCACGATCAAAGATAATCAGGCGAACCTTGACGCGCAGCGGCACTGCATAGGTAACCCCACGCAGGATACATTCCTTTACGTCAAAGGCCGGCTCGCCTAGGCGGTAGCCAACATATTCAAGGGCCGCATTACCTGAATAGCTGATAATGGGGAAGACAGATTTGAAGGCGGCATGCAAACCGATGTCGCGAACCTGCTCCTTGGGCATATCCGTCTGCAGGAATTCCCGGTAGGAATCCAGCTGGATAGCCAGCAAATAGGGCACGTCCATAACATGCGGCAGTTTGCCAAAGTCCTTGCGGATACGTTTTTTCTCAGTATATGAGTAAGCCATCAGCGTTCCCCAGCTTGGTCACCTGCTTGATTGGTTTGCCTGATCAGGCAAACCTGAAAATGCGTACAGACCCTTCCGGCCTGCTCACCCCTCGGGGTGCTGTTGCACAGGCCAGGCCTGTGACAACGGAAAAAGGCCGGTGGCGCAACGGCCACCAGCCACCAATCTGAGCCTGGGCGCAGATTGTCAACGCAAGGTCACTCGAATTACTTGAGCTCAACCTTGGCGCCTGCTTCTTCCAGCGCTTTCTGGGCTGCTTCAGCATCTTCCTTGGAAACGCCTTCCTTGATAGTAGCCGGCGCACCATCAACCATCGCCTTGGCTTCTTTCAGGCCCAGACCAGTCAATTCGCGAACAGCTTTGATCACGTTGACTTTCTTGTCGCCAGTTTCGGCCAGGATAACGTTGAATTCGGTTTGCTCTTCAGCGGCAGCAGCACCACCGGCAGCGGGGCCAGCAGCGACAGCAGCAGCGGCAGAAACGCCGAACTTTTCTTCCATTGCTGAAATCAGTTCAACAACCTGCATAACAGACATTTCGGATACTGCGTTGATGATATCTTCGTTGGTCAGAGCCATGACTCTAAATTCCTGTATTGGGGACGGCGTACAGGCCGTCTACATTAAAAGCGTGTAGGGAAACGGAAAGGCTGCTATCAGGCGGCCTCGGCTTCCTTCTGGTCGCGGACTGCGGCCAAAGTACGAACGAACTTGCTGGTTGCGCCCTGAATAACGCTCATCAGCTGGCTGATAGCCTCATCGTAAGTCGGCAGCGTAGCCAGTCGATCGATGTCATTAGCTGCAATAAAGTTGCCTTCAAAGGCAGCCGCCTTGATCTCGAACTTGTCCTGACCCTTGGCAAACTCCTTGAACAGGCGAGCGGCAGCGCCCGGATGTTCATTGGAGAAAGCAATCAGGGTAGGACCGACAAAGGTTTCCTGAAGGCAGGTGTAATCCGTACCTTCAATGGCACGACGCAGCAGGGTGTTACGTACAACACGTACGTAAACGCCAGCTTCGCGTGCTTCTTTGCGCAGCCCGGTCATGGCAGCAACGCTTACGCCGCGGGCATCAACCACAACGGCAGACAGCGCACCTTTAGCAGCTTCGTTGACTTCAGCGACGATGGCCTTTTTGTCTTCGAGCTTAATTGCCACGGGTTTCACTCCTGGATTTACCATTGACCACCCTTGCGGATGGCATGTTTTGGTGTCTGATCCAGCCTGTACTGAATCGGGAGCACCATCTGCGTAGGCTGCTGGTTTAAGGCTTGCGCCGCCTACGGTCTTGGACAGCCCCCGCATAACAGGGACCCCAATCGGTTTGGCGCACCCAAGGGTGCGCCGGAATACTTAGATGTCCAGCGAAGCCTGATCAATTTTCACGCCCGGGCCCATGGTGGTGCTGAGGGCAACGCCCTGCAGATAGACACCCTTGGAAGTGGACGGCTTGGCCTTTTTCAGGTCGGCCAGCAGGGCTTCAACATTCTCTTTCAGCTTGTCAGCATCGAATCCGACCTTGCCAACCGAGCAATGAATGATGCCGTTCTTGTCGGTACGGTAGCGAACCTGACCAGCCTTGGCATTTTTCACTGCAGTGCCCACGTCAGCGGCAACGGTACCGACTTTCGGGTTCGGCATCAGACCACGCGGGCCCAGCAGCTGACCCAACTGACCGACAACGCGCATGGCGTCCGGAGAAGCGATAACCACGTCATAGTTGAGGTCACCGGCTTTCATTTCTGCAGCCAGATCATCCATACCGACCTTGTCGGCACCGGCAGCCAGTGCAGCTTCTGCATTGGCACCCTGGGTGAAAACAGCAACACGAACGGTCTTGCCTGTGCCGTGCGGCAACAGGGTAGCGCCACGCACAACCTGATCGGATTTACGCGGATCAACACCGAGGTTAACGGCGACATCAAAGGATTCGGTAAACTTGACGCTGGACACTTCAGCCAGCAGCGCGGCTGCTTCTTCGAAGCTATAAGCCTTGTTTGGCGCAACTTTTTCGTTGATCGCCTTTTGACGCTTGCTCAACTTAGCCATTTACACACCCTCCACGTTCAGACCCATGCTGCGCGCGGAGCCAGCGATGGTACGTACGGCAGCATCCATATCAGCAGCGGTCAGATCCGCTTGCTTGGTCTGGACGATCTCTTCCAGCTGGGCACGGGTTACAGTGCCGACTTTCTGGCTGTTGGGGCGGGCCGAACCACTCTTCAGGCCAGCAGCTTTGAGCAGCAGGACTGCAGCCGGCGGACTCTTGGTTTCAAAGGTAAAGCTGCGGTCAGCGTATACAGTAATAACCACAGGTGTCGGCAGACCCGGCTCCATGCCCTGGGTCTTGGCGTTGAACGCCTTGCAGAATTCCATGATGTTAACGCCATGTTGACCCAGAGCCGGACCTACCGGCGGACTCGGGTTGGCCTGGCCGGCCTTGACTTGCAGCTTGATATAAGCCTGAATCTTCTTCGCCATGTGTACTCTCCAATGGGTGCAAACGCCGCTGCGCGGCTCCCCGTTTTAACTATATTTCCCACTGACAACAAAACCCCGCACCGCCCGAAGGCACTGCAGGGTTCAGGGGATCGGTCGAACTCAGCCTTTTTCTACCTGACTGAATTCCAGCTCCACCGGTGTGGGGCGGCCAAAAATGAGAACAGCCACCTGAACACGGCTCTTCTCATAATTCACTTCTTCGACAACCCCATTGAAATCAGCAAAAGGACCATCGGTAACACGTACCACTTCACCCGGCTCGAACAGTGTTTTCGGCCGCGGCTTGTCAGTACCATCAGCAACGCGGCGCAGAATGATATCCGCTTCCTTGTCGCTGATCGGCGCTGGCTTGTCGGCGGTGCCGCCGATAAAACCCAGCACCCGCGAAGTATCCTTGACCAAATGCCAGGATGCTTCACTCATATCCATCTGAACCAGCACGTAGCCGGGAAAGAACTTTCGTTCGCTCTTGCGCTTCTGGCCATTACGCATTTCAACCACTTCTTCAGTGGGCACCAGAATTTCGCCGAACAGATCCTCCATGCCGGCAAGCTTTACACGCTCTTGAAGAGCGCGCATGACATGCTTTTCGTAACCCGAATAGGCATGTACGACGTACCAACGCTTAGCCACGGAGCACCTTTAACCAATAAAGAAAGAAATAATCCAACCCAGAAATGTATCCAGACCCCAGAGAATCAATGCCATGACCAACACAACGGCCAGCACGATCAAAGTTGTCTGTATAGTTTCCGGCCGGGTCGGCCACACTACTTTGCGGATCTCGATGCGCGCTTCTTTCAGCAATGCCCAGAATGACTTGCCTTTGGCGGTTTGCAGGGCAACAAAGCCCGCAAGAGCACCAAGGACAACCAGGACAATAGCGCGGTACAGGACGGGCTCGCTGGAATACATGTAATTACCAACAACGCCGACGACTACAAGAGCAGTGACCAATACCCACTTGATGGTATCCAAGCGACTATCGTGGTTTTCAACCTTCGTACTCATGAATCATCCAGTCCTGTTTTTGCTATGCCAGAAAAATCTGGCAGGCCAGGAGGGAATCGAACCCCCAACCTGCGGTTTTGGAGACCGCCGCTCTGCCAATTGAGCTACTGGCCTGTAATCGCGATCGAGCCGGGCATTCTACCGGCTCGATCAGTCAAGATCAAACGTTATTACTCGATGATCTTGGCAACCACGCCGGCACCAACGGTACGGCCGCCTTCGCGAATCGCGAAGCGCAGACCATCTTCCATGGCGATCGGAGCGATCAGGGTGACAACCAGCTTGACGTTGTCGCCCGGCATTACCATTTCAACACCTTCCGGCAGTTCGCAAGAACCAGTCACGTCAGTGGTACGGAAGTAGAACTGCGGACGGTAACCCTTGAAGAACGGGGTGTGACGACCACCTTCATCTTTGCCCAGTACGTAGACTTCAGCTTCGAACTTGGTGTGCGGAGTGATGGAACCCGGCTTGGCCAGTACCTGACCACGCTCAACGTCTTCACGCTTGGTACCACGCAGCAGTACACCAACGTTCTCACCGGCACGACCTTCGTCGAGCAGCTTGCGGAACATTTCAACACCGGTACAAACGGTCTTGGTGGTGTCCTTGATACCAACGATCTCGACTTCTTCCTGTACACGAACGATGCCGCGCTCAACACGACCAGTCACAACAGTACCGCGACCAGAGATGGAGAAAACGTCTTCGATCGGCATCAGGAACGGCTTGTCGATATCACGCTCGGGCTCTGGCAGGTAGCTGTCCAGAGTCTCGACCAGCTTGGTAACCGCAGTCACGCCAATGCCGTTGTCATCCTTGCCTTCCAACGCCATCAGCGCGGAACCAATGATGATCGGCGTGTCGTCACCCGGGAAGTCATAGGTGCTCAGCAGATCACGCACTTCCATTTCGACCAGCTCGAGCAGCTCTTCGTCATCGACCATGTCAGCCTTGTTCAGGAACACGACGATGTAAGGAACGCCTACCTGGCGAGACAGCAGGATGTGCTCGCGCGTCTGCGGCATCGGGCCGTCAGCAGCGGAACAAACTAGGATTGCGCCGTCCATCTGAGCGGCACCGGTGATCATGTTTTTCACATAGTCAGCGTGACCAGGGCAATCAACGTGCGCGTAGTGACGAGTCGGAGAATCGTACTCAACGTGCGAGGTGTTGATGGTGATACCACGAGCCTTCTCTTCCGGCGCGTTATCGATCTGATCGAAAGCGCGGGCAGAGCCGCCGTATACTTCAGCACAGACCTTGGTCAGAGCCGCAGTCAGGGTGGTCTTGCCATGGTCAACGTGACCAATGGTGCCCACGTTCAGGTGCGGTTTGCTGCGTTCGAACTTCTCTTTAGCCATCGAGAGATCCCCTTTCGTGAGTGTAATGCGCGAGTCACGCGACCATTAAATAAAAGGCAGATATTCACATATCTGCCTTGAACTGGAGCTCATGAGCGGATTTGAACCGCTGACCTCACCCTTACCAAGGGTGTGCTCTACCAACTGAGCTACATGAGCTTACACCGGGTGCAAGGACCAAGATTGGAGCGGGTAGCGGGAATCGAACCCGCACCATCAGCTTGGAAGGCTGAGGTTCTACCGTTGAACTATACCCGCCAGGCACTTGGCATTGCGAAAACTGGTGGAGGGGGAAGGATTCGAACCTTCGAAGCTTGCGCGTCAGATTTACAGTCTGATCCCTTTGGCCACTCGGGAACCCCTCCGCAAGAGGGCGCCATTTTCGTCACTTGGCATCCGGCTGTCAACACTTTTCTCTGCAAAAACCGCAACTTGAAAGCAAAGCCTGTAAACCGCAGTACAGACCCGGCAAAGCAACGTTTGAACGACATATATTTCAGGCCAATATCCGGGGGACAGCAAGGCTTGATCAGACACCGGCAGGCGGAAGACTGCCGCAAGGACGATAGTGGTGCACCAGACCAGGAAAGACATCACGCAGGCGCTGCAGCATATTCGCATCGACCAGTCGACGCGCTTCACTATCGACCTCCAGCCAGACCTGAGTGACATAGCGCTCCAGCTGCTCAATCTCACTATCGTAACCTTGCAACTGGAGCTGCTCGCGACGATTCCTGGCGGACTCGACACTGGAAAAAACACCAAGAGCAATCTTGCCAGCCATGGCGCCGTCGCCAATCATGTAACTCTCGATACCGCTATCCTGCAACAAGCGCAGCGCAGCCAGCACTTCAGAGCGCCCGCCCGGAACCGTTTTGACCAACAGATAGTCTTCCTCGGCCACACTATCCAGAGCAACCATGCGCGCCGCCACACCCAGCGCCAACAGCCGCTGGCGCAGCGCGCCAAGATCCTCGCCATCCTCAAGACCACCCAGATGCATGCATAACCCGGCCGCAACATCAGTCCTGTTTTCAGGAGCCGTGCCGGCACGCTCCGACAACTGCGCAACAGGTGTCGCAGGCCGACCGGCATCCCACTGCAGATTGCCCTGTTGAACTTGCCACAAGGCATACAGAATATTGATCAGCAGCAGGCTCAAAAATACCCAGCGCATTAATCCGACTCCATCGGGCAGGCAAGCGCGAGACCTTCAAATACCAGGTCATTGATCACATTGCATTCACTGGGCAACATTTCCGCCATGCGCGTAGCGTCTCCTCCGGTAAGAATCACCAGCACTTTATTACCCAGCAGCTGGGTGGCAATACGCAGCTGCTCGCGCACGAAACCGGCGAGCATCAGCTCGCAGCCATATTCCACAGCCTCGGCCGTATTGCTTCCCGGTGTCGGCGAACGCAAATCACTATGCAAGCCCTGATCATAACGGATCAATCGAGTGTGACGCTGCAGGCTGCTACGCAACAACCCGGTACCGGGCGCTATAAAACCGCCCATGTGCTGGCCGTCGGCAGCGACGAAATCGACAGTAACCGCCGTCCCCAAATCAATCACCACGCAGGCACGCTGACAGATACTGTAGCCCGCGACCAATGCCAGCCAACGATCCATGCCCAGCCGCGTAACATCACTGTAGCCATTTCGCACCCCGGCCAGCTCGGTTGTACTGCGGGCCAGTACAGGGTGGAGCTTCAACCAACTGGTCAACTGATCCATGACCACACGGGTTTCTTCCTCCGAGCGCACACTAACCAATCTGCAACCGCGTATTTCACGCTCCTGCCCACCAAGCAAGCGTTGCAACTCCACCAGATCGGGCGCCATATCACGGTCACGCACCCGCCCCTCGCGATCAAGCAAGCGCCATTTGATCAGTGTGTTACCGCAATCCAGCTCAAGTAGCATCTTTCAACCCCAGGCTCACCTCGCCACCATTGGGCGACCGCTCACCAGACAAAGATATTGATAACTGCTGCACCATACGCTTACACCACGACCTGAAACGACCCGCATCATAACGCCCAGTGCGCCCGGAATGAATGGAAAACATGCTTATATAGCAGCGTTTTTCATGATACCGCCATGATTCTATCAGCCCGCACACCCGGCAGCGCCTGCGCCATTCGTCCGAGTTATTGTTTAACGCGTAAAAACAGAGCGCGGATCCACATATTCCTGTAGTATATGGCGCTATTTTCCAACCAAACCGGCTATCAGGGAATGCAATGACTGATCTATCTCTCTACCGCAATATTGGTATCTTCGCCCACGTTGATGCCGGCAAAACCACTACCACAGAGCGCATCCTCAAGCTCACCGGGCGTATTCACAAACTCGGCGAGGTCCACGAAGGCGAATCCACTACCGACTTCATGGATCAGGAAGCCGAGCGCGGGATTACCATCCAGTCCGCAGCGGTCAGCTGCTTCTGGAAAGACCATCGCTTCAATGTAATCGACACCCCCGGCCACGTTGACTTCACTGTTGAAGTGTATCGTTCGCTGAAAGTGCTCGATGGCGGCATCGGCGTATTCTGTGGTTCCGGCGGCGTTGAGCCCCAGTCTGAAACCAACTGGCGCTATGCTAACGACTCCAAGGTCTCGCGTCTGATCTTCGTCAACAAGCTGGACCGCATCGGTGCTGACTTCATTCGCGTGACCGATCAGGTCAAGAAAGTGCTGGGCGCAAAACCACTGATCATGACCCTGCCGATCGGTCGTGAAGACACCTTCTCCGGCGTTGTCGACCTGCTGACTCGCCAGGCCTATGTCTGGGATGATACCGGCAAGCCGGAAAACTACAGTGTGCAGGAGATTCCGGCCGAGATGGTCGACGACGTTGAAGCCTATCGCGAGCAGTTGATTGAATCGGCTGTCGAAATGGACGACGACCTGATGATGGCTTATATGGAAGGCGAAGAACCTGCCATCGATGATATCAAGCGCTGCATTCGCAAGGGCACGCTGGAATTGGCTTTCTTCCCGACCTATTGCGGCTCTGCGTTCAAGAACAAGGGCATGCAGTTGCTGCTTGACGCCGTAGTCGATTACCTGCCTGCACCGCAGGAAGTCAATCCGCAGCCGCTGACTGACGAAGAAGGCAACCCGACCGGCAAGCACGCCATCGTGTCCGCCGACGAGCCCTTCCGCGCGCTGGCGTTCAAGATCATGGACGACCGTTTTGGCGCCCTGACTTTCGTACGTATTTACTCCGGTAATTTGAACAAGGGTGACACCATCCTCAACTCGTTCACCGGTAAGACCGAGCGCGTCGGCCGCATGGTCGAAATGCAGGCTGACGAGCGCAACGAACTGAGCTTTGCCACCGCTGGTGATATTATTGCCATCGTCGGCATGAAGAACGTGCAGACCGGTCACACCCTGTGTGATCCCAAGCATCCTTGCACGCTGGAAGCCATGGTGTTCCCCGAGCCAGTGATCTCCATCTCCGTTGAGCCCAAGGACAAGGGCTCCACCGAGAAGATGGGTGTTGCCATCGGCAAGATGGTTGCTGAGGATCCGACCTTCCGTGTTGAGACGGACATCGATTCCGGTGAAACCATCCTCAAGGGCATGGGCGAACTGCACCTGGACATCAAGGTCGACATCCTCAAGCGTACCTACGGCGTTGAACTCGTAGTCGGTCAGCCACAGGTTGCCTACCGCGAAACCATTACCCGCGAAGTGACCGACAGCTACACACACAAGAAGCAATCGGGTGGTTCCGGTCAGTACGGCAAGATCGATTACACCATCAAGCCTGGCGAACCAAACTCCGGCTTTACCTTCCACTCCAGTGTGGTCGGCGGTAACGTTCCCAAGGAATATTTCCCCGCGATCGAGAAGGGCTTCGCCTCTCTGATGGGAACTGGCCCGCTGGCTGGCTTCCCGGTACTGGATGTTCACTTTGAGCTGACCGATGGTGGCTACCATGCGGTTGACTCCTCGGCCATTGCCTTTGAAATCGCCGCCAAGGGTGCATTCCGTCAGTCCATGCCCAAGGCATCTCCACAGCTGCTTGAGCCAGTCATGAAGGTTGATGTATTCACACCGGAAGATCATGTTGGCGACGTCATCGGTGACCTTAACCGCCGCCGCGGCATGATTGCTGGCCAAGAGCCTGGTTCAACCGGCATTCGCATCAAGGCCGATGTACCGCTGGCAGAAATGTTCGGCTACATCAGCACCTTGCGGACCATGACCTCAGGTCGCGGTCAATTCTCAATGTCGTTCTCGCACTACGCACCGTGCCCGGCTAACGTAGCCGAAGCCGTTATCGCCAAAGAGAAAGAAAAAGCTGCCCAGAAGTAAGAGCGGCTGCACGTCAAAAAACGCCTGATGCGAATGTATCAGGCGTTTTTTTATGGGCGATGTCCGGGCGCAAATGCTTTTTTCACGTCAGATGGCTCAAGAAGTCGACTGCAATCGCAGGCTGAGCTCACCACCGTTCAATACCACTATGTCCTGATCAACCTGCAAGCGCAGACCGCCATTGGCATCGACACCCTGCTCGGTACCCGCTAACACTCGCTCACCCGACTGCACCTGCACAGCACATCCCAACCAGGCATCGTGTGCTTCCCAGGCCGAGCGAAAAGGAATGAAACCTTCTACACGAAAGCGTTCAAGCGCCAGATGCAGGCGACTGAGGAAAATGGCTATCAGGTGATTGCGGTTGAGATCACCCTGGCCTGCATGCTGCGCCAGTGACGTCCAGGGCTGATTGATCTCATCACCCGCATTGCGCATATGCACGTTAATGCCCACGCCGATGATGGCCACGCAGTCTGCCGTCAGGTCGCCACCAATTTCTATCAGGATGCCGGCCAGCTTGCGATTGCGATACAGCACATCGTTCGGCCATTTCAGCTGACAGTCATTGAAACCTGCTTCTGCCAATGTTTCCACCAGCACCAGACCCACGACGAGACTCAGCCCTTCCAACGCCTGGGCACCACCGGTGAATGGCTCTACCAGTGTCAGATAGATATTTTGTGCATAGGGACTGGACCAGGCACGTCCACGGCGACCGCGACCGCTGCTTTGCTGCTCCGCCAGGCAAATCAGCGGTCGAGGACCTTCCAGGCTGATTAAATGATGGGCTCGTGTATTGGTTGAATCTGCTCGATCAAACAGATGCCATCGCCAACGCTCGGCGCATTCGGCAGGCAAAGCGGCCTGGATCACACCCTCATCCAGCAATGCCGCTCCGCGTGGAATGCGGTAGCCACGACCGCGTACGCGTTGCAGCGGGAACCCTTCATCAACCAGCGGCTGCAAAGCCTTCCATACCGCCGCACGACTAACACCCAGGTCAGCAGCCAGAACTTCACCGGAGTGAAACTCGCCATCAGCCATCAACGCCAGCAACTTTTTCAGCATCGAACCTTACTCAATATTTGCAAGGCACGCATCATACCGCCGCTCTGCTCGAGAATGAATGCTTGCGGTTGTTATTAACGACGAGATTGATGCAGGAAGCTGCTTGTTGCTTATTTGTTTTCGCTGAAGGCGGGAGGTATCGGGAGTGGCTAGGTGTAGGGGGCTGTTTTCTGCTGGTGGGTTTCGCTGGAAGCTGGAAGCTTTCCGTTAACCACTTTCCTGCGCACAAAGATAAAACCCCGACCATCTTTCGATAATCGGGGTTTTGGTATAGGCGCTTGACGATGACCTACTCTCACATGGGGAAACCCCACACTACCATCGGCGATACGTCGTTTCACTGCTGAGTTCGGAATGGGATCAGGTGGTTCCAACGCTCTATGGTCGTCAAGCAATTCTTTTGCACTGTCGTGGATTACCACGCCAGGGCCAATAGGGTTGTGATAGATGTTTAGTAACAGTGATCGCACAAGTCCGTCTTGTCGTTCATCTGTCCATACACACCAGATTGCTTGGGTGTTATATGGTCAAGCCACACGGGCAATTAGTACTGGTTAGCTCAACGCCTCACAACGCTTACACACCCAGCCTATCAACGTCGTAGTCTTCGACGGCCCTTTAGGGGAGTCAAGCTCCCGGTGAGATCTCATCTCAAGGCAAGTTTCCCGCTTAGATGCTTTCAGCGGTTATCTCTTCCGAACGTAGCTACCCGGCAATGCCACTGGCGTGACAACCGGAACACCAGAGGTTCGTCCACTCCGGTCCTCTCGTACTAGGAGCAGCCCCTCTCAAATCTCAAACGTCCACGGCAGATAGGGACCGAACTGTCTCACGACGTTCTAAACCCAGCTCGCGTACCACTTTAAATGGCGAACAGCCATACCCTTGGGACCGGCTTCAGCCCCAGGATGTGATGAGCCGACATCGAGGTGCCAAACACCGCCGTCGATATGAACTCTTGGGCGGTATCAGCCTGTTATCCCCGGAGTACCTTTTATCCGTTGAGCGATGGCCCTTCCATACAGAACCACCGGATCACTAAGACCTACTTTCGTACCTGCTCGACGTGTTGGTCTCGCAGTCAAGCGCGCTTTTGCCTTTATACTCTACGCACGATTTCCGACCGTGCTGAGCGCACCTTCGTACTCCTCCGTTACTCTTTGGGAGGAGACCGCCCCAGTCAAACTACCCACCATACACTGTCCTCGATCCGGATAACGGACCAGAGTTAGAACCTCAAAGTTGCCAGGGTGGTATTTCAAGGTTGGCTCCACGCGAACTAGCGTCCACGCTTCAAAGCCTCCCACCTATCCTACACAAACAAATTCAAAGTCCAGTGCAAAGCTATAGTAAAGGTTCACGGGGTCTTTCCGTCTAGCCGCGGATACACTGCATCTTCACAGCGATTTCAATTTCACTGAGTCTCGGGTGGAGACAGCGCCGCCATCATTACGCCATTCGTGCAGGTCGGAACTTACCCGACAAGGAATTTCGCTACCTTAGGACCGTTATAGTTACGGCCGCCGTTTACCGGGGCTTCGATCAAGAGCTTCGCCGAAGCTAACCCCATCAATTAACCTTCCGGCACCGGGCAGGCGTCACACCCTATACGTCCACTTTCGTGTTTGCAGAGTGCTGTGTTTTTAATAAACAGTTGCAGCGGCCTGGTATCTTCGACTGGCATGGGCTTACGTAGTAAATACTTCACCCTCACCAGCGCACCTTCTCCCGAAGTTACGGTGCCATTTTGCCTAGTTCCTTCACCCGAGTTCTCTCAAGCGCCTTGGTATTCTCTACCTGACCACCTGTGTCGGTTTGGGGTACGATTTCTAGTTACCTGAAGCTTAGAGGCTTTTCCTGGAAGCTTGGCATCAACCACTTCGCCTTCATAAAAGAAAGCTCGTCATCGGTTCTCGGCCTTAAGATCCCGGATTTTCCTAAGATCTCAGCCTACCGCCTTAAACAAGGACAACCAACGCCTTGCTGGCCTAGCCTTCTCCGTCCCCCCATCGCAGTAACTAGAAGTACGGGAATATTAACCCGTTTCCCATCGACTACGCCTTTCGGCCTCGCCTTAGGGGTCGACTCACCCTGCGTCGATTAACGTTGCGCAGGAACCCTTGGTCTTCCGGCGTGGGAGTTTTTCACTCCCATTGTCGTTACTCATGTCAGCATTCGCACTTCTGATACCTCCAGCCAACTTCTCAATTGACCTTCACAGGCTTACAGAACGCTCCTCTACCGCTCATCCTAAGATGAACCCGTAGCTTCGGTGTATGGTTTGAGCCCCGTTACATCTTCCGCGCAGGCCGACTCGACTAGTGAGCTATTACGCTTTCTTTAAAGGATGGCTGCTTCTAAGCCAACCTCCTAGCTGTCTAAGCCTTCCCACATCGTTTCCCACTTAACCATAACTTTGGGACCTTAGCTGACGGTCTGGGTTGTTTCCCTTTTCACGACGGACGTTAGCACCCGCCGTGTGTCTCCCGTGCTGACACTCACTGGTATTCGGAGTTTGCATCGGTTTGGTAAGTCGGGATGACCCCCTAGCCGAAACAGTGCTCTACCCCCAGTGGTGATACACGAGGCGCTACCTAAATAGCTTTCGAGGAGAACCAGCTATCTCCGAGCTTGATTAGCCTTTCACTCCTATCCACAAGTCATCCGCTAACTTTTCAACGGTAGTCGGTTCGGTCCTCCAGTGCCTGTTACGGCACCTTCAACCTGCCCATGGATAGATCGCCCGGTTTCGGGTCTATACCTTGCGACTAAACGCCCTATTAAGACTCGGTTTCCCTACGCCTCCCCTATACGGTTAAGCTTGCCACAAAATATAAGTCGCTGACCCATTATACAAAAGGTACGCAGTCACGGAACAAGTCCGCTCCCACTGCTTGTACGCATACGGTTTCAGGTTCTATTTCACTCCCCTCACAGGGGTTCTTTTCGCCTTTCCCTCACGGTACTGGTTCACTATCGGTCAGTCAGGAGTATTTAGCCTTGGAGGATGGTCCCCCCATGTTCAGTCAACGTTTCACGTGCGCCGACCTACTCGATTTCACAGCTAAGAGCTTTTCGTGTACGGGGCTATCACCCACTATGGCGGAACTTTCCAGAACCTTTCACTAAACTCAAAACTGCTTAAGGGCTAGTCCCCGTTCGCTCGCCGCTACTTGGGGAATCTCGGTTGATTTCTTTTCCTCCGGGTACTTAGATGTTTCAGTTCCCCGGGTTCGCCTCACACACCTATGTATTCAGTGTGTGATACCCAACTTGTGTTGGGTGGGTTTCCCCATTCAGACATCTCCGGATCAAAGGTTGTTTGCCACCTCCCCGAAGCTTTTCGCAGGCTACCACGTCTTTCATCGCCTCTGACTGCCAAGGCATCCACCGTATGCGCTTATTCACTTGACCATATAACCCCAAACAATCTGCACACCCGCCAGGTAAACCCGTGGGTAAGCCGATCATTCGCTGTCATAGGTATTTGACATGATTCACGACAATCCGGAACTTGCTTGAGATCACAAGTTACCTTAGCTGTATACAATGCAGTGAAACACTGTATACGCTGTACTTCTATCACAAACCCTAATTGTTAAAGAACGTCTGGCGCAAAGACCAGACAGCAATGATCGATTCTAATGGAGCAAGCTCCCAGGATCATTCCTGTCTGTACTCTGTGTCATATCCGGTTTTTGTGCGGCGATGGTGGAGCCAAGCGGGATCGAACCGCTGACCTCCTGCGTGCAAGGCAGGCGCTCTCCCAGCTGAGCTATGGCCCCTTCAGACCTTCACACCTCGACAATTGGTGGGTCTGGGCAGATTCGAACTGCCGACCTCACCCTTATCAGGGGTGCGCTCTAACCAACTGAGCTACAGACCCAATTGCCTCGGGCTTTTCACCACCCAATCATCTGGGCTTGTTGCAGCTCACAGAGCCACATGCCAATCGCCAAAACCAGGGAATCAAGTAATTCGTGTGAGTGCTTGAACAGCGTTTGTGATCTTTCGATTAAGGAGGTGATCCAGCCGCAGGTTCCCCTACGGCTACCTTGTTACGACTTCACCCCAGTCATGAATCACTCCGTGGTAACCGTCCTCTCGAAAGTTAGACTAGCTACTTCTGGAGCAACCCACTCCCATGGTGTGACGGGCGGTGTGTACAAGGCCCGGGAACGTATTCACCGCGACATTCTGATTCGCGATTACTAGCGATTCCGACTTCATGGAGTCGAGTTGCAGACTCCAATCCGGACTACGAACGGTTTTGAGAGATTAGCTCCACCTCGCGGCTTGGCAACCCTCTGTACCGCCCATTGTAGCACGTGTGTAGCCCTGGCCGTAAGGGCCATGATGACTTGACGTCATCCCCACCTTCCTCCGGTTTGTCACCGGCAGTCTCCTTAGAGTGCCCACCATAACGTGCTGGTAACTAAGGACAAGGGTTGCGCTCGTTACGGGACTTAACCCAACATCTCACGACACGAGCTGACGACAGCCATGCAGCACCTGTGTCTGAGTTCCCGAAGGCACCAATCCATCTCTGGAAAGTTCTCAGCATGTCAAGGCCAGGTAAGGTTCTTCGCGTTGCTTCGAATTAAACCACATGCTCCACCGCTTGTGCGGGCCCCCGTCAATTCATTTGAGTTTTAACCTTGCGGCCGTACTCCCCAGGCGGTCAACTTAGTGCGTTAGCTGCGCCACTAAAGACTCAAGGTCCCCAACGGCTAGTTGACATCGTTTACGGCGTGGACTACCAGGGTATCTAATCCTGTTTGCTCCCCACGCTTTCGCACCTCAGCGTCAGTATCAGTCCAGGTGGTCGCCTTCGCCACTGGTGTTCCTTCCTATATCTACGCATTTCACCGCTACACAGGAAATTCCACCACCCTCTACTGTACTCTAGTCAAGCAGTTATGGATGCAGTTCCCAGGTTGAGCCCGGGGATTTCACACCCATCTTACTTGACCGCCTACGCGCGCTTTACGCCCAGTAATTCCGATTAACGCTTGCACCCTCTGTATTACCGCGGCTGCTGGCACAGAGTTAGCCGGTGCTTATTCTGTTGGTAACGTCAAAATTGCACGCTATTAACGTACAACCCTTCCTCCCAACTTAAAGTGCTTTACAATCCGAAGACCTTCTTCACACACGCGGCATGGCTGGATCAGGGTTGCCCCCATTGTCCAATATTCCCCACTGCTGCCTCCCGTAGGAGTCTGGACCGTGTCTCAGTTCCAGTGTGACTGATCATCCTCTCAGACCAGTTACGGATCGCTGCCTTGGTGAGCCGTTACCTCACCAACAAGCTAATCCGACCTAGGCTCATCTGATAGCGTGAGGTCCGAAGATCCCCCACTTTCTCCCGTAGGACGTATGCGGTATTAGCTCGGGTTTCCCCGAGTTGTCCCCCACTACCAGGCAGATTCCTAGGCATTACTCACCCGTCCGCCGCTAAATCAGGGAGCAAGCTCCCTTCAATCGCTCGACTTGCATGTGTTAGGCCTGCCGCCAGCGTTCAATCTGAGCCATGATCAAACTCTTCAGTTTTAAATCAATTCGGATTTTGAAAAAATCCTAAACTTGGCTCAGCCTTTACAAATAAACTCATGAATTCACAGAGTAACTTGCTTGGCTGATAATCTGTCGATCATCAAGACCCTGAGCAAGCACCCACACGAATTACTTGATTCCAATTTTTTAAAGAGCGATTCGGTCTGCGTTTCCGCTGGACCAGGCCGCGCATTCTACGCTAAGCCTCTAATTCGTCAAGCTTTTTTTGAACATTTCGTTGCGAGCAACTGAACTTCAAATCCGGCTTGTCCGACCCGCCAGGCCAAGGCCTTGTGCGTGTCAGGGAGGCGTATTCTACAGCAGAAACCCTGCTCGTCAACACCTCTTTGCAACCTTTTTTTACTGCCTGGAGACGCTTCAACCTGAAGCACTCCGGCAACCTCCAAAGAGGTGGTTGCGAGCGGCGTATTCTACTGCGCCGCACCTTGCTGTCAACTGTTATTGCAACACGAAAGAAGACGTAACCTATTGATAAAAAAGAGCTTTTACAAAACAGCCCCGCTCAGCAAGACGCGCATTATAGGCCGCTCAGGTTTGCCGTCAAGGCTTTCTTCACCCGGGGACGCAAATAATAGCCGCCGCCGTGCGACAGAAACACAAAAACCCCGCAGAGCGGGGCTTTTGTGTTCAGCGGCAAGACTTACTTGACGTCTTCAACCGATTTCAGCGGGTAGTGAGCCGGATAGGGCTGTGTCGCCACACCGGAATCAATGGCTGCCTGGGCAACGGCCGCCGGCACACGCTCAATCAGGCGTACGTCCATCGGCTTGGGAATGATGTACTCACGGCCAAACTCCAGCGGGATGCCGCCATAGGCTGCAGAGACATACTCCGGCACCGGCTCTTTCGCCAGCTCGCGAATCGCATGCACGGCCGCAATCTTCATTTCTTCATTGATCGTGGTAGCACGCACATCCAGCGCACCACGGAAGATGAAGGGGAAGCCCAGTACGTTATTCACCTGGTTCGGGTAATCCGAACGACCCGTCGCCATGATCACGTCAGGGCGAGAAGCCTTGGCCAGCTCCGGCTTGATTTCCGGATCCGGATTGGAGCAGGCAAACACGATCGGATTTTCAGCCATCAGCTTGAGATCAGCTGGTGGCAGCAGGTCAGGGCCCGACAGACCAACAAAGACATCGGCACCTTTCAGTGCATCGGTCAGCGTGCGCTTGTCAGTCTCGGTAGCGAAGATTGCCTTGTATTCGTTCAGGTCTTCACGGCCGGAATGGATCACACCCTTGCGATCGAGCATATAGATGTTCTCGACCTTGGAGCCCATGCTGACCAGCAGCTTCATACAGGCAATCGCTGCAGCACCAGCGCCCAGGCAAACGATCTTGGCGTCTTCCAGGGTCTTGTCAGCCAGCTCCAGCGCGTTAACCATGGCCGCGGCAGTCACAATGGCGGTGCCATGCTGGTCATCGTGGAATACCGGAATGTCGCACTGCTCGATCAGTGCACGCTCGATTTCAAAGCACTCGGGCGCCTTGATATCTTCCAGGTTGATACCACCAAAGGTGCAAGAGATTCGCTTGACGGTATCGATGAAAGCCTGCGGGCTTTCAGATTCCACTTCAATGTCGAACACATCAATGCCGGCGAACCGCTTGAACAACACACCCTTGCCTTCCATTACCGGCTTGCTGGCCAGCGGACCCAGATTACCCAGCCCCAGAATGGCGGTGCCGTCGGAAATAACGGCGACCAGGTTACCCTTGCCGGTGTATTTGTAGGCGTTATTCAGATCTTTGGCGATCTCCCGCACCGGCTCGGCAACACCCGGGCTGTAAGCCAGGGCAAGATCACGGGCGGTAGCGGTAGGCTTGGTCAGTTCAACGCTCAGTTTGCCGGGACGCGGTTCTGCGTGATAGGCAAGTGCATCGGTTCTCAGATCAGACATGGTCAATAGTTCCAGTCAGGTTGCTCATGCGGACGGGCGACAATACAGGAAAAGCCCGACAGCTCACAAGGCCATTCACTGCATCTATGTAAAGCCCACAAGCATACTACTTTTGGTTATCCCAACACTAGGGCGTCAGTAATTTCAGCATCCCGGGGTGTTCCAGAGGTAGCAGCAAGGGTTTGCGCCCCGGGCGCCGGCTGCCGCGTTCGATAACCCAGCCACGCACTTCCATTTCGCGACCCTGCCATGCCTCCGGGCGCAATCCGGCAAAGTGCTGCCGATCAGTATCACGCAAACGCAACACCAAGGGCCCATCCAGCTCAATCCACAACTGTTTGCCGGCGCGATCAATGCTGGTTACCTTGCCACGAATCAGGGCAAAGCCGCCGGATCGCAACTGACTCGCGGGGCGAACCGGATCAACACCCCATAGCGCAAGCCCCTGCTGACGTGCCTGCGCTTCAGCTGCCGCCTGGCAGCGCCACAGCGCTGTATTGGGTGGAACAGCCAGCGCAAAACCCAGGCCTTCAGCCAGCAAGCGCGCCTCGACATTACTGCCATTGGCGGTAAACAGGTGCCCCAGTGTGCGTCCGTAGCGATCCTCGGCCTCTTCGCCGACCTGCATACGCAGCTCGCCGGCAACCACCAGTTCACGCAAGCGGTCGCGGGCAGCCAGCGCAAAGGGCTCGGAGGGCTCGCCGCGATAACCGATTTCCGGCGTATCAAGGCCGATCAAGCGTACGCGCCGCCCATCTGACAATTCAACGGTGTCGCCGTCAATCACGCGCATCAGCTTGACCGGCTCGGTGGTTGCCGTTGCCTGACAACGGGTATCGGCGACGCCCCACTGACAAATTGCAGACAAGAAAAAGGCGCTCATAATGAGCGCCTTTTTCACTAACCGGACTGACATGGTCAGGCGGGCTGGCAACAATTTACTTGCTGCTGATCGCGCCGAAACGCTGCTTGAAGCGCTCGATGCGGCCGCCGGTGTCGAGAACTTTCTGCTTGCCGGTATAGAAAGGATGGCACTCAGAGCAAACGTCCAGGTGGATAGTTGAGCACAGGGTGGAACGTGTCTTGATCACGTTGCCGCAGCTGCAGGTCGCTTCGATTTCTTCGTACTTGGGATGCAGATCAGCTTTCATCGGTAAATCCTCGTGTCTTGTGCCGCCACCAAACCAACCTGGCCTGGCACCGCACCATATCAATGTTCAACCACCAGACCCGATACATGCGCAGAGGGACCGGAAAATAGGCCGGCGATAATAACAGAATCCGGCACAGACGCAAGCATCACGCATGCCGCCCGTCAATGCTACCATCTTCGTGCGGAAATGCCGTCCGCTGTAACCCTTTATAAAGGAACAATGGATGTCTGAAGTCATCCTGCAGGTTGCTCTGCCTTCACCACTGCGTCGCTTGTTCGATTACCGTGCTCCCCGCGGAATCGCCAGCGAGGGCTTGCGCCCGGGCGTGCGGGTTCGGGTCCCCTTTGGTCGGCGACAACTGGTGGGATTTGTCGCCGCCATCACCGACCAGAGCACAATACCGCGGGACAAGCTGAAAGCCGCCAGCGAGGTGCTCGACATTGAGCCCATTCTGCCCGACACACTATGGCAACTCTGTCGCTGGACCGCCAATTATTATCAACACAGCCTGGGTGATACTCTCAGTTGCGCCCTGCCGACACTGTTGCGCCAGGGCGAACCTGCGCTGGCGCGCCAGCAATTGCTCTGGCAACTATTGCCCGGCGCCTACCCGGAACACCCGGCAATCAGCCGAGCCCCTCGACAGAAGCAGGCAGTACAGATCCTCGGCCAGCATCCGCACGGGCTATCCCATGCACTGCTCGGGCAGTGGGGCTTGCAGCGCGATACTCTGGACACCCTGGAAAAGAAGGGTCTGGTACAGCAAATACGACAATCGCCACACCACAGCAACGAACCCCTGCCCCTGCTACGCGAAGCTCCGCTTACCGCAAATGCCGAACAGCAAGCCGCGCTGGACGCGATCATTGCCAGCAAAGGCTTTACCTGCTGGTTGCTCGAAGGGGTGACCGGCAGCGGCAAGACCGAAGTTTACCTGCAGGCGATTGAACACTGTCTACGCCATGGCAAACAGGCCCTGGTGCTTATTCCGGAGATCGGCCTGACGCCGCAAACCCTGGAACGCTTTCGTCAACGCTTCAGTGTGCCGGTGGTTATCCTGCATTCCGGGCTGAATGACCGCGAACGCATGGATGCCTGGCTGGCCGCGCGCAATGGCGAAGTGGGCATTGTCATTGGCACCCGCTCAGCGGTGTTTACCCCGCTGGCCAACCCCGGGCTGGTCATTATCGATGAAGAGCATGACCTGTCCTATAAACAGCAGGACGGCTTGCGTTACAACGCGCGCGATCTGGCCGTGTATCGCGCACGCCTGGACAATTGCGGCATCATCCTTGGCTCAGCCACCCCCGCACTGGAAAGCCTGCATAATGCCGACACTGGACGCTACCAGCATCTGCGCCTGCAGCAACGTGCCGGAGATGCCCAGCCACCGCAGATGCACTGCCTGGATATTCGCAGCCGGCCACTGCAGGGTGGCCTGTCGCAACCCATGCTGCAGGCCATTGGCGAGCACCTGGGCAAGGGCAATCAGGTGCTGGTATTTCTCAACCGCCGTGGTTTTGCACCGACCCTGATGTGCCATGACTGTGGCTGGATTGCCGAGTGTTCACGCTGCGATGCACGCATGACCGTGCATCAATCGCCCACCTACCTGCAATGCCATCACTGCGACAGCCAGCGCCCGCTGGACCGCCATTGCCCCAAATGCAACAGCGAGGATTTGCGCCCGGTCGGGGCCGGCACCGAGCGCAGTGAAGAACACCTGAAGCAGTGTTTTCCACATACCCCGGTAGTGCGTATTGACCGCGACAGCACCTCGCGCAAGCAGGCCATGCAGCAACTGCTCAAGCAGGTTCATGCTGGCGGTCCCTGCCTGCTGGTTGGCACCCAGATGCTCGCCAAGGGACATCATTTCCCGAACGTTACACTGGTTGCCATTCTGGATGCCGACGGCGGACTCTTCTCGGCCGACTTTCGCGGCCCCGAGCGCATGGCACAGCTGATTACCCAGGTTGCCGGTCGCGCGGGCCGTGCCGACAAACCGGGGCAGGTGCTGATCCAGACCCATATGGCCGATCATCCGCTCTTGCTCGACCTCACCGAGCAGGGCTATGCGGCGATTGCCCACAGCGAGCTGGCAGCCCGACGCAGCGCAAACCTGCCGCCCTTCAGTTTTATGGCCTTGCTGCGGGCCGAGTCCACTGCGCCGGAGCAAGTCAACAGTTTCCTCGAGCAAGCCAGCGTCAGTGCCGAAAATCTGCAAGCGTCGCAGCAGCTGTCCGTCGAGCTGCTCGGTCCCGTACCCTCACCCATGGAGCGTCGTGCCGGGCGCTATCGTGCACAGCTGTTGCTGCAAGCCAATCAACGCGCACCGCTGCACAACCTGCTGCATCAGTTGCTGCCGCTGCTGGAACAAGCCCCCCAGGGTCGCAAAGTACGCTGGTCACTGGATATCGATCCGCTGGATATGTTCTGAATGTTTGGCATCTGCCTGCCAAGCGCGGATAATAGCGGGTTTTCTTCAAGGCCCAGCGGATCCGTCAAACGCCCATGAAAAACCTTATCAGTCAGTTGCTCGCCCAAGCCGTCAGCACCCTGCAACAGCAGGGAGAGTTGCCCGCCGACCTCAGCCCGCGCATTCAGGTCGAAAATGCCCGCGACAAAACGCACGGTGACTTCGCCAGCAACCTCGCCTTGATGTTGGCCAAGCCAGCCGGCCTGAAGCCGCGTGAGCTTGCGGAAAAACTGGTCGCCGCCCTGCCCAGCGACCCGGCCATTGCCGATATCAACATTGCCGGCCCTGGCTTTATCAACTTTTTCCAGGCCCGCGACTGGCTCGCCGAGCAATTGCAACAGGCACTCGACGACCCGCTACTGGGTGCTCCGCCGCCTAACCCGAAGCAGCGGGTGGTGATCGACTACTCCTCGCCCAACCTGGCCAAGGAAATGCACGTCGGGCACCTGCGTTCGACCATTATCGGGGACGCCATTACCCGCATTCTCGGCTTTCTTGGTCACGAGGTAATCCGCCAGAATCATGTTGGCGATTGGGGCACCCAGTTCGGCATGTTGCTGGCCTACCTGGAAGAATACAGCGTGGACGACCAGGCCGAGCTGGGCGACCTGGAGAATTTCTACCGCCAGGCCAAGCAACGCTTTGACCAGAGCCCCGAGTTTGCCGAGCGCGCACGTCAGCGGGTGGTGCAACTGCAGGCTGGCGACCCTGAGTGCCTGGCCCTGTGGCAACGCTTCAACCAGATCTCCCTCGGTCACTGCCAGGCAGTATATGACCGCCTGGGTGTTAGCCTCACCACCGCTGACGTCCGCGGTGAAAGCGCCTATAACGATCAGCTGGCCGACATCGTTACGCAATTACGCAACAAGGGACTACTGACCGAAGACGCCGGGGCCCAATGCGTATTCCTCGACGAATTCAAAAACAGCGAAGGCAAGGCATTGCCGGTGATTGTGCAGAAAGCCGGTGGCGGCTACCTGTATGCCACCACCGACCTGGCTGCCATGCGTTACCGTGCGAAAGAATTGCAGGCCGACCGCGCGTTGTATCTCGTCGATCAGCGGCAGGCCCTGCATTTCCAGCAGGTGTTTGCCGTCGCACGCAAGGCCGGCTTTGTGCCGCCGGAGATGCAACTGGAGCATATGGGCTTTGGCACCATGAATGGTGCCGACGGCAAGCCGTTCAAGACCCGCGATGGTGGCACGGTCAAACTGACTGATCTGCTGGATGAGGCAGAAGAGCGCGCCTACGGTCTGGTGCAGAGCAAGAACCCGCAGCTGGCCGAAGACGAACTGCGCCAGATCGCCCGTGCCGTGGGCATCGGCGCGGTCAAATATGCCGACCTGTCCAAGCACCGCAGCAGCGATTACAGCTTCAATTTTGAACAGATGCTCAGCTTTGATGGCAACACCGCACCCTACCTGATGTATGCCTACACCCGCGTCGCCAGTGTCTTTCGCAAGTGTGAACGCAGTATGCAGCAGCTGGATGATCTGGCGCCATTGAAGCTCGAGGCCGACGCAGAAGTGGATCTCGGCGCGCACTTGGCACAGTTCCTCCCCACGCTGGAATACGCCGCCCGTGAGGGCACGCCCCACGTACTCTGTACCTACCTGTACGAACTGGCCGGGCGCTTCTCCAGCTTTTACGAACAATGCCCGATTCTGGCGGCTGAACAACCCGAGCAACGCGACAGCCGACTGCGCCTGGCCGCACTGACTGGACGAACATTGGCCCAAGGCCTTAATCTTCTTGGAATCAACACGCTGGAGCGCATGTAAAGCCCATGGCCAAAGGACGCAAACCCGCACCCCGCCGCGGTGCCAGCCGCGCGCAAGCCGCCCCCAGGCGTGCCCTGCCAGGTTGGGCCTGGCTGCTTGGCGGGCTGATTATAGGGGTATTTGCCACCCTGTTACTGCAGCTGGAACCGGGCAATCAATCGGTCCAGCGAGACCGTACGCCTCCGCGTCCGGCCGTGCAGCCAGCGCAACCCAACCCACCGCCACGCAGCGAAACCCGCTACGAGTTCTACACCTTGCTTCCCGAGTCGGAGGTTATGGTGCCGGAATCCGCTGTACCGGAAAAACCTGCCAGCACAGCCGAGACACGGGACGACGAGACAAGCGAGTCCAGCGCACCCGCGCCAAGCGACACCCGCTTCTTTCTTCAGGCCGGCTCCTTCCGCCAGCAGAGCGATGCTGATCGGGTGCGTGCGCAAATCCTGTTGCTCGGACTCAGCGTCCAGCTGGAGCCAGCACGGCTGAACGATGGCGATACCTGGTACCGGGTGCAGGTCGGCCCCTTCCATGACCGCGAAAAACTCAATCAGGCTCAGAGCATGCTGGCCGGCAACGGCTTCGACAATCTGCTGCTGCAACGGCGCAACGCGAACCAGTAATCCTGGCCGTACTGGCTGACCGGGCTTGAAATGCCCGGTCATGCCCCAATACTTGTCTTTCGGATCCGCATTTCCCCCATTCAATCCAGCAGGAGTTGCGCGTGACTACTATTGTTTCCGTCCGCCGTCAGGGCAAAGTCGTTATCGGCGGCGATGGCCAGGTTTCCCTTGGCAATACCGTGATGAAAGGCAATGCCCGCAAGGTACGCCGACTGTACAAGGATCAGGTGATTGCCGGTTTTGCCGGTGGTACCGCCGATGCTTTCACCTTGTTCGAGCGCTTCGAAGCGCAGCTTGAAAAGCATCAGGGCAACCTGGTTCGTGCCGCTGTCGAACTGGCCAAAGACTGGCGTACCGACCGCGCCCTGCGCAAGCTTGAAGCCTTGCTTGCGGTCGCCAACAAGGATGCTTCGCTGATCATCACCGGCAATGGCGACGTTATCGAACCGGAACATGGCCTGATTGCCATCGGCTCCGGTGGCCCCTTTGCTCAGGCCGCCGCCACCGCATTGCTGCAGCATACCGAACTGTCGGCGCGGGAGATTGTTGAAACCAGCCTGAACATCGCCGGCGACATCTGCATTTATACCAATCGTAACCAGACCATCGAGGAGCTGGACGCCAATACCTGAGGCGTCCGGAAACCAACACCATGTCCATGACACCCCGAGAGATCGTGCATGAGCTAGACCGCCACATCATTGGCCAGCAGGATGCCAAGCGTGCGGTAGCCATTGCATTGCGCAACCGCTGGCGCCGCCAGCAACTGCCTGACAGCCTGCGCGCCGAGGTAACCCCGAAGAATATCCTGATGATCGGCCCGACCGGGGTCGGCAAGACCGAAATTGCCCGCCGTCTGGCGAAACTGGCCCAGGCCCCCTTTATCAAGGTAGAAGCGACCAAGTTCACCGAAGTAGGCTATGTTGGCCGTGATGTCGAATCGATCATCCGCGACCTTATTGATGCCGCCATCAAGATGCTGCGTGAACAGGCCATGGCCAAGGTCGGCCATCGCGCCGAAGACCTTGCTGAAGATCGTATTCTCGACGCGCTCTTGACCCCGGCGCGGCAGGGCACCGGTGACGAACCGGTACGGGAAGACAACAACACCCGCCAGCTGTTTCGCAAGCGCCTGCGTGAAGGTCAGCTGGATGACAAGGATATCGAGATCGAAGTCAATGACATGCCGGTCGGCGTCGACATCATGGCCCCGCCAGGCATGGAAGAAATGACCAGCCAGCTGCAGAACATGTTCTCCAGCATGGGCAAAGGGCGCAAGAAAACCCGCACCCTCAAGGTACGCGATGCGTTCAAGCTGATTCGTGATGAAGAGGCCGCCAAGCTGGTCAATGAAGACGAACTGAAGAGCCGTGCCATCGATGTGGTCGAGCAGAATGGCATTGTATTTCTCGACGAAATCGACAAAGTCAGCAAGCGCGCCGACAGCGGCAGCGGGGCCGATGTTTCGCGGGAAGGTGTGCAGCGTGACCTGCTGCCGCTGATCGAAGGCTGCACGGTCAACACCAAGTTCGGCATGGTGAAAACCGACCACATCCTTTTCATTGCTTCCGGCGCCTTCCACCTGACCAAGCCCTCGGACCTGATCCCTGAACTGCAGGGCCGTCTGCCTATCCGGGTCGAACTGCAATCACTGTCGCCGGGCGACTTCGAACGTATCCTGACCGAGCCCGATGCTTCGCTGACCGAGCAATATCGTGCCCTCATGGCGACAGAGGGTCTGACCCTGGAATTTGCTCCGGATGCCATTTCCCGACTGGCTGAAATCGCCTGGCAGGTCAACGAAAAGACCGAGAACATCGGCGCCCGCCGTTTGCATACGGTGCTGGAACGCTTGCTTGAAGAGGTCTCTTACAGCGCCGCAGATCTCGCCAGCCAACAGAAAGAGCAGCCACTGGTGATCGATGCCGCTTATGTCGACGAACACCTGGGGGAACTGGCAGTGAACGAAGATCTGTCGCGTTATATCCTCTGAATGAAGTAACAAGCCACCAGCCGCAAGCGACCGGTACAGCCTGATGCCGGGGGCTTGCAGCTGGTAGCCCAAGGAGTTTCCCATGCCCGTCCCCACCACCATCAAGCTGCACAAAGCCTCTCGATTGCTGGAGTTGGGTTATAACGACGGGCAGGTTTTTCAGTTGCCAGCCGAATATCTGCGCGTCATGTCGCCCTCTGCCGAAGTTCGCGGTCACGGACGCCCGGTGCTGCAAACCGGCAAGCTGAATGTCGCGCTTGTGAACGTGGAAGCAGCGGGGCGCTACGCCCTCAAGCTGACCTTTGACGACGGCCACGACTCCGGCCTGTACAGCTGGGATTACCTGTTCCAGCTGGCCAACGAATACTCCCGGCGCTGGCAGGATTACCTTGACCAGTTAGCCGCTGCCGGTGCCAGTCGTGACCCTGAAGTCTCGGTCGTTCGCTTTACTCCCTGACCCGTCTTTTTGCGTCAGCCATCTGAAAACTGACTAAAAAGCCACTATTGGGCTAAAAAGTCGGTTAACAGGTCCCTCTGCGCGTGCTAATTTGTCTCACAGATGCAACAGCTTATTGCCAGAATTCACTTGCGGGCCATTGGCTCGCCGCGATGTATGCCCTATCCCTTTGATGGAGTCGCCCCATGGCCCAGGAAAAAAACCAAGAAGAAGTTGCCAAAAAGGCCAGCGAGAACATTCTCGGCCCCAATCCGGTGGTCGGTATTCCGACCAAGGACCTGATCAGTACCGCACGTCAGGTACTGCGGCAAACTGTGCGCCAACCGGTGCACAGCCTCAAGCATATGGGCCGCCTGAGTCTGGCGATCAAGGACGTCATGCTCGGCAAGTCAGAGCTGGCACCGACACCGGATGACAAACGCTTCAACGATCCGACCTGGAACCAGAACCCACTGTATCGCCGCTATATGCAGAGCTACCTGGCCTGGCGTAAAGAACTGCAGACCTGGATCAGCACCGCAGACCTGTCTCCAGAGGATATCAGTCGGGGGCAGTTCGTGATTTCTTTGCTGACCGAAGCCATGGCGCCAACCAACACAGCAGCCAACCCGGCAGCGATCAAGCGCTTCTTCGAGACCGGTGGCAAAAGCGTTTTCGACGGCCTGACCCACCTGGCCCAAGACATCGTGCACAACGGCGGCATGCCCAGCCAGGTCAATATGAATGCTTTCGAAGTCGGCAAAAACCTGGCCGTTACCAAGGGCGCGGTGGTGTTTCGCAATGAAGTGCTTGAACTGATCCAGTACAAGCCATTGACCGAAGAAGTCTGCGAACGTCCGGTTCTGGTGGTGCCACCCCAGATCAACAAGTTCTACGTCTTTGACCTGTCGCCGGAAAAAAGCCTGGCACGCTTTCTCACCAGCAATCACCTGTCGACCTTCGTGGTCAGTTGGCGCAACCCGACCAAGGCGCAGCGCGAATGGGGCCTGTCGACCTACATTGACGCCCTGAAAGAAGCCATTGATGTGGTACTCGACATCAGCGGCAGCAAGGACCTGAGCATGCTTGGCGCCTGCTCCGGTGGTTTGACCACTGTCTCCCTCCTTGGACACCTGGCCGCCATCAAGCAGAAAAAAGTACACTCGTTCAGCTTGCTGGTCAGTGTGCTGGATACGGACGTTAAAACCCAGGTCGCCCTGTTTGCCGATGAGAAAACGCTTGAAGCGGCCCGCCGCAATACCTACCAGAATGGCGTTCTCGAAGGCAAGGACATGGCCAAGGTGTTTGCCTGGATGCGGCCGAACGACCTGATCTGGAATTACTGGGTGAACAATTACCTGCTCGGCAATGAGCCGCCGATTTTCGACATCCTGTTCTGGAACAATGACACCACTCGCCTGCCGGCTGCGCTGCATGGCGAGTTCCTGGAAATGTACAAGACCAACCCCTTGACCCGACCCGGGGCGCTGGAAGTCTGTGGTACACCGATTGATCTCAAACAAGTGAAATGTGACTTCTTCTGCATCGCCGGCTTGACCGATCACATCACGCCATGGGAAGCCTGCTATCGCTCGGCCAACCTGATGGGTGGCAAATGCGAATTCGTCTTGTCTTCCAGCGGGCATATCCAGAGTATTCTCAATCCGCCGGGCAACCCCAAGGGGCGTTTCTTTACCAACAGCGAAATGCACGCCGACCCGAAAAAGTGGCTGGAAGGCGCCACCAAGCATCCGGACTCCTGGTGGCTCTACTGGCGAGACTGGCTGCATGCGCGCGGCGGCAAACGCGTCCCGGCAGCAACTGAACTCGGCAATGCCAAGTACCCGGCCATGGAAGAGGCCCCTGGCACCTATGTGCACGAGCGCTAGGAGGCGACACCCACTACGGGTGGATATTAATCGGGCTTCGCTGCGAAGCCCCAGGCGGATATAACCATGCCCCAAGCTTTTATTTTTCGCACGCTAGACCTGGACGGCCAGTTTCTGCGTACTGCAGTGCGTCCCGGCAAGCCGGGCACAACTCCGCTGCTGATCTTCAACGGCATCGGCGCCAACCTGGAGCTGGTCATGCCCTTCGTTAGAGCGCTGGACCCGGAGCTGGAAGTTATCGCTTTTGACGTGCCCGGGGTCGGCGGGTCATCGACGCCGGCAACACCTTTCCGTTTTCCCGGCCTGGCCAAACTTGCTGCACGCATGCTCGATTACCTCGACTACGGTCAGGTCAATGCCATCGGTGTTTCCTGGGGCGGGGCGCTGGCGCAGCAATTTGCCCGTGACTATCCCGAGCGTTGCAAGAAACTGATCCTTGCCGCCACGTCGGCTGGTGCCGTGATGGTGCCTGGCAGGCCCAAGGTACTGCTGAAAATGGCCAGCCCACGACGTTACATCCAACCCTCACATGGGGTAAAGATTGCCGCCGATATCTATGGCGGCGCTTTCCGCCGCGACCCGAACCTGGCCAAGGCGCACGCTGCCAAGGTACGCTCATCCGGCAAAATCGGTTATTACTGGCAACTGTTTGCCGGTCTTGGCTGGACCAGCGTGCACTGGCTGCACAAGATTCAGCAACCAACCCTGATCCTGGCCGGCGATGATGACCCGATCATTCCGCTGGTCAACATGCGCCTGCTGGCCTGGCGGATCCCCAACTCCGAGCTGCACGTGATTGATGACGGTCACCTGTTCCTGATTACCCGTGCAGATACCGTGGCACCGATCATTTCCCGTTTCCTTGCCGAAGAACGGCAACGTGCGGTGATTCGTCCGGCCATGGGCAAGGCCCTCGGCAAGTCATAATTGGGGTAGACTGAGCGCAGCCTCATTGTCGTATCCAATCAAGGACTGCTGGATGCCCGAACGCCATTACGTGCCTGCGCCACAACAACCCGGACTGGATCTCCGGCAGTTGGCCGCCGCCGTGGTGCGCGACCTTCTGGAGCAACCGGGCTACCACGCACAGCACCTGGTAGCCCTGTTCCAGCGGCTCTGTCCAGAAACCAGCCAACGGCTGTCTCCCAGTCCGGCTGACCGGCGCTTCCAACACCCGGATTGGCAGCAAGGCATCACGGGGTATCTGCTGCACTGCTGGCTGGCGGCTTGTGCCCAGGGACGTGAGTGGCTAAGCGGGCTGCAGATCAATGAACAGGAGCGCCAGGCACTGGCCTGGCTAGGGCGGCAACTGGCTGCTGCCAGCGCACCCAGCAACAGCCTGCTGAATCCCGAGCTTATTGCCAGGCTGAAGGCCACCCGGGGACACAGCCTGTGCCAGGGCATGCAGCACCTGCTGGCTGACCTGAGCCTGAATCGACCGCTGGCACCGCTGAATGACGACACCGCCTTTCACCTCGGCCAAGACCTGGCTACTACCCCCGGCGCCGTTGTCAGTCGCCAACCCCTGTATGAACTGATCCAGTATCAACCGACCACTGCCAAGGTACAGAGCACGCCTTTACTGATCATTCCACCACCACTCAATCGCTTCTATCTGCTGGACCTGGCACGCGACAATAGCCTGGTACGACACGCCCTGGATCAAGGGCAACAAGTATTCCTGATCAGCTGGCGCAACCCCAACCCGAGTCACTGCAACTGGGGGATGGATACCTATATTGCCGGTATCAGACAAGCCAGTGACCAGGTCCGTTTGATGTGTGTCAGTCCACAGCTCAATCTGCTTGGCGTGTGTAGCGGCGGCCTGCTGAGCCTGCTGTTTCAAGCCTGGCTTGCCGCCCGCGACGAACTGCACACACTGGCCAGTGCCAGCTACCTGATTACCCCTCTGGCAAGCGGGTTGCGCAGTGAGCTACTGCACCTGGCGGGGCCTCGCACCCTGCAACGCCTGCGCCAGCGTATCTGGCGCCAGGGCTATTTGAGTGCCCGGCAACTCAATGCTGCCTTCGCCTGGCTACGCCCCGAGCAGCTGGTCTGGCCACAGGCAGTGCAACGCTATGCACTGGGACAAACCCCGGATGACCGCGCCACACTGTTCTGGAGTCAGGACAACACCCGAGTGCCGGCCCGCCTGGTGGATGATTTCCTGCATCTGTTCGAACACGACCCGCTGACCAGCCCTGGCGCATTGCAATTGCATGGCTGCCCACTGGATATCAGCCAGATCACCCTGCCCAGTTGGCACATGGGCGCTGAGCGCGACCATATCGTCCCCTGGCAGCAGGCCTATCCCACAGCGCGATTAGGTGGTGAAAAGCATTTCGTGCTCGCCAGTGGAGGGCATATCCAGTGCCTGCTGAATCCGGCTGACTGCCAACGCAGCTATTACCATAGCGGTCCTGTCAGCGCGGGCAGCGCCAGTGACTGGCAACATCTGCAACGCGTGCAACCGGGTGACTGGAAGGCCGACTGGCTGGCCTGGCTTGCGCCCTTCAGCGGTGACCAGCAATCAGCGCCCAGGCAACTGGGTAGCACCCACTTTCCGGTTTTACAGGCGGCTCCCGGCCGCTATGTCCATGAATTGTGAGGCCCATCGATGAAAACCCGTGAACGCATCCTGCACTGCGCCCTGGAGCTGTTCAACGAACAGGGCGAACCCACAGTAACCACGCTGGACATGGCCAATGAACTGGATATCAGCCCCGGCAACCTGTATTACCACTTCAAGGGCAAAGAGCCCATCATCGCAGAATTGCTGGAACACTTCATGGCCACGACGCGCGGCCTGTTGCTCCCGGAAGAAGAACCCGACACACAGGAACCGGAAGACTACTGGTTGTTTCTGCACTTGTTGTTCGAAGCCATCATCCAGTACCGCTTTCTGTTCCGTGACCTGTCCAGCCTGATGGGCCGCTATGATGCAGTCGAGCAAGGCATGCAGCTCTGGTTGCTGGCTTTGCGTCGGCGCTTTGATCAGCAATTGGTTGCCCTGGAAAGTGACGGCCACTTGCTGACTGACAGCGCCAGCCGACAGCGCCTGCTCGACAGCCAGTGTCAGACGCTGGTGTATTGGCTGGACTACTGTCGCCTCGGCGGCAACAGCTCCGATGCCGAAGAAGAACCCAGTCAGGGCGTGATTCAAGTACTCGGCCTTATCCTGCCCTGGCTGGATGAACCGACCCGCGACTGGCTGCAAGCGCTGATAGAACGTTACGAGCAAGCATAAAAAAGCCCGGCACGAAGCCGGGCTTTTTCACAGTAACAGCAAACCAGATTCAGCTACCCGCTGGCTTGTCCGCCGCCGGGGTTGCCTTGGGCGTAGCCGGCTTGGTTGCCGCCGGAGTTGCCTTGGGCTTGGCCGGTGCTTTGGGCTTAGCCGAAGTTGCCCGCGGTTTGGCAGGCGCCCTTGGCTTGGCCGGGGCCTTGGGTTTGGCCGGTGTCGCTGGCTTGCTCGCCGCTGCACTGGCCGCCGGTTTGGCGGCTGGCTTGCGCCGGGCAGTTGCCGAAGGTGTTGCTTTCGGTGCAGCCTTGGCGGCTGCCGGTTTTTTTGCTGCCAGCGCACTGATCTGCTTGGTCAGCTCATCGATCTTGCTGTCCAGCTGTTGAATCTCACCACGGGTCGGAACACCCAGGCGGGATACAGCGCTGTTCAGGCGCTGCTCGAAAGCAGATTCCAGCTCATTCCATTTGCCGGTCAGCTTGCCCTTGGCCTGATCAGCCTTGGACCTGGCATCATCCAGCGTTTCCTTGCCAGACTTGCGTTTGCCTTTCAGCGTATCGACCTGCTTGTCGATTTCGGTTTTGGCTGCTTTTTCTGCAGCTTCGCCGTCCTTGATCAAGCCTTCGAACAATTTGACGCCTTCCTTGCCAGCCTTGGCATAAGCGCCAAGACCAGCCAGCCAGATCTGCCGCGAGTAATTCTCGATCTCGCTGACCCAACCGGAACCTGTTGCTGTTTTATCTGCTTTCTTCTTACCCGCCATGGGAACACTCCTCTGTGGCTTTACTTGCTCAGTGATTTGAGTGCAGCACTCAGATCATCAAGCTTAGCAGAAAGCTGGTCAACATCCTTCTTGCTCGGGATACCCATGCGTGACAGGGTAGAAGCAACACGGTCGTCGAACACTTCTTCAACCTTGTTCAGGCGGCCGCCAGTCTTGGCCTGGAACTTTTCCTTGAAGCTCTCAACCTTGCTGTTGGCAGCTTCGACACGGCCAGCAATCAGTTCCTTGCCTTGCTTTTCGGCAGACTCGCCTTCTTCAACCAGCTTCTTGAAATACTCAGCGCCTTCCTTGCCTGCTTTGGCATAGGCACCGAGGCCGGCCAACCAGATCTGATGCGCGTAGTTTTTTACGTCAGCAGCGAAAGTGGCGGCGTTGTCTTCGATTTTTGCAGCAGTAGTAGATTTGCTCATGATCAATCTCCAGTACGTAGATTTAAAAGGTACTTGCAATGGATCAAACAGCGATCCTTGATGCATAAGCTACGCAGGAGAATTAGAAAACACATACTAATCGGGAAAAAAGTTGCGGAAGATGCAAAAAAAAGTCTGGGCACGGAAATACTGATCAATTTGATTCCGTGCCAAGCGGCGTTGCCCGCCACTTCCAAAGCAATGTGCAGTTGATCAGCGTTTCTTCTGAATGCCCTCAAGCCAGATACTTGTCCAGCGCCTTCTCGACCTCGCCTTTGACCATACCGGCCATCGGCGTCAGCATCAGGCCCAGCTTGACCTTGACCCGCACCTGATCCTCACTGACCACAATACAACCATCAGCGCCACTGCGCTTGAAGGTCAGTTCATCACCCTGCCAGCTGCATTTGGCATCCAGCTTCTGCGCCAACTTGTCAGCCAGCTGCTGAGCCCGTTCACGGGCTTTCTCTTTGCCCAGTTGATGATCGCGGGTAATGTCTACTGTCGCCATGTTGCTCTCTCTTGATAACGTAATATTCCTGCAAGGATGCCGCAAAGGACGACACAGGTCATCCCCTGACAGGTGAAAACCCCGCCAACGACAAAAAACGGGTAGAATGACCAGCGTCTGTTGACGCTGTATTGCATGTTGCAGCAAGCGCAACAGACCCTGACGGTTTCACCAGCCCAGAGGCCCGCAATGAGCGACAAGCAACAAGAGCAGAGCACCACCCACTTTGGTTACCAGACCGTGCCCGAAGCCGAAAAGGTGCACAAGGTCGCAGAAGTGTTTCACTCCGTCGCCGCCAAATATGACCTGATGAACGACCTCATGTCAGCGGGCATCCATCGCCTGTGGAAACGCTTTACCATTGAGCTCTCCGGCGTGCGCAGCGGCAACCGGGTGCTCGACATTGCCGGTGGCACCGGCGACTTGACGCGCAAATTCTCGCGCCTGGTCGGCCCCACAGGTGAAGTGGTACTGGCTGACATCAATGCCTCCATGCTCAAGGTTGGCCGTGATCGTCTGCTCGATCAGGGTATTGCCGGCAATGTGCGCTTTGTCCAGGCCGATGCGGAAACCCTGCCCTTTCCTGACAACCACTTTGATTGCATCACCATTGCCTTCGGTTTGCGCAATGTGACCAACAAGGAGCGCGCACTGGAGTCCATGCTGCGTGTACTCAAACCCGGTGGTCGCCTGCTGGTGCTGGAGTTTTCCAAACCCGGCAACAAGCTGCTCTCCACCGCCTACGACCAGTATTCGTTCAAGCTGCTGCCCTTTATGGGCAAGCTGGTGACTCAGGATGCCGATAGTTATCGCTACCTGGCAGAATCCATTCGCATGCATCCGGACCAGGAAACCCTCAAGGCCATGCTTGAACAGGCCGGCTTTGCCCGCGTCAGCTATCACAACATGACCGGCGGTATCGTTGCCCTGCACCGGGGCATCAAGCCCTGATGTTGTCGCAGGCCTTGCTAGCCGGCGCGGAACGCAGCATCGCTGCAGCCGTGAGCCGCGACCCACTGACCGGACAACGCCTGGGCCAGCTAGAAGGCAAGGTGCTGTTCGTGCAAGCCAGTGACCCGGACTGGCAGCTCTATCTGCTACCCGATGCGCACGGCATACAGTTGCTGGGCCAGAGTGAACGGGAGCCTGACTGCAGCCTGCAAGCGCCCAGCAGCCTGCTGATACGACTGGCTTTCAGTAGCCAACGCCAGCAGCTGTTGCAGGACCCGGCACTGCAACTGAGCGGTGACAGCCAGGTATTGATCAGTCTGCAACGCATCATTGCTGATCTGCGGCTGGACGGAGAAGCCGAACTGGCGCGTTGGCTGGGCCCGGTTCCTGCGCACATCATCGGCAGCAGCCTGCACAAGGGCTGGCAATGGGGTCAGAGCACGGGCCGCAGCCTGAGCCAGAGTCTGGGCGAATACCTGACCGAGGAAAGCCGTCACCTGGTCGGCAACAATGAAGCCGCCTATAGTGGCGAGCAGATTCACGCCCTGCGCCTGCAACTGGATCGTCTGGAAGCGCGCATCCAACGTCTGGAAATGGACCCGGAAGACCGCGACGCATGAATTTAACCGCCATTTTTCGCCTGTTTCGTATCCTGCATATCTTTGCCCGCTATCGGCTCGACCAGTTGCTGACCACTCTGCCGTTACCCTGGATTGTGCGCCTGCTGCTGGCTCTCGGCCCCTGGCGTTTGCGACCGGCCCCACGTGACCTGAACCGTGGTGAACGCCTGCGCCGAGCCTGCGAGGATCTGGGGCCGGTATTTATCAAGTTTGGCCAGATTCTCTCGACCCGCCGGGACCTGCTGCCTGATGATATCGCCCTTGAGCTGGCTCGCCTGCAAGACAAGGTCCCTCCGTTCTCCTCGGACGCCGCCCGCACACGTATCGAGCAGCAACTGGGGCAGCCGATCGAGCAGGTGTTCAGCCGCTTTGATCACCAGCCACTGGCGTCCGCCTCGGTCGCCCAGGTACACAGTGCTTGTCTCAAGGATGGAACCGAGGTGGTGGTCAAGGTGATTCGCCCGGGTATTGGCGACACCATCAATCAGGATATCCAATGGCTGTTTCTCGCCGCCCGTCTGCTTGCCCGGGTCTCCACGGAGGGCCGCCGCCTGCGGCCGGTAGAAGTGGTCAGTGATTACGAAAAAACCATTTTTGACGAACTGGATCTGCTGCGTGAGGCCGCCAACGCCTCACAATTGCGGCGCAATTTTGCTGACTCACCGCTGCTCTATGTACCCCAGGTGTACTGGGACTGGTGTCGCCACAAGGTATTGGTGATGGAGCGCATTGACGGCATTCAGGTGACTGACATGGCGGCGTTGCAAGACCAGCGCACCGACATGAAAAAACTGGCTGAGCGCGGGGTCGAAATCTTTTTCACCCAGGTGTTCCGCGACAGCTTCTTTCACGCCGACATGCACCCAGGGAATATTTTTGTCGCGCGCAAGCACCCCTGGGAGCCACAATATATTGCTATCGATTTCGGCATTGTCGGCAGCCTGAACCCGGAAGACCAGGATTACCTGGCGCGCAACCTGATGGCTTTTTTCCAGCGTGACTACCGCCGCGTTGCCCAACTGCACATTGATTCTGGCTGGGTGCCGGCGGAAACCCGCATCAACGAATTCGAGGCGGCCATCCGCAGTGTCTGCGAGCCGATCTTCGAGCGCCCACTGAAGGATATTTCCTTCGGCCAGTTGCTGCTGCGCCTGTTCCAGACCGCGCGCCGCTTCAATATGGAAGTCCAGCCCCAATTGGTGTTGCTACAGAAAACCCTGCTCAATATCGAAGGCCTGGGTCGCCAGCTGTATCCCGACCTGGACCTGTGGACTACCGGCCAGCCTTACCTGGAACGCTGGATGCGCGAACGCGCCATGCCGCAGGCGCAATTGCGCAAGCTCAACCTGCAACTGGAGCAAGTCCCCGGCATGCTCGAGAAGGCACGCCTGCTGCTGGACAAGCACAGCAAAGCGGAGCAAAGTAAGCCGCCCGCACGCAACCCCTGGCCCCTGCGCCTGCTCGGCCTGGCGTTGGCTGCAACCGCAGCTGCCAGCCTGGGAGCCGAGCCGGACGCCTGGGTGCAGGCACAACCCTTGCATTGGCTAAGCCTGGCGCTCGGTGTCTGGCTTGTCCTGCGCCCTGACGGCCGGTAATCAAGGCCAGGATAGCGCAGACGCACCGAAAACTGGCACACTGAATTCATGACAGACAAGACTGACAATACCGATTGGCTTGACGCCATCAAATGGAACGAAGACGGGCTGATTCCTGCCATCGCTCAGGATGTGCACAGCCAGCGCATCCTTATGGTCGCGTGGATGAACCGCGAAGCACTGCAGTTGACGGTTGCCGAAAGCCGTGCAATCTATTGGTCACGATCGCGTAATAGACTCTGGCGCAAAGGCGAAGAGTCGGGCCATGTGCAACGGCTGCATGAGTTGCGTCTGGACTGTGATGCCGACGTGGTCACCCTGCAGGTGGAGCAGTTGGGCGGTATCGCCTGTCATACCGGTAGGCAAAGCTGTTTTTATCGGGTCTATCGCGACGGTGCCTGGCACAGCGTCGACCCGGTCCTGAAAGATCCGGCACGCATCTATGAGGCGCCCCATGAGTGATACCTTGCACCGTCTGGCAGCGGTTCTGGAACAACGTAAAGCGGCCGCAGCGGATTCATCCTATGTCGCCAGCCTGCATGCCAAAGGACTGAACAAGATTCTGGAAAAGGTCGGCGAGGAATGCACGGAAACCCTGCTTGCCGCCAAGGACTGCGCCAACCGCGCGGACAAGTCCGAACTGATTTACGAGACGGCCGACCTGTGGTTTCACAGCCTGGTCATGCTCAGTCATCTGGGCCTCGGCCCGGATGATATCCTGAACGAACTGGAACGCCGCTTCGACCTTTCCGGTCTGGCTGAAAAGGCGTCCCGCCAACAGTAACGGGCAAAAGCCCGGGAGGACAGCATGGGTTTTGGCGGCATAAGCATCTGGCAACTGGCGATCGTACTGGTCATCGTCATTCTGCTGTTTGGTACCAAACGCCTGAAAGGCGTTGGCAGTGACCTTGGGGAAGCCATCAAGGGCTTTCGCAAGTCGGTCAACACCGAAGAAGACGATAAACGCAAACCCGAGCTGGATGACAAGGGTGAGACCCTGGACGTGAACGCCCAGGAAAAACGTCAGGATTCCCAATCCCGAGACTGATGCCCCATGTTTGACATCGGCTTTATCGAAATGCTGGCGGTGGCGATCATTGCCCTGTTGGTGCTTGGCCCAGAGCGTCTCCCGGTCGCTGTGCGCGCCGTAGGATTGACTCTCGGGCGCATCAAGCGCGGGTTTGCCGATGTGAAGAAACAGATTGAAAAGGAAGTCGGCGCCGACGAAATACGCCAACAGCTGCATAACGAGAAGATTCTGGCCAACCTGGAAAAGCAGGAGCGGGAAGCCGGGGAGGCAACCCGACGCGCCGAGGCGCTGGACCAGCAGCCTGCGCCAAAAACAGCCAGCAATGTGCGCAAGCGTGCCTCCTCTGATGACACCCGGGATGACCGAACGGCAGCACCTGATGCGGCAAGTGAAACCGCCACTCCACCCGTAAATGACACCCAGGCTGGCAATGAAGAAAAAGGCTGACCTCTCTGGGCTGGCGGAAAACATGCCGCTGGTCGCACACCTGACTGAATTACGCTCGCGTCTGCTGCGAATCGTACTGGTGTGGATGCTGATCTTTGCCGGTCTGTTCTATTTCGCCAACGATCTCTACGCGTTCATTTCAGAGCCCTTGCGGGTTTTCCTCCCGGAAGGCACCAGCATGATTGCCACCGATGTGGCTTCGCCCTTCCTGACGCCGTTCAAACTCGCGCTGATCTCGGCGTTGTTTCTGGCCATGCCCTTTGTACTGCACCAGCTGTGGAGTTTTATTGCACCTGGCCTGTACAAGCACGAGAAGCGTATTGCCATACCCTTGCTGGCTTCGAGCATCGTGCTCTTCTATGCCGGCATGGCCTTTGCCTACTTTGTCGTTTTCCCGCTGGTTTTCGGTTTTTTCACCAGCACTGCGCCCGCCGGTGTGGCCGTGATGACCGACATCAACAAGTACCTTGATTTCGTGTTGACCCTGTTTCTGGCCTTCGGTTTTGCTTTCGAGATTCCGGTTGCCACCGTGTTATTGGTCCTTGCTGGCGTCGTTGATGTGGCCAAGCTGCGCCATATCCGCCCCTATGTTCTGGTCGGCTGCTTCGTCACCGGTATGGTGCTGACACCCCCGGATGTCATCTCTCAAACCCTGCTGGCATTGCCGATGTGGTTGCTTTACGAGGTCGGCATTCTGTTCAGCCTGTTGATCAAGCCGGTGAAGAAACCAGCCGACGCGGACACCAGGGCCACGGAGCAGGAATGAACCTGCTGCTGTTGGATACCGATGATTTTGTCGCAGAGGATCAAGTTGTTCTGCGTGGCCGGCGCTTGCAACATCTGCACGAGGTGCATCAGGCAAGCGCAGGCGATCATGTTCGAGTTGGTCAGATCGACGGCCTGATGGGCAGTGGTGCACTGCTTGAACTGACGGCTGATCAGGCCCGCCTGCACGTGCAGCTCGATCAGTCACCCCCGGCAAAGCTGCCACTGACCCTGTTGTTGGCCATGCCCCGGCCAAAAATGTTTCGCCGCATCCTGCAGCACTGTGCGACCCTGGGCGTCGACGAGCTCATACTGCTCAACAGCTACCGGGTAGAGAAAAGCTTCTGGCAAACACCCTTCCTGCAACCCGCCAACATCCGCGAAAACTTGCTGCTGGGTCTGGAACAGGCGCGTGACACTCGACTACCCACTGTGCGCATCGAAAAGCGCTTCAAACCCTTCGTCGAAGATCATCTACCCGCGCTCAGCAGTGACATACTCAGCCTGCTCGCACATCCCGGTTCCGCGACTGCCTGTCCGCGAGACGTGCAACAGCCGACCCTGCTGGCTATCGGCCCGGAAGGCGGCTGGATACCCTATGAAGTCGAGAAGCTGCAAGCAGCGGGCCTGCAACCCGTGCATCTGGGTGATCGCATTCTGCGGGTGGAAACCGCCGTCACTGCACTGATTGGTCGATTGTTCTGAGCAACGGTCAGCGACTACACTGGACTGTCTGCCATCCCCCCCACGCAAGGAACCGACCATGTCACTGCCGTTGTATCACGCCGACGATGGCCAGCCGCGCTGTGGCTGGTGCGCCAGCACGCCGGACTTTCTGCCCTACCACGACAACGAATGGGGTTATCCGGTAGACGATGACCAGCGTTTGTTTGAAAAGCTCTGTCTGGAAGGTTTTCAGGCCGGCCTGAGCTGGCGCACCATCCTTGCCAAGCGTGACAACCTGCGGGCAGCCTTTGCCGACTTCGATTATCAGCGCATCGCCGCTTTTACCCCGGCGGATGTTGAACGACTACTGCAGGATGCCGGCATCATTCGTCATCGCGGCAAGATCGAAGCGGTGATCAACAATGCCCGCCGGATGCCGGAACTGCTCGCCGAAGCCGGCTCGCTGGCTGCCTTTGTCTGGTCCTTCGAACCTGACCCGCACAGTTTGCCGGCACCCCAGAGCCAGACCACCTCAGCCGAATCCATCGCCTTGTCGAAAGCGCTGAAAAAGCGCGGTTGGGCTTTTGTCGGCCCGACCACAATGTATGCCTTCATGCAGGCCATGGGCCTGATCAACGACCACCTGCCCGGCTGCGCCTGGCGTGATGCCGCAACCCGCGCCCGCGCTGCCTTTCAGCCGCCACGCTGAGACGCTTGCGGCAGCACCTCGGTCGCCGGCCAGCCAGCACCCACCTCAACGCGGATATCCCGCGCACCGACCGCCTCACCGCAACAGGAGCAGGTCATGACTGGCTGCATTATCTGGCCGCACTCCCTGTGCACATGGACAACCGGTGGCCCCTGCTCGTCGGCCATCATATAGGTATCACCCCAATGCACCAGCGCCAGAATCACCGGATGCAGCGCCAGGCCTTTCTCGGTCAAACGGTACTCTTCCCGCAGGGGCCGCTGCTGGTAGGCCTGCTTGCACAGCACACCATGCTCGACCAGCTTCTTCAGCCTGTCGGTCAGAATATGCCGGGTAATCCCCAGGCGCTTTTCGAAGGCTTCGAACCGCCGTACCCCCAGAAAGCAGTCGCGCAACACCAGCAAGGTCCAGCGGTCACCGACCACCGCCATACTGCGTGCCAGTGAGCAGGGTTGCTGATCCAGTTCTTCCCAACGCATAAGAAACTCCTGTGTGATGCGTGCAGAATAACTTGACAGGTTCTAAAAAGGAACCCACTATCCCTATAGGTTCCTTAAAGGAACTTATGTGTATACGGCACAGCTACTGAGCACTGTTAAGGAAACACTGATTAATTACACATTTCGGCAACAGGCTGGTTGTCGCTGGCCGGTGCTGGACCGTTAGATGCCAGGGATGGCATCTACGAGCCCCCAGGGATGGGTTCACGGCGTGTCCAGCACCGGCCAGCGACAACCGGACTGCAACGCTGAACTGATTGAATCAGTGTTTCCTTAATCAGCGCCCACCAATACGTCCATGGCTGACAAAAGAGGCCTTTATGTCTACCGCACCTGCAGCTCTGATCATCGGCGCCGGCGACGCCACCGGTGGCGCCATCGCCCAGCGTTTTGCCCGTGAGGGCTATAGCGTCTGCGTCACCCGCCGCCAGCGTGACGCTCTGCAACCCCTGATAGACAGTATTCAGTCTGCGGGGGGCGTGGCCCACGGCTTTGGCTGTGATGCCCGCGATGAAGAGGCCATGATCGCGCTGTTCAACCAGATTGAAGCCGAGATCGGCCCATTGGACGTGGTGGTGTTCAATATCGGCGCCAATGTGCGTTTCAGTATCACCGACACCACAGCACGGGTGTATCGCAAGGTCTGGGAAATGGCCGCCTTCGCCGGCTTTCTGACCGGCCGCCAAGCCGCCAAAGCCATGCTGCCGCGCGGGCACGGCAGCATTATCTTTACCGGCGCCACCGCCTCATTGCGCGGCAGTAGTGGGTTTGCCGCCTTTTCCAGCGCCAAATTTGCCCTGCGCGCATTGGCCCAGAGCATGGCCCGCGAGCTGGGCCCGCAGGGGATCCACGTCGCCCACAGTATTATTGATGGTGCTATTGATACCGATTTTATCCGCGACAATTTTCCCGAACGTTATGCCTTGAAAGACCAGGGCGGCATCCTCGACCCTGAGCACATCGCCGAGCAATACTGGCAGCTGCATTGCCAGCCAAAAGATTGCTGGACCCACGAGCTGGATCTGCGGCCCTGGATGGAAACTTTCTGAAGGAGCCACCATGAGCAAAAGCATTGATTTCTATTTTGATGTCGGCAGTCCGGCCAGTTATCTGGCCTGGACCCAGTTACCCGCGCTGGCTGAGAACCATCAGGCACAACTGAACTACAAGCCGATGCTGCTGGGTGCCGTGTTTCAGGCTACCGGCAACAGTTCACCCGGCACTGTGGCCGCCAAGGGAAATTACACCCGGCAGGACTTCCAGCGCTTCGCCAAGCGCTATGGCGTGGCCCTCAAGCATAACCCCCACTTTCCGATCAACACCCTGATGCTCATGCGCGGAGCCACAGCCTATTTGCATACCGCTGATTTCGAGCGTTACCTGGAAGCCATCTTCAGGGCCATGTGGGTCGAGGAGCTGGATATGGGCAAACCAGAGGTCGTTGCGGGCGTATTGCACAAAGCCGGCTTTGATGGCGCGGAAGTCATGACCCGAGTGCAAGATCCGGCAGTCAAGGATCAACTCAAGGCCACTACAGCAGAAGCCATCGAGCGTGGGGTGTTCGGCGCACCCACTCTGTTTGTTGGCGAGAACATGTTCTTTGGTCAGGACCGGCTGGACTTTGTGGCCGAAGCTCTGGCAAACGAAGACTGAGGTTTCAGACTTCCAGCAGAAAGGTAACCGGGCCGTCGTTGACCAGATGCACCTGCATAGTGGCGGCAAAACGCCCGCTGGCCACTGGCGCATGTGACTGCTCAGCCTGCGCCAGCATATAAGTGAAGAGCGCCTCGGCGTCTGCCGGGGCAGCTGCAGTGGAAAACCCCGGACGCAGCCCTTTACGGGTATCAGCTGCCAGGGTGAACTGTGAAACCAGTAACAGCCCGCCCCGGACATCGCGCAATGAACAATTCATGCGGCCTTCGGCATCGTTGAATACCCGGTAATCGAGCAAGCGGCGCAGCATCTTGTCAGCCTTGGCCTGATCATCACCCGGCTCAACCCCGACCAGCACCAGCAGCCCCTGATCAATGCAGCCGACCACTTCCCCGGCGACTTCGACACGGGCAGTGGTCACCCGCTGCAACAATGCTTTCATCCGTTACTCGGCTACCGGCGTCAGGTCGAGCAGCTGTTGCGCCATACTTTCGGTAGCGCGAACCAGTGCATCGGCGATGCCTGGCTCGGAGGCCGCATGCCCGGCATCACGGATGATCTGCAACTCGCTGCCAGGCCAAAGCTGATGCACCGCCAGGGCGTTGTCCAACGGGCACACCATGTCATAACGGCCATGCACAATCACACCGGGGATGTGCGCAATCTTGTGCATATTGGCAAGCAGCTGATCCTGCTCGAGGAATGATTGATGCTGGAAATAATGGCACTCAATGCGTGCCAACGCATAGGCTCGACGGGCCTCGCTGAAGCGCTCTACGACCTTGCTGCTGGGCCGTAACGTGGCGCAGCGCCCTTCCCAGGTCGACCAGGCCTTGGCCGCGTGCATGCGACAGATCTCATCATCACCCGTCAGACGGCGATAATAGGCTGCGACCATGTCATCACGCTCCTCAGTCGGAATCAGTGCCTGATAATCCTCCCAGTAATCCGGGAAAACCCGACTGGCCCCTTGCTGATAAAACCAGTGAATATCACTCGGCCGGCAAAGGAAAATCCCCCGCAACACCATACCCAGAACCCGCTCGGGATGCGATTGCGCATAAGCCAGCGCCAGGGTTGACCCCCATGAGCCGCCAAAGAGTACCCACTGCTGAATACCCAGGTGCTCGCGCAACCTTTCCAGGTCAGCCACCAGGTCGGCAGTGGTGTTTTTTTCCAGGCTGCCATGTGGGGTTGAGCGCCCGGCACCCCGCTGATCAAAGGTGACAATGCGATACAGTGAAGGATCAAAGAAGCGCCGGCTCAGGCTATCGCAGCCAGCGCCCGGACCGCCGTGAATGAAAACCACCGGCAGGCCATCCGGCTCACCACTTTCATCGGCATAGAGCACATGCGGCGACTCAACCGCCAGCTCATGCCGGGCATAAGGCTTGATCTCGGGGTACAGCAGTTGCATGCAAGGCTCCTGGCCAGTTCAGGGAAAGATGACGCTGATCGTTACTCTACCTTACCCAGCGCCAAACCAGCTGTCACTCGGATTTCAGCCCATGGCAAACGGCATCCGACCAATCAGCCAGAGGTGTAACCACATAGCAAATATCACCCAGAACACCAGGCCGACAATCACTACCAGAATATCCCGCGTCACCTTGCCCGCAGGAGGCACATAACCGCTCGCGCGGTCATCCCGGCGTGAGGCAATATAAAGGACCACAGCCCAGACAAGAAAGCCACCAAACAACAACAGATCGGCCAGCGTGCCATTGGCCAGCAAATGCGCGATGGCCCAGAATTTCACTGCCAGCAGCATCGGGTGGCCAACCCGTGCCTTGATGTGTGACCCCGGTATATAGGTCGCTACCAGAAGAATAAACGCCGGGATGGTCAGCAAGGCGGCCAGGTGGCGGGTCCAGGTGGGTGACTCCCAGAGCCAGACCGGCGCCATACGTGCCTGGCCGTAGCCCCAGACAATCAGCACCAGGCCCAGCAGCGCAACCAGCGAATACAGCCCTTTCCAGGGCAGCAGGCCTATCCGCGAAATCTGTTGCTGGCGCCAGGCCGGAGCCAGCATTTTGGTTGAATGAATACCGAGAAAAATCACCAGGCCAAGTATCAGCGCCAGCATAGAGGGTTTCCTTGTGTGCGGGTGTCAGCAAAGGGCGCAGCCATTCAGTCCGCTTGTCGCGCTGTCAGGCTTTGCTCTTCAGCACTATACAACACCAGCTCGCCATCTTCGTTAATATTGAAACCTTGCACGCCCTGCAAGAATGCCAGCACCGTCTGCTCCTGGTCCATCAGCGCCGATTCACAGGCTTTCTTGGTTGTTGCCACCTGCTGCAGGCTCAAGCCTTCCCCGCTCAGTTGGTAGCCGGCCATAAAGTTATTGCAGGAGGCAACGCCGGACAGGCGTTGCTCCGGTGCAAAGCGCAAGGTCACCCGTGATCCGTCCAGCGGTGCAGCGCTGTTGATCGATTCGACCACCCAGGTTGTGCCCTGCAGCAGCTGTTCGGGATCACCGGCGCAACCGGAATGGGTGGTACCAGACCGGGTCAGTTCGGCCCGATAGGGATAAGGCATCCCGCTCATACTGTCGTGACACAGGCTACGGTGCAGACGTAGCTCAAGGCCGAGATCAAGCGACCTGATCAGTGACTCGTCGCCACTCAGGCGCTCGACCTCATAGGGCAGTTCCCGCACCTCTTCATCAGGCGTACGGAGCGTCAACTGGTCGTCCAGGTCAATACGCCAGAAGGGTTCGTTTCCCCGCGCCTGGAGTGGGCGCGGCAAGGCACCCTGGGCAACGCAGAGCGGGTATTCCTCGCCCTTGAGCGTCAGCAGGGCCTGCTCGCCCTTACTCCAGAAACGGGTATCCGGGTCCCCTTTCGCTTCATAGCGGGCCCCGGATGCGGCCACTACGGGCAAGAGCACAATGCGTTCATCCGCGACATCCAGCACCAGGTTTTCACCATCATGACCGGCCCGTATCTGTCGTTGGCCGCAATTCATCACACTGGTCATGGCCGTATCACGATATGGCATCAACTCCAGGTCACCCAATGCCTGATCACCGCTGGCCGGATCCAGCATCAGCGCCTCCGACAGCCAACGCGTTCGTCCACCGTCTTCAATCCGCGCTTGCAGGCGCCAGTCTTCAGCCTGCGCCAGAGTCTCGGCATCGACCTCCAGCGCAAAGGCAATCGGCACCTGCCGACCTTCCAGCTGGATACGCTGCTCGGCCAGCACCAGATCGTCGCTATCTTCGGCGCCGGTAACCTGCACCACTGCGACCACATCGGGTGAGAGGGCAATTCGCGCGGAATAGGTCAAATTGCCACTGATCCGGGTCAATGCCGGCAAGCTCACCTCAGGCTGAGCCGTCGCCTGACCATTGCCCTGTTCGCCACTGCAGCCGCCCAGCAAACCCACTGCCAGCATCACGCTCAGCACCCCGGTTACCTTGTTCATTGAATGTCTCCTAGAATGCTTGTCCAATTGCCTGCTCAGACCCACGCATCATGCCGTCCGTTCCCGACGCCATCTTTATTGCCAATAGGCGTGGGGCACTCCAGTATAGGCTGTGAGCTTCCCCATCGGATAAACAGATGTTCGCCAACCATCGGCCACGCTGGCCCCTGTATGCATTACTTGGACTGCTGGCCTTGCTGCTGCTCGGGCTACTTCAGCCGATCGGTATTGATGAGCTGCTGCACTGGGGCATCGCCCTCGCCGGGCATTCCGCGACGCTGCCTACATTGTTGTTGCTGATGGCGGCGCTGATGTCTTTCGGCTTGCCGGGTAGCCTGTGTTTCTGGCTGATCGCGCCCTTTTACTCTCCTCTGATCAGCGTGCCGGTACTGGTTATGGGGAGCGTCGCCGGGGCAGCAGGCGCCTATGCGCTGGGACACCGGGTGGGCTCGGCCGTGCGTCCGAACCGCCTGGCCCGCCAGGTTCTGACACTACTGGCCAGACGCAGTGATTTTCTTACCCAGTGCGCCCTGCGCATATTGCCGGCTTTTCCGCATGCCTTTATCAACCTGGCTGCCGGGGTGCTGCATTTACCACTGACCAGTTTCCTACTGGCCGCTGTACTAGGCCTGAGCATCAAATGGCTGGTGTATGCCTACGCCGTTCACGGCATGGTCAGCGCACGACTCGCCGAGCAGTCGCTGGATCTATCCACTCTGCTGCCGTTGTTTGGACTGGCCGGCCTGCTGCTGACCGGCTCTCTGGTTCGACGCCACTGGCTGCGCGCTGACGACCATGCCCCCCTCCGTTGATCAGATGAATGATCTCGGCCAGCCATTGTTTAGACATAAAACAGCTTATCTGGTAAATTAACCGGCTAACCAAATTGATCGCCAAGTCCAACGGGCGCCTGAAATCAGCCTTGCCGCCCTGTAATCATCCTGCAATATCGCGCCGGACTGGCTCTGCAGAGACCTTTCTGCTTCAGGGCACGCCAACGGTTTGCCACACATTTTCTGACTAACAATATTAAGTGTACTAACTATGACTAGACAGAACATTGTTGCTATTTCCCGTGACGACACGACCCCGAACGTCGAGCCCCAGCGCTTCAAGGTCTATACCGCCCGCCAGCTGCAGCAGATACCGCAACTGGCGCAATTGAGCGAAGAGCAGCGTTTTGACATGCAGGTCGTGGCCAGCGTGCTGCCGTTCCGGGTCAATGAGTATGTGATCAACGAACTGATCGATTGGCAGAATATTCCGGCCGACCCGATCTTCCAGCTGACCTTTCCGCAGCGCGGTATGCTCAAACCCGAGCACTTTGAGCGTGTGGCCAGCAAGATGCGCGATGGTGCCGATCAGGCCAGCCTGAATCAGGTCATCAACGAGGTGCGCGCCGACCTCAACCCGCACCCGGCCGGCCAGCTGGAACACAACATTCCGCAGATTGACGGCGAAACCGTGCAGGGCCTGCAACACAAATACCGGGAAACCGTCTTGTTCTTCCCCAGCTCGGGCCAGGTCTGCCACAGTTACTGCACCTTCTGCTTCCGTTGGGCGCAGTTTGTCGGCGACAAGGACCTGAAAATTGCCGCGCGGGAAAGCGGTCAACTGCAGGAATACCTGCGTGCGCACCCGGAAGTGACCGATGTACTGGTAACCGGCGGTGACCCGCTGGTGATGAAAACCAAGAACCTGCGCGCGCATCTGGAACCTCTGCTGACCGAAGAGTTTGCCCATGTGCGCACCATTCGCATCGGCTCCAAGGCACTGACATTCTGGCCTCAGCGTTTTGTCAGCGATGAAGACGCCGATGACCTGCTGGCACTGTTCAGCGAAATACAGGCGGCCGGCAAGCACCTGGCGCTGATGGCCCACTACAACCACTGGCGTGAGCTGGAGCCTGCTATTGCGCGTGAGGCGATCCGCCGCGTGCGGGCGACCGGAGCCCAAATTCGCGCCCAGGGCCCACTGCTGGCCCACATCAACGATGACGCCGCCACCTGGGCACGCATGTGGCAGACTCAGGTCGAGCTGGGCATTATTCCCTATTACATGTTTGTCGAGCGTGATACTGGCGCCCAGCATTACTTCGAAGTGCCGCTGATCAAAGCCTGGGAGATCTACCGTGATGCCATGCAGCAGGTGTCCGGCATTGCCCGCACCGCGCGCGGTCCATCAATGAGCTCGCACCCCGGCAAGGTGGAGATCCAGGGCGTCGCCGAGATCAATGGTGAGAAAGTGCTGGCGCTGCGCATGATTCAGGGCCGCAATCCGGACTGGGTACAACGCCCCTTCTTTGCCGAATACAACGAGCAAGCCACCTGGCTGAACCACCTCAAGCCCGCTTTTGGTGCAGACAAGTTTTTCTTCGACGCCTGATATGCCGGGCCCTGCAGCCAACAGGGCCCATCTCTCCCGCATTACCCCTACATAATCATGGTTATATGGTCTAGGCTGGTAACATCTGGTTACCGGTAGTCTGGGAGCGCGCATGGCCGATAACGATGAATTGAATCGCCAGCACAGCAAAGGTGCCGAAGCTCGCGCCTTTGCATTCATTACCGTCTTTCTGTTCCCTTTGCTGGCCGTTGCCCTGGTAGGCGGCTACGGTTTCGTCATCTGGATGATGCATACCTTTATCGGCCCGCCCGGGCCACCCCTGTAGAGGGAGGCATCCATGTCTGTCAGTCTCAGCCGGCGGCGACTCCTGCGCGGCCAACTGGATTCCCGACCACACCTTGATCCACCCTGGAGTGGCAGTGATTTCAATGACTGCTGCAGCCGCTGTGATGCCTGCATAAAGGCCTGCCCCGAGCAGGTCTTGCGCCGCGGCGACGGCGGTTTCCCGCAAATGGACTTCAGCCAGAACGGCTGCAGCTTGTGTCAGGCTTGCGTGCAAGCCTGCCCCGAACCGGTGTTTGATCTCAGCCGCCAGGCATTCGACTGGCGAGCACAGATCAATACCGCCTGCCTGGTCAACCAGGGTATTCATTGCCAAAGCTGTGACGATGCCTGCGAACCACGAGCCATCCGCTTTCGTCCCCGCCTTGGCCAGCCCCCGTCTCCTGAGCTCGACACTACGGCCTGCACTGGCTGTGGCGCCTGCCTGGCCAGCTGCCCGGCCGATGCCATCAGCCTGGAGACGCCACATGGCTGACTACGTCCATATCGCCAGCCTGCTGGTGCAGGTCAAACCGGAGAGCATGAGCGAACTGCAACTGGATCTGACCGGTCAGCCAGGCATTGAGGTCCGTGCTCAAAGCCCCCAAGGCAAACTGGTCGTGGTCATGGAAACCGACCAACAAAAACGCATTCTTGATTTTCAGGCCAGTCTGCATGACCGGCCTGGCGTACTGAGTTGCAATCTGGTTTATCACGAAGTAGTCGCAACCGAGGAAGCGGACCGCCCACTGGATGATCTCGACATTAGCGCCGATTAGCCCGCAAGACCTACGCCTGGCGCATGACGTCGGCGAGTAAATAACAAAACAGGTGACGCCCATGAAACTGACCCGACGTGAGTTCGTTAAAGCCAACGCTGCGGCTGCTGCAGCCGCCGCCGCAGGCATCAGCCTGCCAACCAATGCCAGCAATCTGATCACCCACAGCGATCGCACCCAACTGAAATGGGACAAGGCACCTTGTCGTTTCTGCGGCACCGGCTGCAGCGTCATGGTCGCTACCCGGGATAATCAGATAGTAGCCACCCACGGCGATGTGCAGTCACCGGTGAACAAGGGCTTGAACTGCGTCAAAGGCTATTTCCTGTCAAAAATCCTTTATGGCCGGGACCGCTTGACCCAGCCCTTGCTGCGCAAACGCAACGGCGTCTATGACAAGAACGGCAGCTTCGAACCGGTCAGCTGGGACGAGGCCCTGGACCTGATGGCAGACAAGTTCACCGAGGCTATCCGCGAACACGGACCAGAAAGTGTCGCCATGTTCGGTTCCGGCCAGTGGACTATCTGGGAGGGCTATGCTGCCAGCAAACTGTTCAAGGGCGGCCTGCGCAGCAACAACATCGACCCCAATGCGCGACATTGCATGGCATCGGCAGTAGCCGGCTTCATGCGTACTTTCGGCGCCGATGAGCCCATGGGCGTCTATGACGACATCGAGCATGCGGATGCCTTTGTACTCTGGGGCGCCAATATGGCCGAAATGCACCCCATCCTGTGGACCCGGGTGACCGACCGCAGGCTATCGCACCCGGGCACTGAAGTGGCCGTGCTCTCGACCTATGAACATCGCTGTTTTGATCTGGCTGACCTGCCGATGGTCATGCACCCGCATGCCGACGTGGCGATTCTCAACTTTATTGCCAATTACATCATCGAAAATGACGTCGTCGACCAGAACTTCGTTGACCGGCACGTCAACTTCGTCAAAGGCGCGGAAGATATCGGTTATGGCCTGCGGCCGGAAGACCCGCGTCAACAACAAGCCAGGAACGCCGACAACCCGAACAGCTGGGAGGCAATGAGTTTCAGCGCCTTTGCCGAGTACGTCAAACCCTACACCCTGCAAAAGGCGGCGGAGATTTCCGGGGTGGCGGAAAACCGCCTGCTCAAGCTGGCCCAGTTGTATGCCGACCCGGAGAAAAAGGTCACCACCTTCTGGACCATGGGCGTCAATCAACATACACGCGGTGTCTGGGTCAATAACCTGATCTACAACCTGCATCTGCTTACTGGCAAGATTGCCACACCCGGCAACAGCCCCTTCTCACTGACCGGACAACCCTCTGCCTGCGGTACCGCACGCGAAGTAGGGACATTCGCACATCGCTTGCCGGCCGACATGGTAGTCGCCAATCCGGAGCACCGGGCCAAGGCCGAAGCCATCTGGCAACTGCCGGCCGGCACCATACCGCCCAAACCCGGGTACCACGCTGTACAACAAAGTCGCATGCTCAAGGACGGAAAGATCAAGGTGTACTGGACCCAGGTCACCAACAATGTACAGGCCGGGCCGAACACCCAGCAGGAAATCCTCCCTGGCTGGCGCAATCCGGAAGCCTTCGTCATCGTTTCGGATATTTATCCTACCGTTTCCGCCCAGGCAGCCGACCTGATTTTGCCCGCCGCCAGCTGGGTAGAAAAGGAAGGCGCCTACGGTAATGCCGAGCGGCGCACCCAATTCTGGTACCAGTTGGTATCACCGCCCGGTGAGGCGAGGTCCGACCTGTGGCAGACCATGGAGCTTTCCAAGCGTATCCGGGTAGCCGATGTCTGGCCGCAAGAACTGCTCGATAAAGCCCCGGAGTTCAGCGAACGCACCCTGTTCGACATCCTGTTTGCCAATGGCTCGTCCAATCGCTTCGGCCTGGACGAGACCAATCCCGACCAGCTCAACGAAGAATCGCAGCATTTCGGCTTTTATGTGCACAAGAGCCTGTTCGAGGAATACCGCCAGTTCGGCGCCGGCAAAGGCAAGGACATGGCACCCTTCGATACCTACCACCAGGTGCGTGGCCTGCGCTGGCCGGTGGTCGATGGCCAGGAGACCCTTTGGCGTTACCGCGAAGGCAGTGACCCCTATGTGCCCGCTGGCAGCGGTTTTGCCTTTTACGGCACGCCGGACAGCAAGGCTCGCATCTTTGCCGTACCACACGAACCGCCAGCGGAATCACCGGATGAGGAGTACCCCTACTGGTTGTCCACTGGCCGGGTGCTCGAACACTGGCATACCGGCAGCATGACCCGACGGGTCAGTGAACTGCACAAGGCCGTGCCTGACGCCCTGCTCTACATGAACGTCGATGATGCCCGCGAGAAGGGTTTCCGACGTGGCAGTGAAGTACGCATTGTCAGTCGCCGGGGTGAATTGCGTGCCCGGGTAGAAACCCGTGGCCGGGTACGCATGCCACGCGGCATGGTCTATGTACCCTTCTTTGATGCCAGCAAGCTGGTCAACAATCTGACCCTGGACGCTACCGACCCGATATCCCTGCAAACCGATTTCAAGAAATGCGCTGTACGTCTTGAACTGGTCAATCTGGCATAAGGAGGCTCACCATGAATCGCTTGCTCACTCTACTCCTGACCGCCAGCGTTGTACTCTCCAGTCAGGCTGATGAAAGACCCCATGTTCCGGCACCGGATGGCCTGCGTGCTGGTGGTACCCTGTATCAAACCCTGCCGGCACCCCCGATTGCAGGGGAACCCAGGGCCAGTGGCCGGGAGGTGCGCAACTACCCGGAACAACCACCGGTGATTCCGCACAGTATCCGTAATTATCAGGTCGATGCACGCTTCAACCGCTGCCTGGAATGCCACAACCGCAATGCCGCTCCGGCAGCCGGGGCACCCATGGTCAGCATTACCCACTATGTCGACCGCAATGGGCAAACCCGCGCTGCAGTAACCCCTGGCCGCTACTTTTGCACGCAGTGTCACGTACCCCAGACCGATGCCGACCCCCTGGTGCAATCCGACTTCCAGTCGATTGATCAATTGCTGCAACGCGACCAGCAGGGAGGTCAACCATGAAACGCTGGCTGCAAGGTTATTGGCGGGTATTGAGCCGCCCGAGCGTGCATTTCAGCTTCGGGTTTCTGACCCTTGGAGGCTTTGTCGCCGGGATCATTTTCTGGGGTGGCTTCAATACCGCACTGGAAGCGACCAACACCGAAGCCTTCTGTATCACCTGCCATGAAATGCAGGCCAACCCCTACCAGGAGCTGAAAAATACCGTGCACTACAGCAACCGTTCAGGTGTGCGTGCGACCTGTTCCGACTGCCATGTACCGCATGACTGGACCAACAAGATCGGGCGCAAGATGGAAGCGTCAAAGGAAGTCTGGGGCTGGCTGTTCGGCACCATAGACACCCCGGAAAAATTTGAAGAGAAACGCCGTGAGCTCGCCGAACGGGAATGGCGTCGACTGAAAGCCAATGACTCACTGGAGTGTCGCAATTGTCATCAGTTTGATTCCATGGATTTCACCCTGCAGGCGCCACGGGCACGCCAGGCCCACTCAACTGCCCTGACCTCGGATGGTACCTGTATTGACTGCCACAAGGGCATTGCCCACCAGCTACCGGATATGACTGGCGTTCCAGCCCACTGAATGTCCGCGCGACCCACTGAACCTGCGGGCACAAAAAACGCCGACCCCTTTCAGGATCGGCGTTTTTTATGCTACCCGAATCTTAGTAAGGGCAGTTACCACGATACTCGGAGATCTGGCGATCCGAAGTATGGTTGGGACCACACAGGAACTGGCTGTAGCGCGTATCTTCATCGAGGAAACGCTTCATCCAGGAGACACCCATACGACCCAGCACCGCATCATAGCGACCACGGTCATTGCCGCCATTGGCACAGTAGTGGTTACCGTTATCCAGCTCGACAAAGGCTTTGTCGATGCTGCCCGAGATGCTGTTATAGAAGGGTGAAGCATGGCTGCCAACACGGGCGACAGTGTCTGACTCGCAGGCAAAGATCAGCGTCGGCGCTGCGACCTGACGTGACGGGAAGTTTGAAGTATCCCAGGGAGCCAGCGGAATGGCTGCCTTGATACGGCCTTCACCAGCCACACGGATAGTACCGCCGCCACCCATGGACCAACCGATCACACCCAGACGCTGGGTATCAATCATGCCACGGACCGGGCTGTTACGGCTGTTGTTCTGGTCCACCAGGTAGTCCAGTGCACTGTTGATCTGACGCGCACGGCTCGGCGGCTGATCAAAACCACTGTTGGTATCGATGGTCATAACGACGAAACCATAGGAAGCCAGTTTCGGCCCCCACCACTGGATAGAAGACTCGGAAGAGACATAGCCCGGGATGACGACGATCGCAGCCATGCTGCCGGAAGCGTTGCTCGGATAGTGAATAGTGCCACCACCGAAACCGCTGACAAAGCTGGATACGTTCGAGGTCGCCACACGGTACTGACCGCGGCTGCCTTCAAGGAAAGAGGTAGTCGGGTTCGGACCACGCTGATAGGGGCTGCCAGCACCCGGATCAGTGGGCTCGGAAGGCGGCGGTGGCGGTGGCGGCGTCGGGTTGGATGCCATAACCGAAGTCGAAAACAGAAGTGCGCTGGCGGCAACCACAGAAAACAACGTTTTGCCGATAGACTGAGTTTTCATAATTTCTCCAGGATCATTTCTTGTATTTGTTGTACTGAATGCTCGTGGCGGCCACAGGCAACCAACTGCCGAGCTCATTACTTCACGCCCATTTATTAGACCCAAGTGAGCCCTGCACTCCTATCCCCCTTACAGGTGAAATTTTGATCAATGCTGTTCTTCTCGGCTGCTATTGCACTAACCCACATTTGCAAGAGCCACGAACAAAAAGCCCCGCGACTGTTTCCAGTCGCGGGGCTGTTCACAACAACCGCACTCAGTAAGGGCAGTTACCGCGATATTCGGAGATATCACGATCGGACTCGTGACTTGGTCCACACAGGAACTGGCTGTAGCGGGTATCTTCGTCCAGGAAACGCTTCATCCAGGACACACCGAAGCGGCTCAGCACATCATCATAAGCGCCGAAAGAACTACCACCATTGCCGCAGTAATGACTGCCACCATCCAGTTCTACAAAAGCCTTGTCGATGCTGCTCGGTATGTTGTTGTAGAAAGGCGAGGCATGGCTGCCTACCGGAGCAACGATATCCGACTCACAGGCAAAGATCAGCGTCGGTGCTGCTACGTCACGAGCGGGGAAGTTGGAGGTATCCCAGGGGGCCAACGGAATGGCTGCCTTGATTCGGCCTTCACCAGCGACTCGAATGGTACCACCACCACCCATGGACCAACCGACAACACCCAGGCGAGAGGTATCAATCATGCCGCGTACCGGGCTTCTCCGGCTGGAATTCTGGTCAATCAGATAATCCAGTGCGTTGTTGATCTGACGCGCACGGCTTGGCGGCTGATCGAAACCACTGTTGGTATCGATGGTCAACACAACGAAACCATAGGAAGCCAGTTTGGGGCCCCACCACTCAATCGAGGATTCAGCCGAAACGTAGCCTGGAATAACGACGACTGCCGCCATGGTACCTGATGCATCGCTCGGGTAATGGATAGTGCCACCACCAAAACCGCTGACCCAGCTGGACACATTCGAAGTGGCTACCCGGTGCTGACCACGATCGCCTTCCAGGAAAGACACCGTCGGGTTTGGTCCGCGCTGATAAGGGCTGGAACCACCCGGATCGGTCGGATCGGTTGGTTCAGAAGGTGGTGGCGGAGTCGGATTGGATGCCATAACCGAGGCCGAGAACAGCAGTGCGCTGACAGCAACGGCAGAAAACAGCGTTTTGCCGATAGACAGAGTTTTCATAGAGTCTCCAGAATTATTGTTGTACTTGCTTGAGCATGCAACCGCTGCGATCAGAACGACCCAACACCTCTGATGAAAGCTGCATGCTGCGCAATGTAATGCTGCTGTGCCGACACGCCAATCGCCTTGATGGGTGACCCACCAGTCAGCCCAATAAAAAACCCCGCCAGATCACTCTGACGGGGTTTGCTTTTTACTGTCGCTAGACGCAGCGCAACTCGCCAGGGTTAACCCTTGGCGGCACGCTTGCGCTGGTTCTCGTCGAGAATCTTCTTGCGCAGACGCAGCGACTTTGGCGTCACTTCGACCAGCTCGTCATCCTCGATAAATTCCAGCGCCTGCTCCAGGGTGAACTTGATCGGTGGTACCAGCTGGATGGTTTCATCCTTGCCGGAGGCGCGCATGTTGTCGAGCTTCTTCGCCTTGGTCGGGTTGATCACCAGATCGTTGTCACGGCTGTGAATACCGGCCAGTTGACCCTCATAGATCTCGTCGCCCGGCGACAGGAACAGCTTGCCGCGATCCTGCAGGGTTTCCAGCGAGTAGGTCAGCGCCGTACCTTTGGCCATGGACACCAGCACGCCGTTCTGACGACTGGTCATTTCACCGCCCTTGATCGCGCCGTAATGGCTGAAGGTCGAGGTCAGAATGCCGCTGCCCGAGGTCAGGGTCAGGAAGCTGTTACGGAAGCCGATCAGGCCACGTGCAGGAATGGTGTATTCCAGACGAATACGACCCTTGCCATCGGGAATCATGTTGGTCAGGTCACCACGGCGCAGACCCATCTGCTCCATGATCGGGCCCTGATGCTGCTCTTCCACGTCGATGGTGACGTTCTCGTAAGGCTCCTGCTTTTCGCCGTCGACTTCGATGATCACCACTTCCGGACGACCTACAGCCAGTTCGAAACCTTCACGACGCATGTTCTCGATCAGTACCGACAGGTGCAACTCGCCACGGCCGGATACCTTGAACTTGTCCGGGCTGCCGGTTTCTTCCACACGCAGCGCCACGTTGTGCAGCAGTTCCTTTTCCAGACGCTCCTTGATGTTACGGCTGGTGACGAACTTGCCTTCTTTACCGGCGAAGGGCGAGTCATTGACCTGGAAGGTCATGCTAACGGTCGGCTGGTCAACAGTCAGCGCAGGCAGAGCTTCGACGTTTTGTTGATCACACAGGGTGTCGGAAATGAACAGCGCATCCATACCGCTGACGCAAATGATGTCACCGGCCTGGGCCGATTCCACTTCAACGCGCTGCAGGCCACTGTGACCCATGATCTTGAGGATACGACCGTTGCGCTTCTTGCCGTCGGCGCCAATGGCGGTGATCGGCGAGTTGGCGTTGATGGTGCCGCGAGCAATACGACCAATACCGATCACACCGAGGAAACTGTTGTAGTCCAGCTGCGAGATCTGCATCTGGAACGGGCCATCGACATCCACCTGCGGGGCCGGCACATGGTCAATGATCGACTGGAAGATCGCATCCATGTTGTCGCCCATATCTTCATGGTCGAGGCCAGAGATGCCGTTCAGGGCGCTGGCATACACAATCGGGAAGTCCAGCTGCTCATCGGTGGCACCCAGATTGTCGAACAGATCAAAAATCTGATCCACCACCCAGTCCGGACGCGCGCCCGGACGGTCAATCTTGTTGACCACCACAATCGGCTTCAGGCCGGCGTTGAAGGCCTTCTGGGTCACAAAGCGGGTTTGTGGCATCGGGCCATCCTGGGCATCAACCACCAGCAGGACCGAGTCAACCATCGACATGACGCGCTCGACTTCACCACCGAAGTCGGCGTGACCGGGGGTATCAACGATGTTGATGTGATAGCCATTCCACTCGATGGCGGTATTCTTGGCCAGAATGGTAATGCCGCGCTCTTTCTCCTGGTCGTTGGAGTCCATCACCCGCTCGCCTTCGGCTTCTTTGCGGTCCAGCGTGCCGGAGAGTTTGAGCAGCTTGTCGACCAGTGTGGTTTTACCGTGGTCAACGTGGGCAATAATGGCGATGTTGCGGAGATTCTCGATCACTTTGAACGTCCTGGATAGCGCGGCGACTGGCCGGCATACTGAAAAAATGAGGTACGCATTATACAGACACTGACGTGACAGTGTATGTTTTTTGCGCAGCAGGGAAAATCAATTGCTCGGCCGCAGCACCCGCACATGCCCGAAACCCGCATCCAGCAGATGCTGGGCATGCATCTGACTCATCAGCCCCTTGTCGCAATACAGTAAATAGACCCGCGCTGGATCGAGTTCGGCGAAGGAGGCTTTCAATTCATAGAATGGAATTGCCCTGACCTCGACACCTTCCAGTTGCAAAGGACTGTTCTCGCGTTCATCCGGTGCGCGGATATCGATCACAACCTGACCGGGCTGCGCGGAGCTGACCAGCTCCAGCTCATCAATGCCCTCCAGCGGCTGATCCAGCAAATGGCAGTCGGTGTAACGCGCTTTATCTACGGCACGCTCAAGCACGGAAAAATCGAACTGCGCCTCGGCCTCGGCGACCCGACCATGGGTGGTATAGATCGCCGGACTGACCGAGATAACCCCGCAGTATTCCGGAATACTGCTGCACATGGCTTCCACACCGATCTGTCGCGCCTGGGCGATAATCGTCTGCTTGCTGGTGGTGATCAACGGGCGCAGCACCAGGCGGTCCACCGCGCGATCAATCACGGCCAGGTTAGGCAGTGTCTGACTGGCCACCTGGGCAATTGCCTCACCGGTTACCAGGGCCTGAAACCCCAATTGATGTGCGACCCGGTCAGCAGCGCGCAACATCATGCGCTTGAGCACCACACCCATCTGACTGTCATCCACATTGCGAATCAGCTCACCCACCACTTCCTCAAAGGGCACGCTGATAAAGCGCAAGCGATGGCTACCGGCATACTGGCGCCAGAGGTGATGGGCAATCTGGCGTACACCGATCTCATGCGCACGCCCACCCATATTGAAAAAAATGAAGTGCGGCAGAAGCCCCCGTTGCAGCAACTGATAACTCGCCACGGTGGAATCAAAACCACCTGACATCAGGCTCAGCACTGGCTCCATGGTACCCAGCGGAAAGCCGCCCATACCTGCATGCCGCGCCTGAATCAGGAAAACCCGCTCATGACGAATTTCCACTTCTGCACGGACCTCCGGTGCGGACAGCGAAATACCTGCGGCCCCACAGCGCTCGAACAACTGGCTTCCCAGATAGCTGGCCACTTCCGGCGAGCTGAAGGGGTGCCTGCCCACCCGCTTGCAGCGCACGGCAAATACCTTGCCGGCCAGCTGCGCACCAAGATGCTGCACGCACAGATCGGCCAGCGTGGGCAAATCGGTGAGTGGGTATTCGTGCACTTCCTGGATTTGTGAAATACCCGGCGTACGCTGCAGACAGTCCAGGGCGGCAGCCAGGTTCTCCGTCTGCACCCCTTCGATTTCCAGACTGTCCCAGGCACCGTGAACACGCAACGCCGGATCAATCTCTGCCAGCAAGCTGCGCAAGTTCACTTTGAGCTGTTTGACAAAGCGCTTGCGCACTGGCGTGGTCTTGATAGTGATTTCGGCAAAGAACTTGATTAACAGCTTCATAGGCTTCAGCTACGCAAAAGCGCATTATTATACGTTGCTCAGGCAAGCCTGACGATGCAGCCTCATTAAAGGTACAATAGCTGGCCCGCACACGAAAATGATCCAATATGGTGCATATCAATGTCACGACGCACTATATTGGATCATATTCGTGTTTTGCATGCGCACTGAAAAGGCAGAAATGCTGCTAAAACGTGCACTTGCGCGCTTGTTTAAAGCTGGCATAGCTTTTGCTCTACTAATCGCCAAGCGGATCGCTGGACTCTCCGCTCTTGTTCATTATTCCGGTCGGCATATAGCCGGCAATTCGATTCCCATTGGAGGAAACCATGTCGAAAACGATTCAACTGATCAAAGAATTTGACGTGAAGTGGGTTGACCTGCGCTTCACCGACAGCAAAGGCAAGCAGCAACATGTGACCATTCCTGCTCGCGACGTGAATGACGAATTCTTTGAAGACGGCAAAATGTTCGATGGTTCTTCTATCGCCGGCTGGAAAGGTATTGAAGCATCCGACATGATCCTGATGCCCGATGACGAAACAGCGGTTATGGACCCCTTCACCGAAGACCCGACGCTGATCATCATCTGCGACATCATCGAGCCCTCTACCATGCAGGGTTACGAGCGCGATCCGCGCGGCATCGCCAAGCGCGCTGAAGAGTACATGAAGTCCACCGGCGTCGGTGACACTGTATTCGTTGGTCCTGAACCCGAGTTTTTCGTTTTTGACGAAGTCAAATACAAGTCCGACATTTCCGGCGCCATGTTCAAGATCATCTCCGAACAGGGCTCCTGGAACACCGATGCCGATTATGAAACCGGCAACAAGGGCCACCGCCCTGGCGTCAAGGGTGGTTACTTCCCGGTACCGCCGGTCGATCACGACCACGAAGTCCGTACCGCCATGTGTAATGCCATGGAAGAAATGGGCCTGACCATTGAAGTGCATCACCACGAAGTGGCCACTGCCGGTCAGAACGAAATCGGCGTGCTGTTCAACACTCTGGTGAAGAAAGCCGACGAAGTACAAACCCTCAAGTACTGCGTGCACAATGTTGCTGATGCCTTCGGCAAAACCGCGACCTTCATGCCCAAGCCGCTGTACGGCGATAACGGCTCCGGCATGCACGTACACATGTCTATCAGCAAGGATGGCAAGAATACCTTTGCTGGCGAAGGTTACTCCGGCCTGTCCGATACCGCCCTGTTCTTTATTGGCGGCATCATCAAGCACGGCAAGGCACTGAACGCTTTCACCAACCCGTCGACCAACTCCTACAAGCGTCTGGTTCCCGGTTTTGAAGCCCCGGTCATGCTGGCCTACTCGGCACGCAACCGCTCTGCTTCAATCCGTATTCCTTACGTTTCCAGCCCGAAAGCACGCCGCATTGAAGCCCGCTTCCCGGATCCGGCAGCCAACCCCTACTTGGCCTTCGCCGCTCTGTTGATGGCTGGCCTCGACGGCATCCAGAACAAGATTCATCCTGGCGATGCAGCGGACAAGAACCTGTATGACCTGCCGCCGGAAGAGGCCAGCCAGATTCCGCAAGTCTGTGGCAGCCTGAAAGAAGCACTGGAGTCTCTGGACGCCGACCGCGAGTTCCTGACCAAGGGCGATGTGTTCACTGAAGAATTCATCGACGCTTACATCGAACTCAAAGCAGCTGAAGAGATCAAGGTACGCACCTTCGTTCACCCGCTGGAATACGAACTGTACTACAGCGTCTGAGACTGGCCACAAGCCGGAATCAGGGAATCAGGGGCGCCTCTCGGGCGCCCCTTTTTTTCGTCTGTCCGATAGCCATGGGGATTACTTGCCTTTCCCGACCAGCGATGCAAGGCTTGGATTATCAGTCACAGAGGAGTGATGGTCATGAAACGCATGCTCAGCACAGGATTGCTGACCAGCCTGTTGGCGTTCGGCGCACAGGCACAGATCTACAGCTGGACCGATGCCGACGGCAACCGGATGTTTTCGGACAAACCGCACCCCGGTGCGGAGAGCATCCAGATAGGCCCGACCAACACCATCGAACCACCGGAGAAGCCATCTGCCGCTGAGCCCGATTCAGCGCAAACGGACCCTGGCAACAGTCAGTCAGCGCCATATCAACAAATCAGCATCCGCAGTCCGGGCAATGATGAGGCCGTGCGCAGCAATGAAGGTGAATTGACCCTTCAGGTGAGGTTTGACCCGCCGCTCAGCAACAATCACCTGCTTCGCGCCGATATCGACGGTGAACTGAGCAGTCAGGGTGTGCCCGGCAATGGCGACCCCGACATCAGCCTCAATCTGCCCGGCATGGATCGTGGTACGCACCAAATCAGCGCGGTGGTGGTTGATGCCCGTGGCCAGGAACTGCAACGCAGCAGCCCCATTACAGTGCATTTGCAGCGCACCTCATTGCTGCAACCCGGCCGACAGGGATCAGGGCAGTCGTCCCAGCCACCCAGCGCGCAGCCTGCGCCCAACGTCCCTGGCGGCAACAACTGATTCGGCGCCGCTCTCCCCCGCCATCCGGCAACGTTATCAACGCCCCCACCCATGACAGCACCTGCGCACTATAATAGTGCGCAGGTGCTGCTGACATCCCGCAAGCAGTGCACGCCCCTCTTGTGGGCGTCACGCCAATAACCGGCGCACCCGGCCGTCAGCTCCCTGATTCTGCGGCCTGAACACCGAAATAAAAGCTGTGCGGATAATATCGTGCACCAATAAGAAGCTGGTTCGGTTTTTGCATTATCCAGGGGAACCAATGGATACCACTATGCTCTCAGACGCTTTTCACCGCCAATTGCTCGACAATCTGACCACGGCTGTATTGCTGCTGGATCAGGAGTTGCGCGTCGAGTATCTCAACCCAGCCGCCGAGATGCTGCTGGCGGTCAGTGGCCAGCGGGTACAGCAGCAACCACTGGAAAGCCTGTTCAATGACAGCAAACAAACCGTGGCTTCCTTGTACCGGGCGATTGAAACAGCACACCCTTTTACCAAGCGCGAAGCCCAGCTCAACCTCAACAACGGCCAACAGCTCATGGTCGACTATTCGGTAACGCCGCTGACCGGTAAACAGGCCAGCTGGGTTCTGATGGAAATCTATCCCCGCGACCGCCTGCAGCGCATCACCAAGGAAGAGGCCCAACTGTCAAAACAGGAAGTCACCAAGCTACTGGTGCGCGGATTGGCGCATGAAATCAAGAATCCGCTGGGCGGCATACGCGGCGCCGCACAATTGCTGGCGCGCGAACTGCCGGATATCGAACTGCGTGACTATACCGATGTCATCATTGAAGAGTCTGACCGCCTGCGCAATCTTGTCGACAGCATGCTCGGCCCCTATCGACCGCCCAACCTGCGCGCTATCAATATTCATGAAATTACCGAACGCGTATGTAGTCTGATCGAGGCGGAGACACATGGCCGTTTACGCATGCTGCGTGATTATGATCCAAGCATTCCAGAGCTGATTGCTGATCGCGAGCAGCTGATTCAGGCAGTACTGAATATTGTTCGCAATGCCATGCAGGCCATTGCCGGTCAGGGCGACCTCTCGGCCGGCCTGATCACCCTGCGTACTCGCACCCTGCGTCAGTTCACCATTGGTCAGGTTCGTCACCGGCTGGTGTGCAAGTTGCAGATCATTGATAACGGACCTGGTATCAGTCGCGACATTGTCGAAAGTATTTTTTATCCCATGGTCAGTGGGCGTGCCGAAGGTACCGGCCTGGGTCTGTCCATTACGCAAAATATCGTTACCCAGCATCAGGGGCTGATCGAATGCGACAGCCAACCTGGGCGCACCGTATTCACCCTGTTCCTGCCGCTGGAACCCACTTCTGGAGAAGCCCCGTCATGAGCCGTGCCGATAATATCTGGATTGTTGATGATGACCGTTCGATTCGCTGGGTCCTGGAAAAGGCCCTGCAACAGGAAGGCATGGAGCCGGTCAGCTTTGATAATGCCGATACCGCGCTGAGCCGGCTGCAACGCCAGTGCCCTGATGTTCTGGTCAGTGACATACGCATGCCCGGTAGCAGCGGCCTTGATTTGCTGGCTGCAGCGCGCGAGCAGCACCCCAACCTGCCAGTCATCATCATGACGGCGCATTCTGATCTGGACAGCGCCGTTGCCTCCTACCAGGGCGGAGCCTTCGAATACCTGCCCAAGCCATTTGACGTGGATGAAGCCGTTGCCCTGGTGCGTCGCGCCTTGGCGCATACCCGCGAGCAGGAAGCCCTGGCCCCCGAACAGGAATTGGGCCGCACGCCGGAAATCATTGGCGAAGCCCCCGCCATGCAGGAAGTCTTTCGTGCCATCGGCCGTCTGTCCCACTCCAACATCACCGTACTGATCAACGGTGAGTCCGGCACCGGCAAAGAGCTGGTCGCCCAGGCCCTGCATCGCCATAGCCCCCGTGCGCGCAATCCTTTCATTGCGCTGAACATGGCGGCGATACCCAAAGATCTGATGGAGTCGGAGCTGTTCGGACACGAGAAGGGTGCTTTCACCGGGGCTGCCAGTCAGCGCCGCGGCCGCTTCGAGCAGGCCGATGGTGGCACCCTGTTTCTTGATGAGATCGGTGACATGCCGGCGGAAACCCAGACCCGCCTGCTGCGGGTACTGGCCGATGGCGAGTTCTACCGGGTTGGCGGTCACACCCCGATCAAGGTCGATGTGCGCATCATTGCCGCCACCCATCAGAATCTGGAAGGTCTGGTTCAGTCCGGCAAGTTCCGTGAAGATTTGTTCCATCGCCTGAATGTCATTCGCATTCATATTCCCAAGCTGGCGGAGCGCCGCGAGGACATCCCCGCCCTGGCTCAGCACTTTTTGACCAAGGCCGCACTGGAACTCAGCGTCGAACCCAAAGTACTCAAACCGCAGACCCAGGACTACATGCGCAGCCTGGCGTGGCCAGGCAATGTGCGGCAACTGGAAAATACCTGCCGCTGGATCACCGTCATGGCCTCCAGTCGCGAAGTTCTGGTCGACGACCTGCCGCCGGAACTGCTCAACCAGCACCAGGAAAGTGCACCCGATGGGCATTGGGAGCACAGTTTGCGCACGTGGGCGGACCAGGAGCTGGCTCGCGGAACCACTGACCTGCTGGATATTGCCGTGCCTGCCTTCGAGCGCATCATGATTGAAACTGCCCTCAAGCATACCGCTGGCAGACGCCGGGATGCCGCGCAGTTACTGGGCTGGGGGCGAAACACCCTGACCCGGAAAATCAAAGAGCTGGGCATGAATATGGACGGCAACGATGATGATGACACGGAATAAAACCCGTTCCGTACATAATTGGCACGCTTGATGCTTTAGTTATAGTGGGTGTATTTGAGGCGATCACAGTTCAGGCAGGCTGTGATCGCCTTTTTTTTCGCCAGCTGCAAGCAACACCGCACCTGATACCGACCTGGAGTGCTTGTAGCGTGCAGCGTGTAGCTGCCATACACTGTGCGCTTTGCCACAGCCTGCAGCCTGCCATGTTCCATATCACTCTGCTTGAACCCGAAATCCCGCCAAATACCGGCAACATCATTCGCCTGTGCGCCAATACCGGTTGCCAACTGCACCTGATCGAACCTCTGGGGTTTGTGCTGGATGACAAACGCCTGCGTCGCGCCGGGCTGGATTACCATGAGTTTGCCGACTTGCAGGTGCATGCCGACTGGGCCAGTTGCCTCGCCAGTGTTCAACCGCAGCGAGTGTTTGCCCTGAGCACCAAAGGCACGCGCAACTTTGCCGACGTCAGCTTTCAACCAGGGGATATGTTTCTGTTTGGGCCCGAGAGTCGCGGCTTGCCGGCAACACTGCGCGAAAGCCTACCCGCCGAGCAGGTACTGCGTATTCCCATGCGCACGGATAGCCGCAGCCTGAACCTGTCCAACAGTGCAGCGATTCTGGTCTATGAAGCTTGGCGCCAACAGGGGTTTGCCGGTGCAAGCTGATAGCTGCGGCTACCGGCAAGAGGGTCGCCAGCAGCCGCAGCCAAGCCTCAAATCAACGCGTCTTGATCACCACCTTGCCGACCGCCTTGCGTGAGGTCAGCATGGCCAGGGCGTCTTCGTACTCGTCCAGGTTATAGGTCTTGGATACCAGCGGCTTGAGCTTGCCTTCGCTGAACCAGGCGAACAGCTGCTTGAAGTTGTCCAGGTTGTTTTGCGGCTCGCGGGCAGCAAATGACCCCCAGAACACCCCAACCACGGCAGCACCCTTGAGCAGGGGCAGGTTGGCCGGCATTTCCGGAATCCGGCCGCTGGCAAAGCCGACGACCAGCAAACGGCCGTTCCAGTTGATGCAGCGCAGTGACTGATCGAACAGGTCACCACCGACCGGATCATAGATGACATCCGCACCCTTGCCGTTGGTCAGCGCCTTGACCTTCTCTTTCAGCTCGCCATCGGCGTAATTGACCAATTCATCCGCACCGGCATCTTTGGCCACTTGCAGCTTTTCGTCGCTGGAGGCAGCGGCAATCACCCGTGCACCCATGGCCTTGCCGATTTCTACCGCAGCCAGGCCCACACCACCGGAAGCGCCCAGCACCAACAGGGTTTCACCCGGCTGCAGATTGGCACGCTGCTTCAGTGCATGCATGGAGGTACCATAGGTCATACTGAAACCCGAGGCAGTGACAAACTCCATATCGTCAGGCATCGGCAGTACCCGCATGGCGTCAACCGCGATTTTTTCGGCAAAGCTGCCAAAACCGGTCAGACCCATGACGCGATCGCCCGGCTTGAGGTGTTTGACCTTTTCGCCTACGCTCGAGACAACACCGGCTGCTTCACCACCTGGCGAGAACGGAAAAGGCGGCTTGACCTGATACTTGCCTTCAATGATCAGCGTATCGGGAAAGTTGACCCCGGCAGCGTGGATGTCGAGAACAACTTCATTGGGTTTGGCAACCGGATCGGTTGTCTCTTCCAGCACCAGACTGCTGGCCGGACCGTAGGCTTTGCACAAGACGGCTTTCATGATGTCTCCCTTGTTTGGGTATTTGTGGGTTACAGTCTAGCTGCAACCCGGGTTGGCGGGTCAATGACCATACCGCTGGTTGATCTGAACCCATAAGGCCGGGCTTGTACGGCCATTCCCCTGATTGTCAGATGAGGACTCCAGGTATGCGCACACGATTTCTGACTTCAGCCCTGCTACTGCTCGCCGGGCTGCAAGTAACTGCCACCCTTCAGGCAGCCGAGTATGTCGAACTGACGCCCTCTTTTGTTGGCACCATAGGCTCTGGGCCGCGCATTCAGTATTTGCGTGCCGATGTGGCGCTGCGCGCGACCGATGCCGACGCCGTCAGCCGCATTGAGCATCATGACCCTCTGATCCGCAACGCCCTGGTCAGCCTGTTTGCTCGCCAGACTGCCGAAGACCTGACCAGCATGCAAGGCAAGGAAGACTTGCGTAATGAAGCACTCGCCAGGGTTCAGGCGGTGCTTGAGGAAGAGGAAGGCCAACCATTGGTCAGCGACCTGCTGTTTACCAACCTGTTGACCCAGTAACCCGTCGTGACAACTCAGTGTCGCGGGTCCTGGGCCATATAAGCAGCGACGAAGCTGTCAAAGTCTACGTCATCCGCGGCCTCGATCGCCTGTTGCTCCACCAGTGATTCCCGTGCTTCAGCCTGCATGGCCGCCTGTTGCTCAGCCGGCAAGGGGCGTGCGGAAAAATGTGCCTGATGCGCTGCCGACTGTGCCAGGGCAAAGCGGAAGAAACTGTCACCATGTGCTTTGATTCCGGCCAGGACCCTGGCCGAGGGGGTCAGTTCCGGGTCGACCAGCTTGGCCGTCTGGGCACTCAGACTGGCGCTGTAGTCGTTGCCACCATGCACCTGATCCAGCAGGGCCGCACAAGGCGCCATGGCAGTGACCAATTGCTGTCCCCAGGTCGTCAGCGTCCGCGCGACGCCGCGCTGGTGCAACTGCAACCCCGGCTCACGCCCGCGACGCACGGCAAGCGAAAAGTTCTCCACCACTTCAAGGCATTCGGCCTGCTCCAGCGGCGGGCTTTCTTCCAGCGCGCAATACAGCAGGAACACATCCAGGAAGCGGGCGGTTTCCAGGCTGATCCCCAGTGGTTCGAAGGGATCGATGTCCATGCAGCGCACTTCGATATACTCGACGCCGCGCGCAGCCAGTGCATGCACGGGCTTTTCACCACTCAGGGTGACCCGCTTGGGGCGGATCGGGCTGTAGAATTCGTTTTCGATCTGGAGCAGGTTGGTATTCAGTTGCTGCCACTCGCCATTGGCGTCATGGGTGCCCAGCTCGGCGTAGCGCGCAAAAGGCAGGCTGGTGGCTCTGATCATGCTTTCAATGTAATTGTCGAGGCTGTTGTAGCAGATATTCAGGCCAGCCTGCGCGTTGTTGTTGTACCCCAGGTCGCTCATGCGCAAGCTGGTGGCCCAGGGCAGATAAAGCGTCTTTTCACCCATCAGCTGCAAATTGTGCTGACGTCCTTGCAGGAAGGTGCTGCACAATGCCGGTGAGGCACCAAACAGATACATCAGCAACCAGGAATAACGTCGAAAGTTGCGGATCATGCCGAAATAGCTGGCTGACTGCCAATCCTGGGCTGAACTCTGATCTCCCGCCGTTTGCTGCAACAGCTGCCACACGGCAGGCGACAGGGAGAAGTTGTAGTGGATGCCGGCAATGCACTGCATCGCTTTCCCGTAGCGTATCGCCAGGCCACGCCGGTAGACGTGCTTCAGCGTGCCCACATTCGAACTGCCATACCAGGCGATCGGAATGTCGTTATCAGTGGCCGGCAAACGGCAGGGCATGCTCTCGGTCCATAGCCATTCGTCGCCGATCTGGCTATAGGTGTAACGGTGAATATCATCCAGCTGGCGCAGCAAATCGGGTACCGCGCGGCATACCGGCGTAATCAACTCCACCAGGGCTTCTGAATAATCCGTGGTTATCTGCGGATGCGTCAGGGCTGAGCCCAGGCCCGGAGGGTGTGCCGTCATGGCCAGTCGGCCATCCGCGCTGATGCGCAGACTTTCCTTCTCGATACCGTGGCGGCAGTCACGCAGACTGTCGGCCCACTGAGGGTGTTGCAGTACGTCCAGATGACGCTTCAAAGTCGGTGACAAGGCTGTCACTCCCTGGCAGATGGGCGCCAGTCGCGCCCGAAAAACTAAAGGTCAGATTCGCGCGAAAGTGCCCAGGGCCTTGGCCACCAGGGCATCGTCCTGCCACACCTCACCATCTACCACCACGGTGCGGGTACCGGCGTGCACGACTTTACCCCGGCCTTCCAGCGCACCACCGGTCACCGCTCGAGTGTAGTTTATTTTGCACTCGACAGTCGCGGTCACCTCATGCGGTTCCAGCACGCTGAATGCAGCAGCGCCCATGGCCGAGTCCAGCAGAGTGAATACCACGCCGCCATGCACACGCCCTGTGGAGTTGAAATGATGCGCTACGATATCCAGGTGCAGAAAGCATTCTCCGCGGCTGATGTGGCGAAATTCCAGCCCGACCAGGCGGGTGAAATCGCTCATGCGCTGGTCAGCAAAATTCTTCAGATAAGGGTGATCGACCATATTCAGGGCTTCTTCAGATGCTTCGCATTGGCGAACAGATCGGCAAAAGTACCACCTGAGGCCGCCTTTGTACCAGAGTGAGACGCTGCAGGTTGGCGCCCGCTGCTCTTTTTGCGTTCTGCTGGCGGCTTGCCTGCCGTCGCGCTGGCCTGGCCTGGCTGGTCGTCAAGGCGCATGGTCAGGCTGATGCGCTGACGCGGAATATCCACCTCCATCACCTTGACCTTGACGATGTCGCCGGCCTTGACCACATCACGCGGGTCCTTGATGAACTGGTGCGACAGCATGGAGATGTGCACCAGACCGTCCTGATGCACGCCGATGTCAACAAAAGCGCCAAAGTTGGCCACGTTGGTCACCACTCCCTCCAGCGTCATGCCCGGCTTGAGGTCGCTGAGCTTTTCCACCCCGTCCTGGAACACGGCCGCCTTGAATTCCGGACGCGGGTCACGGCCGGGCTTGTCCAGCTCCTTGAGGATGTCGCTGATGGTCGGAATACCGAAGCGCTCATCGGTAAAGCTGGCTGGTTCCAGCCTGCGCAGAAACGCCGAATCACCGATCAGGCTGCGAATATCGCGGGAGGTGTCAGCGGCAATCCGCTCGACCAGCGGGTAGGCTTCCGGATGCACAGCCGACGCATCCAGCGGATTGCTGCCATTCATCACACGCAGGAAGCCAGCGGCCTGCTCGAAGGTTTTGTCACCCAGCCGGCTGACCTTGAGCAGCTCGCGCCGGTTGCCGAAGGCGCCATGCTGGTCACGGTAATCAACGATATTCTGCGCGATCGCCGGGTTCAGGCCGGAGACCCGGGTCAGCAGCGGTGCCGAGGCGGTATTCAGATCGACGCCGACGGCATTCACGCAGTCTTCCACCACCGCATTCAGGCTGCGCGCCAGCTTCAGCTGGGACACATCGTGCTGGTACTGGCCAACGCCAATGGCCTTGGGTTCGATTTTTACCAGCTCGGCCAACGGGTCCTGCAAGCGACGGGCGATGGATACCGCGCCACGGTAGGTCACGTCCAGATCGGGGAACTCCTTGGCCGCCAACTCGGAGGCGGAATAGACCGACGCGCCGGCTTCCGAGACCATGATCTTGGTCATTTTCAGCGGCGCCTGCTGACGCAGGAGATCACCCGCCAGCTTGTCGGTTTCACGGGAAGCCGTGCCATTGCCAATGGCGATCAGATCGACCTGATGCTTCTGGCACAGGGCACCAAGTGCCGCCAGTGACTGGTCCCACTGGTTGCGCGGCGCATGCGGAAAGATGGTCACCTTGTCGACCAGCTTGCCGGTGGCATCGACCACCACCACCTTGACCCCGGTGCGCAGACCCGGGTCCAGCGCCAGCGTTACCCGCGGACCCGCCGGAGCGGCCAGCAGCAAGTCTTTCAGGTTACTGGCGAATACGCGGATGGCCTCGTCCTCGGCCAGTTCACGCAGGTCACCCAGCAACTCGGTTTCCAGGTGACCGAGAAGCTTGACCCGCCAGGTCCAGCGCACCACCTCGGCCAGCCATTTATCGGCTGCCCGGCCCTGCTGGCGAATGCCCACCGCCTCGGCAATGATGCCTTCGCAGGGATGCAGACTGCCGGCTGCCGGCTCTTCGTCACCCAGTTCAAGGCCAATGGACAGTACACCTTCATTGCGCCCGCGCAGGATGGCCAGGGCCCGGTGTGAAGGAACGCGCGCCAGCGGCTCGCTGTATTCGAAATAATCGCGGAATTTCGCCCCTTCGTTTTCCTTGCCGGCGACCAGGCGTGACACCACGCGCCCTTCCTGTTGCAGGGTGCGACGCAGCCGGTCGAGCAGGTTGGCGTCTTCACTGAACTGCTCCATCAGGATGTACTTGGCACCATCCAGCGCCGCCTTGATATCGGCCACGCCCCGGTCAAGGTCCACAAACCCGGCGGCCTGTTGGTCGGGATCCAGTGTCGGGTCGGCAAACAGCTGCTCGGCCAACGGGCCGAGGCCGGCTTCCAGGGCAATCTGCCCCTTGGTCCGGCGCTTGGGCTTGTAGGGCAAGTAGAGATCTTCCAGCCGCGTTTTGGTGTCGGCCGCCCGGATATCGCGCTCCAGTTCAGCGCTCAACTTGCCCTGCTCACTGATACTGTCGAGGATAGTGTTGCGACGGTCTTCCAGCTCCCGCAGATAACGCAGCCGCTCTTCCAGTTGGCGCAACTGGGTGTCATCCAGACTGCCGGTTACCTCTTTGCGGTAGCGGGCAATAAAGGGAACACTGGCGCCTTCGTCGAGCAGGCTGATGGTGGCACTGACCTGTTGCGGTCTGACCGCCAGTTCGGTCGCCAAACGCGAGACGATGGATTCCATGCAACTCTTCCTCTGGGCAGAACAAAAGGGCGCAGTATAACCGACTCGGCTACAGGGTGCGGCTCGGGCATCACCCGGGCAGGATTGTTCTGATCGGCTGCAGATGCTTGACTGAAGGCAGGAATTTGCCTGCAGTGCTAGCCAAAAGCCTACAAAACTTGTACAAAAGACATCTGATGTAACACTACATCAACCCAGAGTCGGCGGCGATCAGCCACAATAGGCGAAACAAACAAGGTAGAGCAGTTATGACCACAACCACTGAAGGCGAAAAAATCCTGATCGTTGATGACGATGTCCGCTTGCGCCGACTGTTGGAGCGCTTTCTCAGCGAACAGGGTTACCGTGTTCGCGCGGTCGAGAATACCGAGCAGATGGATCGTTTGCTGTCGCGCGAACTTTACTCATTGCTGGTACTCGATCTGATGCTCCCCGGCGAAGACGGCATGAGCGCCTGCAAGCGCCTGCGCGAGCAGGATGACAAGACCCCGATCATCATGCTCACCGCCAAAGGAGACGAAGCCAGCCGCATTCAGGGGCTGGAGTCTGGCGCTGATGATTACCTGCCGAAGCCGTTCAATCCGCGTGAACTGGTTGCCCGCATCAAGGCCGTGTTGCGGCGTCAGGCCCCCCAGGTTCCCGGCGCACCCAGCGCGGAAGACGACCAGGTCAGTTTCGGCGAGTTCGTTCTCAGCCTGGCTACCCGTGAATTGAGCAAGGGTGAAGAAGTCCACATGCTGACCACCGGCGAATTTGCCGTGCTCAAGGCTCTGGTGCAGCACCCGCGCCAGCCCCTGACCCGTGACAAGTTGATGCAACTGGCCCGCGGTCGCGAGTGGGATGCATTGGAGCGTTCGATTGACGTACAGATTTCCCGCCTGCGGCGCATGCTCGAACCCGATCCGTCCAAACCGCGCTATATCCAGACCGTATGGGGTGTTGGCTACGTCTTCGTGCCGGACGGCAAGGCAGCGTGAAAGGAGGGCCCGGCTGGCATCCATTGCTGCCCCGAAGTTTCTTTGCCCGCAGTATTCTGGTGCTCATGGTCGTGGTGCTGTTCGCCATGTTCCTCACCCTGGTCTACCTGCTGAGTAACGAAGACCTGCTGGTTGACCGCCAGTACAGCCATGGCACGGCCATGCTGGTGAAAACCTACTGGAGCAGTGACGCAGACACTCGCCGTGAAATCGAACAGATTACCGGCTTGCACATGGTCAGTCCGGATGCGGTACCGAGGGGCGAGTTTCACTGGCCCTACAGCGATATATTTACCCGACAGCTGCGCAACGAACTGGGAGACCAGACCCAGGTTCGCGTTCGCGTCAGTCAGAACCCGGCCATCTGGATTCACCAGCCCGGCTACTACCGCGACCATTGGCTAAAGATCCCCCTGCTCGCCCATCCACTTCGCGGGCAGCGTATCTGGATGGTCATAACCTGGTTGCTGTCGATTGCCATGCTGTCGATCGGTGCCGCCTGGGTACTGGTGCGACAGTTGATTCGTCCGCTGAAAGCACTTGAACGAGCGGCCGAACGCATCGGCCAGGGTCGCAACGTGCGGCTGCTGGATACCGGTGGGCCCGCTGAAATTGCTCAGGTTTATCATGCTTTCAACCAGATGGCGCAGGATGTCGAGCAAGCCAGCCGTGAACGCGGCCTGCTGCTGGCCGGCATCTCCCATGACCTGCGGACCCCCTTGACGCGCATGCGACTGTCTACCGAGCTGCTGTCAAGTGCCGAGCCGGAGCTGACCGAAGGCATGATCCGCGATATTGAGGATATGGATGCGATTCTCGACCAGTTCATGACCTACATCCGGGACGGCAGCGCCGAACCACTGGAACAAACCGATGTGAATGAATTGATCTGTGAGGTCGTGGCACCGCTGAATACCGGTGAAGAGCAGGTTCGTCTGTGCCTGCAACCTCTACCCGGCCTTCCACTGCGCCGCCTGTCGATCAAGCGGGTGCTGACCAATCTGATCGAGAATGCATTGCGCCACGGTGGCCATGAAGTCGAAGTAGCCACCTATGTGACCCGTGCGGCCGCTCAACCCTATCTGGTGATCAGCGTGCTGGACCGTGGGCCGGGGATTGATCCGATCGAGAGTGAAACCCTGTTTACGCCTTTTATCCGAGGCGATCGCGCGCGCACCACCAAAGGCACCGGGCTCGGCCTTGCCATCGTCAAACGGGTTGCCGACAGCCACGGCGCCACCGTGCAGTTGCTTAATCGCAGCGGTGGCGGTACCGAAGCCCGATTGAGCTTTCCGGTTTAGCCAAACGCCCCGACATCGGCCAGCTGTTGCTCCAGTGCTTGCAGGTCGGGAATAAGCAGCGGTTGCTCCACCTCGGCCAACCGCACCTGCTGAAGTATGCCGGGCAGTACCGGTTGCTCGGATTCGGCGCTGATTTCACCGCGCAACACCTTGCGGGAACGGGGAATACCGGATACCCGCAAGGCAAAGAAGTGCACACCACCGCGACCACCGATGGCATTCATCACCAGTGCCTGATCGCGACTGGTATCGTTGGAGCTGGGCAGCCCAAACAGACTGGCCGGATCCATCACCGCCACGCGTTGATCACGCCAGCGCATCCAGCCAAGAAACCAGTCCGGACTGCTGGCCGGTGGTGCTTCATGGCGGCGATAACCACTCAACTCGGCAACTGCCACGTTGGGCAGCAGCAAACCTCGGTCGGCCAATGGAACTATCAACCCATTGAGACTTTCCAGTGCATCTGACATCAACCGACTCCTCTTTCAAGTGCCGACTCTCAGGGAGCCGCCACTGATTCCTGTTTCATCCAGTGCTGCATGGCTGCTGCCAGTTGCTCCGGGGTCCCCTGCAGGCTACACACACCGGCCTGACGCACGGCTTCCGGCATGGTTGCACAGGCAGCACTCTCGGCATTCTGCGTCCACACCGGCATCCCCTGATCACGCAAGCGGGTGCAGGCATCCACGCCATCTTCCCCCATCCCACTGAACACGATGGCACCACAGGCCGGAGCAAAGACCTGGCTTACCTCATCGATCACTGCTGCAATCGACGGCTGGTAGGGGCCCGGCCAGGCCTCGGGACTCAAGCGCACGCGCCCTTCGGGAGTGAATCGCAAGCGTTGATCAACCGGTACCACCAATACCTCGCCATGATACAGAGGGCGCTCGGGCACACAGGTATGGATATGCCACTGATTGTGGCGGCCAACGATCTGCGGCAATTGCTGTTCAAAACCGGCATCGATATGTTGGGCATAGACCAGAGCCAACGGTAAGCTGGCCGGCAAATGATCGAGAAACGCCTTGACCGCTGCCGGCCCCCCCAGTGAAGCGGCCAGCACCCAGACGCAGGATGCACTGGGTATACCCGGTGAGCCAACGTCCAGCGGTACGTCAAACAACCGGTGCAATTCGGGTTTACCCCGAGGTGACTCACCGACCAGACCTGCCAGCTTGGCGTACAAGCGACGCAGGCAACGGGGATAATCCTCGCTGTCGCGCTGCGGAATCTGCCCGACGCCGAGCAGAACAGGCGCCTGGCTATACTCCAGCAACCAGTCGGTCAAGGCTGACTCCTCGGCCAACTCAACCAGCCAGGCCGCCGCCAACTGCTCTGGCAACAGCATCAATGCGTCGGGCTGATCCGGATCGAAGCAATTGACCGCATACCCCAACTGGCTGACCGCATCAGCCAGGGCTGCCCGCTTGGGTTCACGGGCGACCAGTACTACAGGTGCCGAACAATCTGGCTCAGACACGCTCGGGCACCAGTTTGGCAATCGCCTCCAGCAACTGACTTTCCTGATAGGGCTTGCCCAGATAATCGTTTACGCCGATCCCTTTTGCCCGCTCACGGTGCTTCTCACCGGTACGCGAGGTAATCATCACGATGGGCAGCTCTTTCAGCTCCTCGTCGTGGCGTACCAGGGTAGCCACTTCGAAGCCATCCATGCGCGGCATTTCGATATCCAGCAGCATGATGTCAGGCTTCACATCCTGCAATTTGGCAATCGCATCGACCCCGTCCTTGGCGGTGACGACCTCCATGCCATGGCGCTCGAGCAGGCGGCTGGTGACCTTGCGTACAGTGATCGAATCATCGACGACCATGACCAGGGTAGCACGCTGCTCCGGTATCCGTTCGAGCTGCGCACGCTCACTGGCGAGACGCTGCTGCGACAACTGGGCATGCTGGGCCCGGATGATCGCCAACAGATCCAGAATCACTACCACGCGACCATCACCAAGAATGGTCGCCCCGGAAATACCCGAAACCACGGCAAACTGTTTACCCAGGTTTTTCACCACGATTTCACGCGAACCGGCCAGAGCATCTACCTGCACCGCAACACTGTGCTCACTCCCGCGTACCAGAATGACCGGCAACGGCAAGGTATGCCCGGTCAGTTTGGGTTGCTGACCGGTCGCCAGCAGGTCGCCCAGATAGCTCAGTTCATACGTCTTGCCCGCATACTCGAAGGGCGGTGCATCTTCGGCGTAATAGGCTTCCAGTTCGTAGCCCGATACGCGGACAATACCTTCAATGGTGTTCAACGGAATGGCATAGAGGTCATCACCGGAATACACCATCAGGGCGCGGTTGACCGATACGGTAAAGGGCAGGCGGATGGTTATCTGACTGCCCTCACCGGCTTTGGTATGGAGCAGAATACCGCCGCCAAGCTGTTTCACTTCGGCATTGACCACATCCATGCCCACACCACGCCCGGAAACCTGAGTTACCTTGGCTGCCGTCGAGAAGCCGGCTTCCAGAGTAAAGTCGAGCAACTCCTGGTCGGTCAGGTCGGTGTCGGCGTCAATCAATCCACGTTCGAGCGCTTTCTCACGGATGCGCTGCAAGTTGATCCCGGCGCCGTCATCCTGGATCGACAGAATGATTTCGCTCCCTTCACGGTGCAGGTCGATACTGATCAGGCCGGTTTCCGCTTTACCCGCTTCACGGCGTTGTTGCGGCAACTCGATACCGTGGTCGACCGCATTGCGCAACATGTGCTCCAGCGGGCCGATCATGCGCTCGAGTACGCTACGGTCCATCTCGCCGTCAGCCTGCTCGACAACCAGTTCGACCTGCTTGCCAAGTTCGTTCGACACCTGGCGTACGATACGCCGCAGGCGTGGCAACAAACGCTCGAAGGGCACCATGCGCGTACGCATCAGACCTTCCTGCAATTCAGTATTCACCCGCGCCTGTTGCAGCAACAGGGTTTCCGCATCCCTGGCTTTGGCCGCCATGGTTTCTTTCAGGTCGAACAAGTCAGACGCAGACTCGAAGAGTGATCGCGACAGTTGCTGGAGCTGGGAATAACGGTCCATTTCCAGTGGATCAAAGTCTTCGTAGCTGTGCTCGATCTCTTCCTGGTGACGGGACAGAATCTGTGCCTGCGTCTCCATGTCCAATCGGCGCAACTGGTCACGTACCCGTTCGATGGTGCTTTCCATTTCCCCGAGGGTATAACCCAGATCACTGACCTGCTGCTCGATACGGCCACGGAAAATCGAGGTTTCCCCGGCCAGGTTGACCAGATCCTCAAGCAGGTCAGCTGGCACCTTGACGCTTTCCTGCGTAGCACCACGGCTGCGCCCACCACTGCTGGTTCGCTCCATCGCCTGCTGCAGGATCGACTTGACCTCAGCCAGTGTCTGCGATGCCGGACGTGGCGCGGTTGCTTCAGCCGGTTGCAAGGCAACCGGCTCCGCTGAAGCGGGTACTGGCTCAGGCGGTGCTGATTCCGCGCTCTCGGCAGGACCGGGGTCAGCCGGCTCAGCAACCGACGGCGATTGACCAGAACTCAATGCAGCAATCCGTTCCTGCAGGTCGCTCAATTGCTTCAGCAGGCTGGCGCTGTCGGTTTGCGCATTGTCCAGAGCCTGCTCCAGGGCCCATGCCTGATCAGCCAGTGCCTGTTCGCCGGCCATGCGCGCACCGCCCTTGACTGCCTGAATCTGATGCTTGGCCTGGGCACGCTCCTGCTCATCCTCGCTACCAATCCATGCGGTACAGGGCTGCAACAACTCCTGCGCTTCCTCGAGGAAGATCCCCAACATCCCCGCTGCCGGATCCACCCCTACCGGCGCTGCCGGGGCAGCTTCCGTGACATCGGTGGTTGATTGGGCATCTGCATCCGGCATAGTCACCGGCTGGCTCGGATCGGCACGGAAACGACGAATACTGTCAATCAGGCCACGTCCATCGCTGATCGCCTGACCAGCAACCACGCCATCAATCATATCGGCAAGGCTGTCGTGGCAGGCATGCAGCAGCTGCATCAGTCCGGGGTTGGCGCCGTATCGCTGATTACACAGATCTTCGTAAAGGAATTCCAGTTCATGCGCCAGATCACCCACCGGGGTAATCTCGGCCATGCGCGCACCACCCTTGAGGGTGTGCAAGTCACGCTGCAGCTCTTCTACGGGCAGGGTATTGCTGGTGTCTTCGCCCCATTGCTGCAGGCTGCTCGCCGAACTGTCGATAATTTCCTGGGCTTCTTCGAGGAAAATCTCCACCAGTTCAGCGTCAGTGCCAGCACTTTCAGGGTGCCAGCTACCGGCAACATCCTTGCGGGGCGGAGCAGGCGTCTCAACCGCCGTCGGCTCACTATCAATGGTCGGCAGTTGCGCACGCGGCAACAGACCTTCGAGCCGAGCAATTTCCTGTGTCGCAGGCACCACCAGTTGATGTGCAGCAACCTGATCCATCATGCCGATCAGCCGTTCATGCCCGTCCATCAGGGCATCACGCACGCTGTCGGTCATTTCCAGACGCTCTTGCTGCAACAGATGGTGCACCTGTTCCAGCGCCTCGCTCAGACGTTCGATCGGGGGCAGTTCGACATCGCCAGCCACCTCGGCCAAGGCGCGCAAACTGTTCTGGGTGCGAACATGGTCCAGTTCGTTCCCGGCCTGCATTTCATCAGCGGCATCCAGCAGCAAATCAACCCCCTCGGTGAGGAAGATTGACATCAGACCCGGGCCACTGCCCGGCTCCAGATCACTGCGGCTGCTGTCACGCAACTGCATGCCCTGCTGTTCCAGCATGGTTATCTGGTCAAGGAATTCTGCACTGCCGGCAATCGTTTGCTGAGGGGTCGAATAGAGCTGCTGCAAACCACTGTCAAACAGGGTAACCGCAACCGAGAGCAGATCGACCAGCGCCTGATCAGCCGGCACCAGATTGGCCTTGAAGGTCTTGATCAGTTTTTCCAGCGGCGTGGCCAGGTCGGCGATCGGTGCAATACCCGCCATGTGTGCACTGCCCTTGAGGGTGTGCAGGGCTCGCTGCAAGGCATCACTTATCGGACGCGGCAAACCTTGCTGACACTGCTCGATGAAGGCATTGATCTGTGCAATGTGGCTTTGCGTTTCGTTGTGGAAAATATCCAGCAGGATCGGGTCAAGGCCTTCCTCGTCATCCGCTTCTGCTGCCGCCTGTAGTTCGTTCAGGCCAGCCTCGGGGGCAACCAGCTCCGGCGTCGCTGGCGTCTCGTCGGTGTCTTCTGGCAGCACGTCGGGCTGATCGGATTGAACATCCGCGATGCTGTCGCTGTCGTCTACCGAGGTCACCTCGGCAACATCATTCGGCAGCTCATCCAGCTCGTCCAGTTCCGGCACCGGCAATGCCGCATCGCTATCCGTTTCTGCCTCTGCCCCGGGCGATTGCTCTGCAGGCTCCAACGGCTGCTCATGCTCAGTCGCGGGCTCGTCTGCCGGCAGCGGAGTCTCACCCCGCGACAGGGCGTCGGCCTGGGCACTCAACTGTGCAACCTCGGGCAACATCTGCGACTGACTGCTGGCAAAATCCTCGACCAGCCGCGGCATCAAGGCCCGCACCGCATTCACCGTGGAAAAGACCGCCGGGGTCAATTCAATACTGCGATCAATGACCCGGTTGAGCATATTCTCGACCGACCAGGCCAGCTCGGCAAGCACACTGGCCTGTACCATGCGCCCACTGCCCTTGAGCGTATGGAAAGCGCGGCGAACTTCGGCGCAAGCCTTGTCATCCTGATTGTCGGCTTCCCATTGCGGCGTGAACTCGGTCAGTGTTTCCAGCACTTCGCCCGCTTCTTCGACGAAGATTTCAACCAGCTCGGGGTCAATCAGATCATCGTCGTCATCCGTGTCGGCTTCTGCTGCGCCGGCAATGGGCGCATCCGGCAAGTCAGTATCGTCGCTGTCTTCCGCGCCTGACGCAGGCTCAGTGATGTCGTCTTCGACGGCTTCGGCAGGCAACTCGGCCGACAGCTCGGGCTCGACCGAGATCGACTCTGGCTCAGAGGCATCCGCCTCGGCGGATGGCTCCTCCAGCGGGGCGGTCTCGGCATCGGCTTCTGGCGTCTCAGGTGCTGCTGCCGGCAATTGCGCCGGATGGAAGCCCAGGTCCTGCAAGCGCTCTTCGGCGACAACCAGGATGCTGTCACTGCGCTCAGGATCATCCTCGGCCAGACGCTCAAGATAATAATCAATGCTGGTAACCACGTCTGCCAGGCTATCCAGCGCCTGCCACTGCGGCCTCGCACCCTCCTGAACCAGACTCTCCAGCAGATAACGGCGGCACGCATTCACCGCCGCAGCCGGACGCTCCAGGCCCAGCATGGACAAGCCACCCCGGACACTGGTCAGCAGGTCATCGACCGGGGCCAGCTGTGCATGATCCCACTGATTGATGATGAAGGCATTGATGCAATCGCGGGTCTGCTCCAGTGCATTACGGGCTTCCTGCACGACCTGACGCTGCACCAGCGCCATATCCTGCGCCGACGCCAGCCGCTCCACATCACTGTCCGCGTTGTCCTTGCTGCCACTGAGTCCGGCAATACCGTGCAGGCTGGCTTCGACAAAGAGAATACCGCCCGCAACATCCATCAACGCGGCGTCGGTCAGGTTGCTCTTCCCGGTCGCCATGCGCTCGACCTGTTCGATCTGTTCCAGCAGCACTCGCCGTGGCTGGCCCAGACCCAGCATGGCCAACGTATCGGCAACCTGTTTGATGGTCGGCAGCAAGTCGTGCAAGCGCTCGGGACTACTGCGATCACCACGCACAAAGAGGTCTAGCTGATCCTTGATCTGCAGCAGTTCTTCAGACAGGGCCTGGGCCACCGACTGCATGGCCGACCGGTCAGGGCCCACCAGCTGGCGGCTACCACTCGCCGGTTCATCCTCGGCTTTCCACAACTCCTGCAATTGATAGCGCTGTTTCAGTGCATCCAGCCGCGGACTGCCGCCCGGGCTCTTGGCCACATAGAAGAGCAGATTGCGCAGCAGTTCATTGGCCGGAGGCACACTGATACTGGCAGGCTCGTCCTTGAGTTGACGCAGTTCGCGGTCAGCCTGACGCAACAACTGGCGAATCGAGCTGCCATTGCTGATACTGCCGGTGGCCAGGCCTTCGGCAATCCCGGCAAACACGCGCCAGAGCTCCGCCCAGTCACTGCCCTGACACAGCCGTTCCAGGCGAGCAAACACCTTGACCAGTTGCTCGCTGTTGGCGCTCACATCACGATCACGGATAACCCCCAGCTGCGCCACTTGCAAGACTTGTCGCAACTTGCGCAATTGCTGCCGGCTGGCCTCACTGGTGAAGTCAGGCAAGCCATCATCGGACGGGGCCTCGGGCTCCAGACGCTCGGCACTGAATACCGCGCTTTCCGACAACAGTTTTTCGCCACGCGCGCTGCGCATATCGTTCAACAGGGGCAATAGCAACATGGGCAGGTCACGCCGGCCACTTTGTACCTTGTCGAGGTAGACCGGCATTTGCAGGATGGCCTGCATCAGAACTTCCAGTGCCTCATCAATATTGCTGGCCTGGCCATGCATCATTGCCTGGGCGAGCTTTTCCATTTCTTCGGCCAGCAAGGCTGCGCCGTAGAACTCGACCATCTGCAGCGTGCCATGCACCTGATGGATATAGGTGAGGCAAAACCGCAAGCGGGTGGAGTCATCCGGTTGCGCTACATAGGCCTCCAGCGCCTGCCGGGCCTGCTGCAACGTTGCGGAAATTTCACCTTTGACCCAGTCGAGGGCAACATAATCATGCCGATCACCCATATTCACTCCTGATCCGCGTTGTCATCCCGCCGCACCCAGGCCTGGACCCGGTCGTCGGCTACAGGAATAAGCAGGGGGTTGTGCCAGTCTGTTATCTCACCAAGGCCAATCACCAGCATGCCGCCCGGTACCAGGCGGCGAGCCAGCATGTTGAGCAAGTCTCGGCGCCGCCAACGGCGGAAGTAGATCAACAGGTTCTGACAAAAAATGATGTCCATATCCTGAATGGGTGCCTGGGCCAACTCAAGAATGTTGAGGCGGCTGAAACACACCCGTTCACGCAGGTTTTCACTGATCTGCAATTGACCATTCTCACGGCCACTCAACCAGCGGCGTATTTCCGCTTCCTGCAAGCCTCCCATGCGTGAAGCCGGGTAGGTCGCAGCACGCCCCTGCTCCAGGGCCTTGAGGCTGATATCGGTCGCCCAGATACCATAATTCTGGCGTTTGCCGACCTGAGCCATGGCCTGCTCCAGAGTAATTGCCAGTGACCAGGCTTCTTCGCCACTGGCACACCCCAGGCTCCATAACTGCAGCGGTTGGCCGCCATCACTCTGCTGCAAGCGCTGTTGCAAGTGACGACCAACACAGTCAAACGATGGCCGGTGGCGCATAAAGCTGGTTTCGCGCACGGTGAGGTGGTCAATCAATGCCGACCACTCGATGGTTCCGGTCAGGCCGTCGGTGACGTAATCGTAGTAACGTTGATAATCATCGATCTGCAATGCACGCATGCGGCTACACAGGCTGGTTTGCAAATAAACCCGGCGCTGATCACTGACGCATACACCGGTGCGCGCCTCCAGCAGCATCTGCCACTGGCGGAACTGTTCCGCATCCATATCCGGTACTTGTTGCAGCGACCAGTTGGGTGTTGTCTGCACGACTGCTACCTCGCCCTTGTCGACCGACCGGTCACCCGCAGGCAACCGGTCGAATCAGCTTAGTCTTGTGACTCGGGCAGGGTAAAGCCTGCTGCCGATTGCCGCATGTCTTCGGCCAGCTTGGCCAAATCACCAATGCTGCGTGCGGTAGTGGTCGTACCCGTCGAGGTTTGCGTGGTGATTTCCTGAATGACGTTCATCGTGTTGGAAATGTGGCCCGCCGAGGATGCTTGCTGACGGGCAGCGTTGGAGATGTTCTGAATCAAGGCAGCAAGACTGGTTGATACCTTCTCGATTTCTTCCAGGGCAACACCCGCGTCCTGCGCCAGGCGAGCACCACGAACAACCTCCGAGGTGGTTTGCTCCATCGAGATAACCGCTTCGTTGGTATCGGTCTGAATGGTTTTGACCAGCGCTTCAATCTGCTTGGTCGCCCCGGAGGAACGTTCCGCCAGACGCTGTACTTCGTCGGCAACTACCGCGAAGCCACGACCGGCATCACCCGCCATGGAAGCCTGAATCGCTGCGTTCAGTGCCAGGATGTTGGTCTGGTCGGCAATATCGTTAATCAGACTTACGATGTCACCAATCTCCTGCGAGGACTCACCCAGACGCTTGATCCGCTTCGAGGTGTCCTGAATCTGCTCACGAATGGTATCCATGCCGGTAATGGTGTTCTGCACCACTTCGTTACCCTTGTTGGCAATGGCAACCGAACGTTCTGCTACCGCGGAGGATTCCGCGGCGTTGGCTGATACCTGGTCAATCGACACGGCCATCTCGTTCACCGCCGCCGAGGCGCCGGCAATTTCCTGCGCCTGGTGCTCGGACGCTTCAGCCAGATGCATCGCCGTACCCTGGGTTTCCTGCGCGGCATCGGCTACTTTCTGCGCGGTTTCGTTAATGGTTGCTACCAGTGCACGCAGTTGGTCAATGGAGAAGTTGATCGAGTCGGCAATCGCCCCGGTGAAGTCCTCGGTAACCGTGGCCTCCGCCGTCAGGTCACCATCCGCAAGGTCGGCGATCTCATCCAGCAGACGCAGAATCGCCGCCTGGTTACGCTCGTTTTTCTCGGCAGTTTCGGCCAGACGTTCACGCGTTTCCTGTGCCCGTTCACGGCTCTCACGGGTCATCTGCACACCGATCAGAAGAATACTGACAAGCGCAATCAGGCCCAGCACATAACCAATCAGGGTGTTGATCCAGCGAGCGTCTGCACGTGCCTGGAAGCCGGCATTCAATTCGGAAACGTTCTGCAGCACCTGACCGGAATCGGTAAAGATCTGGTTGGCCGATTGGCGTACCTGATACAACTCCGGCGACGTCAGCAGGATCTCGTCGACCGAGTCGGACACGAAGCGGAACAGGCCATCAATTTCTTCCAGCAGGAACACGGCCTCGGGGTTGGTTACCTGGGTGACACCCATGACATCGTCACCTTCCAGCATGCCCTGAAGTACGCGACCAAAGAGGCTGGCGTCACGACCAAAGCTTTCTGCTGCCAGCACGGCATCGAAGTCACCGGTCAGTACCCGGTTGACCGAGCCCAGAATCCGTTGCGCGAGGAGTGACTGACGCTGGGCGATGGCCACCTGTTCGGCGGTAGCGCCACTGGCAATCAACACATCTACCACATCCTCATATTCTACCTGCAACTGCGGCACGGTATCCGACAGGGTAGCGGCTACCGCATGCAAGGAGATGACCGTGCTCTGGCTGGCCAGAATGCTGTCCGCATTGGCACGCACCTGATCCCAGTCTGCCTGCACACTGGCCATCTGTGGGGACAGGCTGCTCGGAGCGGCAGGCAGGCCGGTTTCATCGTGCCCGGAAACCAGGTAATCCCAGCGCTCCTGGAAATCGTTGCGAGCTCGCAGCAATAGCGGGAAGGCTTCTTCGGTACCCGTAGCCGCCTCAGTCGCCGAGGTCGACAACTGCTGCGACAGTACCCGCAGCTCCCCGGTATGGGCAATGTATTCGGCATCGTACCCGGTCTGGATATTCAGGTAGACGAAGTTGACGAACAGCAACAGCAGCGACAGGATCAGCGCGGCAAACAGGCCGGTAATCCTCCGGTTGCTGAGCATGGTATTGAATATCTGTTTATCGAGCTTCTTCATTCGGTCTGGCCCCTACCTGGCCTGCAGCCTGCTACTTTGTTTTACCTTGTTTGTGACCACCACCGGCAGCCACCCCTGCATCAGATTGCTACATCAAGAAATGCCTGATCATGCGCCAGCGCACGAAAGTTGAACACCATGGCGTTGCCCGTCTCACTGGCGTAACTGCCAACCACGAAGGGTGCCAGTACACCGGCTTCGGCCGGCACCAGGGTGGAGAATTGATTGACGGGGAAATGCTGCATGCCGAGCACTTCGTCGACCAGGAGCCCGGCAAAGACATCGTCACGATCAAGAACCAGCACCCGGCGCTGCTTGCGTGGCACCGTGTTGCTGGCAGCAAAGAAACGGCTCAGGTCAATGATGGGCAACAAACGCCCACGCACGTTGGCTACCCCGCGCACCCAGGACTTGACCCTGGGCAAGGCGGTATAACGAGGTTCATGCAGGATTTCACTGACTTCGCCCATTGCCGCAACCAGATGCTGGCCGGCAAGGCGGAAACCGACACCACTCCAGGTCTCGCTGACCACTTCCTGGGCCGGCAGACCAGCAGCTTGCTGCCGACAAGCGGCAGCCAGTTGCATGAGTTGGTCGAAGGGATGAAGAGTGTCTGACATGCCGGTCCTGTTCTGATTATTGTACGGCGCTTTGTTTTTCCAACTAGCCGCCCAGGACCGCCTTGAGGGTCCGGATCAATGTGTCTTCCTCGACCGGCTTGGTCAGGTAGTCCTTGGCGCCCTGGCGCTTGCCCCAGACCTTGTCGGTTTCCTGGTCCTTGGTGGTCACGATAATCACCGGGATAGCGGCGGTTTCCGGGTCCTTGGTCAGTTGCCGGGTGGCCTGAAAGCCGTTGAGACCAGGCATGACGATATCCATCAGTACCGCATCAGGCTTTTCCTGCCGCGCCAGTGCGACGCCATCGGCGCCATTTTCCGCCTTGAGTACTTCATGGCCATGCTTTTCCAGCATGCCCGTGAGCTTGTACAGCTCGGTTGGCGAATCATCAACTACAAGAATACGGGCCATCGGACTCCCCCAAAAAAATTGAACGTCAGCGCGCGTCAGGCGTCAGCCGCACCGGCGACGTGATCACTGCTTGGAATGTGGGCGCGGATTGCGCTCAACAGCTCTTCCTTGCTGAATGGCTTGGTCAGATACTGATCGGAACCGACAATTCGGCCTTTCGCCTTGTCAAACAGACCGTCCTTGCTCGACAGCATGATGACAGGTGTACCACGGAAGGCGCTGTTGTTCTTGATCAGTGCACAGGTTTGATAACCATCCAGGCGCGGCATCATGATATCGACAAAAATGATGTCGGGATGATTGTCGGCAATCTTGGCCAACGCATCAAAACCATCGACCGCCGTGATGACGGTACAGCCAACTTTTTTCAGCAAGGTCTCCGCCGTACGACGAATAGTCTTGCTGTCATCAATGACCATGACCTTGAGGCTTTCAAAATTTTCTTCCATAAGACCAGCCTTTATTTTTGCGTTGGGCCAGGGAGAATGGCGGCATGGTGCCACCTCCAGACCAGCCAATCCCTTTTCCGGGTACTTTTAACACAGTTTTTCAGGGCAATCTATAAAGCCAACCGAATCATGCCACTTCCAAGCGCTGCCAGACAGACGTTACACTGCCGCCTCAGCCCTTTTCTGTACCGGAGAAACCAGCCAGATGACCGTTCGCGTCGGCGTTGTGATGGACCCTATTCAAACCATTCACTACAAGAAGGATAGCACTCTGGCGATGTTGCTGGCAGCGCAAAATCGCGGTTGGCAACTTGAGTACCTGGAACCACAGGACCTGTACCTGGAAAACGGGCGTGCCATGGGCGTGATGAGCCCGTTGCAGGTGTTTGCCGATCCCCAGCACTGGTTCGATTTGCAACCCGCCAGCCAACGCCCCCTGAGCGATCTGGATGTGATCCTGATGCGCAAGGACCCGCCCTTCGACAACGAATTTCTCTACGCCACTCATCTGCTCGAAGCCGCCGAGCGCGAGGGCGTACTGATCGTCAACCGTCCTCGCAGCTTGCGCGACTGCAACGAAAAACTCTTTGCCACCCAGTTTCCCCAATGCACGCCTGAGCTGGTCGTCAGTCGCCGCGCCGACATCTTGCGCGATTTCGTCCGCGAGCACGGCGACACCATTCTCAAACCACTGGATGGCATGGGCGGCAGTCAGATCTTCCGCGTGCGCGCCGACGACCCCAACATCAGCGTGATTATCGAATCCCTGACCCTGCACGGCCAACAGCAGATCATGGCGCAGCGCTATCTGCCGGAAATTGCGCTCGGCGACAAACGCATTCTGATGATCGAGGGCGAGCCGGTCCCCTATTGTCTGGCACGGATTCCCTCACAGGGCGAAACCCGTGGCAACCTGGCCGCTGGCGGCCGAGGCGAAGCACGCCCGCTGAGCGAGCGTGACCGCTGGATTGCTGCCGAGGTTGGCCCCAGCCTGCGTGAACGCGGCCTGTTGTTTGTCGGCCTGGATGTGATCGGCGATTACCTGACCGAAATCAACGTCACCAGTCCGACCTGTATCCGCGAAATCGATGCTGCGCAGGGCACCGATATCGGTGGTCAACTGATGGATGCCATTGCCCGACAGCTGGCCTGAGTCGGCGCTGAGAATGGACATTCTCGGCCCGGGACGGCAGACTGCGTGCAAGCAGCCGCCACGCAACCCGGGCCAGTGATTCGCATGCAACAGACAGCCAGTGCCACCCCCACACCGATACCGCCACAAGCCAGTGCGCGGGACCGGCTCGGTTTTACCCTGTTCCTGGCCGCAGTCCTGCACGCGCTGGTCATTCTCGGCATCACCTTTGACTTGCCCAGCCCCAGCGATGTTGCCCGCTCACTGGAAATCACTCTGGCCACCCAACCCAGTGAAGCACGCCCGGAAGAAGCTGACTTTCTCGCCCAGCATGACCAGCAGGGTAGCGGCACCCTGGACGAGCTTGCCGCCCCGAGCACTACGGAAGAGTCGCCGTTTCAAGCCAGCGAAATCCATGAAGTCACGCCGCCCAGCGAACCCGCCGCACCCGACCCCGTCACCGACACCAGTGAATCGGTTGTCACCAGCACGCAAGTCAGCCGTGACCAGGTGTCCCGGCAAGAGCCCACCCCGGAGCCCGTCGAGCAAACGCGCAACGTACAACGCTTCGATATGTCACAACTGTCGGAAGAGATTGCCAGCCTGGAAGCACAACTGGCCGAGGAACGGCAACTGTATGCCAAACGCCCCCGCATTCATCGCTTGAATGCGGCCTCGACCATGCAAGACAAAGGCGCCTATTACAAGGACTCCTGGCGGCGCAAGGTTGAACGTGTCGGCAATCAGAACTACCCCGCCGAAGCCCGCGAGAACAAAGTCTATGGCAGCTTGCGTCTGCTCGTCTCGATCAACCGCGACGGCACCCTGCGTGAGGTACAAGTGCTGGAATCGTCGGGACACGATATTCTTGACCAGGCCGCCATTCGCATCGTCCGCCTGTCGGCCCCCTTTGCTCCCTTTACCGGGGATCTGATGGATGTCGACGTGCTGGAAATCATCCGCACCTGGCGCTTCGAACGCGGGGATCGGGTTTCCAGTCGTTGAGCGCTTGCCCTGAGCCGGGCTGACGCCCGATACTACACCCATGAATACGACCAGCCCGAGTTACCTCAAGCACCACTTCCTGCTCGCCATGCCCCACATGGCCGACGAGAATTTCGCGCACACCCTGATTTATCTCTGTGAGCATAATGCTGACGGCGCCATGGGCCTGATTATCAACCAACCCAGTGAACTCAACCTGGCCGAAGTCATCAGCCAATTGGCCCCGGAGCAACAATCCTTGCCAGCTGCGCTGTACGAGCAGAGTGTATTTGCTGGCGGGCCGGTGGAAACCGAGCGCGGCTTTGTGCTGCACGACGATCCGCGCCCCTGGGATGCCACTGCCGAACTCGGTGAGCTGCGCCTGACCACATCCCGTGACATCCTGCTGGCGATGGCCGATGGCGATGGCCCGGACCATACCCTGATCGCCCTGGGGTATGCTGGCTGGGATGCCGGCCAACTGGATCAGGAGCTGATTGACAATGTCTGGCTCAGCTGCCCGGCCGACCAGCACATCCTGTTTGATCTGGCACCCACGCAACGACTGCAGGCTGCCGCACGCAGCCTGGGGATTGACCTGGGCCAGCTCAGCAGCCAGGCGGGACATGCCTGATGGCTGAGCTGCAACGGGCGCTTGGCTTTGATTACGGCACCCGCCAGATCGGCGTCGCCGTTGGCCAGACCCTGACCGGCAGCGCCGAACCGCTGACCAATCTGCGTGCCCGAGACGGTATCCCCGACTGGGACGAGATTGGCGCGCTGATCAAGGAGTGGCGTCCGCAGGTGCTGATCGTGGGTCTGCCGCTGAACATGGATGGCACCGAGAGCGCCATGAGCATTCGTGCCGAAAAGTTTGCCCGGCGCCTGCATGGCCGCTTCCAGCTACCGGTGCACACCGTGGACGAACGCCTGAGCACCTTTGCCGCCAAGCAGAGCTTGCGCGACAATGGCCAAAGCCCCCAGAGTTACCGGGACAATCCGGTCGACAGCCTAGCCGCAGCGCTGCTGCTGGAAACCTGGCTGGCCGACCCACACAAGGAGACACCATGAGCAGCCTGCCTGCGGTGGAAACCCTGCTCGACAGCATGGCCGCCGACCTGACCCGCTACCTGGCCCAGCGCGGCCGCCAGGAGGTTGCCTTTGTCGGCATCCATACCGGCGGCGTCTGGGTTGCCGAAGCCCTGCGTCAGCGCAGCCTGCCCGACGCGCCGATGGGCACACTGGACATTGCCTTCTACCGCGATGACTACGAACAAAACGGCCTGCCTCAGCGTGTGCGCCCGTCCGAGCTCCCCTTTGATCTGGATGGTCGTCATCTGGTTCTGGTCGACGACGTTCTGATGACCGGCCGCACCATTCGCGCTGCGCTCAACGAGATCTTCGATTACGGTCGTCCGGCCTCGGTAACCCTGGTTACGCTGATCGATATTGAAGCCCGCGATCTGCCGATTCGTGCCGATGTGCTGGGTCGCAGCCTGTCGTTGGCTCCCGGCCAGCGGGTCAAGCTGACCGGGCCCGAACCACTGCAACTGACCCTGACCATGCCCACCGCGAGCACCCAGTGACCATGAGCCAGACGCACAGCCACCTGCAGCTCAACCAGCAGGGCCAATTGCGCCACTTCCTTACCGTGGAAGGGCTATCGGAAACCCTGTTGACCGAGCTGCTGGATACCGCCGATTCCTTCCTCGAAGTGGGTGAACGGGCAGTAAAGAAAGTCCCCTTGCTGCGCGGCAAGACCGTGTGCAACGTGTTCTTCGAGAACTCCACACGCACCCGCACCACCTTCGAGCTGGCCGCCAAGCGCCTGTCCGCCGACGTACTCAACCTGAACATCTCCACCTCCTCGACCAGCAAGGGCGAAACCCTGTTCGACACCCTGCAGAACCTCGAGGCCATGGCCGCCGACATGTTTATCGTACGTCACGGCGATTCCGGTGCGGCGCACTTCATTGCCCAGCAGGTCTGCCCGGAGGTTGCCATCATCAATGCCGGGGATGGCAACCACGCGCACCCGACCCAGGCCATGCTCGACATGCTGACCATCCGCCGCCATCGCGGGGATTTCCGTCAGCTGTCGGTGGCCATCGTCGGCGACATTCTGCACTCACGTGTCGCGCGTTCGAACATGCTCGCCCTGCAGACCCTGGGGTGTCCGGATATCCGCGTCATCGCGCCACGCACCCTGCTGCCCGCGGGCATCGAAGACTACGGTGTGCGGGTTTTCAATGACCTGCGCATCGGACTGCGTGATGTTGATGTGGTGATCATGCTGCGCTTGCAGAAAGAACGCATGCAAAGCGGCCTGTTACCCAGCGAAGGCGAGTTCTATCGCCTCTACGGCCTGACCCCGGAATCCTTGGCCCTGGCCAAACCCGGCGCACTGGTGATGCACCCGGGGCCGATCAATCGCGGGGTGGAAATTGCCTCGGAAGTGGCTGACGGTCCGCAATCGGTGATCCTCAATCAGGTCACTTACGGTATCGCCGTGCGCATGGCCGTCATGTCCATGGCCATGGCCGGCCAGACCACCCAGCGCCAGCTCAACCAGGAAGCCGAGTAACCATGCGACTGACCATTGAAGGCGCCCGGGTGATTGACCCGGCCAGCCAACTCGACAGCATCACCGACCTGCATATCGACGCCGGACTGCTGCACGCCATTGGCGAAGCGCCGGCGGGTTTCGTTGCCGAACGTACCATCGACGCCCGCGGCCTGATTGCCTGTCCCGGACTGGTCGACCTGAACGCCAGTCTGCGCGAGCCCGGGTACAGCCGCAAAGGCAGCATTGCCAGTGAGACCCGGGCTGCTGCCGCTGGCGGCGTCACCAGTCTGTGCAGCACCCCGGACAGTCGCCCGGTACTGGATACCCCGGCAGTCGCCGAACTGATCCTCGATCGCGCTGCCCAGGCCGGCAATTGCCGCGTATTCCCTCTGGCCGCCCTGACCCGGAATCTGGATGGCGAACACCTGAGCGAACTGGTCGCCCTGCGGGATGCCGGCTGTGTCGGCTTTACCCAGGGTCTGGCGCCAATGAACAGCAACCGCATCCTGCGTCGTGCCCTGGAATACGCCGCCGGATTTGATCTGCCGGTGATTTTTACGCCACAGGACCCGGAGCTGGCGGAAGGCGGTATGGCCCATGAAGGCCGCACCGCGACCCGACTTGGGCTGGTTGGCATTCCGGAAAGTGCAGAAACCGTAGCCCTGGCGCGCGACCTGTTGCTGGTCGAACAGACCGGAGTACGCGCCCATTTCAGCGGCCTGACCAGCGCCCGCGCCATGGACATGCTGGCCGATGCCCAGGCCCGAGGCCTGGCGGTCAGTGCCGACGTCGCCATGTACCAGCTGTTGCTGTGCGATGAGAATCTCAGCGACTTTTCCAGCATCCTGCATGTTCTGCCGCCGCTGCGCAGCGACAACGACCGCAGCGCCCTGCGGGCGGCAGTACAGGATGGCGTGGTGCAGGCAATTGCCTCGCATCATCGCCCACATGAACAAGAAGCCACCCGCATGCCCTTTGCCACAGCAGCCAGCGGTATCAGCAGTATCGAAGTGCTGCTGCCGCTGGCGCTGACACTGGTCGCTGATGGCTTGCTGGAATTGCCGGCCCTGCTCAGTCGCCTGACCGTTGGCCCTGCCCAGGCACTGGACCTGCCGGCTGGCCGCTTGCATGTGGGCGACAGCGCCGATATCACCCTGTTCGATCCGGCCGCTGCCAGCCTGATTGGCGAACACTGGCTATCACGCGGACGCAACTGCCCCTTCTTCGGCCAGGGCGTACCCGGCACGGTTACCCATACCCTGTGCAGGGGTCGATTGGTATACCAGAAAAACGTCTAGGGTGAACCCGCGGTCACGGCAGATCTGCCGTGACCGCAGAACAGCTGACTAGCGACGCCGACGCTCGTGGGATTCTTCCTCTTCCTGCAAGGACAGATCCGGGTTGCTGTCCATCAACTGTTTGCCGTCGGTTTCGGAACCCAGCTTGATCATCAGGCGCAAATCGTTGGCGGAATCAGCGTGCAACAAGGCGTCTTCGTAGGTGATTTCACCGGCGCTGTACAACTTGTAAAGCGCCTGATCAAAGGTCTGCATACCCAGCTCATTGGAGCGGGCCATCAGCGGCTTGAGTTCATGCACCTCGCCTTTGCGGATCATGTCGGCCGCCAGCGGCGTATTGATCATCACCTCGATGGCCGCACGCCGTCCCTTGCCATCCGGCAAGGGAATCAGTTGCTGGGCGACAATCGCCTTGAGGTTGAGCGACAGATCCATCCACACCTGCTGATGCATCTCGGTGGGGAAGAAGTGAATGATACGGTCCAGCGCCTGGTTGGCGTTGTTGGCGTGCAGGGTAGCCAGACACAGGTGACCGGTTTCGGCAAAGGCCACGGCATGGTCCATGGTTTCTTTGGTCCGCACCTCACCAATCAGGATCACATCCGGCGCCTGGCGCAAGGTATTTTTCAGCGCGGTTTCAAAGGAGTCGGTATCAATACCGACCTCACGCTGGGTCACGATGCAATTCTGGTGCTGGTGGATAAATTCGATCGGATCTTCGATGGAGATGATATGCCCGCTGGAGTTCTTGTTGCGGTAACCGATCATCGAGGCCAGCGAGGTGGATTTACCGGTACCGGTTGCACCCACAAAGATCACCAGGCCACGCTTGGTCATCGCCAGATCCTTGAGGATCGGCGGCAGACGCAGGTCTTCCATGGTCGGAATATTGATCTCGATACGCCGCAACACCATACCGACCAGGTTGCGCTGGTAAAAGGCACTGACACGGAAACGACCAATACCCCGGGCGCTGATGGCGAAGTTGCACTCGTGTTTTTCGGCAAACTCGCGACGCTGGGCTTCAGACATAACCCCGAGCACCGTCTCGCGGGTCTGTTCCGGCGACAAGGGAGATTTGGTCACGGGCAGGATACGCCCATTGACCTTCATGCTCGGTGCAACACCTGCAGTGATAAACAGATCAGAGGCGCCCTTTTCCACCATCAGACGCAACAGTTTTTCAAAATCCATGATAATCCTCGAATAACAATCTGACCGGCATCCCTATGCCGGCCAGCAACAACCAGCGGTTCAGAAGCCGTCTGTTGTCTTGGCTTTCTCACGCGCCGCATCTTTGGTGACCAGGCCCTGTTGCACCAGCTTTTTCAGGCACATGTCCAGCGTCTGCATACCCAGATTACCGCCGGTCTGGATCGCCGAATACATCTGCGCCACCTTGTCTTCGCGGATCAGGTTACGGATCGCCGGGGTACCAATCATGATTTCATGCGCAGCTACCCGACCGCCACCAATCTTTTTCAGCAGGGTCTGGGAGATAACCGCCTGCAATGACTCGGAGAGCATCGAACGCACCATGGATTTTTCTTCGCCCGGGAATACGTCAACGATACGGTCAATGGTTTTCGCCGCCGAGGTGGTGTGCAGGGTACCGAACACCAGGTGACCGGTTTCCGCTGCGGTCAGTGCCAGGCGAATGGTTTCCAGGTCACGCATCTCACCGACCAGAATGATGTCCGGGTCTTCCCGCAGTGCCGAGCGCAAGGCTTCGGCAAAACCGAGGGTATCGCGGTGCACTTCACGCTGGTTGACCAGACACTTCTTCGATTCGTGAACGAATTCGATCGGATCCTCGATGGTCAGAATATGCTCGTAGCGTGTGTTGTTCAGGTAATCCAGCAAGGCCGCCAGGGTAGTCGACTTGCCCGAACCGGTCGGCCCGGTGACCAGCACCAGCCCGCGGGGAGCATCGGCGATCTTCTTGAAGGTATCGCCCAGACCCAGTTCTTCCATGGTCAGCACCTTGGAAGGAATGGTCCGGAACACCGCCGAGGCGCCACGGTGCTGATTGAAGGCGTTGACCCGGAAACGGGCGACACCAGGCACTTCGAAGGAGAAGTCAGTCTCCAGAAATTCCTCGTAATCCTTACGCTGCTTGTCATTCATGATGTCGTAGATCAGCGCGTGCACTTGCTTGTGCTCCATGGCGGGCACATTGATGCGCCGCACGTCGCCGTCCACACGAATCATGGGTGGCAGTCCTGCCGCCAGGTGCAAGTCCGACGCGCCCTGCTTGGCGCTGAAGGCTAACAGCTCGGTAATATCCATAGGGTTCCCCATTGGGCCTTGCAAGCATGTAGAATGCCGTCAAGGTCACTTCGATTGGCAAGGTATCCAGATTAGTAATGTCAACGATAGCAGATAATATTGCAAACGTTCGTGAACGTATTCAGCGCGCGGCAGAAAATGTCGGCCGCGACGCCGAACAAGTCACCCTGATCGCGGTGAGTAAAACCCGCCCTGCGGCAGCCATTCGCGAAGCCTGGGCGGCGGGTGTCCGCAATGTCGGCGAAAACTACCTGCAAGAGGCGCTGGACAAACAGGCCGAGTTGCCCGACCTGCCCTTGACCTGGCATTTTATTGGCCCGATCCAGTCGAACAAGACCAAGGCCCTGGCCGAGCATTTTGACTGGGTACACAGTGTCGACCGGCTGAAGATTGCTCGCCGCCTGTCCGAGCAACGCCCTGCCGGGTTGGAGCCGCTGAATATCTGCCTGCAGGTGAATATCAGCGGTGAAGACAGCAAGTCCGGCGTCAGCCTGGCCGAGTTGCCCGAGCTGGCCGCTGCGGTCGCTGAACTGCCCAACCTGCGATTGCGCGGGCTGATGGCCATTCCGGCACCGGCCGACGACAGTGAAAGCCGCCGGCAACCGCTCAAGGCCCTGCGTACTGCGCTGCAGGGTCTGGATATGTCGCTGGACACCTTGTCCATGGGCATGACCGACGACCTTACCGAAGCCGTGCAGGAAGGCGCCACTCAGGTGCGCATCGGCACTGCCCTGTTTGGCCAGCGCCACACGACTACCCCCGGCTCCGACTCGACACAAGGATAAGCATATGTCTGCACCTGTTATTGGTTTTATCGGCGCCGGCAACATGGCCACCAGTCTGATCGGCGGCATGTTGCAACAGAACGTGAAACCTGCCCGACTACTGGCCAGTGACCACAATCCTGAACAGGCGGCCAAGCTGGCACGCCAGTTCGGCATTCAGGCGCATACGGACAATGCCCGGCTGGCAGAGGACTGTGACGTGCTGTTGCTGGCCGTCAAACCTCAGGTCATGCAACAGGTTTGCCGTGCACTACCCGCACGCAAACCAGGGCAACTGATCATCTCCATCGCCGCCGGTATCGACTGCCGCAGCCTGGCTGACTGGCTCGGCACCGATGCCGCGATCGTGCGCTGCATGCCGAATACACCCTCATTGCGCCGCCAGGGCGTCAGCGGGCTGTTCGCCAATGCCAACGTCAGCGCCACCCAGAAGCAGCAGGCCGAGCAGATTCTCAACGCCGTAGGCATCAGTCTGTGGCTGGAAGAAGAACAGCTGATCGATGCTGTCACCGCCGTTTCAGGCAGCGGCCCGGCCTACTTCTTCTATTTGATCGAGGCCATGACCGCCGCTGGCGAACAACTTGGCCTGCCGCGCGACACCGCTGAACGCCTGACCCTGTTCACTGCCCTGGGTGCTGCCGATATGGCGGTACACAGTGATGTCGATGCCAGCGAGCTGCGCCGCCGTGTCAGCTCTCCCGGCGGCACCACCGAACAGGCAATCAAGAGTTTTGCCAATGACGACTTCCCGGCGATCATCGCTCGCGGTATGCAGGCGGCCAGCCGTCGCGCTGCCGAACTGGCTGTTGAACTGGGCAGCTCCGATAACGCCACCTCCGAGGACACCCCATGACCGGACTTGATTCTGCCGCCAGCTACCTGATCCAGACTCTCGGCAGCCTCTACCTGCTAGTGGTTTTGCTGCGCTTTATCCTGCAAACCGTGCGCGCCGACTTCTACAACCCGCTGACCCAGTTCATCGTGCGCGCCACGGCGCCGCTACTGAAGCCCCTGCGCCGGGTCATTCCGGGCTTTGGCGGTATCGACTTTGCCTCTTTGCTGCTGGCACTGGTCATACAAGCCATTCTGATTGGCCTGCTTCTGGGTCTGGCCGGTGGCGGCATGCCGGGGCTGCTGCAGATCATTGTCTGGTCTCTGGTCGGCATCACCGCCCTCTTCGTAAAGATCTTCTTCTTTGCCCTGATTATCAGCGTGATTCTGTCCTGGGTCGCTCCGCAGAGCCAGAACCCGGCCGCACTGATCGTGCACCAGATCTGCGAGCCACTGCTGGCACCGATCCGCCGCTTCCTGCCGTCCATGGGCGGACTTGACCTGTCACCGATCTTTGCCTTTATTGCCCTGCGGCTGGTCGACATGCTGTTGATCACCAATCTGGCGATCGCCACCGGCATGCCCCGTGGGCTGACCCTGGCCTATTGAACACCCAATCAGGAACAAGCGACCCGATGTCCCTATTTCCCGACGATTGCGTAGGCCTGGTAACGCCGCAGCGGCAGGCGTTCAGTGAACCCCTGCTGCTCTCCTGCGGGCGCTCCCTGGCGCCCTACGAACTGGTCTACGAAACCTATGGCACGCTGAATGCCTCTGCCAGTAACGCCGTACTGATCTGTCATGCCCTGTCCGGGCACCACCATGCTGCCGGCTATCACCATGAAGATGAACGCAAGCCCGGTTGGTGGGATGCCTGTATCGGCCCGGGCAAGGCCATTGATACCAACCGCTTCTTTGTCGTCAGCCTGAACAACCTCGGTGGCTGCCATGGCTCCACCGGACCCTCGAGCATCGACCCGTCCACCGGCAAGGCCTATGGCGCCAGCTTCCCGGTGGTCACCGTGGAAGACTGGGTACACAGCCAGGCTCGGCTGGCCGACCTGCTCGGTATTCAGCAGTGGGCCTCCGTGGTCGGTGGCAGTCTGGGGGGCATGCAGGCATTGCAGTGGGCGATCAGCTACCCCGAGCGGCTGCGCCATTGCGTGGCCATCGCCACCGCACCCAAGCTGTCGGCACAGAACATCGCTTTCAACGAGGTCGCTCGCCAGGCCATTGTGACCGACCCGGACTTCCACAATGGTGACTATGCCGCCTTCGGCGTCATCCCCAAGCGCGGCCTGACCCTGGCGCGCATGGTCGGGCATATCACCTACCTGTCCGATGATGCCATGGGCAAGAAATTCGGCCGTGACCTGCGCAGCGAACAGCTCAACTATGATCTGACCAGCGTCGAATTCGAGGTGGAAAGCTACCTGCGCTACCAGGGCCAGGAGTTTTCCGGGCGCTTTGATGCCAACACCTATCTGCTGATGACCAAGGCACTGGATTATTTTGACCCGGCTGCCGCACACCAGGATGACCTGGCCCGCACTCTGGCCGGCGTCCAGGCCGACGTCATGCTGATGTCCTTCACCACCGACTGGCGCTTTTCACCGGCGCGCTCACGGGAACTGGTCGATGCCCTGCTCGCCGCCGGCAAACAGGTCAGCTACCTGGAAATCGACGCGCCCCAGGGTCACGATGCTTTCCTGTTGCCGATTCCGCGCTATATCGAGGCCTTCAGTGGCTATATGAACCGAATCGAGGTGGACGCATGAGCCTGCGCGCTGATCTGCAAATCATCGAGCAATGGATTCCCGCTGGTACCCGCGTGCTCGACCTGGGGTGCGGCAGTGGTGAACTCTTGCAACACCTGGGTAATACCAAGCAGGTGCAGGGGTATGGCCTGGAAATCGATCCCGGGCAAATCCAGACCTGTATTGAACGTGGTGTACGGGTTATCGAACAGAACATGGACCTGGGGCTGGACAACTTTGGTGACAACAGTTTCGATACCGTGGTCATGACCCAGGCGCTGCAAGCAGTACACTATCCTGACCGGGTACTGGAAGACATGCTGCGTATCGGCAAGGAAGGCATTCTTACTTTCCCCAATTTCGGCCATTGGCGCTGTCGCATGCACCTCGGCATCAAGGGTCGCATGCCGGTGTCCGAGTTTATGCCCTACACTTGGTACAACACACCGAACATTCATTTTTGTACCTTCAGGGATTTCGAACAGCTGTGCCGCGAACGCTCGATTCGCATCCTTGAACGCCTGGTGGTCGACCAGACCCACCAGACGGGTTGGTTCAGCGGCTTCTGGCCCAACCTGCTGGGTGAGGTTGCGATCTACCGGATAACCCGACAGGAGTAATCATCATGAAACGCTTTGCTCTTTTGCTGTGCAGCCTGCTGTTTGCCGGTGGCCTGTTTGCTCAGGCACAAAGTCCGCAGCGCTTTGGTGACCTGATTGTGTATCACAACACCTTCAACAGCAGCTATCTGCAACCCGACATTGCCGCCCAGGCCGGACTGACCCGCGGTCCCACCCACGGGGTACTCAACCTGCTGGTGCAGAAAAAAACCGATGACGGTCCGGTGCCGGTTGATGCCCGCGTTGACGGTACCGTGACCAACCTCCTGCAGCAAAGCACTCCGCTGCGCTTCATTCGCATCCAGGAAGGTGAGGCCGTTTACTTTCTTGCCAACTACACCGCTGCCCAGCGCGGATTGCTGCGCTTTGAACTGACGATTCAGGAAAGCGAAGGAGCACCAGTGCATACTGTGCGCTTCCAGCAGGAGTTTCACCCGGATGACTGAATTGGCTTTTGATCGGCTGGTACTGGCCAGCGGCAACAAAGGCAAACTGGCCGAACTGCAACAAATGCTCGGTGCCCAGGTCACGGTCATACCGCAAAGCGAGTTCGTCAGTGTCGAAGCTGAAGAAACCGGTCTGACCTTTATCGAGAACGCCATTATCAAGGCCCGGCACGCCGCACATGCCTCCGGCCTGCCGGCACTGGCGGACGACTCCGGACTGGCCGTGGATGCCCTTGGTGGCGCGCCAGGCATTTATTCCGCCCGCTATGCCGATGGCGCCGGCGACAGCGCCAACAACACCAAACTGCTCAAGGCTCTGGATGGCATTCCCGATACCGAGCGCGGTGCGCGCTTTATCTGCGTACTGGCCCTGCTGCGACATGCCGATGATCCGACGCCGATCATCTGCCAGGGTGAGTGGCGCGGGCGCATACTGCACGAACCCAGCGGCGAGTTCGGATTCGGTTACGATCCGCTGTTCTGGGTAGCGGAAACCAACTGCGCCAGCGCCGAATTGCCCGCCGCCCAGAAAAACCGCCTCAGCCACCGAGGCAAAGCCATGGCGCAACTGCGTAAACAACTCGGACTACACGCCGCTGACAGCTGAAAGTATGTCCAGCGTGCGCTTTTCGGCCCCGGTGCAACCCACTTCCTGATCACAGGCTTGGTGCAATGACAACTTCTCCGCAGGCCGACACCCAGCCTTCAGCCTTCAACCTTCAGCCGCCGCCTCTGGCGGCCTATGTTCACATCCCCTGGTGCGTACGCAAGTGCCCTTACTGCGATTTCAATTCGCATGTCAGCGATAACGGACTGCCCGAAGCGGCCTATATAGATGCGCTGATTGCCGACCTGGATCAGGACCTGAACCTGATGGCCGAATACGCTGGCCAGCAACGCGAGCTGACCTCGATCTTTTTCGGTGGCGGTACACCGAGCCTGTTTTCCGCTGCCAGCCTTGCCCGCCTGCTGGACGCCATGGCCTCCCGGCTGACCTTTGCCGGCGATATCGAAATCACTCTGGAAGCCAACCCCGGAACCTTCGAGCAGGCCAAGTTTGCCGATTACCGTCGCGCCGGCATCAACCGGCTGTCGATCGGTATCCAGAGTTTCAATGCCCGACACCTGAAAGCCCTGGGCCGTATCCATGATGACCGGGAAGCCCTTGCAGCCGTCGACATGGCGCGCCGTGCCGGCTTCGACAACCTCAACCTCGATCTGATGCACGGCCTGCCCGGGCAAACTGAAACTGACGCCCTGGCGGATATCGAGCAGGCCATCGCCCTCGGACCCGAGCACCAGTCCTGGTACCAACTCACCCTGGAACCCAACACCCTGTTCTACAGCCAGCCACCGCAGCTGCCGGAAGAAGACATTCTCTGGAGCATTCAGGAAGCGGGGCAGGCCCGACTGGCCGAAGCCGGTCTGCAGCAATATGAAGTCTCTGCCTATGCCCGCGCTGACCGTCAGGCACGGCACAACCTGAACTACTGGCAATACGGCGACTTTATCGGCATCGGCGCTGGCGCCCATGGCAAGCTTACCCGCCCTGACGGGCATATCGAACGCTACTGGAAAACCCGTCTGCCCAAGGACTACCTGAATCCGGACAACGCTTTCTGTGCCGGACGCAAACCGCTGGGCGCGGATGATTTACCCTTCGACTTTCTGATGAATGCCTTGCGCCTGCAGGATGGTGTGCCCAGCCACTGGTATAGCCAACGCACCGGACAGTCGCTGGACAGTATTGCCAGCCAACTGGATAACGCCGTTGAGCGCGGCTTGCTGGAACCCTGGCAGCAACAGCTTCGGCCCACTGCACGCGGCCACCTGTTTCTCAATGATCTGCTCGAGGGGTTTCTTTAGGGGTGCGCGGGCAAGACGCCGACAGCCACGAAGCGGACTCACTTGGTTACCGCTAAATCGGCCGACTACCGTACTTTGACTCGGGCTTGCGTGGCGGATCATTCAGGACGTCTCCACTGACCTCCTGGACCTTGCCACCACGGGCAAGATATTCCTCGATCTGTTGGGCGAGGAACTGTCGCTCACGCTCTTTGGCCGCCAGCGAAGCGCCCTCCAGTTCGTCTTCATTGCTCACAGCAGCAGCTTTCTTGCGGCTTTTGACGCTGCTGTCGTCTTCATCCGCTTCCGGCAGACCGTCCAGATCGTCGTTATCTACCGCATCCATGTCGTCATCAAGATCATCAGTACTCACGGCAGCCACCTTCATAGAAAGGAAAACAGGCTATTTATAGCCCAACTGAAAATTTTCACCAGCCTGAACAGCAACTTTTTCTTTAGCTCGCACCACCCATGCAAACGCAACAGGGCGCCCGAAGGCGCCCTGTTGTTTAACCTGAGTACTGACCAGCGTTAGTTCTTGCTGCTGGTGAACTCCGGATAAGCTTCCATACCGCACTCGGAAATATCCGCACCTTCGTACTCTTCTTCTTCACTGATGCGCAGACCAATGACCGCCTTGATGATGCCCCAGACAATCAGGCTGGCGATGAAGACCCAGACGAAGATACCGACGATACCGACAATCTGTGCGCCGAAGCTGGCATCGCTGTTGGTCAGCGGCACAACCAGCACACCCCAGATACCGGCAGTACCGTGTACCGAGATAGCACCGACCGGATCGTCGAGCTTCAGCTTGTCCAGTGCGAGGATCGAGAAGACCACGATCACACCACCGACACCACCGATCAGCATGGACTGGAAGCCACCTGGAGCCAGCGGCTCGGCAGTGATCGAGACCAGACCGGCCAGAGCACCGTTGATCATCATGGTCAGGTCAGTCTTGCCGAACAGGATGCGCGATACGATCATCGCCGCGATCAGACCACCGGCAGCCGCCATGTTGGTGTTAACCAGCACCTGGGCAACGTTGTTGGCCGAGTCGATGTCAGACATCTTTAGCTCGGAACCACCGTTGAAGCCGAACCAGCCCATCCACAGGATGAAGGCACCCAGGGTAGCCAGCGGCAGATTGGAGCCCGGGATTGCATTGACCTGGCCATTCGCACCGTACTTGCCTTTACGGGCACCCAGCAGAATGACACCGGCCAGAGCACCTACGGCACCTGCCATGTGAACGATACCGGAACCGGCATAGTCAGAGTAACCGATCTCTGACAACCAGCCACCGCCCCAGCTCCAGGCACCCTGAATCGGGTAGATGAAGCCGGTCATGACCACTGCGAAAGCCAGGAAGGCCCACAGCTTCATGCGCTCGGCAACCGCACCGGAGATGATCGACATACAGGCACCAGCAAATACCAGCTGGAAGAAGAAGTCGGAACGCGAGGAGTAGTACGGAGCGTCATCGCCGCCAGCCAATACGTCTTCCACGGTATTTTCACTACCGATCAGGAAGCCCAGGCTGGGGAAGATAGAACCCTCGGAGGAGTACATGATGTAGTAACCGATAATCAGATACATCACCGAAGCGACAGCATACAGGGCGATGTTCTTCGCCAGAATCTCGGTTGTGCTTTTGGCGCGGACCAGGCCCGCTTCGAGCATGGCGAAACCAGCCGCCATCCACATGACCAGAATACCGGCTACCAGAAAGTAGAAGGTATCGATCGCATAAGAAGTGTGAAGAATTTCTTCCATTGGTAAGCCCCCCATATAGGCTTAGATGCAATGTAGTTGGTTGAAACCGCCTTAAACGGCGTCGGTACCGGTTTCCCCGGTTCGAATGCGGATGGCCTGTTCCAGATTGACCACAAAGATTTTGCCGTCACCAATCTTGCCGGTGTTGGCCGCCTTTGAGATGGCTTCAATGACGCGGTCAAGCATATCGTCACCGATGGCCACATCGATTTTTACCTTGGGCAGAAAGTCGACAACATACTCGGCACCACGATACAGCTCGGTGTGACCTTTCTGCCGACCAAAGCCCTTGACCTCAGTGACGGTAATGCCCTGAACGCCAATTTCGGACAGTGCTTCACGCACATCGTCCAGCTTGAATGGCTTGATTACAGCCGTTACTAATTTCATGTGAATACTCCCGTGTTATTCAGACTTGCCCTGGGGGGACAGTGCAAGTCTATGCCGAGTTAGAGGCTTTTAGAAACGGACATTGGCTTTTCTCAAAGTCTCGCTGGGGTTAGCGGCATGCCCTGTTTTGGGCAGGCCAACAAATCGCAGCTGACAAGCTCTCTGCAGGTTCTTTGCCAGCTTTTGTTTTATTCTTTAATTTCATCAACTTAGCGGTTTAATATGGCAACCGGCCGGTATCGCGCACCCTTTTAGTGCGCATTTTTGGTGCATGCCGCCTTTTCCCGGTGCACAACTCTGGTGAGTCAACCGGGTATCGCCACTACTGGGCCTGAAACCCGGCGCAGTGATACACTTGCACAATCTGGTCGGATGCCCCGACCACCCCTGAACACTGGAAGCCCTATGCTGCACAAGGTTCTTATAGGCGCGGTCAGCGGCCAGGCCGCCCGGCTGCTGCTGAGTGACAAAGGCCTGTCCCCGGCGGAGATGGAAAGTCGACTGAAAGTGCTGCTGAACAGCGCACTGAGCAAGCTTGACGTCGTCAGCCGGGATGAATTCGAGACCCAGCAGGTGGTACTGCAACGTACCCGTGAAAAACTCGAAGCGCTGGAACAACGCGTGGCGCAACTGGAGCAACACAAGGAAGGCTGATTTTTTAACCCCGATGATCAAGGAGTGATCATGTCTCTGGCTATCGTACATAGCCGCGCCAAGCTGGGCATTCAGGCGCCGCTGGTAAGTGTGGAAGTTCATCTGGCCAACGGCATGCCGAGCATGACACTGGTCGGCCTGCCCGAAACCGCCGTGCGGGAAAGCAAGGACCGCGTCCGCAGCGCCCTGAGCAACAGTCAACTCGACTTTCCAGGCCTGAAACGCATCACAATCAACCTGGCGCCGGCTGACCTGCCCAAGGAAGGCGGTCGCTTTGATCTGGCGATTGCCCTCGGCTTGCTGTGCGCCAGTGGCCAGATTGATGCCCGTGTGCTGGCTGATTACGAATGTCTGGGCGAGCTTGCCTTGTCCGGTGGTTTGCGACCGATCCAGGGTGTGCTGCCGGCGGCGCTGGCCTGCCGCGAAGCCGGACGCAGCCTGCTGGTGCCGAGCGACAATGCGCAGGAAGCCGCTTTGGTTCGCGGGCTGACAGTTATTACCGCCGACCACCTGCTTGACCTGGTCGCTCACCTGCGCGGTGAAACGCCATTATCCGCGTTCAGCGCCAGCACCCCGGCCACTGCCGAAGCCTATCCCGACCTGTCGGACGTACAAGGCCAGGCGCAGGCCAAGCGGGCGCTGCAAGTGGCTGCCAGTGGTGGTCACAACCTGCTGCTGTTCGGCCCACCGGGTACCGGGAAGACACTGCTGGCCAGCCGCTTGCCCGGCATCCTGCCGCCATTGTCTGAACAACAGGCGCTGGAGGTTGCCGCCATTCAGTCGATTTGTGGGCAAGGCCCCTTGCAGCATTGGCCGCGTCGCCCATTTCGCGCGCCCCATCATGGCGCATCGGCGGCGGCACTGGTCGGTGGCGGCAGCCAGCCGCGTCCAGGGGAAGTCAGTCAGGCGCATCAGGGCGTATTGTTTCTTGATGAACTACCGGAATTCGATCGCAAAGTACTGGAAATGCTCCGCGAGCCACTGGAGTCCGGACAGATTCATATCGCCCGCGCCCGCGAGCAATTGACTTTCCCGGCACGCTTTCAATTGATCGCCGCGATGAACCCGTGCCCCTGCGGCTATCAGGGTGACCCCTCCGGACGCTGCACCTGCACGCCAGAGCAGATCAGCCGATACCGCAGCAAGTTATCCGGCCCACTGCTGGACCGCATCGACCTGCACTTGCCGATGCACAACGAACCGGTTCGTCTGCGCCAGCAAGCGCCGGCGAAACCCGATAGCGCGACCACTGCCGCACTGGTAGCCGCCGCGCAAAAATGCCAACTACAACGTCAGGGCTGCCTGAATGCCCACCTGGGACTGGCCGGACTGCGTGAGCACTGCACACTGAATGAAACAGATGCCAACTGGCTGGAACAGGCTATTGAGCGTCTGGGCCTGTCCCATCGCGCCAGTCATCGTGTGCTCAAGGTTGCGCGCACAGTGGCTGATCTGGCCGCCGTTGCACAGATTGCACGCCCGCACCTGGCGGAAGCCTTGCAGTATCGTCAACTGGACCGTCAGGCCAATCAGTAAGTGCGCGCCGCTCAGGCTTCGCCAATCAGGTCTTCCCGGCAAAGCTGGTAGGCATCCAGGAAGTAGCACAGCTCGTCAAAGGCCAATGCCGGGCTGATGAAGAAGCCCTGAATCTGGTCACAGCCCATGCTGCGCAGATGCTCCAGCTGCGCACGCTCTTCCACGCCTTCGGCCACGACTTCAAGCCCCAGACTATGGCCCATGTCGACCATTGCCGACACCAGTTGACGGTCGCTGTCCTGCAAATGAATGCCCTTGACGAAACTGCGATCCAGCTTGAGCAGATCGATCGGCAAGCTGTGCAGATGCACGAAAGACGAGAAGCCGGTGCCAAAGTCATCCAGCGAGAATCGTACGCCCAGGCCGACCATGCCTTCCATGGTCTGCAGCACCTGCTCCGGATGCTGCATTACAGCGGTCTCCGTGAGTTCAAATTCAAGCAGGCGTGGATCGACCCGGGTTTTTTCCAGCAAGCGGCGAACGGTCGCCAACAGCTGGCTGTCCTGGAACTGGCGGAAAGACATGTTCACCGCGACATGCACCGCTTTATCACGGCGCTGCAGCCGGGCAAGGTCATGGCAGGCACGGGCAATAACCCAATACCCCATGGGCACAATCAGGCCAGTTTGCTCAGCCAGCGGAATAAACTCGTTCGGACCGAGCAACCCGCGCTCCGGGTGGCGCCACCGTATCAAGCCTTCCAGACCGACAATCCGGCCACTGCAAAGATCGACACGCGGCTGGTAATGCAACTCGAACTCGCCACGCCGCAATGCCTGGCGCAGGGATGTCTCGTATTCAATCAGGCTGCTGGCCTGCAGATTGATGCGCTCATCATAGAAATGGAACTGACAGCCACGCTGCTCCTTGGCTTGCTGCATGGCCATATTGGCATGCAGCAGCAGGGTATCCACTGTCTGCCCGGCCTCCGGGTAGGTAGCAATACCGATACTGCAGCCCAGCAGTAAGCTTTCCGAGCCGAGCAGAAATGGCTCGGCCAGCTCTCCAATCAGTTTCTGCGCAATCTGCAGGAGGTTGCTCGGCGAGCGGTAATCTTCCAGCACCACGGCAAACTCGTCGCTGCCCATGCGGCCAATGGTGTCGGTATTGCGCAGCATGCTGCGCAGGCGATCAACCACCTCGAGAATGATCTGATCCCCAGCCTCATGGCCCAGGGTATCGTTGACATGGCGAAAATTGTCGAGATCAATAAAGAGTACCGCCAGCGGCTGATTGGCGCGCAGGGCCCGGCGCATGCCCTGGCGCAAGCGATCCTGCAGCATCTGCCGATTGCAGGTGCCGGTCAGTGGATCGAAACTGGCCGCCCGATCCAGCGCCGTCTGCAGCCCATGGCGCTCAATCGCATAGCGCAGGCAACGCATCAGCTCACTGGAGCTGGCCTGATCCCAGATGGCATCCGCCAGGGCGTTGGGCAGCTCGACCAGTTCCGGCTGATAACTCAGATAGATCAGCGGCACACTGCAATCAGGCAACCCGGCCAGATGCTGTTCACGAACCAGCACGGCCGTGACTTCGCCAGCAGCGATTGCAGCCTGCACAGACGCCCAGGACTCCAGTCGCTCCAACCGGTAGGGCTGATCGGGAACAGCTGCCAGTCGACGACACAGGTGCACATAGGCGCCCTGATCGTCGTCCAGCAACACAATCCGCTGCACCTGACTATCTGCAGTCAAGAATAAATCCCCATTGGCCCATAAAAATTAAATAGATACAGAATATTTATAAAGTAGGTTATATCCAATTTTATGCCAATAACCAAGTCTAGCCTTTAGCCATCACTGCCGATTGTCAAGCGCAAGCTGGTAGAATGCGCGCTGACTTCAGGAGCCATGCCAACGTGTCACGTCTCAACCCCCGCCAACAGGAAGCCGTTCACTACATCAGTGGCCCCTTGCTGGTTCTGGCCGGCGCCGGCAGTGGCAAAACCAGCGTCATTACCCGCAAAATCGCCTACCTGGTGCGCGAGTGCGGCATCAAGGCCCGCTATATCGTAGCCGTCACCTTTACCAACAAGGCAGCGCGGGAAATGAAAGCGCGCGTCGGCCAATTGATCAAAGGGCCGGATGCCCGAGGCCTGACCGTTTCCACCTTCCACAACCTCGGCCTCAACATCATCCGCAAGGAGCACAAGACGCTCGGCTTCAAGCCCGGTTTTTCTATTTTCGACCAGCAGGATGCCCAGGCGTTGATCACCGACCTGATGCAGCGCGACTACGGCGCCGACGATGGCATTGATGGCATCCAGCAGCAAATTTCCAGCTGGAAAAACGACCTTGTACTGCCCGACGAAGCACTGGCCAATGCCCGCTCCCCACAGGAACAAGCTGCTGCCAGTGTCTACATGCACTATCAGCGCACGCTCAAGGCCTATAACGCCGTCGATTTCGATGATCTGATTCTGATCCCGGTGATGTTGTTTCGCAATCACCCGGACGTGTTGGAAAAATGGCAGTTTCGCATCCGTTACATGCTGGTTGACGAATATCAGGACACCAACGCCAGCCAATACCTGCTGGTCAAGATGCTGGTCGGCAGTATGGCCCGCTTTACCGTGGTGGGTGACGATGACCAGTCGATCTATGCCTGGCGCGGTGCACGGCCCGAAAACCTGGCCCTGCTGAAAGACGACTTTCCCAGTCTCAAGGTCGTCATGCTCGAGCAGAATTACCGCTCGACCAGCCGCATTCTGCGCGCGGCCAATACGCTGATCGCCAACAACCCGCATGTGTTCGAGAAACAGCTATGGAGCGAACTCGGCTACGGCGACCCGATCCGGGTCATTCGCTGCCGCAACGAAGATGCCGAAGCCGAGCGGGTAGCCACCGAGATCCAGACCGCACACCTCAAGCACCGCCATGCCTGGAAGGACTTTGCCATTCTGTATCGAGGCAACCATCAGGCGCGGCTGATCGAACTCAAGCTGCAACACCATCAGATCCCCTACCACCTGTCCGGTGGCACCAGCTTTTTCAGTCGCCAGGAGGTCAAGGATCTGATGTCCTACTTCCGCTTGCTGGTCAATCCGGATGACGACAACGCCCTGCTGCGAGTGATCAACGTGCCACGCCGCGAGATCGGCCCGGCAACGCTGGAAAAGCTCAGCAACTACGCCAACGGTCGGCAGATCAGCCTGTTCACTGCCTGCGCCGAAATGGGCCTGAGCGAACACCTTGACGCACGCTACCTGGAACGCCTGCAACGGTTCCAGCAATGGCTGGAAAACATCCGCCAGCGTTGCCAGCAAGAGGAACCCATCGGCGTACTACGCGACATGGTGCTGGATCTGGACTACGAGAACTGGCTGCGGCAGAACTGCTCAAGCGACGAAATTGCGGCCAAACGTATGGGCAACGTCTGGTTCCTGCTCGATGCATTGAAAAGCACCATAGAGCGGGATGAGGAAGGCAAAACCGACATTGAAGATGCGATCGCCAAACTGGTGCTGCGCGACATGCTCGACCGCCATGAAGAGGAAGAAGATACCGATCGCGTACAGCTTATGACACTGCATGCCAGCAAGGGCCTGGAATATCCGCACGTCTTCATCATGGGCATGGAAGAAGAAATCCTTCCGCATCGCTCCAGCATCGAAGCCGACAGCGTAGAGGAAGAACGCCGACTGACTTATGTGGGCATCACCCGTGCCCGGCAGACATTGACCTTCACCTTCGCTGCCCGACGTCGGCAGTTCGGCGAAATCAACGATTGCTTGCCGAGTCGGTTCCTCGATGAATTACCGGATGAAGACCTGGAGTGGGAAGGCACCGACGATGCTCCGCCGGAACAGAAGCAGGCGCGCGGCAACAATGCGCTATCCGACATCCGCAACCTTCTGGGTCGCTGACCAGTCACTTCGCCACGCAGACAAAAAACCGCCGCACCCCAAGGGTAACGGCGGTTTTTTTATCAGGCAAACTGCCGGATCAAAGACCAGACATATGCTTGATGGATTCCATCAACTCTTCATCACTGCAATCGCCACAGGTGCCACGCGGCGGCATGCCCGGCGGAACACCTGCAACGGCTGACTGGGTCAGCTCTTCCCAGCTGTCATTCCAGTTCGCCAGACGCTCACCCCAGGCATCGGCATCGCCAGTCACCGGAGCGCCCAACACCCCATTGGCATGGCATGCCGTGCAGAACTGTTGATAAACCTGCTCACCCGAGCGCGGCTCGCCGCTGGCACCGCCGTTGCCCGCTGGCGTAGCAGCCACTTCATCCGCACAGGGATCACCCATCAGGCAAACGCTGCCATAAGGTTTGATACGTTCGGCAACTGCCTCATCAACCGACGAAGCAAAAGCACTGCCAGCAACCAGGGCAAGCATGGCTGCAGAGGCAGCCAGGATTTTTTTCACAGTTGTCACCTTAACATCCTCATCATAGCTGTAATTATGTGCTGGCAACCCGGCCACTCCCCGGTTCCCGAAACCATACAATGCACGCGAGTATACCGGTAAACCGCCCGCCGACAAAATAGCTGCAGCCAGCATATCTGTAACCACCGACAACAGCTGCCCTGCCAGATACCAGCACAGCAGACGCTAGACGCAGCTGGACGCAATGCGTATCATTGCCGCCCTACGCACCCGTAGCTCAGCTGGATAGAGTACCGCCCTCCGAAGGCGGGGGTCACAGGTTCGAATCCTGTCGGGTGCGCCAAAAACTCCCTTAAAAACCAGCCACTTAGAGCAACCGCTCAGGCTGGTTTTTCTGTTTCCGGGTTAGAGTTTTGCGGCGTGTTACTGATCTGTTACTAATCCGACGAACGGCGCTTCAGTCCCCTACAAAATCCCTCGGCCACCCACTGCGGATCATGCCCGGTATGCTCACAGCACCAGCAAAGCATTGGCCCCAGGCTGATAACGTCCTCGAATGCCTGTTGAAGCTCTCGCCCTGATCGTCCTTGTCGGTACGCTCTGGCGTCATCCAGCAGCAGGGCTAGGACGGCACACCACAAAGCATATTCCGGCGCTGTTGAGGCTTCAGGGGGCTGTGCACCCCCATCCACCCCAAGCCCCCACCCAACCACAAGGGCTTGGCTCACTCAACCAGCCATAAACAGGCGTTGGCTGTAACTCTCTGCGATACCCGCCAGGCGCTGGCGCGACTTGGCCAGAGACTCCAGCAGGGCGCGGCAATCGCTGATCTGTTGCTTGTCTGGCTGGCCGCCCAGCTTCAATGCCTTGTTTGCCACTCGATACCAATGCAGACCGGCGTTGTCGTCAATCTCGGCAACTGCCCGGCCCAACTGCTGGGCTAGTTTTTCAACCTTGGCAAACTGCGCCAGCAGCTCGGCCTGTTTCGCGTTGGCCTGCTCCACCAGTGCGGCGGCTTCGACTGCCTGTGCTTCTGCTGCCTCATCTTCGGCCATCTGCTCAAGTACCGGCAGACGGTCATGCAGCACCGCCAGACGTGATTCAGCATCACGGACTTTCAGCGCCAGTGCATCGGCGGCGTTATCGTCCCCATTGGCGACCAGTGCAGCATGGTCGGTACGCATGGCGGCAATGCCACCTTTGCAGGCGTTAATGTCATCGTGCAGTTGCTGGAGTCGCTTACTTGCGCTTGCGTTCATTTCGCTTACCTCGTTTGTATTCTGACCGTTGAACTTGGTTTCGTAGCTTTGCGTATTCTTGCTTCAGGTTGTGGTATGTCGTCATGGTTGAGTGCTCACGTTGGGAATGAAAACCCATCGGCCCAGGCTGACAGGTCATAGGTGTTTCGGGTGCCGATATGCACAGCACAGCCCGCCACAGCATTGGCCAAGTCATCGTGGCCGCCTGGGGCATGGTCGATTGAATCCCGTCCGCCCCGGCTGGTCCGGCGCTCCAGTCCCACAAGCTGTTGGTGCAGTACCGGCAGCGGTGGCAGCTCTACTTGTCCGCTGTTTAACAGGGGCAGCAGATCGCGGTATAGCTCCGAGCGGTTGCGGCTGCTCTTGTCGTACTGGATGCCGTGCTTGCGGAACTGCTCCCGTGGCCACTCCCCGGCGTAGGCGTCACCAGTTACCCGGCTGACTCGATAGGACTTCAGCAGGGCGCAGTATTCGGCCACCACAGCTTCAGGGCTGAATGGGGGCTTAATAGCTCGGGCGCAATCAATGACAGCGGTGTTTCCGTCTCTGTGCCCTATGGCCAGAGTGAAGGCATCAGCCACACCCCCGGACGGGTCCACAAACGCGGTATAGGTCATGCCAGTAGCAGGGGGCAGTTCTACTTGCCCTGGGCGTGTGCAGGCGTCCACGGCCTCAACGGATACGAATGATTCAACGTCAGTGCGGAACTCGGCCCCGTACTCGGCTGCTGCTGATACCGGGTCATCGGCGTAGGCTTCCTGCACAACGGATTCGGGCAGTGTGGGGTTCATCAGTCGGCTAGGGGCTTGGGCCACCAGTACGCTACCTTCCTTGCCGTACTGTCGCTTGTACGCATTCCACAGCACCCCGCGTCGGGCATACGGGCTTGATAGTGCAATCAGCTTGCCGCCCAGGGTCGCCAGTGAAGGACGAACCGCGTTTAGAATCTCGCGGTCAGGGTTGGCCCCGTCGCTATACCAAAAGGCTATTTCATCGCAGATAACACAAGCGGCAGTGTAACCCCGTGTGCTGCGGTGGCTGGCTGTCATCACTTCAATGGCGCAGCGGTTGGCCAGCTCTATGCTTTCGGCCTGATCGCGGACCACATAGCGGGTCAGCATGGGATGGGCCAGCAGTCCCCGGACGTAACGCATCACTGCCCGCGCCTGCTTACGGTCTGCGGCAATGACCATCACCGTGGCCACCTCACCCGGTGCCAGCTTGTCGCGGTGGTCATTGAATACAGCCTCAAACACGGCCAGCAGGGCAGCGGCTGCGCTCTTGCCACCTCTGCGGCCAATGACCAGCCACAGCTCATTCAGTGCGACCGTTGGCGGTTGGCGGTCTGTCAGGGTATGGAATGCCTCCGCCTCGATAGCATCCAGTTCTAGCCCGTAAAACCCGCCTAGCAGCGCACGCCATGCCGTGAATGAATCACCCGCGAACTGATCCCCAAACAATGCCGAGTCTGTCATCAGGTCGCGGATGGTAATCATTGGGCGGCCTTCGCTTTCAGGTAGTCGGCCAGATCCGGCACATCACGCGCCTGGCGCTCCAGTCCCAGCTTGGCGCAGATCCCTTGAAGGCTGTTTGCCGCTTGTGTCCACTTGCCCACATCGAAGTCACCACCAGCGGCCAGCGCCTGTTCTTGCTGCTGCATCCAATACTCAAGCCAGAGCGCACGCTCTACCAGACTGCGCTGGGCATAGCTCAGACGGTCAGATCCACCCAGGTCATCGGTGAACTGCTGCCAGCGTTCGCGCATAACCTGGGCAATGCTGGTCCGGCCATCCAGTGACTGGAGCCAGTTTTGTGAGAAGCGGTCAGGCGGTGCGGACAATCGGGGCATAATGGGGTGCTATCTCTGGTCAATCTTATGCCTAATTTTGCCGCTTTTGGTAACAGATTGGTAACACAGAACGAACAAGCGCGAACAAATACAATAACTTTCAATTAGTTACGATTAATATAGTACGCCTACACAAGGCGGGGGGTTTATGTTCGATAGGGTACTGGCGGGCGGGGTTGCGGGTTGTGCGGCTGGTTCTAGGCTGTATTCCCACAAAATGTAGATAATGTAGTACGCGCGCCCGTGACGTTAAGGCATTTTCTCTCTCTCCCTGTATTACTCTCCTTTTGTTCTTGTAACTGCTACGCGCGCGCGTGCTACATCCTCTACATTGCATAAAAAACCCTGCGCTATGGCCGGGCATGTTGTGGATTGTGAGGGCGTCACCCGGCTTTCAGGTCCGCCATTATTCGCGCCACCTCTGCCCGGCGTTCCCGTTCGGCTTCGGCGCTGGCCTTGAATCGCTCGTGAATGGTTTGGTTTACGCAGTAGGCCACCGGCTTTCCGCGCTCGTTCAGGCGTCCGCCAGGCTCCGGCCAGATCCAGCCGTATGCTTCCAGACGGTCCAGCATTTCCTCCCTCTCCCAGTCCCTCATCTTCCGATAGGCCAGCATGTTGTTATGCAGGTCTCGCTTGGGTGTGAATCGCTCCCATCCGCGCGCCAGCAGTAGGCCAGCCAGGGCGCGGGCGTTGCTGTCGATAGGGTCCAGCCCATCATAAAACTTCACCGCATGGGGCAGCAGTACGCGCCACAGCAGATCCGATACACGCTGCGCGGTGTCTTCCTTTACCTGGTTGTCGGTCGGGTACTCTTGCCACTGGGCGCATTCTGCAACGTGGTAGGTCAGCAGCAGCCGAGCAAAGGTGCCTTCCCACTTGCCCAGCATGGCCGTCAGATGCTTGTTGGGCATCGAAAGCACAGCCCGGTGCAGCTTGTCGTTGAACGCCTCCCGGACCTTGTGCGCGCCCTCTGACAGCTTCACCACGCTATGCTCTCCGGCCTTAATGCCTACTATCTGCTCCAGCAGATCCGTATAAGTGTTTTTGGCGTCCATGTCGGGGTAACGGTCTTTGCCGCGCCTGGCGGGTGCCGCGTGTATCAGCAGGAACCGTTGCAGCATTCCATCATGGTTTGTGGCGTGTGCGTACTCCTGGATAACCTGGGGCTGAATGCCGCCCACTACGCACGCGCTCCAGTTCTCTACCCACAGAGAACCGCGATTGATGCGGTCAATTTCCATGCCGCCACCGTTGTAGGCTTCCAGCCATGCGGCCTTGTCCTTGCCACCGCTCCCGGCCTTGTAAGCGTCCATGCTTGCCAGCCACCCGGTCATTTCATCACGGTCAATCAGGATGCCACGCGGCTCGCACTTGCTCAGAATGTCGCCCAGCTTTTCAACGGTCACATCACTGGCGGTCAGTCGTTTAAGCGGGGGCGCTGGCGGTAGTGCGGCTTTCTTGTTCTCCTTGGTCAGTTCATCGCATTCCTCTTGCCACTTGGCCAGGGCTTTGGCGTAGTCCTCCCGCCACTTGGCGGCAATCTTGCGGACATGTCCCAGCGCCTTGCTTATGCCGGGTGACTTTTTCGCGGACGGGTCGCCAATGATGCCCACCCATAGGCGCGCCGATTCTGTCCATGTTGGGTCATGGCGCTTCGGTTGGATCTTCACCCGGTCATCAATGCAGCCTGCTATAGCGCCCAGGGCAGCCATGCCGATAACGGCAGGGTCCACGCCTATAAGTTCGCCCTGGTCGCGCGCATACGCGGCCACAGGCGGCGGCAGCAGATCCACCGGGAACGCGGGCGGCTCAAGGTTGCCGAATATGTCGGCGGCGGCGGGTGTGTTGTCGTTGAACTCGGCAAGCTCCGCGTCCAGATCCGCGCGGGCGTTCTTCACCGTATGGTCAAGGGTCCAGCCGATTGCCTGGGCGCGTGCTCCGCGTCCGCCTTCGTAGGCTTTGGCGGATAGGCCATAGGTCGGTTCAGTCAGGATCTCGGCCACCTGGTCATCCCTCAGGCCCAGCTTTATCAGATCCTTTGCTACGCCGAAAATGGCATCCGAGCGGCTGCCCTCTGCTACGCCGTCCAGCAGTTGACGGCATACATGCTCTGACAGTCCCGCCAGCGTCTTGCTGTGCTTGGTCAATGGCTGTGCCGCGCTGCTTGTGGTTTGTGGCTTGCTGGGCGTCTGGGGCGGCTCTGCGGCGTACTGGTTAAGCTCCGGCTGCGCCTTGGCTGTGCTGCGGGCAATCTTGTGGCTTGGTGTCTTGCTCAGGGGCGGGAACGCCTCCAGGATCTGTTCCGCGCTGTATTCGTTGCCGTTAAGCTCGCCAATGATGCGGACCTTGAATGGCTCGGCCTTGCGGTGCCAGTAGCCCGGCAGGCGCATCACGCGGGGCAGGTCGTTCACTGCCTTGTCAGTCTTGAACAGCTCGGCAATTTTCCATTGCACGCCCTTGAACTTGTCCAGGGGCAGCTCCGAGCACAGCCAGTAAGGGTGCCAGCTCTCCGGGCTTGATTCCACAAGGCCGGACGGTGCCAGCTTGAATGCCTGTATTGGCTCCAGAGGCGCGCCGTCAGTGTCAGCGAATACAGCACGCACGCGCTTGACGTTGTGAACCTCTCGACCTTGCAGGTCGGTTTCATTCACGGTCACAAACACACCGGCCCCGGCGTTGTTCAGGCGCTCCAGCTCGGCGGCGTGCTGCTCAAGTGTGCCATGCAGCAGGCGCGCATACATTGGCGGCTTTTTTGCCTTCTCGCGGCGCTTGTCCTCGGCTTTGGCCTCCTCGGTGTCGGCAAAGGTTTGGAACGTGAAACGGGTTTCCCAGGCTCCGAGCCAGTCCAGGAAAGCGCGCGCCTGGTCCAGATCCGGCGTCAGACTTGTGGAACCGTCAGCATGGAAAGTGCAGGGCAGGGCGGTCATGGGCGCATCTCCCCGGCGTTTTTGCTATAATTGCTGCGCGTATCTTTAGGGCTGCTCTTCGGGGTGGCCTTTTCTTTTTTCATTGTCCGCAAGCCTCCCGCTGCTTTGATTCAAGCCACGCATCTAGCTGAACTTTCGTCCATCCGACACAGCGGTTTGATATGCGAACTTTGCGGGGGAAACTGGCGTCATACTCGGCCAGTTCGTGCAGCTTGGTACGGCCAATGCCTAGATATTTACAAGCGTCAGCCGGACGGTAGAACGCCTGCTGAATGGTTGATTGAGATTGCATGAAAATCACCGTTGTTGTCCGTTGGTGATTCCTCATCCTCCACACGCGGTATTAGTCGCGGTTAGCGCAATCCCGCTTTTTTTAACCAGCGCCGAATTGTGTCCGGCTTAGCGCCTCCCATTCTTGCGGCAATAACGGCCACGCGCTCTCGCTCCGGCCTTCCTGTCTGCTCTAGTTCGCGCCATATTCTCGCAGCTTTTTTTATCCGCTCAGCGGCAGCCGCCTTTGCTTTAATGTTTGTAATAGCTGCTCCCGTCTCCCTACCTCCCTGCACTGCTGCACCATCATCGACAAAGGTGTTTTTGCCCGCTTCTCGTAGAAAGCTGCTGGCCGCCTCCTTCCAGGCAGCAAGCTCTGGCCGGTTTGATTCCGGGGAGTAGTACCAGCGCAAAATGGCAAAATCACGCATCGGTGCAATATGCTCTGGGGCAAGGGTGCCGGACCAACACACCAGCCAGCCACCTATGCGCTGGGGGGCATCGCTGGGCAGTTCTAGGCGGGTGGTCATCAGCGCATCAAAACTTAGGCCGGTCCGCTTCATTGCGTGCCGGGTGATAACGTCGTTTTGTAAGTAGTACTCGGGCGACTTCATGCGCTGGTACCCACCACACCCGAACCCTGTCGGACTTTCTGCGCTGCTGCAATCTGGTCAGCAACGATATTCATTGCCTGTTCTGCCTTGGTCGGGCATAGGTGCGCATAGTGCCGCTCTATCATCTGCGCTGATTTGTGGCCCACAAGCTGCGCCACCAGCAGCAACGGCACGCCAGCCATTACCAAGCGGCTGATAAAGTTATGCCGCAAGCCGTAGAAGTCCAGATCATCGGTGACGCCTCCCAGCGCCTTGACTCGCTCCCAGTGCCGCAAATGCGCTTTGCGGTCGCGTTGTGACGCCACGCGCTTGGGTGGAAACACCAAGTCTTTAGGGTTGGCGCTGATCCCTATCACGTCCATGTGCTCCCGCTGCCAGGCTTTCATCACTGCTCGAATGTCTTGATTAAGGCTGATACTTAACTGCGCCGGTTCGCGGTCATTCCGTAGCAGGTGAATCGTCTTGTGGCGGTACTTTCGCAGCACCCCAAATTGCACATTCAATTGATCCCACTTCAAGCTGTACAAGTCACTTGGTGCAAGCCCGGTATGCAGCGCCAGCAGGCAGAACGGAATAAACCAGTGCGGGTACTCCACCTGGTCTAGATCAAACAGGTCAGGCTTGCCACGCTTGCGACTGTTGCGGCGTTCGGCCCGTATCTCTTCCGCGAACTGATCCAGCCCGTTCAGGATTGCGCCCTGCTCGTCGTCTGTCATTGCTCGGCGCTTGGCCTTGCCGGGGTCCTCTGATTCACGCTCCAGATCATCAGCATTCAGCAACGGCAACTTATAACCCTTGATTGGGTTTGCCTCCAGCACGTCATCTTCCACAGCAGCATTCAGCAGCGCCTGCAATGCGCCATACACTCGGCGGTGTGTGGTCCTGGCCAAGCTGGCGTTGTCTTGCACCCACTTGATTATGTCGTGCTTGGTTATGCTGGCCAGATCACGGGGCAGCAGGTCGGAAAAATGCTTTTTCAGTCTGCCCGCTGTCATCTTTGCCGCTGAATCACCCCATGCAGCCATCCGCACGGCATAACCGCCAGCCAAGTAGCTGGCAAGGGTACGCTGCTCTGCCTGTAGCGCCTCTGTGCGGCGCTGGTGCTGATTCTGTCGCTGTTCATGTAAAGGGTCGGCACCTTCGCTGATTAGCTTGTAAGCGCGTGCCGAGGCTTCCACGGGTGGCATGGCGGGGTACTTGCCAATGGTATAAGTGCGCACCTTGCCGAGCGCATCAGTGTAACGATAACGCCACGCGCCACCGCGCTTTAGCTTAATCAGGTACAAGCCGGTCAGCTTGTCGCACCACAGCGTTGCCCGTTCCTGTGACTGCTCCAGGTGCTTGGCTGCCCTTGCGTCGGTGATACTGGTTATGCTCTTTTGCTTTGCCATGATGGGCCTCTGCTCGCCTGCCAGTAACACAAAAACGTGTTACTGATCTGTTACTAAATCCTAGCTACAATAGCGAACAAACGCAAACAACAAAAAACAACGATTACTTGAAAATCAGTAACTTATGAAAACAGAAGGCTCTAGACCGGGGGCATTTCTCGCCCTCCGAAGGCGGGGGTCACAGGTTCGAATCCTGTCGGGTGCGCCAGTCAAATAAAAAAGCCCAGCGATGCTGGGCTTTTTTATTTGATAGGTGTATCCGACGGCAGAAGAGAACCTGTCGTTCGACAAATCGCGCCAGCGATTTGGGCGGAGCAACGCGACGGGGCAAAGCCCCAAGAATCGCCAAAGCGATTCGCAGCCAATCCTGTCCGTGCAACGGCTCGAGCCAATTCTGCCTCCACGCCACCGCAAAAAGCCGTGCAAAGCACCCACTTCATTCATTGGCTACGTTTTCCCGCCCTTTCAAACCCTGCATCCGCTCATACCCAACACGGGTAACCAACACCAGATGACGGGTCGTCAGGTAAATACTGCCTGCCACCTTGAGCGACTCGATAAAATCGCCATGCGACGCATCCGGCAGGTAATAGTAATCCCGCCCCTCTTCAAGCTGATCTCGACAACGCTTGAACAACCGAAAAGCCGTTCCCTTCGCCAAGCCGTTCATGTCGTCAATCTGTCGAAAACTGAGGGCTTCAACACCCTGATAAACAATGGGTTGCATGCTGATCCTGATTTCCCGAATGCCTGGACATCTGTCAGGCTGCTGAAGGGTCGCACTGCTTATTCTGCGGGTGATAGGTTAGCACTACCAATTATTACCGGTCCCCCGGTTTCAAATCGCCCTATCCAATGAGGACGCATTATGTCTGACAACGATACCCTGACAGCCCTGAAAACAGCCTTTACCTTTATGCCACAGCCGGTCGATGTCACCCGTTTCGAATACGGCGACGATGCCGGCAGAATTCTTGAGCAGATCAATTTCGTGCGTGAGGTGCTGCTGGATCACGGGATAGACCCGGATGAAGTGGCCGGCGAGATCAATCCCGACACCTCGCCGAACTCCTGTTACTGACTTCCTGCTTGCTTCAAAACCCGCGAGGTAAGGTGTCACACCCTGACAAAAACCGGCCGATGTGACACCTTCGTGGTTTACGAGGGCATCAAATCCGTCACCGCCCCCTCGGAAGCCGAACCCACGGTGCGTGCATACTTCGCCAATACCCCGCGGGTATATCGCGGGGCCGGCGCCTGCCAGGCCTGGCGCCGGCGATCCAGCTCCTGCTCGGAGACGTCCAGTTCAATGCGATTGGCCACCGCATCAATGGTAATGGTGTCGCCGTCTTCCACCAGGGCGATCGGGCCGCCATCGGCGGCTTCAGGCGTAATGTGCCCGACCACGAAACCGTGACTGCCTCCGGAAAAACGGCCGTCGGTGATCAAGGCTACATCGCTACCCAGGCCCTTGCCCATGATGGCTGAGGTGGGGGTGAGCATTTCGCGCATGCCGGGGCCGCCCTTGGGGCCTTCGTAGCGAATGACCAGCACATCGCCGGCCACCACCGAACCATCCAGAATCCGTTCCTGGGCTTCTTCTTCCGAATGAAACACCCGCGCCCGGCCGACAAAATGGGTGCCTTCCTTGCCGGTGATTTTTGCTACCGCACCGGTCGGGGCGAGGTTGCCGTACAAAATGCGCAGGTGGCTGTCGGCTTTGATCGGGTTGTCGAAGGCATGAATGATGTCCTGACCTTCTGGGTAGGGGGCAACATCGGCCAGGTTCTCGGCCAGCGTCTTGCCGGTTACCGTCAGACAATCGCCATGCACCAGTCCCCGCGCCAGCAGCAACTTGATCAGTGGCTGAATGCCGCCAATGGCGACCAGTTCCGACATCATGTAGTGACCACTGGGGCGCAAATCCGCGAGCACCGGGACGCGCTTGCCGATCTCGGCAAAATCTTCCAGCGCTAGCTCGACGCCGACAGTGCTGGCCATGGCCAACAGGTGCAGCACGGCATTGGTCGAGCCACCGAGGGCGATGACTACAGTAATCGCGTTCTCGAAGGCTTTGCGGGTCATGATGTCGGAGGGTTTGATATCGCAATCCAGCAGATGCAGCACAGCGGCACCGGCAGCCCGGCAGTCGGCCACCTTGGTATCGGATACCGCATTCTGCGCCGAGCATCCCGGCAGGCTCATGCCCATGGCCTCAATCGCCGACGCCATGGTGTTGGCGGTATACATGCCGCCGCAAGAGCCGGGGCCGGGGATGGCGGTTTCTTCGATCTGCTTGAGCTCGATCAGGTCCATCTTGCCCTGGGCGTGGGCGCCAACAGCCTCGAAAACGGAAATAATGTCGGTGTGGTTGTCACCCGGCATGATGGTGCCGCCATAGACGAATACTGCCGGACGGTTGAGTCGCGCCAGCCCCATCAGGCAGCCGGGCATGTTTTTGTCACAGCCCCCAATGGCCACCAGCCCGTCAAAGCCCTCGCAGCCGGCAACGGTTTCAATCGAGTCGGCAATCACTTCGCGGGAGACCAGCGAATACTTCATCCCCTCGGTGCCATTGGCAATGCCGTCCGATACGGTGATGGTATTGAAAATCAGCGACTTGCCACCGGCCTCATCCGCTCCGGCTGCCGATTCTTCCGCCAGCCGGTTGATGTGCATATTGCAGGGCGTCAGGTTGCTCCAGGTGGAGGCAATACCCACCTGCGGCTTGCGAAAGTCTTCGTCGGTAAAACCCACGGCGCGCAACATGGCGCGACTGGCTGATTTGCCGAGCCCATCTACAACCGGGGATGAGTGCCGGCGGCGTTTGTCTTCTGACATGGATGCCTCTCTGCTGGGTCTGAATGCGATGGATAATGATCAATCTCACAGACTAGCAGAGACAGGCAAACATTCGGGGGTGGGAAAGCAAGCAATTGGTGCTGGGTAGCCTCTGAAAAAGTCACCGCAGTGCGCCAGCAACAACCGGGCTTCGAGAATGTTGTGCAGCAGCTCAGAAAACCAGCACCTCGTCACCCACGCGTATCAGATCCTCTCCATCGATTGCCCCATAGATGCCAAGGTTTTGTTCTGCCTCACGGACAATGCTGCGCAGAATACTTTTATCATCGCCCAGCTGGCTCTGGGCCCGGGTTACCGCGCCACAGCGCGGCGCAGGACCGGCGCAATCAATGGTGATATTGCCAATGCGCATCTGTTTACCCAGCCAGGACTGTTCAACCAGACCCTGCATACCCGGCAGCGACTCGATCACCAGATTCGGCCGAAACCGCTCCACATGCCAATCAGCCGCAGGGTTGATCGATTGCATATGCTGCAGGCTGGCGGTGGTCAGGATATGCATTGGTGAGACAAGAAAAAAGGTGCCGGGTAACGCCACATACTCCTGCATCTCGGCAGGCAGATTATCCAGGTCCGGCAAGGGTTCGCCGGGCTCGCGGTCAAAAGTGGCTTTCAGCTCCTGCAGCCAGGTCGTGGCATCGGCCTTGTAACGTCGATAGAACCCGGCATCGTCGGCGAACGGCCGTAATGCCTGCAAGGCACTGGCATGGCCAATAGCGCTGGAGATCTGCTGATCAATAGCCGGATTGCCGCTCGCAAGCACGCTGCCATCGGGGAAGGTGATCTCCACAGCCCCGGTTAACTCGCCCTGCTCGTTCAGCCGTTGCCGGGCTCGGTACTGCAACAGACCCGGGCGAAACTTGCAGCTCTGGATTTCTTGCCGCTGACAATCCTGCACCGCCCAGGTCCGGTCTCCCGTGATGCCACCCGCACCCAGCCGGCATTGCGACAGGCTTTCACCGGCCATGCCCTTGACCGGGTAACGCCAGATGGACTGAATCGTACCGACTTTCTGCATGCCTCCCCCTCAAACCGCAACATTCATGAGCCCATTCTATGGCGCTGTGGGCCGCGGACCATACGCCATTTAACGTAGCGTACACAGGTTGCAAAAAGCCCATAGGGGGAAATATCCACTGTGGATTCTGCTGTATGCCGGGCTGGAATAAGGTTAATGTTGCTGGAAACAGCATAATCGCTTCAGGGAGCAGCCAAGCACATGGAAGCACGCCGTCGAGTGGATGAGCCACGCTCGCAGTTCTGGTTGATGAGCATGCGTTGCTGCCTGATGGCAGGCAGTGTGGATGTCGCCTTTTTCTTTATTTTCCATTACCTTGGCTCCCCTATTCTGGCCTGGATCAACGTGCTCAGTGTGGGCATGTACGTCATCGCCTACTGGGCTTTGAAACACCGCCACAATCGCCTGGCCGTGCTGCTGATATGGGTAGAGGTGATCGTGCATGCCGCGCTGGGCACGCTGCTGATCGGCTGGGACAGCGGCTTCTACTACTACCTGCTGATGTTCATTCCGGCCCTGTATGCCGGCAACCACAGCCTGCGCTCGGCCAGCATCGCGGTGTTTGCTTTATGGCTGTTCTATGTCGGGCTGAATACGACCATGCGCTTTGTCGAGCCGATACAGCCGATCGCCGAAAGCGCTCTGCTGGGTGTCTACCTGTTCAACCTGACCTGCGTATTCATCATGTTCAGCTACTTGTCGCTGTATTACATCACGACCGTCAAAAAGGCTCATCGCATCCTCGGTCACATGGCCACCACAGACCCACTGACTCACCTGTTCAACCGGCGACACATGATCGAGTTGGCCGAGCGTGACATTACCGATGACGCCGGGCAAACGGTGAACGTAGCTTTCTTGCTCATGGATATCGACTATTTCAAGCAATTCAATGACCGTTACGGACATGATTTTGGTGACCGCGTGTTATGCGAGATCAGCCAGATCCTCAGCGCAACATTGCGTGAGCAGGATTATGTCGGCCGTTGGGGCGGGGAGGAGTTCCTGGCCGTGCTACCACATACCGATACCCAGCAAGCGCAGTTGATTGCCGAGCGCGTGCGTGCCGCCGTCGCGGAGCATGACTGGATGCAGCACGGCCTGACCACACCGGTGACCATGAGTATCGGTGTCAGTCATCACCGGCGCGGTGAAGTGCTCAGTGACAGTATTGTCCGTGCAGACGCTGCGCTGTATGCAGGCAAGGATAGCGGACGAAACCGGGTCGAGGTGGCCACAGGCGGCGCTTGACGATCGGCAGAGGCACTCTTGCTGCTGTTGAAAAAACAATGATCACGGAGTTCACATGCATATTTCCACTCAGCTTCTAGCCTTTCTTGCCGCAGCATTGCACGTGCTTATTTTTTGCATGGAAAGCCTGTGGTTCATGCGGCCGCAGGTACACAAGCGGTTCGGCGCAGCCACGGCAGAAGATGCTGAAGCCAGACGCTTGTTTGCCTTCAACCAGGGTTTCTACAACCTGTTCCTGGCCATTGGCGTACTGCTCGGCCTGGTCCTGCTGTATTGGCCTGCCAGCCTGATCGTTGGCCAGACATTGGTGCTGTTTTGTTGTGCCAGCATGTTGGGCGCCGCGGTGGTGCTGCTTGTTTCCGGCGGCAAACGGATGTTGCGAGCAGCCGTGATGCAAGGCGTGTTTCCATTGCTGGTTTTGCTCACCTGGCTGGTGTTGTAAGCGCCTTCCAGAGCAGCATCTGCCAAGGGTTATTCGCGTGTTTTCAACAGCCGATATTTGACAGACAAAAATTCAGTGTGTATATACACTATATGACCGATAAAAACGCTCAGATCTTTCCCGTCATTGCTCGTGATTGCCTGTGCCGAAAGGCGCGAATGGCGGATCGCATGATAACCCGTGCCTACGACGAGGCATTGCGGCCAAGCGGGTTGCGGATCACCCAGTTTACCTTGCTGGTCGCCATAGGTTATGGCGCACCCGGCTCGATCAGCGAGCTGGCAGACTGGTTGGCGATGGAGCGCACGACGCTGACCCGCAACCTCAAGCTGCTGGAGAAAGAGGGGCTGATCGAGACTCATGCGGGAGCCCATCACCGTGCACGCGCTTCCGGGTTGACGCCCACTGGCAAAGCCAAGCTGGATGAAGCCTACCCTTTGTGGCAAGCCGTGCAGAAAAGGTACCGGGAAGGGCTCGGAGAAGAGCAATGGCTGGAAAGCCATGATACGTTGGTCGGTCTGACCAGAATCGCTCGCTAGAGCAATTGCAGCGCCAGCACCTTGCTGCAAGCAACAGAGCCCCCACGGGCTTTTTTTTGCAAGCCATAACGTGTATATACACATATATAAGGAGTTTCCAGTGAGATACGAGACGGACCGGACATGACGCAATTTTCATCCCATCGCGAGCTTGCGTTGACTTGTCTCGCGCTGGCAGTTCGGTCAGCTCGGAACCGCCAGCCGGGCCCATGCCGGGCTCACCCAGGCGCTCTGACCTGACACCTTAAACATGCAAGAGGACGAAAAAATGGCTATCCGCAATGTGGGAATTAAAGCAACAACCGCAGTGACGGGTTTTATATCGGCGCTTTTGCCCGGTTACTTTGGTTCGCTGGGGGCACGCGCCTTTCTCAAGCCACGCCCCAATACCAGCAGACGGCATTGGGCGGAGGCATTCAGCGGGTTCGAGCGCAGAGAAATCAGCGTTGATGGCCTTCAGGTTCCATTCTGGGTCAAAGGCAAGGGTCCGCTGGTCCTGCTGGTCCATGGATGGGAGCGGGATCATTTTGCCATGGGCGGTTTCGTGGCACCGCTGCTGGATGCCGGCTACCGAGTAGCCGCTCTTGATCTGCCCGGGCATGGCGAGGCGGATGGCGAAAGCGCGCCACTCCCCCTCCTGGCCAGATCAATCACTGAAATAGCCTCTGCACTCAAGCAGCCCTGCACAGTGATCGCCCACTCCATCGGCGCGGCAATGACAGCGCTGGCGACAGAGGCCTATGGGCTCAAGCCCGACTGCGTAGTGCTGATCTGCGCCCCGCGTGGTGCTGAGGATTATGCCCTCGCGCAGGCCCGGCGCCAGGGGCTCAGCGAGCGCGCTTTGCATCAGATGGTCAGGCAGATCAACCAGGCTCTGGGTGAACCGCTGGAGCGCTACCGGGTCGATCGGGCACTCGACTCGATGACGGCCCCGATTCTTCTGGTCCATGCCGCAGACGACGCCATCGTGCCGCTGTCGGATGCGCAGGAAAACCTGCGTGCCTCATCCGCCCACTCGCTCTGGTTGTCCAGCGGCGGTCACAACCGAATCCTGGCCGATCGCCTGATGATCGACAACGTCCTGACATGGTTGAACTCGCCAGTACCCATGCCAACCAGGGTCGTGGAAACAACCACCGCTCATGGGTAGCACGCGAGACATCACCAAAGCACCCATACCAAGATAACCTGGAGATACCATGAAAGCCTTGATTTCAGCCTACGCCCGCAGTCCCTTTCACTTTGCCCGCAAAGGGGCCCTGGCAGACACGCGTCCGGATACGCTTGCCGCACATTTGATACGCGATTTTACCCAGCAGTTGGATATTGATCCCGCCTCACTCGAGGATGTGATTGCCGGCTGTGCCTACCCCGAAGGGCCACAGGGCAACAATGTGGCAAGAATCGCTTCGCTGCTGGCGGGTTTTCCTCACAGCCTCAGCGGTATGACGGTCAACCGTTTCTGCGGCTCATCCATGTCGGCGGCGCACATCGCCGTCGCGCAGATTGAGGCCGGCATGGGCGAGGCCTATTTGTGTTTCGGCGTGGAATCCATGAGCCAGGTTCCTCAGGGAGGATTGACCTTTTCACCCAACCCGGAGCTGATCGAACACACCGACGCTTATATCAGCATGGGTGAGACAGCCGAGAATGTCGCTTCGTTGTACCAGGTCACCCGCACTGACCAGGAGAAACTGGCACTGGCATCGCACCGCAAGGCAGCTTCGGCCCGTCAGGAAGGCCGGCTGGGTGACGAAATCATTCCGCTTCGTCTGCCTTCGGGTGAACTGATCAGAGAAGACGGCTGCATTCGCCCGGCAACATCGCTCGAAGCCCTTGCCAGCCTTGCCCCCGTATTTCGATCCAATGGTGTGGTTACCGCCGGAACGTCCTCGCCATTGACCGATGGTGCAGCCGTTGTGCTGGTGACCACCGAAGCCTATGCGCACCGCCACGGCCTGGCGCCGTTGGCGCGCGTAATGGCGGTAGCCACGGCGGGCGTCGATCCTGCGATGATGGGTCTGGGCCCCGTCCCGGCCACGCGCAAGGCGTTGGCCCGCGCCGGAATCAAAGCCGACGCACTGGATGTAGTGGAGATCAACGAGGCTTTCGCGTCACAGGCACTGGCCTGTATCCGGGAGCTAGGCCTGAATGAAGACACAATCAATCTGGACGGCGGCGGCCTGGCGATCGGGCATCCGCTTGGCGCCACCGGCGCCCGTATTACCGGCAAGGCTGCGGCCCTGTTGAACAGAACCGGTGGCAACTATGCCCTGGCGACGCAATGCATTGGCGGCGGTCAGGGGGTAGCCACTGTACTGGAGCGGCTATGAGCGGGGGGCATTTACCTCTGCTGGCGCCCCTTCGCCAAGATCGACACGCATAGTCCTGTACACACCAGGGCGCTCATATTCAGGATTGTCTGCGCCGAAACAGCGGCCGCGGTTCAAGCACCGAGCGCCCGTACAGCACACTCAACCCCTGCAGCCCCTTGAGCGCATCGTCTACCGATTTGTCCTCTCGCACGGCAAAACTGTCGAAGCCGCATTGGCGCATATGTGCCAATTGATCACGCAGCACATCACCCACGGCGCGCAGCTCGCCCTGCCAGCCAAGCCGAGTACGCAGCAGATAGGCCTGGCTGTAGCCGCGGCCATCACGGAAGCTGGGAAAGTCGATCGCGATCAGGGGTAACACCGGCAACCAGTCCAGCAGGGTCTCGGGCTCGTCATCCGGTTGCAGCAGCAGGCCATGACGGCTGATCTCCTGCCCCTGCAAATCGCCCATGCTGTGCAATTCCCGCCAGCGTTGCAGGGGCAGAATCGCCGTGTCCGGCACCGGGTCTTCCGGGCCGCGAACAAGCTGCCATGGGTCGTCCACAATGATCTGCGCGCTGTCCTGTTGCAACCGAATCAGGTTGATCATGATGACACCTCCTCGCTGCGATACACCCCGGCACGGAAGGGCTCCAGGCCGGCACGATTGACCGTATCCAGAAAGTTCTCATCGCCCTCGCGTTGTTGCAGATAGACCTGAGCAATACGTTCGATTACCTCGGGTACTTCATCGGCGGCAAAAGCCGGCCCGATCACCTTGCCCAGCGCGGCCTGCTGACCCTGACTGCCGCCCAGGGTCAACTGGTACCACTCGCTGCCGTTCTTATCGACCCCAAGAATGCCGATGTTGCCGATGTGGTGATGGCCGCAGGCGTTCATGCAGCCGGAAATGTTCAGGCTCAGTGAGCCCAGGTCATGCAGATAATCCAGACGCTCGAAGCGGTCCTGAATCGCCTGGGCAACGGGGATCGAACGCGCATTGGCCAGTGCACAGAAGTCACCACCCGGACAGGCAATTACATCGGTCAACAGGCCGATATTGGCGGTAGCCAGCCCGACGTCGAGCGCTTCGCGCCACAGGGCATACAGATAGCTGCGCGGCACATCCGGCAATACCAGGTTCTGCTCGTGTGCGACGCGTATCTCGCCGCAACCGTAGCGCTCCGACCAGTCGGCGACCAGGCGCATCTGTTCGGCCGTCACATCACCCGGCGGCGCGGCAAGGCCCGGCTTGGTCGAGAGCACCACGTTGCTGTAACCGGACACCTTGTGCGTCATCACGTTGCGCTCGACCCAGCGGGCAAACGCCGGCTCCTGACTCAACCGGGCACCATGCTCCAGATCGACATCTGCCAGCGGGGCATAGGCCGGGCGCTGGAAGGATTCGGCCACCCGCTCATACTCGGCCAGCGTCAGGCGTGCCGGGCCGTCCTTGATCTGTTCCCACTCGCGTTCCACTTCCGCGGCAAAGGCGTCGATACCCAGCGCCTTGACCAGGATCTTGATCCGCGCCTTGTACTTGTTGTCACGCCGACCGTGGCGGTTGTATACCCGCAGAATCGCCTCGACGTAGGACAGCACATCCCGCCAGGACAGGTCATCACGCAGTTGTCTGGCAATGATCGGGGTACGTCCAAGGCCGCCACCGACCATGACACGCAGCTTCAATTCACCTTGCTGCTGATAGATGTACAGACCGATATCGTGCACCTGAATAGCGGCACGGTCTTCCGCTGAGGCATTCAGCGCGATCTTGAACTTGCGCGGCAGAAACAGGAATTCCGGATTGACGGTCGACCACTGCCGGAGGATTTCTGCCAGCGGGCGCGGGTCCAGCCACTCATCGGCGGCCACGCCGGCAAAGGCTTCGGTGGTGATATTGCGCACGCAGTTGCCCGAGGTCTGAATGGCATGCATGTCATGATCGGCCAGCCATTCGAGGATGTCCGGCACCTGCTCCAGCTCGATCCAGTTGAACTGGATATTCTGCCGCGTGGTGAAATGGCCGTAGCCCCGGTCGTATTCGCTGGCGATGTGCGCCAGAGCACGCAACTGATCCGACGACAGGGTGCCGTAGGGTATCGCGACCCGCAGCATGTAGGCGTGCCGCTGCATATACAGGCCATTCTGCAGCCGCAGCGGCAGAAACTCTTCCTCTGTCAGCTCACCACTCAGGCGGCGTTCAACCTGATCACGAAACTGCGCAACCCGCTCGCGCACCAGGGCTCGGTCGTAGTCATCATAGTGATACATGCGCTCATCGCCTCCGGTCACAGCTGATTCGAAGGCGCACTATGGGCTGTTCGCTGGCATATAAACAGACTCAGGCAAGCGCTGAAAAACCATATCAGATGCCATGCATCAAGCATTGAAAGGAGGCTATACAGTCAGTCATCTACCCCATAGCAAAGCCATGCCTGCGACGCAATGCCACGCCTGATATGGTTTTTATTCCAGAATCTGAGTCTGTTTCGTATCAGTCGGACTGCGCACTATCCCATCAGCCTGATAACGACTGATGGGGTGCCACCATGAGCGAGAGAATTCCCGCCAAGATCATTGACGCCGCCGCGACGCGGAGAACACCTGCCGACGCCGGTGGGCCAATCCACACCAAGGCTTTCAGCGGCCGCTACCGGCTTTTTCGCATACTCGGCGCCGGCTCACTTTTTGCGCTCTTCTTTGGTACCGTCTGGCTGACCTGGAATCAGCGCCAGGCCGTGCTCTGGGATCTGGTCAACCGTAAATTCCATATCTTCGGCGCTACTTTCTGGCCACAGGATCTGATCCTGTTGTCGGCCATTCTGATCATCGCCGCCTTCGGCCTGTTCTTCATCACCGTCGCGGCCGGGCGTATCTGGTGCGGTTACACCTGCCCGCAGAGCGTCTGGACCTGGGTGTTCATGTGGGCGGAGAAAGTCACCGAAGGCGACCGCCATCAGCGCGTCCGGCTGGACGCCGCGCCCTGGTCGGCCAACAAGATCCTGCGCCGTGGCGGCAAACACGCCATCTGGCTCGGCGTCAGCCTGCTCACCGCGCTGACCTTTGTTGGTTACTTCACGCCCATACGCGAGCTGACCACAGGGCTGCTGACACTCGACCTGGGCTCGCAAGCGGCTTTCTGGGTATTCTTCTTTACCGCCGCCACCTACATCAATGCCGGCTGGCTGCGCGAGAAAGTCTGCCGCGATATGTGCCCCTATGCGCGCTTCCAGAGCGTGATGTTTGATCGCGACACCCTGGTGATCTCCTATGATGCCGCGCGCGGCGAACAACGCGGCCCAAGACGCAAAGACAGTGATCCGGCGGCCCAGGGTTTGGGTGACTGCATCGATTGCACCCTCTGCGTCCAGGTCTGCCCAACCGGCATCGACATCCGCGACGGCCTGCAATTCGAATGCATCGGTTGCGCCGCCTGCATTGATGCCTGTGACAGCGTGATGGATAAAATGGGTTACGCTCGCGGGCTGGTCAGCTACACCTCGGAAAGTGCCCTGGAAGGCGGCAAAACACAATGGTTGCGGCCCCGCCTGGTCGGCTACGCTGGCGTGCTGACACTGATGATCGGGCTGTTTGTCGTCGCCCTGGTAGAGCGCCCACTGATGTCGATCGATGTCACCCGCGACCGCAACCTGTTCCGCGAGAACAGCGCCGGTCAGGTGGAAAACGTGTACCGCTTGAAAGTCATCAACAAGCGCCAGCAACCGGGTAGCTATCAGATCAGCCTCGATGCGCCGGACGGCTTCCGCCTGGTATCCCCGGACCTGCTCCACTTGGGTGCTGAAGATATTCTTGATCTGCCGGTCAACGTGATCTGGGAGGGCGAACAATGGCCTGAACCAAGAAAAGAGATAAACTTCGTGCTTTCGGCGGTGGATTTCGTTAGCAACGACGTCGTGGCTGATTCCACTTTTCTGGCACCGGTCAGACGCTAAAAACAGCAGAACGCTGAATCGAGACACGCCCATGAAACGCTATGAACGCCTGGCTGACGATATTGCCGGACTTATCCGCAACGGCATCCTCACACCGGGTGAAAAAATCCCCTCGGTGCGTCATGCCAGCAAGACCTACGGCGTCAGCCCATCCACGGTGTTTCAGGCCTACTATCTGCTCGAGGACAGAGGCCTGATCCAGGCCCGCGCTCGTTCAGGCTATTTTGTACGCGCCCTGGCGGGCCTGCCCACACCCGAGCCGCGCTCCGACCTGTCGACTCAGGAAACCACGGATGTCGGCGTCAGCGAACTGGTGTTTTCCGTGCTCGGCTCACTGAAGAATCCGCACACCATGCCCTTTGGTTCGGCCTTCCCCAGCCCCGATCTGTTTCCGCTGGCACGACTGGCGCGCTCAATGACGCACAGCCTGCGCACCCTGTCGCCCCATGACATCATTGCCGACATGACCGCCGGCAACCCCGACCTGATGCGCCAGATTGCCCTGCGCTACATGGTCAGTGGTGTGATGCTGCCGATGGAAGAACTGGTGGTCACCAATGGCGCCCTGGAAGCACTCAACCTGTCACTGCAAAGCGTTACCCAGGCCGGCGACCTGGTCGCCATCGAATCACCCGCCTTCTACGCCTGCCTGCAGGTGCTGGAACGGCTGGAACTGAAAGCCGTAGAGATCCCCGTCCATCCCCGGGATGGGGTCGACCTGAAAATACTCCGCGAACGCCTGGCCAGCCTGCCGATCAAGGCCTGCTGGTTCATGAGCAGTTTTCAGAATCCCGTCGGCGCCAGCCTGAATGAAAGCCGCAAACAGGAACTCTACAGCCTGCTATGCGAGCATCAGGTGCCCCTGATTGAGGACGATGTGTACGCCGAACTCTACTACGGCGAACGGCCGCCCAAGCCGATCAAGACCCTGGATACCCAGGGTCTGGTGATGCACTGCAGCTCCTTCTCGAAAAGCCTGGCACCCGGCTATCGCGTCGGCTGGGTTGCTGGTGGCCGCTTCGCCGAACGCATAGCCCGGCTCAAACTGATGACCACCATCTCACCTTCGGTACCCGCGCAAACCGCCATCGCCGATTACCTGCAACACGGCAACTACGATCGTCACCTGCGCAAACTGCGCTACGCCCTGGAAAGCCAACAGGACGCCATGCTCGCTTCGGCGGCTCGCCACTTTCCAGCGGGCACCCGCGTAACCCGTCCCGCAGGCGGTTACTTTCTCTGGTTTGAGTTTCCCGACAATGTGGATTCGCTTCAGCTGTTCAAACTGGCCCTGGCTCAGGGCATCAGCCTCGCACCCGGCCCTATCTTTTCCGCCAGCCAGGGCTTCCGGCATTGTGCGCGGTTGAATTACGGGCATTCGTGGGGAGCGGAGAGTGAGCAGGCTATGGCGTTGTTAGGACGGATGTTGCGGTCGTTTTGATTTTGGGCGGACTTTAATAACAAATGAGAAGTACGTCACATTTTCTTAATGATGACGTTGAAAGCTACTCGTCACCCCTCTATTATTGCCGCGCTCCTAAATAGAGCACCCTGTCCTCAGGATCAAATAGCAAAGGAGTTTGCTTAGTGAAATTTTCCGGTTTTATCCTTACCCTTTCCCTGACCGCTCTTGCCGCTGGCTGCAGCAGCCTGGACGGTAACGTCATGCAAGCAGGCTTGTCAGGCCTGAAAGCTGCCACGCTCAGCGACGATGAAGTCATCAGCATGAGCAACGAAGCATGCGCAGACGCGGATGCGAATTCCCCCATTGCACCGAGCAACAGTGCCTACAACCGCCGTCTGAACAAGATTGCGAGCTCACTGGGCAATGAAATCGCTGGCATTCCAGTCAACTACAAAGTCTATATGATCGACAACGTCAATGCCTGGGCCATGGCCAACGGCTGTATTCGTGTCTATTCCGGTCTTATGGACAAGATGAACGACGACGAAGTAGCTGGCGTATTTGCCCATGAAATGGGCCACGTTGCCCTTGGTCACAGCCGTCGCGCCATGCAGGTCGCCTATGCGGCATCAGCCGGTCGCAGTGCTGCCGCATCCTCTTCCAATGCCGCTGTTTCTTCTGCCGCCAGATCTGACCTGGGTGGAATGACTCAGGCCTTGATCAGTGCGCAGTTCTCACAGTCGCAAGAGTTTGATGCCGACGAGTTTGCTCTGGATTTGATAATCGAGCGGAACATGAATCCGCAAGGTTTGGCCACGGCTTTCGACAAGCTCTCGGAAATGGGTAGCTCAAACAGCAGCATGTTTGACTCTCACCCGGGCTCGGACAAGCGGGCTACTCGCATTCGCAACATGATTGCAGAGCGTCAGGACTAAGCGGATCCGCATTATTTCCGCCTGACCGTCAAAAGCTGCCATTACGCATAGTTCTGGCAGCTTTTTTATGGTCTTCACACCGGGTTAGTTTGCCAAAGGGCCGGGCTTCGTTTTTCAATGCTTGATCAGCTTGGTAATGTCCTGAAGATCAACAGAAAGCCCGTGCAGTAGTTCGCTCGCTTTGGTGGTTCGCTCCACATTTTTCTGGTTGGTTGATCCGATGTTGGTGATCTCGGTCAGGTTGCGCGATATATCGTTGACCACAGCATTCTGTTCTTCTGCAGCGGTAGCGATTTGGCGATTCATATCCCGGATTGCCTCTATGGCTCGAGTTACATCATGCAGCATGTCGCCAGCTTCGGTGACCAGACGAACACCTTCGTCGCTGCGCTCCTGGCCAGCCTCGATGGCCTTGGCCGCTTCAATGGCACCCCGTTGCACCGCCTCGATAATCTCGTTGATCTCGGCGGTTGAAGCAGCAGTGCGCTGGGCAAGCGTGCGCACCTCATCTGCCACCACAGCAAAACCTCGGCCAGCTTCACCGGCACGTGCGGCCTCAATGGCGGCATTGAGCGCAAGCAGGTTGGTTTGCTCCGCCACACCACGAATCACGTCCAGCACTTTTCCAATTCGGCCGCTGTCATTAGCCAGATTGTTGATTACGTCTGCTGTTCGAGTAACTTCACTGCGCATGTCGGAAATACTTTGCACCGTTGTCTGCATCACGGCTTCGCCTTTTTGCGCGGCAATATCGGCGGCATCAGCGGACTCAGCAGCCGTGCCAGCATGAGCGGCCACCTCTGCCGTGGCGGCAGACATCTCCTCCATCGCGGTTGCCACCTGGTCAGTACGCGTCAATTGCTCACGCGTACCACCGGCGATTATGGTTGCAACGCTATTGAGCTCACCGCTTGCTTGATCAAGCTCACGCGTGCTGATTTCCAACTGGTTGAATGTTGCCGCAAGAAAATCATTCAACGTGTTTGCTGCATGAGCCAGGCGACCAAGCTCGTCTTCACGCTGGATGCGCGACGTAACGCCCAACCGACCTTCACTCAAGGCCGTGACCTGATCAATCAGCGTTCGCACGGGAGCAACCATACTGCGGTCAATGCGCCAAATGCTCAGCAACGTTAAAACAGCGCCGGTCAAGATCAGCGTCAGGGCTCCGATCAAGACGGCACGATGCGCGCTGCTGGCAATATCATTCGATCTGTTATCGGCTTGCTCTCCTAACTCGCTAACCAAGGCGTTCATCTGCTCAGAGGCAGCACGATCAATCCCGCTCACCGCCATGTCACCAGCCTGAGGATCATAACCTGACGCAGCAAACGCCTGATAACCCTTTCGGTATGCCTCACCCAACCTGAGATGCTCTTCTTTGAGCGATTCAATGCCATTCCGGGTTGCCTCCGGCACCCCTTCGAGATCCCCCAGCAGGCTGAGCGTCGCTTGCACTTCTTTTTCCCGGTTCTGGAACGCAGTCCAGTACTTGTCGAGGGCCGCAGAGTCCTGACCTCTCAGCAATACATTCTTCCATTCCTGCACTTGGGTCTTGAATTGGCTATTACCCTGCTCAATAAGTTGAGCAGCCCGGAGCGGGCCTTGCACCAGCTCCTCGTAGGATTTGACGCTCGACGACAAAATGCTTTGGCTGATTAAGGCGATGGCTGTGAGCAACAGCAAACTTCCAGCAATCAACGCCAGCGTCTGCGCACGAATGGATTTACTCAGCATGAGTTCCTCTGGGGGTTACGGGCATGGGGATAACGAGCTTCAGCACAAGTCAGTGGCTGTGCAGATTATCGGCAAATACCTGGTACGCTTTAGGCAAAAAGTGTCAGATTTATTTTCCTGCGGCTAATGGCCAATTTTTCTCGGCTTCGGTGATTGAAGCATCGAAAAACGAACCAGCCTGGCGTGATACCGCCTTATAAACAGATTGCGAACGACGCATCCATCGTATTCAAGGCCCGTCCATCTGGCATAGGATAGGCGGCACCTTTTTACTGAACGCCAACAGCCAACCCCAGGAAGCGTCCAATATGATCACGTTACACCACCTGAACCAGTCCCGTTCCAAACGCATTATCTGGATGCTGGAAGAGCTCGGCGTGGAATATCAGCTGGTCGCCTACCAACGGGACAAGGTCACTCGCCGCGCACCCGAGGCGCTCAGGGCCATCAACCCCCTGGGCAGATCACCCGTGATCGAGGATGACGGCTTGGTGATCTGCGAGTCCGGCGCTATCATCGACTACCTGGTCAGCCGCTACGGCGCAGACACCTTCGCGCCGCCGGCAAACACACCCGCACATGCCCGCTACGTGCAATGGCTGCACTTCGCCGAAGGCACCGCCGCCTTCCCGCTGATCGCGCTGTACCTGTTGAGTGCAGACAACAGCCAGAAGTGCTTTCTGGGCGGATTCGCCCGCGAACAGATGACCGACGTGCTGACCCTGGCCAACAACGAACTGGCCGACAAGACCTACCTGATGGGTGACCAGTTTACCGGAGCAGACGTGCTGAATTCGTTTGTATTCGAGAAGATCGGGGGAACGCAGGGGCTGGATGAGTATCCCGATCTTGAGAAATACATGCAGCGAATTCTGGCGCGGCCTGCTGCGCAGAAGGCCGAGGCGTTGGAGCGGAAACATGATGCGGAGGCGTAATTTTTACTGATATCAGCCTGTGATTACCACCCACATCCATTAATAACAATGAACCTAGAAGGGGTTGTCAATGAAAGCCATCACTACCAATGAAGGCCGCAACCAGGGCCACTTGGTCGGCTTCGGCTCCAAAGCGTACCGCAACTATGTGCTCTTCGCGCTGACGCTTATATACATCCTCAATTTCGTCGACCGCGCCCTGCTAGCGGTCGTCGGTCCCGATCTGGTGCCGGACCTCGGGATTACCGACACCCAGTTTGGCCTTCTCACCGGCTTCGGTTTTGCCTTGCTCTATACCGCCGTGGGCATCCCGCTGGCGCGCTTTGCCGATGTCGCCCACCGCGTGTGGATCATGACCGTCTGCGTCGCCCTGTGGTCGCTGATGACGGCGCTTTGCGGCCTGGCGACGGAAGTGACCATCGGCTCGGTGACCATCGGCGCGTTCTGGATTCTGCTGATGTGCCGCGTCGGCGTGGGTATCGGCGAGGCGGGCTGTACGCCACCGGCCAACTCCCTGATCGCGGACTATTTCATTCCGCGTGAACGCTCCCAGGCGCTGGGCTTCTACGCCATGGGCGTCACACTCGGCACCATGTTTGCCAACCTGGTCGGCGGCTGGGTGACCGACGTGTTCGACTGGCGCACCGCCTTCTTTGTCGTCGGTTTGCCGGGCCTGCTGGTCGCCCTTGTTTTCAAATTGACGGTCAAGGAACCACCGCGCGGCTACACCGATCCGTCGCAAGCGGTGCAAAAAGAGCGAGCCAGCCTGGGCGAGGCTATCCGCGAGCTGATGGGCAAACCGGCCTTCTGGCTGATGACCGGCGGCGCCACGGTTGCCGCGTTCTGCGGTTACGGTATCTCCTCGTTCCAGTCGCTCTTTCTGGTCCGCACCTACGGAATCACCGCCGGTGAGGCGGCGATCTGGATCAACACGCCGGTAGCTCTGTCTGCGGCCATTGGCACCTTCGCCACCGGTTGGCTAGCGACCAGGATCTACAAGAAGCACCCGGGCGCCATCGCCTGGGTACCGGCAATGGGCCTGGCACTGTCCGTTCCCTTCTATATTTTCGCCTTCACGACCAACAACCTGTTCTACGCAGCAGTTGGCCTGGTTATCGGCGGTTTTGTGAAGTATGGCTACCTGGCCGCCCAGTACACGATCGGCCAGGGTGTGGTAAGCATGCGTGTGCGCGCAATGGCCACGGCAGTGATGCTGCTTCTCGTCAACCTGTTAGGCTACGGCTTCGGCCCGCTGTTCATTGGCATGGTCTCTGACATCTTCTTCAACTCCGGCGTCGCCGAGCTCGGGGTCACAGTTGGCGAACTATCGCGCAATCAGTGTCACCCCACAGTAATCGGTCAGCTGGATCAGACCCTGCAAAACGTATGCGGTCAGGTCTACGCGCAAAGCCTGCAAACCTCCATGGTCATAATGGCCTGCCTGTACGCTGCCAGCGCCCTGTTCTTCCTCCTCACCTGGACCCGACTGGGCAAGGATATGGTGGACAGAGAGGTTAAAAAACCGGCCACTGCATAAGTGGCAAACCAGAGGGCGCAATGCGCCCTCTTTTTTTACCCCTGTTTTCGTTCGCCTGATTGCCCTGCCTTGATTTTCAACCTATCCCAACCCCACCTCATACTGACCCAGAGCAATACGCCGTACGCCAATAATGGCCAGACTGCCCTTTTGCGCAGCCGTACGGAGACCCCAACATGACCTACGATATCGCCATCATCGGTGCCGGCCCCAGTGGAATATGCCTGGCCCGCGCCCTGTCCGGCCACGGGCTGAATGTGCTCCTGATGGAACGCCAGCCCGAAGCCGCGCTGGCCGAACCCGCCTTCGACGGTCGCGAAATCGCCCTGACCCACAGCTCGCAAGCACTGCTGGAGCAACTGGATATCTGGTCGCGCCTGGACGCGCAGGACATCGCCATACTGCGTGATGCCAAGGTATTCAACGGCCCCTCCGCTTTTGCCCTGCAGATCAACGCCAGGCAGACCGGCGCAGACCGCCTGGGCCACCTGGTCGCCAATCACGCCATCCGCCGTGCGGCCTATCAGAGCCTGCTTGCGGCAGCCGATACCGAGCTACGCTGCGAGGCCGAGGTCAAGATAATCAAACAACAGCCCGACGCCATCGAGCTGACCCTGGCCAATGGCGATGTGCTGCACACCCGATTGCTGGTCGCCGCCGACAGCCGATTTTCCGAAACCCGTCGCATGCTGGGGATAGGTGCGCAACTGAAGGACTACGGCAAGAGCATGCTGGTGTGCCGCATGCAGCACGAAGAAGACCATCAGCAAACCGCCTGGGAATGGTTCGGCTACGGCCAGACCCTGGCCCTGCTGCCGCTCAACGGCAGACAGTCCTCCGTGGTCGTCACGCTGCCCCCGCGGCAGATCGCCCAACTACAACAGATGGACGAGGCGCAGTTCGCCATGGAAATGGCCGAGCGCTTCGACCACAGGCTGGGACGCATGCAGCTGATCAGTACCCGGCATGCCTACCCCCTGGTCGGCGCCTGGGCCCGACAGATGGCCGGCCCCCGCTGCGCCCTGATCGGCGATGCCGCCGTCGGCATGCACCCGGTCACCGCGCACGGCTTCAACTTCGGGCTCGCCAGCGTACACCGGCTAAGCACATTGCTATTGGCCGCCCACGCCCGCAACCAGGACCTGGCCGCGCCAGCCCTGCTGGAGCGCTACCAGCGCCAGCAACGACTGGCGACCTGGCCGCTGTACCAGGCCACCAACCTGCTGGTTGAGTGCTACACCAGCGACAAGTTACCCATGCGCCTGCTGCGCAATGCCGGGCTGCGGTTGGCACAGCAGGCTCAGCCGTTGAAGCGGGGGATCGCGCGGCATTTGACTAGTCATGGGTGAGGGATATAGGCGCAGATCAGCCGCAGGTCAACATTAATCCGGGCGAGTTTACGGGTGCTTCCGCTACTGATTAGCCATGTATTCGGCAAACTTCTCAACATCCAGGGAGCCGAGGCCGGTCGCGATATCGTAGCCAGGGCCTGTTGGATAGGAACCCCCGGCGTGCCCATCCACGACATCATTCAGCACGATGGAACCGTCAGGCACGGCATTTGTTGATACAAGCTGGTAGAGACTTTTATGGATCGAATTTGGCGAGGTGTGTGCGGAAGTCAACATCGGCTTTTCGCGGTTTTTCCTGGCCTGATTGGCAATGGCGACCGCACCGGCGAAGAACGACGACGATACCGAGGTGCCGCCAACCACATACCACCCTCCGAGAATGGATGAATAGATACGGGCACCGTAGCTAGGATCAGCGTTAAAGGCCAAGTCCGGTACGGACCGAAACGCCGTAGTGTTGGCATTCTGGACGGATGAAATCCCCTGGTAACTGGGCATTGGTACGTACACTGACATGCCAGCCCCAGCATCTACCCACGCCGCCTCGACGAGGGGGGTTCCCGAAACCGGTGTGGTGCCACCAACCGCGACAACGTCCGCAGACGCGGCCGGAAAGTTGACCACCGCGTTATTGCCCGCAGCCGCGACGAAGACTATTTGACTATTCAGAAACAAGTGAGTCTTCGAGCCTTCCGTCCTGAACTCTGAGATGCCGAAAGGCATCAATATGACATTTACCCCTAAATTTTCAGCAGTCTTTACTGCCGTGAACATATCGGCCTGATTCACGGATTTTGCCTCGATGACGTAGACAGTCGCCCCCGGGCTTATGGCATTGATCATCTGAACCGAGAGGTTGCTCTGCAAGGACCAGTTGGAATTGGTAATATTCCCGGCCTGGTTGATGATGTTCAGGTTGATCGGTTTTAGATTATATTGCGCTGCGAACTTATTGAGGTCGTACTGCAGGTTCGAATAATGATACGCCGTGATGACAGCCACTTTGATCCCATAGCCTGCGGGCTTGTTATTTAGAGAAGCCGGCACGTTGTAGGCCTGCTGAAACTGCTGAGGCGTCCACCCGCTTGACGAAGTCGAACTGGCCAAACTGACCGAACTCTGCAAGCTCATGGTCTGCCGAAAGCTGGAGGTCTCCACGGGAGCGTCGTCAGTGGCCAGCACGTAAGCATGCTGGAAATCGTCGTCGGCCGGCACATACCCCGCTTCCTCGGGAGGGGTTTCCTGAGCAGGGGCCTCCTTGTCGCCGTTCTCGATCTTGCAACCGTAAAGCCCTGAGGCTAGTAACAAAACAGCCAAACAGGCGCTGCGCCGCACCGAAACTGCAAGTTTGTTCATTGTTTTTTTGGAACCGAGTGGCCTGAAGGTATCGAGAGCATAGTCGGCCTTTCGATTAATAGCCATCTGCCAGAAGACCCGCTATTGCCTGTGTTCGAACAAACCTGCCCTGGGCCCGAGCTCACCAACGATTCTGAGTGGTCGCTAAACTAACCGGGGCAGACTAGCCCGCAAGAACCCTCAACCGCTCTCAAGGCCAGAAAGCGGTGAGTGCTTGTACCCGTTTCAGGTATATGTGTTCTGCGATAGCCCATACGGAAAATACGGGCTTCAGGGGCGTTCCATGACTAGCAGCGTCGAGGTCGCAGAGGCCAATAACCGGTCATTTGCATCGACAATCCGACCTTCTGCGTAAGCGGTTCGGCGGCCGATCGTCATCACTGAACCAATGGCTCTTATCGTGCCTGTCTTTTCTGTCATTGCCCGGTGATAGGCGACTTTGAGTTCCAGCGTGGTATAAATTTGATCAGCCCGAAGTTTCGAATGCACTGCGCAGCCGCAGGCGCTGTCCAGCAATGTTGCCGCGAAGCCGCCGTGCACAGTGCCGATCGGGTTATAAGCATGCCGGCCCGGTTCCGCTTCGAATACCGCTTGGCCATCAGTAATGTCGACAAGACGAAACTTCAGCGTTTCGCCAATCGGTGCGCTCTTGCCGGAAGCAATCAATGCCTGCAGCTGTTCCAGCCCGGTCGCGTCGGGATTGGTATCGTTGACGTTCATAGTTGGACTCTCTTGCTCATCAGTTGTTGATATCTGCTGCAACCGCGGCGCTCACCCTGGCCCGGGGCAGGCCGACGATAACCGGGATGAAGGCAAGCAGCGCCAGCCCCGAGCCAGCCGTCATCGTGGCTGCCAGAGCGGTTGTTGGGGGCAATGGCAGAACGCTCGCCGCTGTGGCACCGATCGCTGCACAGGCCATCTGCAGAAAACCCAGAAGCGATGAAGCGATTCCGGCATTTTGCGCGAAGGGTTGCAGCGTGATCGCCGTTCCCAGCGGGTTAAGGAAGCCCATGCCGAGCAGGAACAACCCCAGGCCAGCGGTAATCGACAACAAGGTCGGGGATGCAGCCAGGGCCAGAATCACCAGACTTCCTGACAGCGCGATTAGCGCGCCGACCATGACAGCCCTGGCTTGCCCCAGTTTGCGCGCCAGGCGCGGTGCGAGGAAACCGGCGCCAAAGACGATAAACACGGTTGCCGCGAAATACAGCGCAAGCTGCAACCCGGTTAGCCCAAGTTCGCTGATCAGGATGGCCGGCGCGGTCGCAAAAAAGGTATAGAGCATGCCAATCGTCAGGCTGACCGAGAGTGCTGGGTAGATAAATCGGCGATCACAGGCCAGCGCGCCATAGCCTGCCAAGACAGTACGAAGTCGCAGGGGCTGTTTGGCGTCGCTCGGCTGCGTTTCGCCCATGCTCCGCAGATAGAAAATACCGAGCACCAAGGCAAACAAACCAACAGCGGCGAAGATGAAGCGCCAGCCCAACAGCGCACCGAGCCCGGTACCGACGAGCGGCGAGAAGCCCGGCGCTGCAGCCATGGCAATCATGATCAATGCCAGCGCCCGCGCAAGTGCTTCGCCATCAAACAAGTCACGTGCGATCGCCCTGGCCAGCACGGAGGCAGCACAGGCGCCCAGCGCCTGAACAACGCGCCCTATAATCAGCACTTCCAGGGTTTGGGAGAGCGCACACAACGCGCTGCCGGCAGCGAAGGTGACCAATCCGCCAACTACCAAAGGCTTGCGGCCGAAACGATCGGCCAGCGGCCCGACGAAAAGCTGTCCTACAGCGAAGGCGATGAAAAAGCTGCTCAAGGTCAGCCCAAGATCGCGTGGCTCCACACCAAGACTGAGGCTTATGCCCGGGAATACCGGCAGGATCACATTGGTTGCCAGCGATCCCATCGCTGCCAGCCCCGCCAGCAAGAAGAGAATCGATCCATTCAGGACTCGTGGAGATTCGGATGACATATTCACAGGCATTCTCTCTACAGTGACGGCGCTATAACCCAGGGCGTTTGCTCTTCAGGCGACCGACACCTTGACAAAGCCGATGGAACTTGTAACTCTCATCATAAGAGTTACTAAGGGAATGTCAAATGAAAACCAAATCCTTTGCTGGCATGCGTTGCTCGGTAGCGGGCGCACTGGAGATCATCGGTGACCGCTGGATTCTTTTATTACTGCGCGACCTGGGCCTTGGACTATCAAGGTATGACGACTTCAGGAAAAGCTGTGGCATCCCGACGACAACGCTATCCAAGCGGTTGCAACTGCTGGAAGAGCACGGTGTGGTCGAGCGAACGCGCTACAACGAGCGGCCGCCACGCGATGAATACCACCTGACCGAAAAAGGCCGGGATCTCTGGAAGGTCACTACCGCCCTGCGGGAATGGGGTGATCGCTGGGATGCCTCGGGCTATGGCGCACCAACCATCGAGGTGGTTGATCGCGACAGCGGAAATGAAGTACGCCTCGCACTCGTCGACCCGAAGACTGGCCGGGTCGTTCCGCGCGACAGGATCTTGTTGCGCCCCGGTCCCGGCGCGGATGAACGCGTCCACGCGATGCTGGGCACCGCCAAGACCAAGGCCGAGAAATGAAATTCAGTACACATACCGAAGCAAGCTCGCCCGCTCAGACTGAAGTGGCACTGATCGTCGGCGGCGGGCCGGGCATCAGCGCAAGCTGCGCACGACTGCTCGCGGCGAACGGCTTTCAGGTTGCCATCGCGGCAAGAAGCGCCAGCAAGCCGGTCCTGCTGGAATTGGCGCAACACCCGAACATCCATTGCTATGCCTGTGATGCCAGCAATGCCGCAGAGGTAGAGCAGCTATTTGCCACAGTGGCAGCCGACCTGGGAGACCCTTCGCTGGTTATTCACAATATCGATGGTCGCTCTGCCGGTATTTTCCGCAAAGGCGTGGGTGAGGCCGACTCGAGTCTTTTGCTGGATACCCTGGTCAACTCGGCTCTCAGCGCGTTCAATGTTGCACAGCAGGCCGTGCGTTCGATGCGAGGCCGGGATCTACCCGACTCTGGCCACCGCGGCACCGTCCTGTTTACGAACGCCAGTGCAGCGTTGAAGGGGTTTGCCAAGAGCGCGGCCTTTGCCATGGCCTGTCAGGCAAAAACCGGATTGGCGCAAAGCATGGCTCGTGAGCTGATGCCGGAGGGCATTCACGTCGCCCAGGTCATCATTGATGCGGCGATCGGAGTCCCGCAAGCCGATGGCAACCGCAAACACTGGGCCGCCGGACTAACCCAAGACGACAACATGGCCGACCCGGACGAAATTGCGCAGGTGTACCTGCAGCTGCACCGGCAGCACAGATCGACGTGGGCCTTTGAGGTAGCGCTGAGACCGTGGAATGAAAAATGGTGAAAAGACGACAACTGTAGCTTTACCCGAATGACCCAATCTCTCGCGCAAAATTCGCTGCAGGCTAAAGGGCCTTGTACGTCCGGCGGCTTTCGGCCAGAAGCAGCCGTTCGCGAATGGCATTCACTGACCGAAAGCGACACGTCTTGGGGATGTTGGATCCAGCTTCGAGCCAACCCCGGAAAGTTGTGCGAAAATCTAAGCCAAATCGCCCAAACCAAAACGGACTCATATGGAAGTGAATCACCCCACTTGTTACCACATCGCATTTCACTTCTGTGTAAGCTACATTCCTGGTGCGACCATTCCCGCTACCCGCCTCAGCAAAATCCTTGAAAGCATCTTTTATGGACGGCCGCTTAGCTCTGTGGCGTTGAATTATCTACAGCAAAAGCACCTCACCGAGCTATATAAGTTGGCAACAGGAGAGATGTCCTACGAAAGCTACATCGCGGCTTTGGATCCGATTTTAGTAGCACATGAGCAAGCAGCCAAAACAGAACATCTGGTGCAGCAGGCTGAATGTTTGGAACAAGAGCGCAGGAGGCATGTTGAGGCGCAGCGCATGCGTGAAGCCAGGAAGACTGACCATATTTCTCGAGCTGCCACGCAGAGAGCCCAATACAATCAAGAGCGTGGGTCAGCAGTTGCGGCACGTCTATCCGCTGAGTCCATGTGGGAAACTCAATCCAAACAGAATCGTGAACTGGCTGAAGCAGCATATTCAACTCGCATGAGCGAACCCGATTGTAAAATCCCAACAGCTCGAGAAATTGCTCAGCATTTCCGTGTGAGCTGGCCTGAAGCGCTAACTTCGCCGCTCAGCAATATCCTGAATGCACTCTATCAAGGGCGTCCACTTTCCGTTGCATATCTCAATTACCTCAAGCTCAAGTTCCAGCCGATTTATCAACTGGCCATCGGACAAGCGACTTACGAGTCTTATATTTCAGACTTCGATGCAACTGAGGCTGCGCACAAAACAGCCGAGTTAGCTCGCCTTGAACAAGCCGACGCGCACAGACTCCGCCGTAAACAAGCTGAGGCTGCCAGGATTGCTCAAGAAAACGACCCGGCTTACATTGCCCAAAAGAAACACGAGGAAAAGTGCGGCAGGTATGGCATCGCCAGTTCCAACCAGCTTCCAGAGCAACTGATACCAATTCTGGACAAACTGGATAACGGCACCGCGTTGTCGGTAGACGAATACCTGTGGTTAACCAGTTCCGGCAAGCGCTACTTCACTGTACAAGTTCAGCGGGGCTACCATCGATGCCAAGCCGAGCTGTGCGTCAATGATTTCAACCGCACACAATATCCGTGGCATGCAATTAATGGCAGTGGTCATTACCGAAAATGCGACATGCCCGACGAAGCGCTTCAGCTTCTTGATAGGACGGACATGTCTTTGCTCACTTCTCACAAACTGAAATCCGCTTTTTTTACGACTCGCGGCGGTGTAATGCGGGATCTCTGCAGGTTTAAGCAGGCGGTAGAGTTGGGCATGCGAGCCTATGAACTGACACCCAAGGATTTCAGGCCATGCACGCTATTGGGTGCCGTTCACATGGAGCTGGGTAACTACAGGTTGGGGCATGACTGGTACACCAAAGCAATCATGCTTGGGGCAGATGAGCGGAGCGTCGACAGCGAGCTCAAGCGTATTTACGCACAAACCGACAAGGCCACACGTAAACGCATGAAGGCGTCCTTACTGGCTGAAGACTCCATGCGGTTCAGTTGGGTCGATGATAAAACTGGCCGCAAAGACTGATGGGCTTTATGGCCCCTACGTTGCGACTCGGTATTAACCGGAGTTTGTAAGAACTGGAGTGGCCGCTCCTGGCCGAAAGCAGACACCTTCGAACGCGGCGTTGGCTAGTGACTGCCGGTATTTTATCCAGCCCATTCAGTAACAGTCGTGTGGGCGGTGCGGCGAACACCGCCTCGGTTGTTCTTGCCGGCAACCGCCCACGCTAGCTGCAGGGCTCCTGCCACGGCCTACCCTCAGGTTGTCGGCACGTCGAAGACAAAACAGGTTGTGGTTGCATGGGCATAGAGCTTGCCCGCTTCGTCTTCGATGCGGGCGTCAGCCGTGGCGATCTGCTTCCCGCCGCCTGCCATCGAGCGCTGCAGTGAGGCTTGCTGCTGGCCGGTCCAGTCTATAGTCGATGTGGTCATGGGGTTTCCAGGTGGTGTTAAGCAGGCTGCGTCTCCAGGGAGCGGCTGCCGCTGTCAGGTTTGATGCGGAACCAGATGGAATACATGGCCGGCAGGAACACCAGGGTCAGTACAGTTCCCGCCAGGGTGCCTCCGATCAGGGTGTAGGCAAGCGTTCCCCAGAACACCGAATAGGTGAGCGGAATAAACGCCAGGATCGCGGCCAATGCGGTCAGGATGACCGGTCGGGCACGCTGTACGGTTGCCTCGACCACTGCGCGGAACGGGTCCAGCCCGGCCTGCTCGTTGTGATGGATCTGCCCGATCAGAATCAGCGTGTTGCGCATCAGGATGCCGGACAGTGCAATCAAACCAACCAACGCATTGATGCCGAATGGCTGCTGAAAAATAATCAGCGTCGGCACCACCCCGATCAGCCCCAGCGGGCTGGTGAGGAAGACCATGACCATCGCCGAGATCGAGCGCACCTGCAAAATGATGATGAGCAGGATGATTGCCAGCATGATCGGGAACAGTGGCCGCATCGCCGCCATCGCCTTGCCTGACTCCTCAATGGAGCCTGCCTGCTCGATACGATAGCCGCTCGGCAGCTTATCCAAGATCGGTTGCAGCTGCTGGGTGATGGCGGTCGATACGTCCGGCGGCTGCAGACCGTCGCCTATGTCGCCACGTACGGTGATCGTCGGCACGCGGTCACGGCGACGCATGACCGGTTCCTCCATGCGCACATCGATCTCGCCGACCTGCGACAGCGGGATGCGCTGGCCGTTGGCACCCGCCAGGGTGAAATCCATGATCCTGGCCGGATCGAAGCGGGTGTCTCCAGCCGAACGCGCCATCACCTGTACGGTGCGAATGTCTTCCCGCACGCTGGTGACGGGCACGCCGCTGAGCAGGAACTGCAGTTGCTGGGCCACAGCATTGGAGCTCAGCCCCACCGCTTGCAACCGGTCCTGCTGCAGGCTGAAGTGCAGCGTTGGCGTACGCGTGCCCCAGTCGGTGTTGACCGTGCGCATCATCGGACTGGCAACCATGACCTGCTGCACTTCGGCGGCAATTTCACGCAGCTTGTCCGGGTCTGGCCCCGCGACTCGGTAAGCAACCGGGAACGGCGAATATGGGCCGAACACCAGTTGGGTAACACGCACCCGTGCCTCAGCGGCCAAGCCATCGGCAATCGCCTGGCGCAGCCGATGTTTCAGCGCTTCGCGCTCGTCTTGATCACCGGTACGCACCACGATCTTGGCGAATGACGGATCAGGCAGTTCCGGCCCCATGGCCATATAGAAGCGTGGCGCACCCTGGCCGATGTATGCGGTGACGATCCGCGCCTCTTCCTGCTCGGCCAGCCAGGCTTCCACTGTCGCCGCGGCAGCGCTGGTTTGTGCCATCGAAGTGCCGTAAGGCATCTGCACCTCGACCAGTACTTCGGGCCGGTCGGAGATCGGAAAGAACTGCTTCTTGACCAGGCCCATGCCGAGTATGGCTGCCACGAACAAGCCAACCACTGAGCCGGCGACCAGCGACTTGTGGCCGATGACCCATCCCAACAGCCGACGCAAACGGTTGTAGCGCGGCGTATCGTAGATAGCATCGTGACCACCTTCGACCGTCTTGAAATCAGGCAGCAGCTTGACGCCCAGGTAGGGCGTGAACACGACGGCGACCAGCCAGGAGGCGATCAAGGCAATGCCGACGATCCAGAACATGTTGCTGGTGTATTCCCCCGCACTGGAGCGGGCAAAGCCATTGGGCATAAAGCCGACGGCCGTGACCAGGGTGCCCGACAACATCGGCGCAGCGGTGTGGCTCCAGGCGTATGCGGAGGCGGCGACGCGGCTGTAGCCTTCCTCCATCTTCACCACCATCATCTCGATGGCGATGATGGCGTCGTCCACCAGCAGGCCCAGCGCCAGGATCAGCGAGCCCAGGGTGATGCGGTCAAAGCTCTTGCCGGTCGCGGCCATCACCATGAACACCATCGCCAGGGTCAGCGGTACCGCAGCTGCGACCACAATGCCCACGCGCCAGCCCATGCTGAGAAAACTGACCAGCATGACTACCAGCAAGGCGACAAAGAACTTGACCATGAATTCATCGACCGCCGCGCTGATGTTGTCGGCCTGGTCCGTGACTTTGCTCAGGCTCATGCCCAGCGGCAGTTCGGCGTTGATATCGCTCACCTCGCTGTCCAGGGCCTGGCCCAGGTCAAGGCCGTTCCAGCCCTCGCGCATGATAATGCCCAACAGCAGGGCAGGTTCGCCGCCATTGCGAATCAAGAACGTCGCGGGGTCTTCATAGCCGCGCGAGACTGTGGCGATGTCCGACAGTTTCAGCGTACGGCCCTGCGCCACAACCGGAGTGTCGCGAATTTTCTGCAAGTCGTCGAAGGCGCCGTCCAGGCGGATAAACACCTGCGGCCCCTTGGTTTCTATGGAACCTGCCGGGGTCAGTGCATTCTGTCCATTGAGCGCGGCAAACACTTCCTGCGGGCCGATCCCCAGCGTCGCCAGGCGTTCATGGAAGAGTTCGACAAAGATGCGTTCGGGCTGCTCGCCGAGGATATTGACCTTCTTCACGCCCGGCACATGCAACAGCCGCTGACGCAGGCTCTCCGCCTCGCGGGCCAGCAAGCGGTGCGGTTCGCCCTTGGCCTTGAGCGCGAACAGAGCGAAGGTGACATCCGAGTATTCATCGTTGACCATGGGCCCGATTACGCCAGCCGGAAGCTCCATCGTTTCGTCGCTGACTTTTTTACGCGCCTGATAGAACTGATCCGGCACCTGTGCCGGTGGGGTGGTGTCAAGCAGGGTCAATGTCGTAAAGGCCAGGCCGGGTCTGGTGTAGGTCTCGGAGCGGTCGTACCAGCGCAGCTCCTGCAGGCGCTTTTCGATTTTCTCGGCGACCTGATCCTGCATTTCCTCGGCGGTGGCACCGGGCCAGACGGTGACGATGGTCATCACCTTGACGGTGAACGCTGGGTCCTCCGCCCTCCCCAACTGGAAGAAGGCGATAAGCCCGGCCAGCGAGATCAAACAGACCAGGAACAGGGTGATGGAGCGCTCGCGCACAGCGAGTGCTGACAGGTTGAAACGCCCTTCGCTCATGGCTGGACTCCCTCGACCGCCGTGACCGTGGCTTCACCGGCCACCCGCACTTGCTGGCCTTCGCTCAGAAGGTGAGCGCCAAGCGCAACGACTCGCTCGCCTTGATTGAGCTGAGCGGTGATGCGTGCTTGCCCATCATTGAGGTGCTGAACCACGACCGGATGCCAATGAACCTGCGCCGGCTCGCCCTGAATGGCCCATACGCCGGGGCCCTGGCCCGTGTCGAACAAGGCTCCGATCGGCACCTGCAAACCGCCTTGCGCGGAAGACTCTTCGTCCGGGACCCGCGCGTTGGTCACATGCTCGCCCGGGATCTGCAGGGTGACCGTGGTACCCAGGGGCGCGTCAGCCAGCTCGCCTTCCAGCACGTAATGCGCAGCAAAGGTGCGCGTCAGTCGATCGGCGGAATCCGAGAGCTGCCGGAGCCTGGCCGGGACGCTAATCGATTCATTGGCAAAGAGCGTGGCCTGTGCGGTGGAGCCGATCGCCGGCCGCAGCGTTTCCGGCAAATGGATACGTGCTTCACGGGGGCCGGCATGGGCCAGGCGCACCACGACCTGGCCAGCACTGACGACCTGGCCAGGCTCGGCCAGCGTGTCCATGACAATGCCATCGGCATCCGCCAGCAACTCGGCATAACGGGTCGCATTGACGGCTACTTCTGCCTGGGCCTGGGCCGCACGGAGCTGGGCGTTGGCAGCATCTGCCGCCGCCTTGAACTGATCGTAGGCCGACGCTGATATCGCGCCGGTGCCACGTAGATCGCGGTAGCGTGCTTCATCATCGGCCGCTTGCTGCGCCTTTGCTCGCGCAGCGGCGACCGCTTCGCGCTGCGCATGGGCGGCAAGCTGCAGATCGACAGGATCAATGCGCATCAGCGGCTGACCGCGCTTGACGCTCTGCCCCGTATCCACAAGCCGCTCCAGCACCTTGCCGGCGACGCGAAAGCCCAGGTCACTCTGCACGCGAGCCGCTACGGTTCCGCTGAAGGAACGTGACACGGAGGTTGCCGGTTGCACAGTAGCGGCACGCACCAGCGGCGCTTCAGTACGTGGATCGGTTTGCGTCTTCTCGCCGCACGCGATCAACGCAAACGGCAATACGCAAATAAGGGTAGGTAGAACAAAGCGACGCCTGAGCATGGTAGTCCCATATACGAAATGAGCGGGACTATTACTTTGTATCTAGTGACCATATTAGTCAATAGTCACTCGATACAAATCACGGCGACAGGCTTCGCAGTACCAGGCTGGACAATTTCGTGGGGGCTTCTTCGGTGTATTCAAAGCCATACTGCAAGAGCAGCGGGTTGAGATAAGGCCGCAGCACCAGGTAGATCGCTGTCACTGTTTCGTCGAGGGGCGTCTTGCGCTCAAAGTCCCCGCTTTGCCGCCCAGCCTTCAGGATGTCTTGCAGCAACGCCTGGATGCGCGCTTCATAGTCCAGCGTCGCTTGCCAGCGCTCGGTCGCCGCCGATGCGGCAATCTCGTAGAGCTTGCGGTCCTGAAAAAACAGACGGAGGCTAGCCTCTACAATCGACTTGAACATCCGCCGTAGCTGCTCCGGCGGGTGCTCGGCTTCATTGACGGCAGCCCTGACATCGGCCTCGATCTGGCTTAAACAGTTCGCGCAGATCGCTTCGCCAATGGCCTGTTTGGACTCGAAGAACTTGTAGATATAGGCCTTGGAAAAGCCGACGGACTTGGCGAGATCGGAAACAGTCGTCTTCTCGTAGCCATAGCGGCTGAAGTGCTCGGTCGCTGTGGAGACAATCTGATCACGCACTTCGTGTTCGGCCGGGCCGCGGGCCGGACCTGAATTTGCGTCGGTTTTGCTCATGGTTTTTATGCCTACTGCCAATATTAAAAGTGGACAACGTGTGACCAAATTGTATTATGGTCACACTCGACTTGTTTATTATACCCCGTTCCGGAAGAACCCCATGCCACCCAAACATATCCTTGCCATGCTCGTTACCGCCAGCCTTTCGGCAGGCTGTGCCGTTGGACCCGATTACGCCAGCCCAGTTCTGCCCATGCCGGAGCAATACATGGGCCAGGAAGCACTCGATCAGCGACAGGCCAAGGCCAATGCCGACCTCGTTGCCTGGTGGACCGGTTTCGACGACCCGCACCTGACCCGCTTTGTAACCCTTGCACTGGAGCAGAACCTCGACCTGGCACAGGCGACCGCCCGCGTTGCTCAAGCACGTGCAGGACTCGGGGCGGCGAATGCCGCCTTGCTGCCCTCTGGCAACATCAGCGGTCAAGCGGCCAGGGGCTATCAGTCAGTTGAAACGCCACTGGGACAAGTACTGAATTCGACGGCCGATTTCGACCGCTACGGCAACGCCTATGAAGCCAATCTTGGTGCGAGCTGGGAACTGGACCTGTTCGGTGGCCTGCGCCGTAAACGCGAAGCAGCGCTGGCCGAGTACCAGGCGACCGACGCCGGGGCCAGCGCCATACGATTGGCTGTGGCGGCGCAGACCGCAGACGTTTACATCAGCATCCGCGGACTGCAAGCCCGTCTGGACATTGCAAGCAAGCAGATACAAACCCGGCAGGAACTACTTGAGAAGGCCAATCTTCTTCACAGCAAGGGGTTGGCCGCCGAACTCCAGGTCAATCAGGCTGAAGGCGCGCTCGCACAGGTTCAGGCGTCTGTCCCCGTTCTTGATACCGCCCTGATTGCGGCCATGAACGCACTGGATGTGATGCTGGGTACATCGCCCGGCACACATCGGACGGAACTGGCCGAGATTGTCGCCATACCAGCTGCACCGCAGATTGTGGCCACGGGATCGCCGGGTGACCTGCTCAGGCGCCGCCCCGATTTGATAGCGGCCGAACGCCAACTGGCCGCCTCCAACGCACGCATCGGTGTCGCCATCGCCGAGTACTACCCCAAACTGTCCCTGAGCGGGCTGATTGGCAGCGCGACCTCGGTGTCCAGCAGCAACCTGCTCAGTAACGCTGCCAGCCAGCGCGCCGGGGTACTCGGCCTGCGCTGGCGTCTGTTCGATTTCGGCCGCATCAACGCACAGATAGACCTGGCCAAAGGCCAAGAGGCCGAGACGCTAGCGCGCTATCGACTGGCCGTGCTGCGCGCCACCGAGGATGTGGAAAACGCTTTCACCGAACTGGTCAAACGCGAGGAGCAGGTGACCCTGCTTGCCAAGGGAGTCGACTCGCTCGACCAAGCGCGCAATGCGTCATTCATGGCCTACCAGAAAGGTGCTGTCAGCCTGATCGAAGTCTTGAATGCCGATGAAAGCTTGCTGCGGGCTGCCGATACACGCGCACAGGCGCAAACGGAATCAGCCCGCGCAGCAGTTGCCGCTTTCAAGGCGCTCGGCGGCGGTTGGCAACCCCCTGAGCAGCCACAGCATTTAGTAAGCCGGGACGGCTGATACGACGCTCAGCGTGGCGATCAGAAATTCACCATTGATCGCTTTCGGCCAGAAGCGGCCGCTGGTCGGGATGGCCCGCGTCAATCGGAAGCGGGATGTCTCTGGACGCGTTTATACGTCATTCAGTGACCGCCAAGCCGCATCAGCGAGTACTTGTCTGTGCGCGCTTGGGCTCTGTTTCACCCTGCCGGAAAGCCAAGCCCTGCAATAGCTCTCTGACGCTCCGATTATGAGAGACGGGACCAGCTCATCGGGAAAACGCGTCAGCAGTTCTCCTACTCCCGGTCGCAAAAACCATTCTTGTACTTGCTGATTGCGAAGCCTGTTTCTTTCAGCCAGTTCTTCTTTATGAGGACCATTGGACACCGCAAAGCCGGCATTGAACTGATAGCGTGCCCACTCAGGCTGGCTATCAACCCAGTCGACGTAGCTGAAGACCAGCGCATTCACGCCATCCTTTGTGGTTTCCGCTTCTTCAAAATAGCGCAGGCGCAGCGACGCCTGATCGCTCATTGCAGCGAAGAACAGAGCAGCAACCAAGCCTTCTTTGTTACCAAAATGATGGTAGATCGCGCCGACGCTGGTATCGCATGCGAGGCGGATCATTTCGATAGTAGTTGCCTCTATACCGTTGCTGTTGAAACACCCCAAAGCAGCGCGGAGGATGTCTCGTTTCAGTTCAGCGCGACGCCCTGGGTAGCTCCGTTCCAATAAGTCCGTTACCGGCATCTCAGCGCTCCAAAAAATAAAGAATGGTACCCCGTTCCTCTAGCAACGCACAGTGTTGACATGATTACGCCGAAGAGAATAATATTCTGTTTCCGAACATTATTCTGTTTATGCAATTGGAGTGATTATGAACCAAATACTCAGCATGTTTCAGTCAGCCGGTCCTGAGGCGTTCAGCAAGATGACCTGCCAAACAGCACCCTATTTCAGCACTATCAATCCGTTGATCTCTGGACTGGAGCCGAACCAGTGCACAGTTCAGTTCCCTTTTGCGAAAGAGGTGACCAATCACCTTGGGACCGTTCATGCCATTGCCATGTGCAACGCGGCTGAATTGGCAGCAGGCGTGATGACTAATGTCTCGATCCCGGACGGTGCGCGGTGGATACCGAAAGGAATGACAGTGGAGTATCTCGCTAAAGCAAAAACAGACCTGACGGCCATTGCAAGTGGGGAAGGGATCGACTGGAGCAAGGAAGGCGACAAGGTAGTACCGGTCGATGTCACTGACACTGAAGGCAAGACAGTCTTCACCGCCCGAATCACCATGAATATAAAAATGGGATAAGTAGTTTGCGGCTCCCGAGATCAGGAGCCGCAAAAAAGTGCAGTGATTTTAAGTAGAGGTCACTGCCCCTTCCACCGACGAAACAGCACGCTGGCATTGACCCCGCCAAAGCCAAACCCATTGGACAGTGCATGGTCAGTTTCGATCGTGCGCCGGGCACCGTCGCCATCTTCCGGCCCTGAGGCAATGTGACAGGCATCGGCATTGGTGCCGTAAATGCTTACTCGCTCACCACTGTAATAGATGTGATGCCTGCGGACTGCGCCGCATTGAATATTGGCGGCAATGCATCATCGGTAGCGCCCTCTCTCAAGATGACGCGAATTTGTGAATGCTCAGGACTGTTGCCCTCAAGGGATGATTCAAGCATTTCCGCGCTGATGGTCGAGTAGGCTTGATCTTCCAACAAATAGTCATGCTTGCCACTAACGTAGATCTCGACTGTATGCTGAGCGGAATCATCAACGTCAGCGCGGACAAAACTAACCACATGGAAGCTCAGATACTCAGGACACTCCCATGACGCGTTGGTTATGGACTCAATTCGCTGTTGCAGCTGCTGGTACGTAGCCTGGCTTTTGGGCTGCCGCTCCGCCCACTCGATGGCGTCCATAAGTGAAGAGGACGTGATGGCCTCAGAGATACGTTGGTCGCGCTCTTCGGCTAGAGTATTTGCCGACGTACCAGGCTCAATATGTTGCCAGCTCTGCGCAAGGTGAATCGTGCAGAAGTCCTGTGCCTGTCGCTGTAAGTTCGTATCCGAAGTACAAGCGATTGCTGTAAAACTTATCGTGGCAGCAAATAGATAATTTCCTGGCACCATTCCTTTGATCAACGCCACCCGGACATCTCCCGATTAAACGCTTTGAAAGCACCTTCCAGATTCTTGAGTGTCTCTAGCGCGGCCCTTGGATTCCTCAGAATCTCACTCATAATCTGGACCGCCTCCTGTTGAGTTATCTCGACGTGTGAATCTTCGAACATTGCGACCACCTCCAGTGCAACATCCCGGACTTCGCTCGGGTTATCCCAGTCAATATTTATTAGGCGATCTACAACCGGCGTAAACCTTCTATCTAGCTCTACGCCGTAAGTCTGGGGAGATAAAGTGACCGATTTAACTGCCGCTGTGGTTAGGACGGTCAGCAGGGCGGTCCAACCAGTAAAAGCATTTGGAGCTACTGTAGCCTTACCGAAAAGGGTCCCTGCGAGGGTGCCTTGAGTTTGCTCATCAGTAGCGATGGTTCTTGGAAGGGCATTGATGGTTCTTTCTACGTTTTGATTAGCCTCCGAAATAACAAACTCTCTTAATTTCTCACGCAAAACTGGAAAATTTCGCGACATCCCCTGATCTTCGTCTGAAATTGCTTTTGCTAGATTTTTACTCGCTCTGAACTTCTCTCTTGCAGAAAGACTGGTCAAAGTAAAATCAGCTCCGACAACCAACAGTAGTGCAGGAATACTGATCGTGGAAAGCAAACCTAAGATAAAGTACATTTCGTACTTCACCAAGGTAACCATAGGACCTGCGGTATTAACGACTCTTTCCGCAAGGTCCCCAGTAGTCACGTCCCAGAGAAAAGACTGAGTTGGCTGTACAAAAAAATGGTAGTTGTAGGGGCTTGACGTATCAATATGCATAAAGATAATCGTTGAGCAGCCAACCTCGTAAATGATTCGCTTTCTTCGCTCCAATACGTAGACATCGCCAGCTTTCAGGTGAATATTATGTAACGTGATCCCTAAAAAATTTAGGGCATCAAACCGCTGACTATTCGCAGTATCAAAAGGAAGATACTGAGACAAGCTATTAGTTACATCCCGCGGGCTGGTATGGTGAGTGGGTCTTTCTTGGCAAATTTCAACTAGTTGCCAGTGCCCGTCAATGAGTTCAAATTTCCTTTGTGTTGACACAGTTCGTCCCTTTTTAAGCTGCTTTGAGCAGCTACTTGTCCATGTAACTGAGCGTATGTTAAAAGCCGTGAAACAGCTCACTACGCATTCTGTGTGAATTGAGGCTCGCAAGTGTAAGACTTGATTGGAACTGACCGCCTCTAAAGTTAAGCGCAGATTACGCGCCCGTCAGCTCCCAATTTGGGATCATACAGGCCGATTCCAACCGCCGTTGCGACTCCTCGGCGCACATAGGAACTGCTCCCTGATTGGTGCCCCTACGAAAGCCAGAGAAAACAACGAATTGTTCCATACGCGCTTAACAAGCAGCATATTTTCAAAGACGAGCAGTATCCGTCAAGCTAAATACCGCTGTCGTCATTTCTGTTCTTCGATTGTGTGAACTCCATCAATGAAAACAAGGAAGCATCTGGGTCAAGACGGCATATGGGTCTGCCTTGTTTTTTACTCATTGCCAAATGACCTAGAAAACTGTTTGTCCAGCTGCAGGCCTTGCCCTACACGGAACTGCAGATAGCCATCATTAATATTTCTTTAAAACCTGATTTATCTCAGCGGGGCTTTCGGCGCGGTAAGGCACGACAACAGTCAAACCCGAACCATTCCGCTCAGCGAGATGATATCCGAGGCGAAAAGTGTACTAGTACAGCCTGACGGGTCAATCCGTTAGACGCTAAAAGACCTACCGCCTTCTAAGCGGCAGGTCTGTCGTGCCAACTGGTTAGTTCAGCCCTCAATGGTCACTGCCCCTTCCACCGACGAAACAGCACGCTGGCATTGACCCCGCCAAAGCCAAACCCATTGGACAGTGCATGGTCAGTTTCAATTGCGCGAGGGTTGCCTGTGGCGATGTTCAGACCGTCGGCCAACGGGTCGGCATTGTGCAGGTTGAGCGTTGCCGGAGCGAGTTGATCACGTAACGCGAGTACGGCAAAGATTGCCTCGATCCCGCCCGCTGCGCCCAACAAATGGCCGATAGAGGATTTGGTTGCGCTAATCACCGGCGAGGGCCCGTTGGCAAATATCGCTTTGATGGCAGCCAGCTCGCCCTTGTCGCCAACCGGAGTCGATGTTGCGTGAGCATTGAGGTGACCGACCTGACCGGGCTCGACGCCGCCTTGCTGCATGGCCTGCCTCATCGCGCGCTGGGCACCGTCGCCATCTTCCGGCCCGGAGGTAATGTGATAGGCATCGGCGCTGGTGCCGTAGCCGACCAGTTCGGCGAGTGGTGTGGCTCCGCGCGCCAGGGCATGTTCAAGTTCTTCGATGACCAGCAAGCCGGCGCCTTCGCCCATGACAAAGCCGTCCCGTTCGATGTCGAATGGACGAGAAGCAAGTTCCGGTGTGTCATTGAAGTTGCTCGCCAGGGCGCGAGCAGCAGCGAACCCAGCCAGGCTGACTCGGTGAATGGCGGCTTCGGCGCCGCCGCACAAGGCCACGTCCACCTCTCCTGCCCGGATCATGCGTGCCGCATCGCCAATCGCCTGTACCCCGGCAGCACACGCGGTCACCGGTGCACCCAGCGGGCCTTTCAATCGGTGACGGATGGAAACCTGCCCTGCGGCCAGGTTGCACAGGAACGAGGGAATCGTGAACGGCGAGAGGCGGCGGGGGCCTTTGTTGTCCGTGGTCCTCACGGCATCAGCAATCGCCGGGAAGCCACCGACACCGGTGGCGATAATGGTAGCGGTCCGCTCCTGTTCGCGTTCCGATTCCGGTGCCCATTTTGCCTGCGCCAGGGCTTGTTCCGCAGCCGCCAGGGCGAAAAGGATGAAACGATCGACCTTGCGCTGCTCCTTCGGTGAGAGCACACGATCAGGATCGAATCCACCTGCAGCATCCTCATCGGCACCAGGCACCTGGCCCCCGATGCGCACAGCCAAGTCGCCAATAAGTGCTTCCGGGAGCTGACGAATGCCGGATTCACCTGCCAGCAAGCGCTCCCAGACGAGCTCCACCCCACAGCCCAGCGGGGTGACCGCGCCCATTCCGGTAACGACGATACGTTTTGTCATCAGCTTTCGCCCCCTTGATTGTTTGGTAGTATCTAGACAGACCAAGTTACTATCATTATGAAAGTAACATAGTACACAATTTTCCGCAGTGGAGAACAACCCCGATGCAGCGCAAGACCCTTTTGCCGTCTGAATGCCCGATCGCGCTCAGCCTCGAGCGCGTTGGCGAGTGGTGGAGCCTGCTGATCATGCGCGATGCCCTGCAGGGCTTGCGTCGATTTGACGATTTTTCCAGGAGCCTGGACATCTCGCCCAACATGCTCACTCGCAGGCTCAACGCCTTGGTGGAAGCAGGATTGCTGGAGCGGCGTGCTTACAGTGAC